>JAZDEY010000001.1:0-2825 GCA_043808325.1 Candidatus Eiseniibacteriota bacterium
GGTAGCTTCGACGGCACCATATTTCTGATGACGGCTCATTTCGGCTGGGACGGGGTGAACTGGCTCACTCCCGTATACACGCTAACCGTTAGCGGCAACGAGATGTCTGGCAGCGGATCGTATCTGAATGTCGGAGTGACAATCTACGGCACCTTCGACCTGAAGAAGGAAGGCGGGTTCGGCGGGCTCGTGGTCGCGGGCGGCATGGCACCGGCCATCTCCGCAATCGTCATAGCCATATCCATAGTTGCGATTGTAGTCGCCTCCACGCCTGTCAAGATCCCGCCCGCTCCCCAGGGCTTCCAGCCACAGGTCATGTCGGTCCCATCTCCTCAGTATCCGTATCAGCCCTCGGTCCAGACTGAGACGTCATCATCTCCTATCGGGCCTCCTGAGCTCGGAACGTCGATGGGAGGCGCGGGGATATCCTACGGTACCTCCCCGCCTGCTGGTGGCCCCCCATTCGCTCCTAGGGATCATTTCTCAAAGACCTCGCAGGAGCCCCCGAGATGCCCGCACCATCCCTATTTCGCGCTCGTCCCGCACTACTTCAAGACCGACGGTTCCGACCCAGGCTCGTGGTTCTGCCCGAAGTGCAACGGCTATCCGTGGGGGAAGAACTGAGGTGGTGCCATGACTTCCGCTCAGATGTATCCGGGTATGCCAGGGTTCTCAGCGTCGACGCGCCCGATGACGGATTCCGAGAGGAAAGCTGCGGTGGGCACCCTGAGGCCCCTGAGGAACAACGCTAGAGGCATGGCCGTAGTCTCGATAGTGATGGCGTTAATGATCAACTTCGTGTCCGATCCGATCGCCATGATCGTACCGATATTCTTCGGCCTTGCAAGCCTAGGGCTGGCGGTCAAGGCCAGGATGGGCGCCGGAAGCATGAGCAAGATGCTCGCGACCGGGACCGTTACAGACGTGCGGATCGTGCCCAAGAGGATGAGCGTGGGTAGGGGTTGGGAGCTCGGGATGTTCTATGCCGCGAAGAGCAGAGTGCTCAACGGTATGCTCGTTGAAGGTGTTCCGGCGTCGTTGACGGTGCTGCCAGAGACGAAGCACCTGCTAGCGGTGAACGGGAGGCCCCTAAGCCTGCCAGTCCAGCTCACGTCGGTTCCGGGCGCCGTGATGCCTATCGCCCCTTCGGCAGTCCCGCAGGCCCCGACCGCCGCGCCAATGCCTGTCGACGAAGGGCTGCCCCCGCCTCCGGACGATTGGGCTGGGCGGTCCTGCTCGAAGTGTGGCCACAACAACGCGAACGATGCGACCTTTTGTGAGAAGTGCGGCCTGCGCCTCTAGATGTGGACTGCGAATGCCCGAGCTCCATCCCTACTGGTTGACTCCGAGTTTCGGCTTACTAGCTCCTCGGAGGTGCTCGAGGTCGGAATCATGTCGGCAACCGGCATACCCGTTTCAGGCAAGTTGTCAACGCGGAGCGCTACGACGTCAGCGAGAGTAGCACGATCAGGGCGTCTTGTGCGCTTGAATGACGAAGCCCCTAGAAACGCGCAGGAACGCGTTGCCGCGCAGAGTGGTTCTGAGCGAGAGTAAAGGGTTTGTAGGGAAGACGGTGGGAGACACTTCAACTGCTGGCTGAGTGTTACCCGTGTTTGAAACAGTGACAAAGGTATTTCCACCAAGTACCCAATCACTTCGCCGCAATGGACAGAGTTCTTGACGCGGCTCCAGGGTCGAAGGTGCTCCTCCTCGGGAACGAAGCTATCGCCAGAGGAGCTCTTGAAGCGGGAGTCGCAGTGGCAACCACGTACCCGGGCACGCCTGCGTCAGAAATCGGGGATGCGCTCGCGCGCGTGGCCAAGGATGCAGGCATCTACTTCGAGTACTCGACCAACGAGATGGTTGCGACCGAGTTCGCCATCGGAGCCGCCGCCTCAGGCGTGAGGGCTCTCGTTAGCATGAAGCACGTCGGGCTCAACGTGGCAGCAGATGCGCTCATGACCTTCGCGTACACGGGCACGCGTGGCGGGTTCGTTCTGGTAACGGCGGATGATCCATCCTGCCATTCGAGCCAGAACGAGCAAGACAACAGGTACTATGCACTACTCGGAGGGATCCCGCTCCTCGAACCTTCTTCGCCGCAGGAATGCTATCAGATGACCAAGGAGGCTTTCGCGCTCTCCGAGAAGCTCGAATTGCCTGTGATTCTCAGGACGACCACAAGAGTGTCACACGTGCGAGGGCCCGTCGTGGTCGGCGAGATAGTCCCAGGACCAAAGAAGAAGGAGTTCGTGAAGGATCCAAAGCGGTTCGTCACCATGCCAGCGGTTGCCAGGGCAAGGCATCTGATTCTCCTAGAACGACTGCGAGAAGCTTCGAAGCTGGCTGATGGTTCCGCTCTCAACCGAGTCTACAGAATCGGAGCTAGGAGCAGGTCAGGAATCATCACGTCGTCTGCAGCGTTCAATTATGTCATGGATGCGGCGAAGATGCTGGGAATGTCGACCGAGGTCCTCAAGCTGGGGTTCTCGCACCCACTCCCGACGCACTTGATTGTCGAGTTTCTCAATACGCATGACACGGTCGCGGTCGTGGAGGAACTTGAACCGATCCTCGAAACCTCTATCAGAGCGGTCGCGCAACACGAGGGGCTCAAGACGAAGATACTCGGCAAAGCTGATGGCGCATTCCCGCAGGCCCACGAGTTCGATCAGGCAATCGTAGCCTCAGGACTTGTGAAGGCATTTGGTCTGAAAGGAGAGATTGCGAAGACGGTCTCTGTGGATCTGCAGGATCTGCCGGTCAGACCGCCGGTGCTCTGCGCTGGCTGTCCGCACAGCGCCACCTACTTCGCCGTCAATAAG
>JAZDEY010000002.1:0-4947 GCA_043808325.1 Candidatus Eiseniibacteriota bacterium
GCTGGAGATGGTCACGTATTTTTCGCCTTCCCGGGTCAGGTGCCGGTAGAGGAGGATGAGCGTGATGGAGGCGGCCATGGCGCTCATGCCCACCGCCGCCGCCAGGCCGTAGTCCGTGGCATACCCGGTCGCGACAATACGGTAGATGTGGGTCGCGAGCACGTAGATCCGCCCCGGCATGCCGATGACCGAGGGACCGGCGAAGGAGGCCAGGCTCCGGACGATGACAAGCGTCATGGCGGCGAGGATGGCCGGCCGGAGGACCGGCAGGGTTACCCGTAAGAGCGTGCGCAGATTCGACCCTCCGCAGACCTTGGAGGATTCCTCCAGGGAAACGTCGAAAGCCGACATGGCGGGGGCGACGACCAGGTAGGCGATGGGCAGATCCAGGAGCCCCTCCACGAGGATCATCCCCTGGAGCGTGTAGATGCTCAGCGCCGCTCCCTCCAGGCCGAAGACCTGCCTCAGGAAGAGGTTCATCATGCCGTTCGACGGGTTGAGCAGGAGAACCCAGCTGACGGCGAACAGGATGTGCGGAACCATCATAGGGACAAGGGAGATGATCCGGAACACGAATTTGAAGGGGATGTTGGTCCGGGTGTTCAGATAGGCCAGGAACAGGGCCAGGACGGTGGCGACGGCGGCGGAGCCGATGGTGAAGATGACCGTATTGGCGAGGATGTCGGCAAACGCGGGGTCGGTGTAGGCCTTGACGTACTTCGAGAGCGTCAAACTGCCGAAGGCGCCGAGTCCCTCGCTGAAGCTCCCCATGATGAGCATGAAGACGGGGCAGACCGTGAGAAATCCGACAATGATAATCAGGCCCGGCGTCAGGGCCGTTCGTGTTTTCTGCATTGCAGGTGACCTGCTCAGTTCAAGAGGATGGAGCAGTGGCGCGGGTCGAAGCGCAGCGTGATCTCCTCGCCCTCCCGGACGGCGGTCGTCGGCTCGATCCGGAAGATCAGGAGAGTTTCCCCGACCCGGATCTCCCCCTCGTAGGCGTCTCCGACAAAGACCAGGGATTCGACCTTCCCCCGGAAGATGTTTAGTCCCTCCTGGTGGTCCCCTTTCAGCACGCGGATGAATTCAGGGCGGATGCACACCGTGACCGCCTTTCCCGGCGAGGCGGCGATCTTCTTTGCGCAGGCGATGGGGCCGATCGCGGAATCGATCATCGTAAAGGGATCCCCGATGGCGGCCACGCTGCCCTCGATGAAGTTCGCACGGCCGATGAAATCCGCCACGAACCGCCGGTCGGAGTCGAAATAGATCTCCCACGGCGTTCCCGTCTCGATAATACGGCCGCTCCTCATCACCGCGACCGTATCGGAAAGCGACAGGGCCTCGATCCGGTCGTGGGTCACGTAGACGGCGGTGATCTTGAGCTCCGTGAGGAAGCTCCGCAGCTCCTTGCGCGTCTCTTCCCGGAGCTTGGCGTCGAGATTGCTCAGGGGCTCATCGAAGAGGATCACCTTCGGCTCGGCGACCAGGGCCCGGGCCAGGGCGACGCGCTGCTGCTGACCGCCGCTCAGCTTCGTCGCCGGCCGGTTCTCGAACCCGTCGAGCTGGACGAAATGAAGCGTCTTTTCGACCTTCCTCCGGATCTCCTCTTTGGGTTCTTTCCTGGTCTGGAGGGGGTAGGCCACGTTGTCGAACACGTTCATGTGGGGCCAGATGGCGTAGGTCTGGAACACCATTCCCAGCCCCCGCTTGTCCGGAGGGACGTAGATGTCCTTCTCGGCAGAGAAGACGACTTCGTCGCCGATCATGATTTCTCCTGTATCGGGCATCTCCAGACCGACGATGCACCGAAGCAGTGTGGTCTTGCCGCAACCGCTCGGTCCCAGGAGGGTGAAGATCCTGTCGGCGGGGATGGTCAGATCGACCTGGTCAAGCGCCGCGATCGTCTTGCCTTCCGAATAGTAGTTCTTGCTGAGGTTCCTGATTCGTATTTCCATTTTTTTATTGACCTTATACATGTATTTCGTAACCGGCGATGCGGCTGGCGCCGCGATTCCCGGCGACGCCAGTCGCCGGGAACGTCCGAATTAACCGGCTGGCGCGCTTTATCGCGCCAGTCCGTGTTGAATGATGTGTTAGCCAACACGGTGCGCTTGCAACTCCACAAGTACAGGATTGGCTACTTCAGGTTTGAAAGTGGCAAGCGATTGAAGAGCACGCAAAGCGGCGGGGCGTAGCAAAGCGTGCCTTTTCCCCAACTCCCCGATTGCGGCGATTGCGGCGTCCTGAGATGCCGCGCCAACGGGAAATGTAATAATTGCCGCATCTTTCACGTCCATCTTCCCCTGCGCTTGCAGCTTCGGTAGCATTGCCTCGAAGAGCTTGTCAGAAGCAAGCACCGTTGTGCCACGTGCGTGAGCAACGTTCATTATTTCGATGAACAGGTTGAGAAGCTTCACGTCAGCTTCGACTTGCGCAATTTGCGCCAAGCGAGTTTCAGCCTGAAGCTTAAGTTTGTAATCACGAAGCGCAATTAGGCCTCCCCAGACCGCTGCGACTATGCCGCCGGAAGTTGATATTGGAACTAACCATTCCTTGAGCGCTACGAGATCCATGATTCTCCTTGTGTCGGCTAACGCGAAAGCTAAGGGGCGCGGCGGCTTTTTACCGCGTCCCTCTTGAGCGCTTTGTGTACGCCCGGCACGGGCGTGAACTAATGGGGTGAAAGTCCCCTGTACATGAATCCTGTCAATGCCTTTGTACTTTGACACAAGTACCAGCCGAAGGCAAGGGCGGAACCGCGAGGGACCGTTCGAAGGAAGCCGGAGTGCAACGCTAACAAACCCGACGAACAGAAACAGCATACAAGGCTGAGTCTCCGGGCAAGTCAGCACAACATGACAAAGCCCTGGATTCGGGAGATACGGTAAATGCTGCGGTTGCATAGCCACAGTTCACGTCCTTGTCCGGGGAGACCTGCCCGGTTGGCAACTCCTTTGGGAGAGGCGCCCGTCATGGCAACATGCCGCGGAACCGGACAGGGGTCACCTTATTGTAAAACATCAAACGATTGTAAGAATATCGAGTCAATTTAATGTGCGAGGTTACAGTGGTTAGCCCGCTTACTCCGCTTTGGAAAACGTCGAGTCACTACCATTTCGAGAGCACCGCTTCCAGATAGTGCTTCACTGGCCCACGTTGAAGATATTGATGAGCGAATTGGTTCCTGTAGCTTCTCAAGCACCCGTAACAACTCGTGGACTCGTCGCAGCCACAATTGCCGCCAACTCTCTTATGCGCGGCTTCCAAGCAAACCCTATGCACTTCCTCTCCCTCAAGCCGCGCGACAAGGCCTGCCCCTCCCGGCACATTGTCATAAAGGATAATCGGAGGTACAGGATGTTGCTCACTGTGGGCTACCGTCGCGCTCAGGTCAGTGGAGGGGACCTCTAAGACCTCTGCAGTCCCTTCGACCATAGCGTAAGCAAGCGAGTAGGCGAACCAAACGAGCTCCATATCCCTCTCGGGTGCTGGATGAAACTGAAGTTGCAGCACATCAGTCACAAACTCGTGCCCGAGAGAGACCTGTTCAAGAGTCCCGTGGCAATCCTGACCATAGGGGGTCTTATGAGTCCTTTCGAATTTTTTGAATCCCGCGCCACATCCCCCACAGATATAGAATCCCTCTCCACGTCGGCCTTCGCACAACACGACCATTAAGCCTGGTGATGCCTTCTTCATCGTGATCAACGGAGATTTAGAAGGCAAAGCGATAATACCAGGGTCAGGGCCGAGTGAACCTGCAAAATAAGGACGCGTTGTAAACACTCTTGCGGGCCGAGATTTTGGCTCTTTCGGCTTATCACGATCGGTCACGAACCCAAAACGGGGGACAACGTACTCAAACACCGTCAAACGATCACCACATGGAGAGACAGGTTCGGGTTGCCCTCGCTCCCAGTGAAGGAATACATTGTGCCGTGCACATCGCTTGTAGAACCTCCGTGGCCACTCCTTCTCGGCCACTCGTTTGAGTCCGTAAGAGGTCCATACCTTCTTGTTAGCAACCAGCTTACTCGTGGGGGCGAATTCTGACACAGCAATGGTCAAGTCTCTTTGGAGAGAGACTTCCATTGATTCCTGACTTTGTTGGGTCCTCTGAGTGTCCAATTCCACAACATCTACCGGGAAGCCATACTTCGGGATTACTGCCTTGCGGGAGAGGAATGAGAGAACGTCCTCCTGAGCAATTGTCTTCGCTCTTGCTCCTGCCCACGCCACAGTTTTGTCATCCCCCTTCTCAAATGACGTCCTGCGGAGATAGCGAAC
The DNA here is from genome assembly GCA_043808325.1 of Candidatus Eiseniibacteriota bacterium. Classification (GTDB taxonomy): domain Bacteria; phylum Arandabacterota; class Arandabacteria; order Arandabacterales; family Arandabacteraceae; genus JAZDEY01. Next base: position 4,291 of record JAZDEY010000002.1, read on the forward strand.
GGTTCGGCAGTCGCTTGAGACCTCGGCTTCAGCTAGAGAAAATCGGCTGTCCTTCCCTGTGACGCTCTCGATCCAAGTCCCGTCTGCAAGAATAATCTTAGCTATCATGTCGGAAGGAACAATGGCGCGCAGAGATTCTTCCAGTTCAGCTCGGTGCTCGTGGAGAAAGGCTTTAAAATCGGCAACGCCAGACGGATGCTCCAGGTCTTTGAATAGTTGCTCCACGCTCTTGAAGCGTTCTTTGAATCTTTCATCGCGGAAAAAGGCAGACAGTGCTGTTGCAGCAATATGGCGGGTGATGATCTTCTCGTTTCGGAGGCTTAGGGCGGGGGGTCGGACCATGCCGCTGAGCATCCGCTGAGGTTCGGAGAAGTGGTAGAGGTCGTGGGGCCCACGGCGACAATACGTGATAGCAAGTCCTGGATATCCGCTTCGGCGCCCGGCTCGCCCCACTCGCTGAGCGTAATTGAAGGCTTCTGGAGGAACGTTGCGGAGGAAAATGGTATCGAGTTCACCCAAGTCCACGCCCAATTCAAAGGTCGTGGAGCAACTCAGGACGTGGATCTTGCCCTCCCTGAACTCCCTTTGAAACTCTCGCGCCTTCTCATGGTCAAGTTGCGCCGTGTGCTCTTCGACACGCAGGGAACCGGGCAAGTT
>JAZDEY010000003.1:0-4813 GCA_043808325.1 Candidatus Eiseniibacteriota bacterium
AGAGAAGAGGCTGTAGGTCTCGTAGTCGGAGGGGAGGACGACGAGCGAGGGGCAGATCCGCTTCGCCTCGCGGAGGGGGACGCCCCGCTTGATCCCCAGCTGCTTGGCCGCATAGCTCGCGCAGGCGACGATTCCCCGTTCGCCCCCGGTGATGATCGGCTTTCCCCTGAGTTCCGGATGGAGAGCCTCCTCGCAGGAGGTGAAGAAGGCGTCCCCGTCGACATGGAGGATCGCCCGCGGCCAGCTGTGGGTAATAAAAATGTTTATTGGGAAACAAAGAAGAGCCTTGGGGAACCACTTATGGAACACATTAAACTTTCTAACTTTTTTAATCAATAAACGAATAATTCTTGGCTTTGGCAAGCCTCTCTCCCGCTTTCACAGCTTTGAATTTCATCGTATTAGAAATTTGATATCAAATAGGTCATAGGTCAGTTTATTTATTTTAGTGTCCCGAATCCCCTCAAATGCCCGGAAACCAAAAAGGTCACTATTTTCCCTTTGCTATTTTATCTCTTTTATTTTATCTTCCAAGTAACTTAGGAAGTATCAGAGATAATGGGACTGCAATGAGGACAGCCCATGAGTTCACTTTTCTCTTGGCTACACATCTCCGACCTCCATGCTGGCCATGGCTTGTTCAGCCACCGGCTGGATCAGCGTTTGGTGCTTGATCAGCTTCGGCTCGATATCGAGCACCGGCCCGCCGATGTCCCCGATCCAGACGTTATCCTGGTCACTGGTGACGTAGCGTCGACCGCGGGCTCTCGGGATCCAGGGGAGTACGCCCTTGCCTGCCAGTGGCTTCACGAGTGCGCTGGACTTCTCGGCCTTGGGCCAGAAGCAGTTTTCATTGTGCCTGGCAACCACGATGTCGATCGGCGTGTGGCCAAGAAGTCCCCCGGCGTCGCTGCCCTTCTTGAGTTACTTCGGTCGGGCTCTCGATCCGTGGATGAGGCACTTGCGTCCACAAAGGACAGGAAGACGCTTAGGCGCCGCTTCGCTGCTTTCGAGTCCTTCACCGCGGAGTTTGCCCCCGTAGCTCGAGACGAAAGGCTCGGTTTGGCCTGGTGTCACCGGTATGCGGGGCGATACGGGTTGACTGTGCGCCTCGTGGGGCTCAACACCGCTCTCCTCAGCCAAGATGACCGGGATTCCGGAACTTTGCGGATGGGCAGGGGGCAGATCGTAGGTACTCTGCTGGAGCCTCAGCTCGGCCCCAATGAGCTCGTGATCGCCCTGGCACATCATTCATTCTCATGGCTGGCTGATGGCGTCGAGGCTGAGCGCCGCCTGCGCAACTACGTTCATGTCTTTCTCAGCGGGCACATGCATCGCGCGGATAGCCGGCTGGTGGCTAGGGGTGGCGGGGATGAGGCGGTAACGGTCAAGGCTGGGGCAGTCCACGGCGATGAGAACGAGGCGGTGGTCTACGGCTATACGTTCGGTGCGGTCTTTGGAAAACCGGGCGCCGCGCTGGAGTTACGGGTCTGGCCCCGAGCATGGTCCAGGGAGAATCAGGATTTCAGGCTCGACGTGGACAATGCGCCCCGCGACAAGAGCTTCGCACGTTTTCGGCTCGGGCCCGGTCTGCTGGCAGCCGCACGGCCTGCGGTGCCCACTCACGCGACTCCGGCACCCATACCTCCCGCTCCGCCACCCGTCTCAACAATGCCCCGGCATTTGCCGCCGCTTGTGGTCTACGTGGTTTGGCACTGGGCGTTCATTGCGGGCAAAGCATACGCGGAGGGTCTGTTCGGCCTGCTCGCACGGGACGTTGCAGACCCCTTCTCCCAGGGTTTGGGAATCCCCGTTTTCTTTCGCTCGGTGTCCACCGAACCCTGCGGAGTGCCCATAGACATAGACTTTGAAGCTGCAAAACGCACCGCTGTTGTGGCTCTCCTTGAGGATAATCTTCTGAGTAACTCGTCTTGGCGAATGTACCTGACAGGTCTCGCTGAAAAGACTCAGGCGTCTGGACGAGGGCACCTTTTCCTTCCTGTAGCGTTCTCCAAGAGCGCACTCTTACTGGAAAAGGCTTCGAGTCTTCACTTCATCCGCCTTGATCTTCAGCCGCACGAGGCACAGGCCGAGTACCTGGAAGCCTCGGTGCTGCATGCTCTCTGCCGACGGCTCGCACAGGTGAGTGAAGACGCGGTGGGTGCTGCGCCTGCTCCCTTGAAGGTATTTCTGAGCCATGCCAAGAAGGACGGGCACGAAGCCGCCAAGGAAATCCAAAGCCGGCTCCAAAGTCCCCACGGCCTTGAGTCGTTCTACGACACCGAGGACATGCCGCATGGGTTCGAATTCGATCGGGAGATTGATCGCGCCCTGAACGACGCGCGCACAGTGATGTTGGCCATTCAGACCGACACGTTCGCCTCCCGCGCATGGTGCCGCAGGGAAGTGCTTCGAGCCAAGGAGCATGGCCGGCCCGTCCTCGTTGTTGACGCCCTACGTGTGGGCGAGGCCCGGAGTTTTCCATACATGGGCAATGTGCCGACTGTGCGTTGGGCACCGGAAAACCCCGCTTTCTGGAGAGCTCTCCTTCGAGGACTGCTGGTTGAGGCATTGCGCTTCCTGTACGTCCCGGAGGATCTCACCGCACTTGCGGTTCTGTGCGCCCCAGACTCGTGCCCACTTGCGCTACCCCACGCCCCGGAGGCCCTGATGTTTCTCCACAGGCTGAAGAGCCATCCGCCACCCAAAGAGACGAAGCTCGTGGTCTACCCCGATCCGCCGATGGCACCGGAGGAACTTGCACTCGTGCAGACTCCGGCGCCCACGCTGATCTTTACAACACCTGCCACTCTCTACGTCTGCTCGAGGAGCTGAGCCCATGGGAAAAACGTCGATCACCAAGCTTCTTACCGGCCGGGAGATTGCCCTTTCTATCTCGGAGAGTCCGGATCTCGAAGTTCTGGGCTTGAGCCTTATGCATCTGCAGGACGCCATGGTGGAGTTTGCCCGCTACCTGTTTGCGGCAGATGCGCGAATCTTTTACGGCGGCGACCTACGGCCGGGAGGGTTCACAGAGATCCTCTTCAATCTGGTGCGGACATACCCGCCCTCCGTTCGCGAAGGCGAGTCAAATCGAAGCGTTGTCAGCTACCTGGCTTGGCCTCTGTGGCTCCGAGTAACGAATGCGCAAAAGGCTGACATCCTCGGTCTGGCGGATATCCGTGAGCTGGGTCCGCCTACCGGTCTGGTTTCAGACGAGGGGACGTACCTGGAGCCCGACTCGACAGAAAATCGATTCGTGTGGGCGAGATGCCTCACGGCCATGCGCGAAGCCATGAACCGAGACTTGGATGCCCGCATCGTCTTGGGCGGCAGGTTGACCGGGTTCCAGGGATGTTATCCAGGCATTTTGGAAGAGACTCTCTTGGCTTTGCGAGATGGTAAGCCTGTGTATGTCCTGGGCGGCTTCGGAGGCTGCGTAGCGGAGATTGCCCAAGCCTTGGAAGGAAAGATGCCCAAAGGATTGACAGAATCCTTTCAGTTCGAATACAGGGGATACCATGACTTGGCGGACTACTACAACCAACGGGTGAAGGAAGACGCTTCCATCGGTCCACCGATCGACTACCAAGAAGTCCTTGGCGTCCTCCACCGGACGGGCGCCGGCGGCCTTGGAAATGGCCTTACCAAGGAGGAGAACCAGCGGCTTTTCCGCGCCGTTCATGTACCCGAACTCATCGCGCTTGTTTTGAAAGGACTTTCGCAGCTCTTCGAAGGTGGGGGAGAGAGGCGAGTTTAGTCCGCTTCGGACAAACAGAAGGGCAACGATTCACGCTCTTTTCTCAATGAATCAATTTTATCCCAGAGCGGCAGATGCTGTTCGAAAGGAGGTTTCCATGTCCAAAACAAAGAATGTCTTCATTTCTCACGTGCATGAGGATGACGATCTCCTGCCGAAGCTGAAAGATCTTATCGGACGCGCCGGCATGGAAGTTCGCGACGGTTCGATTAGCAGTGACAAACCGAATCAGGCCCAGAGCGAGGATTACATCAAAAGTAAGATCTTGGCCCCAAGGATCGAATGGGCAAGCACGTTGGTTGTGTTGATAAGCAAAGACACGGCTGATAGCTGGTGGGTCAATTGGGAGATCAAGCATGCGGTGGAACTAGGGAAGAATGTAGTCGGGGTATATGCCCAAGGTGCGACAGACGCAGACCTCCCGGAGGAGTTACGGCGATGCGGTGACGCTGCGATCGTTGGATGGCAAGGGGAGCGAGTTGTCGATGCCATTAAAGGGAAGATCCAATGGGACAACCCTGAATCCGGAGAACCGAGGAAGCCGGAGTGGCCGGTGAAGCGGATTAGCTGCTCATGAGACTATTCTCCTATATCGTAGCGAGGGACTATGGGTTCGCACCGAACCCGTTCTATGGCTGGTGCACGCTTGCAACTTGCAAGCAGAGAATTCGAGCCCCAGCAAATATCGGCGACTGGATTGTCGGGACTGGAGCGAAGACCAAGTACGACTTGTCGGGCCATATCATCTTCGCGATGCAAGTTTGCGAGATCTTGAGTTTTGACGGTTATTGGACGGAATCGAGGTTCGCCTGCAAGAAACCGGTTCTAAATGGGAGTCTGAAACAGGTCTACGGCGACAATATCTATCATCGTAGAGGCGGGAACTGGACTCAGGCCGACTCTCATCACAGCCTAGAAGGCGGTCTCCCCAACGACCGTAACATTGACAGGGATACGAGCACCAATTGTGTCTTGGTGGGGAGTCGCTTCGTGTACTTTGGGGCGTCTGCCCCAGTTATTCCGAGAGTTTTTCGCCCCTTCAGCTCTACCGGC
>JAZDEY010000004.1:0-91356 GCA_043808325.1 Candidatus Eiseniibacteriota bacterium
CCCTGACGACCCAAGAAACCCTGGAGGATGTGGCTCATGCGGCTGTCTCCTAACCCGCCCCGATCGGAATCATTTCAAATACATTTATTTGTGAGGCAACGAATACCCGTTCAGATACTTTTTTACTTGAGGCAACAGGGAACGCCAGAAGCGCACCAGCAGCACACCAGCAGCGCCCGGGAACGACCCCAAGACAAGCCGGAACCGGGCTTAGCCCCGTCCCGCCAGAGAGACCTGGCCCTTCTGACGCTCCTTGGTCTCAGGCCTTCTGTAGTCCGGAAGCAGCATCGGCGATACACGATCTTTCGGGACACCCAGGGCCCGGAGCTCCTCATGATAGGCCCCGACATGAGCCAGGCTCAGCTTACCGAGCTTGGTCTCCTTGGCGCGCAGCGCGGCATTCCTACCGGCTCGCCTCCCGAAGACCAGAATGTCCAGGAGCGAGTTACCCATCAACCTGTTTCGGCCGTGGACCCCGCCCGATGCTTCGCCGGCAATATAAAGGTTTTCAACCTGGCTCTCGGCATCGGCATTGATCCTTACGCCGCCGTTCTGGTAGTGCTGCGTCGGATATATGAGAATCGGATCTTTGGCCATGTCGATGTTGCAGCGCTTATACTGCCGGAGCATCGCCGGTAGTTCCTTCTGGATTATGCCCGGCCCGTGCTTGAGCTCGATCATCGGAGAGTCCAGCCATACCCCATCCGCACCGGTCAGGGTCTTCACACCCTTGGCATGGCCGCCTTCGTCTCCGGGCTTACACTCCCGGATGATCGCCGAGGAAACCACGTCCCTGGTCTCAAGTGGAAATATGAACTGCTCGCCGTCGGCATTGACAAGCTGTGCCCCGAGGCCTCTCACTTTCTCGGTCACCAGGAGTCCCTCGATCTGCGCCGGGAAAATCGATCCCGTGGGATGGTACTGGATGGCGTCCATGAAGACAAAGGGCGCGCCCGCACGGTAGGCGATCACCAGACCGTCGGCAGTCGCCCCATAGTGGTTGGTTGTGGGGAAGCCCTGAACGTGGAGCCTCCCGGCGCCGCCCGTGGTGATCACGGTGGTCTTGGCGCGGCAGACAAAGTGCTCCTCGGTTTCCATATTATAGAGGATCGCGCCGGCGCACTTGCCGCGATCATCCTTCAAGAGCTCGATCGCCGAGGTGAACTCGAGGACCTCGATTCCGCGGTTCCTCACCTCGTCCCTCAGGGTCCTCATGATCTCGGCGCCGCTATAATCGCGAGCCGCGTGCATTCGCTTGCGGGAGGTGCCGCCACCGTGGATGGTTAGGTAGGTGCCGTCCGGCCGCTTGTCGAACATGGTCCCCAAGTCCTGGAGCCAGTTCATCACAACCGGAGCGTCAAGCACCAGCTCGCGCACCAGGCTGGGGTCATTCTGGTAGCCCCCGCCACCCATCATATCGAGATAGTGCCTGGTTGGGGAGTCGTGGGCCTTGTCCGCCGCCTGGATGCCGCCCTGGGCCATCATGGTGTTGGCATCGCCCAGGCGCAACTTCGTGACGAGCAGCACCTTGGCACCGGCTTCCTGGGCCATCAGAGCCGCTGATGCGCCGGCCCCACCCCCACCGATCACGAGCACATCGACATCAAAGTCGATCTTGGTTAGATCGAAGGCCTTGGGATCGACACGGCTATAGGCCTGAAGGACTGCCTCCACTTCCTCCGGAGTCTTCTCCCCCTTGGAAGGGCCCACCTTGATCTCCACCATCTTGCCCGCCCGGTGATCGGGGTGAAATCCTTCTAAGAGCGCGCTCTTCTGGTCGGCCGTGAGGCGTGGGAACTCCTCGGCCATTCTCCGCGTCCGCGAAGCGCTGACCTTACCGATCGCTTTGCGCAGGTATTCCGGATAGGGGTCCTGGGTTGGCTCGCCTGCCATCGTCATTCCTCCTCACCAATCACTATTGCCAGTCAGTCACTGATCTCGCCGGAGGACGCCGCAGCCGATTCAACAGGCTCGTCCGCATCCTCAGGCTCTATGTCTCGCTCATCGTAGAGCTTCTTCAACTCAGCGGGGCTCATCTTGACGTACCGCTCGAGCTCTTTATTGAATTTGCCCTTCTTGATCTCCTCAAGCCTCCGCTCAAGGTGCTTTGCCTTGGGCGCGACGTACTTGCCGTAGAGCCTCCGGCTAAGCTCACCCACGTAATATTGCACCGTATCGCCGGGGCACCGGCTCGCGCACAGCCCGCACATGATGCAGTCGAACGAGAGATCGGCGGCCCGAGCGATGTCTCCGCGCATTGCCGCGGCCATATACTGCATCACCTCGATGTCCTGAGGACAGACCTTGCGGCACGTGTTGCACTGGAGGCACTTCATGAGCTCAGGATAGTTCTGTACCAACGAATCCAGTGAGGGTGTCAGTTTCTCCAGATCGTACAGGCTCTTGTGCGCGGGGTAGAAAGGTATCTGGGTAAGATGCATGCCGTCCTCGACCACGGTCTGGCAGGCCAGGGCGACTCTCAATTTGTACTCGCCTTCCTTCCGGTAGACCGTTCCGCACGCGCCGCAGAAGCCGCCGCGGCAACCGCAACCCCTCAGGAGTCTGAGGCCGGCGTATTCAAGAGCCTTCTGGATCGTAAGCCCCTCAGGCACTTCATACTGCTTGCCCATTATGTAGATCTTGACCATCTTCCCCGGCATAGCATCCTTCTCCTTACTACGCGCCACCGCCTACCTCGCCTTCTCCGACCCTTGCGCCTCCAAAGGCTGGAGCTTCTCGGCGAGAGTCGCATCGACCATGCTTATAAGCTGTTCGTCCGTGAGATTCCTCTGCTGGGCGGCACCGGTCGGGCACGCCGCGCTGCACGCGCCGCAGCCCTCGCACAGCACCTCTATCACCTTTACCTTTTTTCTGTCGACGTCGAGCTCCCGGGCTTTGAAGGGACAGACCCCCACGCACACCCCACAGCCGCTGCAGCTGTCCTCCTCGACCCCCGCGATCATCGGATCGTGATACACCACGTCGGTGGAGAAGAGCGAGACCACTTTGCTCGCGGCGGCACTTGCCTGGGCGACCGCCTCGGGAATATCCTTGGGCGCCTGGCCTGCTCCCGCCAGATAGAACCCGGCCGTTATGCTCTCAACCGGGCGCAACTTGGGATGTACCTCGGAGAGGAACCCGTTGGCGTCGATCTGAATCTTGAGCTTGCGCGCAAGCTCCGAGGTGCCTTCGCTCGGCACCATCGGAGATGCCAGGACCACCAGGTCGGCAACGATCTCGATCTTCTTGCCCGCGAGAGTATCCGATCCCCAGACCACAACCTTGTCCCCATCCTGGAAGATCCGGGACACCTTGCCCCTCAAGTAAACCGTGCCGTCCTCCTCCACCCCTCGCTGATAGAACTCCTCGTAGCCCTTGCCGCCGGCCCGTACATCAATATAGAAAACGTAGGCCTGGCCGTCGGGGACCTTGTGCTTGTAGAGCATCGCGTGCTTGGCGGTATACATGCAGCATATCTTGGAACAATAGGCCTTGCCGCGCTCGGTATCCCGGGAGCCCGCGCACTGGACGAATACCACTTCCTTGGGAATCTTGCCGTCCGAGGGTCTTCTCACCACGCCCTGCGTCGGCCCCGAGGCCGAAAGCAGCCGCTCAAAGTGAAGGCCGTCTATGATGTCCACCGTCCTGCCGTTGCCGTATTCCTTGATATCCTCGATCGGATAGAGGTCAAAGCCGGTCGCCACCACCACCGCCCCGACGATCTCCTCTACGATCTCGGGTTCCATGTCGTAGTTTATGGCCTTGGGTTCGCAGACCTGGCTACACTTCTCGCAGGCCAGCGGGAATAGCCCCAGACATGCCTTCATATCCAGCGTGTAGGTCGCCGGCACCGCCTGGGGAAATGGGACATAGATCGCATGCCTGGAGCTCAGGCCCTGGTCGAACTCGTTGGGCACAACCACCGGGCAGACCTTGGAACATTCCCCGCAACTGTTGCACAGGTCTTCCTTGATATATCTGGGTTTCTTCAGGATCTTCACGTTGAAATTGCCGAGGAAACCGCTCAGGTCGATCACTTCGCCATAGGTCATCAGCCTGATCTTGGGGTGGCGGCTCACCTCGACCATCTTGGGAGTCAGAATGCACTGGGAGCAATCCAGCGTGGGAAACGTCTCCGAAAGCTGGGCCATGTGCCCGCCGATCGACGGCGACCTCTCCACCAGCAGCACCTCGTAGCCGCTGTTGGCGATATCAAGCGCCGCCTGGATGCCGGCAATGCCTGCCCCCACGACAAGCGCCTTCTTATGGAGCGGAGCCGTAATCGGAATCAGGTCCTCATTGCGCTTCACCTTCTCGACCATTCCGCGGATTATGGTGATCGCCTTATCAGTCGCATCCTGCTTGTCCTCATGGACCCAACTGCACTGCTCCCGGATGTTGGCCATCTCGCACTGATAGGGATTGAGACCGGCGATCTCGACGGTCTTGCGGAAGGTCGGCTCGTGAAGACTGGGCGTGCATGCACTCACCACCACCGCGTCCAGCTTGTGATCGCGCACAGCCTTCTGAATCATGTTCTGGCCGGGATCGGAGCAAAGGTACTTATAGTCCTCGGCATGGACCACGCCGGGGAACCTCTTCGCGGCCTCGACAACCCTGCCCACATCCACCGTGCTTGCGATGTTGGAGCCGCACCAACAAACGAAAACTCCAATCCGTTTCATATGACTACCTCACGCGTCACGCTGTAATCTTGGCGCTGACAACGCCTGACGGATCGACATAATGGTGCTCCCTGTCAAGAGCATACTTGGCCGCATCAAGCCCCAGGGCAACTGCGAGGAGCTGCGTGAAATACACTATGGGGATCTGCTTGAAGCTGTAGTGCCGCTTCGCAATTGCCTCCTGGGCCCAATCCAGATTGTACTGGCAGAGGGGGCAGGAAAGCACGACCAGATCGGCACCCCGTCTCACGGCCGCATCCAGAATGGTATACGAGCACTCGCCGACGGCGCCCCGGGCAGGATCACTCGCCCCACCCGACGCGCGGGTCTCCAGATCGGTGCAGACCGTGAGGAAGGCTCCGCAGCACTCGACCTTGTGAGGAAAATCAAGCACCTCGCAGCCTATCGTCTCGAGTAGGTTATCCATCATCATGGGAGACTCGGGATCGTCAAACTGGAGCTCCTCGTGGGGCCGGAGCATCTGACAGCCGTAATAGGGAACGACCTTGAGGTTGCCGAGGTCCCGCTTCACCTGCTTGGAGACCTTGTCAAAACCGACCTCGTCCCGCAGGAACTCCAGGTAGTGCAGCACCGTCACGTCACCTTGATAGTCCATCTCGATGAACTCGGTGATCTTCTTCAGCTTCTCCCGGTCGTGTGTGACCGCGTAGTTGGCACGCTTCAGGACGTTATAACAGCCGGCGCAAACGGTCACAACCTTGGTCCCGAGCTTCCGGGCATTGGCCAGTATCCTCACCGGGGCAGCCAGGGCCATCACATTGTCCTGCACCAGGGAAAAGGTCGCGCCGCAACAGGTCCAGTCCGGTATCTCCTCGAGTTCGTAACCCAAAACCTGGGCCGTATCCTTTACGGAGTCATCCAGACCGATCGCCTTGGTCTTGAGCGTACAACCGGGAAAGTAACCTATCTTCATCATGACCTCCGGGGACACCGGCTGCCTATCCGGTCAACTTTCTCAAGCCGCTGACCAAGGCCTGCTGGGGCAATCTCGCAAGGGTTTCCTTGGAGATCTCCTCAAGCTTGATCCGATCCTCGGCGCCGGGTCTAAGTTTGATTGCCCGCAAGGCCTCCATAACCTTGGCAAGATCGACGCCCCTCGGGCACCTTGCATGGCAGGCAAGGCAAGAGGCGCAGACCCACATTGTGTTGGAGGCAAGGACATCTTCCTCAAGGCCCAGCTGCACCAGCCTGATAACCTGGTTGGGAAGGTCCTTCATCGCAAATGTCAGCGGGCAGCCGGCAGAGCACCTGCCGCACTGATAGCAGGTGTGCACGTTCTGGCCGCTTATCTCATTGACACGCTTGACGAACTCGCTCCCAACCTTCTTTCTGGAGAGCCTTATTTGTGTATCGCTCATCTTCAGCATCTCCGATCACAGTGCCTGAACCCAAAATTGACAAAACGGTTCACGCAAACCTACCATGCGCCAGGCTCCTGTGTCAATACGTTTGTCCCCTCTGTTTGGATGCAGCCTCCCGCGGCGAGTTCTGCCTCCCAGGCTCTCGGGATTTGCCTTGACAATCCTGAAAGTTATTCATTATGGTACACATAGCCCTTCGAAGCGGCGCCGGCATATGGGTAGGCAGAACCATGGAGAAAGGTACCGGCGACGATGCTCACCTTTGGTGTGTTACTTAAGATCAATGTCGGCGACATGATTGTCGGTTCAGGCACCGTCGGCGGGACGGTGCTCGCCGTGATCACCGTCCTCTCGATAATCTCCTGGGCCATAACGATCGATAAGGCCAGAGTGTTCCGGCGAGGTTCCCGCCAGACCAAGAGTTTCTTGCGGATACTGCCTCGCGATTTCTCGGTCCTCGAGGCGAACTACCACGTGAGAGGCACCCAACACTCAGGTCTGGCCCACCTGCTCAATGAAGCCGCCCTGTCAGTGAAAAGTGACCTCGCGCTGGTGAAGACCGCCAATGACGCCGACATTCCAGCGATTGTCGGCTCCGCAAAGGCCGCCATGGAGAGAGCGTCGGTCGAGGTCACCCAGTCGATGGAAAGCCGGATCATTTTTCTTGCGACCGCGGCCGGCATAGCGCCTTTCCTCGGGCTCTTTGGAACCATCTGGGGAATCATGCTTTCCTTCATGAGCATGGGTGACATGGGGTCGACAAGCCTCACCGTCGTGGGCCCCGGAGTCGCGACTGCGCTCATTGCCACCATATTCGGGCTCGGTGCGGCAATCCCCGCCCTGGTCGCCTACAATTACTTCGTCAACGTGGTGAGGCGCGAGAACGGCGCAATGCAGGCTTTTGCGCTGCGGGTGGCTGAAAACCTGACCAGGGAGCTCCAGAGTGAATTACACTCCTCCAAGATCTCTGTCTGACATCAACATCACCAACCTGGTGGATGTGATACTGGTGCTCCTCATAATCTTCATGATAACCTCTCCCCTGATGCAGATGGGTGTCCAGGTGAATTTGCCTAAGGCATCCACCAACGTGATCGATACCAAGGCTAATCTCACCGTCACCGTCAGGAAGGATGCGACCCTCTATGTCGAAGACCAGGTGGTTCCCCTGACGGCCCTGTCGGCCGAGCTCACCAAGGCACTCAAGAACGGCAAGAAGGGCGTCTTGATCCGGGCCGACAAGGAGGTTTCCTACGGCGCGGTGATCAAGGTGCTTGATGTCGCGAGAAAGGCGGGCATTCAGGATGTCGGGCTGGTCACGGAGCTCGACCAAGAGGCCAAGAGGAAGTGAAGTATACCCTTGCAGTTTCGGCGATCGCTCACGTGCTCTTTCTCACTATAGTTGTGGTCCCTGCCTACCGGGGAAGTAACATCGACTCGAGCCAGATTATAAACGTGAATCTGGTGGGGGGTGGAGGCGCAGCCGCGAAGAGCGTATCGCAAGTGGCCGCCCCTGCCGACAAAGAACCTGAGCCGGCCAAACCGGATCAATCGAAGATGGCCTATAAGCCATCAAAGCCTTCAAGTAAGAAGGATACCAAGAAGCAGACCAAGTCCTCTCCGGGCAAGGCGACGGGGACTGCCGCAGCCAAGGCCGGCACGGGCCAGAAGGGTTCAGGCTCGGGGTCGGGATCGGGCTCGGGCATAGGCTCGGGCACGCTCACGCTCGATGACCGGGATTTCAGATTCGCATACTATCTGGAGGTTCTCAGGGAAAGGATCGGCTACAATTGGGCGCCGCCGGCCCTCTTTGGTTCACCGTCAGAGGTTGTAGCCACCGTCTATTTCAAGATATCGCGCGATGGGACGGTCAGCGATCAGAAGATTGAGAAGACTTCAAGCTACGAGATATTCGATAGATCTGCGCTCCGCGCCGTCAAACTCTCAGATCCCCTTCCCCCCCTGCCGGCAGGCTTCAAGGGTAAGTCTCTCGGAGTCCACTTTGAGTTTCAGCACACACCAGGATAGGTGAGGATGCAAGCCGTAATGATACCGAAGTCCGCCCCCCGCCCGAGTGTCGCGTTGAGACGTGCTCTCGCGAGCGCCGTCCTTGTGGCCGCCCTTGTGGGGATCTCCATCGGGCTCGTTCCCGCGCCGCGCCCAGCCTGGGCCGAACCGGATGTCCGGCTCAGGATCACCACCGAGGGTTACACCAAGATCAGGATCGGCTTCGAGGAAGCCAAACCCGGGATTGAGAGCAAGCTCCACGCCCACTACGACCGGCTCCTCGGCGTGATCGAACAGGATCTCGACATGTCAGGCTACTTCGAGGTGGTGAAGGGCAGGGGGAGCGCCGAGGCGAACGCCATAGTGGAGACCTCAGTCCGGCGCAGCCACGACGAGCTGAGCTTCGAGGTGCGGCTGGGCGACAAACTCTCGGAAGCCACCATCTTTAAGAGGAAATACCGCTCATCGCCCGACGAGATAGCGGCGACCGCCCACTTGGTGGCCGAGGAGATCATCGTTGCTCTCACAGGCAGGCAGGGCATCGCGAATACCCGCGTGGCCTTTGTTGCCGGGGAGCGGGGAAACTCCTACCTTTACATGGTCCAGCTTGACGGCGAGACTCCGACCCGGCTGACCCAGGTCGGCGGCATCGTGATGAGTCCTTCGTGGTCGCCGGACGGGGCCAGGCTCGCCTACGTTTCTTACCAGACCGGGATGCCCGCGATCTACGTGATGGACGCATCAAGTCTCGGAGCAACAAGATTCGCTTCATTTGAGGGCCTTAACGGCATGCCGGCATGGTCACCTGACGGCAGGAGTCTCGCCGTCACTTTGAGCAAGGACGGCAATCCCGAGATCTATGTTCTTTCCCTGGACGGTACGCTCCAGAGACGGATCACTTTCTACTCGGGTATCGATTGCTCGCCCGCCTGGGCGCCGAATGGACTTCAGCTGGCCTTCACGTCGGATCGGGCCGGGACACCCCAGATATTTGTCACCGATACCGAGGGACTCGGCGTGAGACAGGTGACCTCCGAAGGCAACTATAACACGTCCCCTGCGTGGTCACCCGACGGCAGCCTGATTGCTTTTGTATCGAGGATCGATGGAGAATTTCAGATATGCACGGTCGACCCCTTCGGCGTCAGCGTCAGGGTCTTGACCTCAAGTGACAACAACGAGGATCCCTGCTGGTCAGCCGACGGCATGCATCTTGTTTTTTCCTCGACAGGTCACGGGAAGTCGAGTATTTATATAATGGGTAGGGATGGTGGTGACAAGCGCAAGATAGTCGACGGCTTCACTCGTCCGAGGAATCCGGCCTGGTCTCCACCGCCGAGCTACGGAAAGCAGTCTCTACTCGAGGGCCAACCCAAAGGAGGGAATTGAGATGAACAAGGTGTTCCTAGTCGTAGTTCTCGTCCTCGGCGTCGTCATGATCGTAGGCTGTCATCCCAAGAAGATGCGGCCCCTTGAGCCGTCCGGGCAGGAGGGCACCAAACTGCCTGCCGAGACTGTGGTCAAGGAGCCCGGTGAGAAACCGATCAAGCCGATCGAGACTACCGAGGGTGAGGGGATGGCCCTCAAGGACATCAATTTCGAATACGATAAGTACAATCTCACCGAGGCAGCAGGTGACGTTCTGGCCGGAAACGCCGAGTACTTGATGAAGCATCCGGACGTGGATGCCTTCGTCGAGGGCCATTGCGACGAGCGAGGCACTGAGGAGTACAATCTCGCACTCGGGGAGAAGCGTGCGATCGCGGCGCGGGACTTCCTCGTAAGGTTTGGAATCGACAGATCGAGGATATCCATCATCAGCTACGGCGAAGAGAGACCGTTGGACCCTTCCGGCACCGAGGGTGCATGGGCTAAGAACCGGCGGGATCACTTCGTCGTGAAGTAGAGGGTGCTGATTATGGCAGGCATACGAAGAATCGCCCTGGTGGCGCTCTGTATGACCCTGGTGTCAGGCTGCTACGCCAAGAGAATCTACGAGATCGAATCCAGGCTGGATAGCCAGGAATACAAGCTGGCGGTCCTTGAGGACTCGTTGAATGCGGTGGCCGGCGCCGTTGCCCACATGGACTCCACGGTCGGAGACAAGTCGGTGCCCCTGAGGACCACCGGGGCTCGCATGGAGAGCCGGATGGATGACATCGAGACGCGACTTGAGATGCTGGAGTCGCTTCTTAAGGAGACACGCTACAAGATCTCGCAGCTTTCGATGCTCGGACCGAGGACTGCGGCACCTGACACGGCCCGTGGCCCCGCCGATACATCAATGGCGGAGCCGTCGATTGCTCAGAACATCTATGAGACCGCTTACGTGGATTTCGCCAAAGGGGATTTCCAGTCTGCGATAAGCGGGTTCAGAGACTTCGTCAATCGCTTTCCCACAAATGACTTTTCGGACGACGCTCAGTTGATGATAGGCCAGTCCTTCTTCGTGCAGGGCGACTACGCAAATGCCATATCGGAATTCCGCAAGGTTCTGGACAGATACTCTTCAGGAGATCGGGTGCCCCAGGCGATCTATAGTCTGGGCCTCGCCTACCTCAAGATCGACGATGCCGATACCGCACGGGAGTATTTCAAGATTCTTTCCGCCAGGTATCCCAAGGCGGCCGAGACCGACCGCGCAAAGGCCATGCTCGACTCGTTGAAGACTCCGGGTGGATATCGCGGGGAGTGAAATGCTGCTTCGGATCAAGGAACTCCTGAACGGCAAGGGCATCAGCGCCGAGCGGATCGAACAGGCCTATCTGCTGATAAAGGGTTCGGGAAGATACCCCGCCCGGATGCCCTCACACTATCTCGCCGTAGCGATCGAGCTGATGGAGAAGCACAGGCAGGGCCCCGGCGGAGTGGAGATCTACATCAGCCCCGAGCCTGCCAAGCACGCCCTGGGCCGGCCCTCCGTGACCTTCGCGGTGCTGGCCCTTGATTGGCCCGGGCTTCTCAATAGCTGCGCCGGCACGCTTCACGAGAAGGGCTTCAACATTCCTTTCTGTGAAGCCGTGGTGATCAAGGAGCCCGAAATGCAGCTGGGGCTTGTCTTCATCGAGATCGAGGTGGAGCGGCCGCAGGATTTCGAGAATCTCAGGAAGATGGAGGACGAGATAAAGGAAACCCTGTTGATGGCCGCGGCGCGGGAGACGGGCAAGGACGAGATCTTGATGACTGAAGCCCGTAAGGCCGAGCACTACTCGCGCGTGGTCGAACATCTTAAGAGAATCTCGGCGGCATCCGAGTACGTCGACCTTCTTGAGAAGAGGGGCGAGGCGGTGAGATTCTTTGCTGCCCGCAGCCTGGCCTACCTGATCGAGCGTTCACCCGAAGACATCGCAGGCCAGATCTACACCAACTACGTCTTGACCAAGATGGTGAGAGAGACCGGGAAAATCTACGCCAGAATCGCCAACATCCAGACCGCCGCGGGGGAGCTGACCGGCATCTCCATGGCCGGCTACGAACATGACCTGTCCCTGGGGGACTGCTTCCGGGTGATCGATGAGGTGGTTCCGGGCCACCAGCGCAAGTATGACAAGGTTTTCATTACCGGCGACGGCATCAGTGTCTTCAGGATCGAGATACTGGATGCTGCGGGCAAGCCACTGGTGCACGACCACCAGGTTGAGATCAACCAGAAGCTGGGCGCAATAAAGGACTCGCCCGAATGCAATAGGCTCTCTCCGGGGGTCGAGATGATCGGCAGAAAGATCTGCCCGGCGATGCTCGAGGAGGAGCGGCAGCTCAAGATCCCACAGGTCTACATGCATCCGCACAGCAGATCCAACATCAAGGTTGTCCTGGTGACGTCGGGCGCCGACCGAGGCCACGCGTTCCAGGCGATTGAGGAGACAAGCAAGGTCAGGGGGCTGGAGGCGGCGATGCCGGATACGGCATCCCACGTGACTGCGGGAGTGGGCGATGAGGCGACCCTTCAGGAAGTCGCCATAATCGACGTCTGGGTCAATTTCGAGGCCTTCTTCGGTTCCCCCCGTGGACCTTACGACGACGAGGTGATCCTGGTAAGGATCGAGGAGGCCCTGAGGAAGACCGAATTCGTCGGCCCGAGATTGCGCATATTCGACCGAACCGGGCGCCAGCTCAGGAGGGCCAGATCGGAACGGATCGTCGCCATGGCCGAGAAAGACGGCTTGGATGCCGAGGTTGCGCGCCAAATCCTGGCGAGGCTTGGTGACCGCCAGATCATTGCGCCGGCCGTGGCCGACCAGGAAATCTATAGCCAGGTGCTTACCGGAGCAGAAGCAATCAGGGCCTGGCAGACAGGCGGGCGGGCGGCACCTGGCGTGGTCTGGCGGACCACGGAATCGGGCGGCCCCGGCCGGCGCGCCTCCTACAGCGTCTTTGCCGCTGTTCACCGTCCCGAGAGAATGAATCTCGCCGATATCATGAAGGCCGTCGCCGATGCAGGCCTCGAGAGCTCCAGCGTGATAGACGGCCCCGAGTATACTCTGGTGCTCTTCAGGCTGGCCCACCACGGCAAGGCATTGGTTGAGATGGAATTGAATCGGCTGGAGGTCAGGCTGGTGCAGCTGCTTGCCGGCCCACCCCCTGCAAGAACGTAGCACCAACGAAGTCTACGTCCTGGTTCCCACTACGAGTATCGCTGCGGCTATCACGGCGCAACCGATCGCTACCGTCCCCGAGACCACCTCTCCAAGCACGATGCGGGCGACCAAGACGCCAAAGACCAGCTCCGCAAGCAGCACGATCGCCGAGGTCAGGGCCCCTATGCGCTTTATCGCAGCTGTCCAGATGACGAAGGGGAGTATGCTGCAGGCGACCGCCAGATACGCGATCGCGATCCAGGCATTGCGGCTGACCCGAACGCCGGCAGCGAATGCGGGTAAACTGATCGCCAGGAAAGCAGGTAGCGACCACAGGAAGACCCCTGCCATGAGAGGGACTTCGCTCAGTGTGCGCCGCGTCACGGCCATCTTGGTGAGCACGACGTAGAAACCATAGGCTACCGCTGAGCCCGAGACCAGGAGATCACCGGCGAGGGTCTCGGTTTCCCCGGGACCGCCTCTGCCACCCCGCGTGATCAGGTATATGCCGAAGATACCCATGCCAAGAGCAATCAGTTTTCTTGGGCCGATCGACTCCTTGAGCATAAGATAGCTTAGCGGCGCAACCAGGACCGCACTCGAATTGATTATGATCACGGCCCTGGATGCGGTGGTCTGGGTCTGGCCGAGAAACTGGAAGGCATAGCTTGCCGCGATGGTCATCCCAAGCAGTATCACGTATCGATCCCTGACGTAGGCCGAAAAGAGCCGCCACTGCCGGCGGGCGATCACGATCGCAATAAGGATCGCTGTGGCCAGCGAAAACCGGAGAAAGACAAAGGAACATGGGTCGAGGTAGCGAAGCCCCAGTTTGACGGCCGTAAACGAGGTCGCCCAGAGCACCGCGGCTGACAGCGTCATCAGGATGGGCAGGCGGCCGGGCCGAGTCATTTGTATTCCTTGGGCTCCTCTTCACCCCTGAGTACCCGCAGGGCCCCCAAGGCAAGAGACTCCATCTCGTGCTCGCCGGGATAAACGAAAATGTGAGGCGCGATGAAGGCGACTCGTTCCTTGACCAGGCTAACGATCCGATCGGAGAACGCGATGCCGCCTGTGAAGACAATGGCATCCACTCTGCCCTTCAAGACCGCAGCGCAGGCGCCTATCTCCTTGGCAATCTGGTAGGCCATCGCGCTGAGGACAAGCGCGGCCCTGGCATCCCCGCTCTGTGCCATCTTCTCGGCCTGGGTTATGTCATCGGTGCCGAGATAAGCTCTCAGACCTCCCGTGCGCGTCAATTTGGCGAAGATCTCTTCCCGGGTGTGCTTCCCCGAGAAACAGAGATCGGCCAGCTGGGTGACCGGCAGCGATCCCGCTCTCTGGGTCGAAAACGGCCCGCCGTCGTGGGCATTGTTAACGTCGATCATTCTTCCCTGCTGGTGGGCGCTCACCGAGATGCCGGTCCCAAGATGAGCCACGATCGCGTTGATTCGGCGATGATCCTTTCCCAGATCCTTTGCTGCCTTCCTTACAACCATCTTGCTATTGAGGGGGTGATCCAGACTCTTTCTTTCAAGCTCGGGCAGCCCCGACAGCCTCGCCTCAGGTATGAACTCATCGACCGAGACGGGGTCGACCATGAACGCCGGCTTGGCGAGCTTCTCTGCAATCTCGAATGCCAGCAGGGCACCGAGATTCGACGCGTGCTTGGCCTGCACGTTACCGTTCTTGATATCGGCTGCAAGGCGAGCGTTCACTCGATAAGTGCCGCTCTCAAGAGGTTTGAGAGCACCCCCGCGGCCCACGATCGCCTCAAGCGCAACAATCTCAATAGCCTCCTGGTCCAGAACATCTACTATGGCCTTCTCGAGATCGTCGCGGTGAGAGAGAATGTCATCGAAGGTTGCAGGTATCTTTTCGTGAGGGATGCTCCGCTTGAGGACGCAGGCTTCGCCTTCAAAAAGGGCGATCTTGGTCGACCCACCCCCCGGGTTTATCACAAGAATCAATCCCATGGCTTAACCCGCCCCCGGTCCAGGGCTTCATGACCGAGCTTCAATGCCGAGAGCCGTCTGAGTTCTGCCAGGTTCCTCGAGACCTGGCGGCGGCTGAGCGCATATCTCCTGACCGAGGGCTTGATCCAGTCCTCTACATGTTGCCGCAGCCAGACCAGACCCCAGCGCCGTTCGGAACCGGTGCTGAGGAACGTGCCGTCCCTAAGGTAGGCGCTGAGATCGCCCGCCTCCCCGCAGACGGGACACACCAGGGTACTACGACTTTCAATTCTGAAGAAGTCGCTGCGGCAGGTAGGGCATTGCAGAGTGGCTCCAGAGGGCCCGCGAGCCGCATGCGGACCCCCGCCTACAAGGCGCCCGCCCCAGTACTTCAGAGACTCGACAGTCTCGCTGTCAGCGAGCACCTCTCCCGGACCCTCGGCGACAACACTGAGACTCTCGGCCAGCTCAAACCCCAGAAGGCTGGCGGTGATGTTGACTATGGGCTCAGCCAGGCCACGCCATGCCCGGTTGCCCATCACGGTTACGGTGACCGCATATCTCCGGCGATCGCCGGACTGGTCCCGGGCGGCGACGGCAAGCAGGCGGTCAAGCAGTCCCACCAGGATGGCGGGGGGCAAGCCGAAATAAACGGGTGATGCCACGACCAGCGCATCCGCCGAACTGATTCTCTCGAGCAGGTCCCAAAGATCATCCGTCAGGGCGCAGGTCTTCGCATCCGAAAGACACTTGAAACAGCCGCGGCAAGGGGCGATCTCGAGATCGGGCAAGCGTATGAATTCGGTTTCAGCCCCCTGGTCGGCCGCCGAGACCAGAGCAAGTCTGATTGCGGCCTCGCAGTTGCCCCAGGCCCTCGTTGAAGCCGACATACCGAGTAGCTTCACCTTTGGTTGCTCCGCTCGATCCCTTGATGTTTCGTCTGGCAAGCCCATAGGCGCGGCCGGTGCTGAAGTTGGCAAGAGTGTTCCATACCGGGCCGTTGGTGTCAACTAAATGCTGGACATACGTTACCGCGCTCGTTAACAATAATCATGAAATGACAAAGAGCGTACCGATCCCGCCAAGAAAGGCAAGCGTGAAAGAGACGGCCGTTGAGTTCCGGAACGAGGGCTTGAGACTCCAGGGCATGCTCCATCTACCCGACGGGGCTTCCAAGCATCCCTGCCTGGTCTTCCTGCACAGCTATACGGGCAATCGCATGGAGGATCACTGCCTCTTCGTAAAGGCAGCCCGGGATCTGTGCGAACACGGCATCGCCTGCCTGCGGTTCGATTTCCGGGGTTCGGGGGAGAGCCAGGGCAGTTTCGTCGACGTAACAGTCGAGGGTGAACTGAGCGACGCGCTGGGGGCAATCGAGTTTCTGAACGCGCATGGCTCGATTGACATGCACCGCGTCGGCGTAATCGGGCTCGGCCTCGGTGGATGCATTGCCGCCTGCGTTGCGGCCAAGATCAGGCTCAAATCGCTGGCCCTCTGGGCGCCTGCTGCCCTGGTCGACTACATGGTCGAACGCGGGGGCAAAGTGGTGAAGGATCCGTACGTCTGGCTTCCCGAGAAATACCAGGAGGCCATCCGGACGAACGGCCACGTCGATATCGGCGGTTTCGAGAGGGGCAAGGCCTATTTCGAAAGCCTCAGGCGGATCGATCCCTTAAGGGAGATAGCCAAGTACGACGGGCCGGTGCTGATCGTCCAGGGAAGCGAGGACGAGGTTTCCTCGCCCGCAAACTCCGAATTCCTCTACGACCACGTCAAGGGAAGGCGCCTGCTGGTCGTGATCGACGGCGCCGACCACACCTTCAGCTCGACCGTCTGGGAAAATCAGGTAATAGAAACGACGAGGCTGTGGTTTAAAGAGACTCTGTGATCAACCGCCGGTCGCCGCCTTCTCGTAGGTAGGGCGCTATTGGTATTCCGGCCTCAGCCTGAAGAAGTTGAGATACAATCCGGCGATCTGCTCGCTCACCGGTTCATACATGCGGTTGAAGTCTGGCAAGTCAGGGAGGGAAGCTTCGCCGGGATTCCATTCGGTGAGGAATTGATCTCGGGAGATCACCGGACGCTTGACCATGAAAAGATAGTGGAATATGTAGGTCGGCCTTTTCGAGATCACGTATTCCATGTCATGCTTCTCGTGGCCCGCAAGCCCGCCCCCCATCCGCGGCATGCGCCGATGGGCAATGCGGGCATCGTTGATACCGAGCATGTCTATGGTGGCGAGCCCCGAATAGTAGGGAACCGCGCCTGCCGAAGTCACTGCCATCGATTCACCGGGCTTGGCATAGTCTTTGAGCCACTTGCCTATCGGGACCCAGTTACCCTGGACCCGGGTCCGATCCTCGCGGACGAAATCCCTGTCGGTGCTGCCGAGCGAATTGGAGAGCACGAGGAGCAAGCTCACAACCAGGACCGATGCCAGTGCAGAGTGCGCCAATCTCGGCGGGCGGCCTGCCAGAGCCTTCTCGTGAACAAGGAGCAGGCCTTGAACGATCAGCAGATACGATAGCGGGAGCACCGGCACCAGAAACCGGTACATGGCAAGGGAGTCGCCCCCGACAGCCGCAACGTACATGCCCCAGACGGCACAGACTATCGCGGGCAGCACGTACTTGCGGCCTCCGGCCAGGAACACGGGGGCCAACACCAGGAGGCTCAGCAGGCCGCCCGCCGACGCAACATAGTTCCGCACGTAGCCTAGGCCACGCACCAACTGCGAAACGCCGCCACCAGTCTTGGCGTAGTAGGCATTGGGGAGAAGATACCCGTAGTATGAAAACCTCCAGATGAAGTAGGGAACAAGAACCGCCACAAAGGGCACGAGCCAGAGCGCCACCCGTCGTTTCGAAGTGCGCGCTGCGAGGAGATCGGCGAAGAGTATCACCGCGAAGATCAAGCCTTCAGGCCGCGTGAGGGCCGCCCCGGTAAGCAGCACCGACGATGCCAGCGGAACCTTCCGCAGATTCAAACCCCGGATGTGGCTCAGGACCGCAGAGGTAACAAGCAAAGCGAAGAAGGTTGTCTCCAGCCCCCCTAGCGCCCAGACGGCCATCGCAGGGCTTGCCGCAAGAAAGGCCGCCGGAAGCAAGCCGGCGAGGGTGGCTCGCCCATATACGACTCGGGAGTACCAGAAAACCACCACCATCGAAAGGACAGCCGAGACAAAGCCCAACATCTTGACCAGGATGACTGCATCCAGGCCGAGCTTCAGCCCCAGCGCGGCAAGCATCACCCACAGGAAATTGGTGTAGCCCTCGACTCTCTCGCCGGGATTGAAGACCAAGCCGTGGCCCGCGACCAGATTCCGGGCGTAGCGCAGAGATATGTAGGCATCATCGACAACGTAGTCATAGGTGTAGGCGTGAAGCAAGAGCAGGACAGCGCAGATCGCGATTCCCACCAGCGAAAGCAGCCACCAGTCCCGGCGCGGCCCTCCACTCAATCCAGGCCTCCAAGCAGATAGACCAGCCCCGCGTCAATCAGCACAATTCCCACTATGATCTTGAGGGCGTTCTCGGTGTTTCGAGGCGGGCAGCACTGATCTTCCTTCAGTTGCCAGGAGACGATGCCCCAGGAGCATAGAAAAAGCCCACTGGTGAATAGCGATGCCCCAATCAGCTTGGTGTTCCCGTTAGGTCCCTCGGCCTCGCTCGCGATCAGAACCTTGACGCTGTCAGGCCGGGCTTCAAGCCCAAGATCGCCGAGCATGCGGTCAAGCCTTGAAATGGGCGCTGCGCCGAGTTGCGCAGGAAGGAGCGACCAGAGCAGGACGGCCGCACACACAAGGCTAGTGACCTTGCGGCCGGCGCCGCGAATTCTCATTCCTCCACCTCACCTCGGAACGCGGCCCACATCATCTAAGCACAACGAGTTTGACGATCGCTCTTCGCGAGGAAGTATACCCGGCATCCCGCATTGTGGCGAGATAAATCCCCGGCGCCACCCGGGCACCATTGCCCGCCTGGAGATTCCAGAAGGCAGAATGAGATCCCGCCGGTTTCACAAGGCAGACCACCCGTCTGCCTGCGACATCATAGATATCTATGAGGGCCCTTGCACCGCCTTCTGCAAAGGCAAAGGCAAACGCCATCCGCCCGTTGGCGGGATTGGGGGAGACGGTAAAAAGCAGACCGGCCGGGGTGCCGCCACCGCCGTCCACCCCGGTCCGGACCGGGATCATAGATGAAAGGGCTACGTCATCCAGGTAGATGCCTTCGGCCACGTCGCTCCCGTCGCTCTTGAAAACGAACCGAACCGCAACTGCATCTCCAGGCGTGACATCAAGCGGGCGCTCCCACTTTACCCAGCGCGAGACAATGTTGAGGGCTCCACCGCTGCCGATGTAGTCCAGGGTGTCCGGCACACTGTTGCGCAGGAGGATCACGTAGATGCCGTCAACGCCGTAGGTGGTAAAGTCATACCAGTACCAGAAAGAGAGTCTGCTTTCCTCGCCGGCAGTCAGGCCCTGAGAAGTCAGACTGGAGCTAGCCGATGAAACATAGGTGTGCGTCCCTTCGTTACCGAAGTACCAGCTCGAGGAACCCGAGTGCGACCGGTAGGCGCTCAGGTGCCAGAGATCGGGCGTCCCACCATGAGTCCAGATGCCTTCGCCGGATTCGCAGTCGTCGTTGAAGGCCAGGTCGCCCACGCTAACATAGACCGTGTCGGCAAACGCATACCCGCCGGGGCACGCCATATTGATCTCAATCTCTCCGACATAAGCGGCAGGACAGCCCGGAGACACCGCAAGTTTGTGCAGGCTATGGCCGGCCGCACCTGCTGCAATCTCACCGGCATTGGAGACCGAGTCCTCAACGGTGAAATAAGGGTCCGCGGTCGAGGCCTGAACAGTGGGGCTGCCTTGAGTAAGGCCCGTGTTAGAGATCTCAAGGGTTATAACAATCGTCTCACCGGGCTCGGCGATCCAGTCACCGTCTCCCATGAGATCATGCATGCCGTAGGCCGAGACCGCAAGCACCGGGGTCGCCACCAGCAAAGGCAGCGGCAGAGTCCAGCCGGCGCCGGTGGTGTCGGTGAGCACCAGGGCGAAGCTAAGGGGCTGGGCGTTCTCGCAGCCGGCGCTTATCGCTACGCCGAAATGGCCGTTGCCGGACGACGTTGCGCCCGCACCGATGGCACCGTAGTGGACGGTGCTGTCCACGATCGTGGCAAGCCCATCCCGTGACCGCAGGATACCGGCGACTCCCGAGGCAGGGTCGCTCCCCAGGTTCCTGACCGTTACCTCAAGATCGACCGTTTCCCCGGGATTCGCCCGGCCATCACCCCCATCGAGCACCGCAAGATCGCTCCAGCCGAGCAGCGGCCCCTGGGCAACTACAGCGATTCTCCCTTGGTCAGGAATGTGGTTTGCCGCGGTCACGGTGACAATCAAGGAATCACTCGAGGCGGTCGTAACTTCGAAGGCGACACTACCCGAGAGATCGGTAGTGCCTGTAAGATAGACGTCAACGCCGTTGGTGAGACACACCCGAGCATTGCCGATCGCACCCCAAGCATCCCCCACAACCACCCTCACATCCCCCCCGGGGGAAACCACGCTATCCGGTGCCTCAACCACCAGAGGCTGGGGATCATCGGTCCACATGGGCATTTCAGGATCGCCAAGCAGGTTGATCTGGTACTCGTTCCAGCGGTAGACATTCGCATCCTGGGCAAACGGAACGAAGCGCGCCTTGCTTTCGGCAAGGGCAAGGCCAAGGTTCAGGACCTGGTCGGTGAAGACCGACCTCGCGAATTCGAATTGGAACTTGTCGGAATAACCGAACCCCGGGTTGCCCGGCGAACCCCAGCCATAGCGGCAGTTCCCGATGAAAGCGACGCACCCGCCCTCGGGATTATTGACGAATCGCTCCGCTATACAGTCAGCGTCGATCGCCGCGGGCAGGCAACCTATGGAATTGATAATGAAGTTGCGCGGACTGTTGGAAAGCGTGTCGGCATCGATCATCTGGAGGTAGCTCCCGCCCACACCCATCACGGTTTGGTTGCAGTGGCCGTCGTGCAGGATAAGGTTCTGGCCGGCCGACATCGCGGCCAGGACGCTTTCGCGGGATTCGTTTCCTCGCGATTGGTAGAGCTTGAGGATCGGATCGAACCTCGGAGGGATCGATGCCTCGTCGATCATATCGAGACCTATCCCCGAGTCGGTGTAGGGATCGTCCCACAGGATTTCTCCCGCCATCAGCATCTTGAGAGCATAGCTCGAGGGTGGGGTCCGCTCATAGGTCAGGACCTTCCCCACAAAAGCAATCGCTTCCGCCGCGTTCTCCGTCGGCGCCCTGCCCACTATGATGTCGGGATACATATCGACGCTATCGGCAACCTCACCATATGGGGCAACGCCGTTGGCGTTCCAGGTGCCGTCGAGATCGGAGTAATATAGGTCGGCCCTTATCCGGTTGCCGTCCAAGCCCATCTGGACATCCATGGCATAAACCTGGCGGCTGGGAATCTGTCCGGTGTCGCCCCCAAGCAGAATCCAGGTTGTGCCCCAGGTCTGGTAGGCGTCGATGATGAAGTTCCGGATTTCCTCCTGGACGCTCGTGCCGGGGTAGTTGGCCTCAATCCATTCACGCGTGATACAGGTGGCCCGCACGCCTTTCTGGGTCTTCCATTCGACCAGAGGCTGGAAATAGGAAGCCAGAGCCTGAATCGTGATGACGACGTACTCGTAGTCGCCGTGCTGGAGCATCGAGAGACCCCGCAGTGGTCTCTCGAGTGCCTGACGCGCAAAGCCTCTGACAGCCTCGGGGTTCTCGACCGTTCGCTCGACCACACGAGCGAAGGCTCGCCCCCCGTCGGGCCTTGGCCCGATCTGGCGAATGACCCCACCATGGCGTAGTTCCACTCTGATCTCGACCTCACTGAGCAGGGTCAGTCTCCCGGTCACAGGATTCCAGCGAAAGGGCGATACGTAGAAGCTGAGGATGCGGCTGTCCCCCATAAAGCCCTGATGGATGCCGCCGACCAGATCCTGCGGGTAAGGGTCGTCCGAGAGATAGATCGCCGTATTGCCGGGCGCCCATACGCCTGCATCTTCACCGATGATGCGAGGGGGCTGTGTCGGAACAATCGTGAATGTGCCCTCGATCTCGGTCTCAGTCGCAGCCACGGCGTCGACCCTGTCAACACTGGCCCCAAAGGGCATGGCGATCTGGACCTGCTTGCATGGAAGACCCGGGACACCCACTTCGGGCAGGTAGACCATGTCCTCTCCACGGATGTAGTCATATTCGCCGAGTCGATTAAACTCAAATGCCGACCTGTCGAACTGGATGGTGACCAGCATCTGATCGGGGGCAATCTGTCGAACGGAGGTCGCCGAGGCTAGAGCCGGTGCAGACAGCATCGAGCATACCAGGGCTAGGAGGCTCAATCTTCTCATTGTGGTGTTCATGTCCATCTCCTGTCGTTGCAGGGTGATCGGTACACGTTTATCCATTTTATTCTACCAAATAATCCGGCTATCCTCAAGGGGCCAAATGGCTCCAGGGTGGGGCGTGAGCGGCTGTAGCCCCGGTGGGTTGCCCGCCCGCGTCCGGCGAGACCCCGCTTGACGGGTTGGGTGCGCCCGCGTAGCATATGCGTATGCGCAGGTTTGCTCTAGTGACAATCGCGGCAGTTGCGATCCTTGGGATCTTGTCGCTGGTCCTGGTCAAGGGCCGCAGGCCGGTCCCCCAGTACGTCTTCCTGATTTGCCTGGACGCAGTACGCCCGGACCATCTGAGCTGTTATGGTTACACTCGAAACACAACGCCGGCGATTGATCGGCTTGCAGATAAGGGCGTCCTCTTCGAAGACGCCGTCTCCCAGGCACCCTGGACCACTGCCTCGATCGCTACAATCATGTCATCCACCTTTCCCTGTCAGCACGGGGCAAGGAGAACCGAGGGAAGCCGGGTACCCTACCAGGGCTTGACCGGCGACTTCATCTCGACCCTCGGCTCCCTGGGGTACCAGACCGCGCTCTTCACCGGAGGGATCGCGATCAAGGACAAGGTCCCTGCACGGGAACTCACCGAGGCAGCCTCGAAGTGGCTCAAAGAGAATCGCGACAAGAAATGCTGTGTGGTGATCCATGACTACGAGACGCACAGTCCCTATGTCACCACCCCGGATTGTGTCGAGGCCCTGGATCCCGGTTACCAAGGTCCGTTCAAGTATAGCTTTGGCGACCTGGATCTCTTGAAGAAGGCAAGGGTTGGAAGGCTAGGCGATGTCTTGAATCTGACCGCCTCCGACCTCCGGCACATAGAGGCACTCTACGATTGCCAGATTGTGCGCAGCGACGCGGCGGTCGGAGCATTCCTGGATTCACTTGGCGCCTGGGGTTGCCTCGAGCGCTCGATGGTCATCCTTTTTTCCGATCACGGCGAAGAATTCCTGGAGCACGGGAGCATCGACCACGGCCAAACCGTCTACGACGAGAGCATCAAGGTACCGCTGATAGTCTACTGTCCAGCCTTGACCACC
This sequence comes from Candidatus Eiseniibacteriota bacterium, assembly GCA_043808325.1. Lineage (GTDB taxonomy): Bacteria > Arandabacterota > Arandabacteria > Arandabacterales > Arandabacteraceae > JAZDEY01. The sequence goes on from JAZDEY010000004.1 coordinate 23,118, forward strand.
AAGGCCAAGAGGATTGACTCCCAGGTTGGCCTGATCGATCTTGCGCCTACGATCTTTGACGCGCTGGGTATTGAGAAGCCCGCGACCTTTGAGGGCGTGAGCTTCGCACCTCTTATCTCAGCGCGCTTCAAGCGGTCGGGTGAGACCACCCGGCCCTGCGGGCTTCCGGTCACATGCCTGGTTGCGGAATCGATAGCGCGCCGCTCTGAGAAGAAGGCCCTGAGGTGCCCCCCGTGGAAGCTGATCTTCGACCCCTTCTTCGGCGCAGTCGAGCTCTATAATCTCGCGGACGACCCCCATGAAGGCCGTAACATCATCGATGCTAACCCCGAGAAGACCGCCAGCCTGACCCAGACGCTGCTGGTTATGGAGAAGTACTATCCCGGTGGCTGGTGCATCGCCTGGCGGGCCGAAGGGGGCAAAGTCAGGGGAAGAGTGACGGTCGACACCAGTATGATCGAAGCAGCGGCCCACAACTTCTTCCCCGAGATCGACCCCGAGACCGATTCCCTGGCGACATCGGCCGACTGGAAAACCGTGCGCTTCTCAACCACGGGCGGCGCCGCCTGGAGAGGCCTTGAGGTGAGAATGGCTGAGCGTGCCAATGCCACATTCGCTCTCAAGACCACGGGGCGCGATGCACAGCGCCCGGCTGGGCTCCAGGCTGCGATCGGCGCCACGGGAGAGACGTCCGGTTTCCCCTTCACTTTGAGTCCCGACCGGGCACGGGTCGAAAGAAAAGACCTCCGCGACCTTTTCAAGCGCGCAGATGTTGAAGCATGGAATTATCTGGTGTTCTGGCTTGAGCCCGGCTCGGAGCCTGCGGCCAAGGCTCAGAAAGACAAGGAGCTCCGGAGGCAGCTTAAGGCGATCGGCTATCTCGAGTGAGTCAGCGGCTCGGTGATGCTAGTTAACGTAACCCAGCGATTTGAGTTTCTGCTTCTGGTCCTCGGTGAGATTGGCGGGAGTTCGCGTGACCCCGCTACCCAGAAGATCCTGATTCAAGAGCTCCCCGAGCTTCACCCCCATAGGTTCCACATACCGGGTGTAGCGCGCATCATCGACGAGATTGCGTGTCTCCTGCGGGTCGATGTTCAGGTCAAACAGCATCGTAAGGCCTTGATCGGCTTCGGCTATAAGCTTGATCCCGTTCTCGATTAGGCTGTACTTGCCTTCCATCTCGGAGAAGATCGCCTCCCGGGCCGGGCTCTCACCCAAGAGATTCCTGCCCCGAAGTCTCGGATCGGCCTCTGCCCCGGCAAAGGCAAGCATTGTGGGAACCAGGTCCAGCAGTTGAACATAGGTACTCCTTCTCCCCGGCGAGAGGCCACCAGCTCTTACAACGAGCGGCACATGAATCAGATTGTCATACACGTGTTCGCCGTGAGCAAAGAAGTAATCCCTCTCCCCCATTCCCTCGCCGTGGTCGGCCGTGAAGATGATCAAGGAATTATCATAAAGACCCATATCCTTGACTGCCTTGAGCAGCCGCCCGAAATGCGCGTCGAAGTAGGCTATCTCCCCATCGTACTGGGCGACATAGAAGCCGAAATCGTCATGGTCGTCGAGCCGCTGATACGACGGGATACCGCCCTGACCGCTGAGCGTGGCAAGGAAGGGAAGCCTCCGCATTTCCCTTGCCGGATCGAGGAACATGCCGTTATAGGTTGCTGGAGGAGTGTACGGTCCGTGCGGATCCTGATAATGGATCCACATAAAGAACTTTCGGCCGGCCCTTGCGCGCAGCATCTTTATTGCGGCGTCTGTGGTCTTTGAGGCAATCCGCTCCGGAACCTGCCTCACCTGTTCGAGATCCCCCAGATCGTTGTCGAAGAAATCGAACCCGCGGTCGTAGCCTGTACCCTTTCCCAGCACGAAGTTGCTCGAGACCCCAAGCGTTCTGTAGCCTCTGGCCTTGAGATATTCGGCGATAGTGACCACCTTCATGGGAAGATTGTCGCTGTTGGTGAAGATCCTGCATTCGTGGGGCAGAAAACCGGTCAGGAATGAGGCACAGGAAGGGCGGGTGGTGGGAGCCTGGGAGAAGCAGTTCTCGAAGACAATGCTCTCCCGAGCAAAGGCATCCAGGTTGGGAGAGGTGTTTCGGCCGTAGCCGTAGCAGCCAAGATGATCGGGTCGAAGCGTATCAACACTGACGAGGACAATGCCGGGACCGCGCGCGCCATAGCGCGTGACCAGCAAGGCCATTGCAGCGACAAGTGCCGCCGCGACAGCCAGTGCTGTGACCAGAACCCTTGGCTTCATCAGGTCCCCGCCGGTCAAGACTCCGCGAGATTCACTCCTCCCGGAGCCGGCCCATCATCCAGAATCAGTGAAACAAGACCAGATTAACCAGTCCGATTGCCCAGGTGAAGACCTTGTTCAGAATGCCCGAATAGAAGAGCACTATGATCAAGATGAACCCGAAACTCCGGAGCCCCATATATGCGGCCGCCAACTTCGCCGGCAGAATTCCAACAAGCACGCCCGAGCCGTCAAGCGGAGGAATCGGGACAAGGTTCAGGATGCCAAGAATCACGTTGACGTAGACACCCATCAAACAGAACAGCTGCACCGCCCCGGCAGCACCGGCGGCTTCGGCGACCTTCAAGAATATCCCGAACCCTACCGCCATTGCGAAGTTGGATGCAGGCCCGCTGACCGAAGACAGCAGGATTCCGCGTTGCGGATCACGGAAATTGAGGGGGTTTATCGGAACGGGCTTTGCCCACCCGAATACCACACCCGATCGCGACGCAATCAGAACCAACGGTAGAATTATGGTGCCGACTATATCGATATGCGGAATCGGGTTGAGAGTGATCCGTCCTGCCTGTCGAGCCGTGGGATCGCCCATTTTCTCAGCGGCCCACCCATGGGCGGTCTCGTGAACCACAATGGCGATGGCAAAGACTATGATCTGGAACGCCACCACCATGGCCTTGGATGGTTGCGCTCCCGCACTGGCTGCGGCGGTATAGAAGCCTGGTAGGCCGAGCACTACCAAGAGCAAGAGCACCAGCATGCCAAAGCGCATTCACCCCTCCTCGCTGATGATAGAAGACCCTCTCGGTTTTCGCAACCGTAATCCCGCCGGCCAGCCCGTATTCTAATCATGTCTCAAGGCTTCGATCGGATCGATGCGGGCGGCACGAAAAGCCGGGTACAGTCCTGCAAGGAGGCTCATACCAATGCCGAATCCGATCGCGCCAAGAATGAGCCAGATGGGAAAATAGAACAGGTTGACCGCGGATTCCCCCTGAGGCAGAAGCCTCGCGTTGGCCACCAGGTTGGCGATCCGGGTCACACCCCACCCAAGCAGCAATCCGAAGCCCGCCCCGATCGCTCCGATCGCGGCAGCCTCCACGAAGAAGATCTTCTTGATGTCTTCTTCACTTCCCCCTATCGCCTTCATGATACCTATCTCGCGGGTTCTCTCGAGGATCGACATCACCATGGTATTGGCGATACCGAGGGCCGCTACCACCAGCGCTATGGTGCCTATGGCGCCGAGGATCGAATCCACGATCAGGAAACCTCTTCTGATCTCCTTAAGTTGGTCGGCGATCGAGAAGACGCCAAGATTCATCTTCTCGATCCGCTCTCTGACAGGCTGCATGTCGGCCATGCTCTTGACACGCACGTAAAGCGAGCTATAAGTACCCGACCGGTTGTCGCCCCCAAGCAAATCCCAGACGCTCGAGAATCCCATTCTCGGGATCACCTGAGCCGCCCCTATCGGCACCATGATGCCACCCTTGAGTTCCGGATCCGAGAAAGTGCTGGATCGCTTGAGGATACCGGCGATGCGGAACGTGGTCACGGACTCAGCAGTGGGGACTTTCCCGGGCCTCAGCAGGTTGAACATACCGCCGCCTGCAAGCTGAGAGATGTCCAGGACAACCGAGACAACCTCCAGGGGCTTGCCCAGAATGGAGTCCGCTGCGACCACCTGCATGCCCTCGCTCGAGTCCTTGGCGCTAAGGGCCATTGGATTCTTGGGATCATCCACCACGAGCTTCATCCGCTTCAGGGTATCCCAACCGATCACGACCGAGGCTGACGAATCATCCGCGAAGAATTTGCCGAAGGCCAGGTTGCTGTAGGGCTTAAAAGCTCCCATCGCGGCCGGCAGCGCGCGCAGTGTGGTCCGAGTCTCCTTGTCCCCCAGTCTGACCCTTACAGGGAAGGTGATCTCGGGGAAGGCGATCTCAACGCCGGGAAGGTTGCGAATGGCCTGCAAGGTCGAGTCGGTCAGCGAGGCGGCCGGTGATCGCAGAGCACTGACGATTTCCTCAACGTCCGGATCGGTGGGATCCAGCGCGCCGACACTCTTGGAGGTGACGTACATGCTGGTAAAGAGGTCATTCTGACTGAACGCCTCGGTGATGTTTTTCTGCATGCCGGTCCCGAACGAGACCATCGAGGCCAGCGCCCCTATCCCGATGACCACACCCAGAGCCGTCAGAGTAGTTCTCAGTTTGGTTCGTCTGAGGTTGTCCAGGGCGAGGCCGACCATGTCCACAAAGGTCATGACGCCTTCCCGAGATCCTTGTGATCTGCTATCTGTCCGTCCTGGAGGTGAATAATGGATGTCGACACTGCTTTCGCGATGTCCTGCTCGTGTGTGATCATCAACACCGTGAGGCCGCGGTCACGGTTGAGCTCGCGAATCAGGCCGATGATCTCCTGAGAGGTCGCGGTATCAAGATTACCTGTCGGTTCATCCAGCAAGAGCGCCTCCGGATTGTTTGCCATGGCCCGTGCGATCGCCACACGCTGAGCCTCTCCGCCCGAGAGCTCGCCGGGCTTATGATGGATTCGGGCCTGGAGGCCGACGCTTGTGAGCAGCGCCTGCGCCCTCTCAGTGCGCTCGCTGCGCGGAACGCCGCCGAAGGTAAGCGCCAGAGTCACATTCTCAAGGGCGCTGCGATGTGGAATCAAATTGAAAGCCTGGAAGACCATGCCGACCGAGAACCGCCTGTGCAAAGCAAGCTCTGAGCGGCTCATCCGCGCAAGATCCTTATCCTTGAAGATAATGCTGCCCGAGGTTGCGGAATCGAGGCCGCCGATCAGGTTGAGCAGAGTCGACTTGCCCGAACCCGATCTGCCCACGAGGGATACAAATTCTCCCGGACTTACCTGGAAGGAAACGCCCCTGAGGGCGCGAATCTCAGCATGGCCCTTCTGATATACTTTGGAGAGCTGAGATACCTTGAGGATTTTCACACCGCCTACCTTCCATTGAGTGGATCAGGCTCGACGCCTTGACCTAATTATCCACGAAGGTTGGGATAATTGCCACATCCTTGTCAGGGACGCCGCCGGGTATGCACGACCCTCCAGCTCTCAGGCCCCCTGGAGAATCCATCGCAGAATTCGGCCGCGTCCTCGTCGCTATCCCAGACCGAAGACCCCAGGAGGAGGAGATGCTGAGTCGAGTCCACGTACGCCTCAAACCTGAAGCCATCCCAACCCGATGCCATCTCGGCGGCACTGCCGGAGGTCCCCTCACAGGTCTGGAAGAGCACCAGCAGGTCGAATTCGCCAAGGGTGTTGGCAAAGAAAGGAGTCCAGCCTGTCGGCACAGCACTTCCGGCAGCGTAAGGGCTTATAAGGGTTTCGCGCAGATACCGAGGCGACCCCGCCAGGACTTTCATGCTCGGATTCTGCCCATTCTGGCTGAAACTCGATCGCATCAGCGCCCTGAGGTCAGGAGCCTGGTCCAGGGCCACTTTCGACTGGGCCACGACATCAATCACCCGATCCTGAAGGGCATGACATAGCTCGTGAGAGACAATAAGATTCTGGGTGGTGGTGCCCCGGAGAAAATCGCCGAGTTGCCGCCGTGTCATCACATCTACCTTGATGGGTTCGCCGACGGGCAGTCCGACCATAGCAGCGATTGCGGATTGCGTCTCTTCACTCAGCAGGAGATACCCCGCCTCCGGTAGTTCCGATCCGGTGTGCGCTCCGGGCGGTCGGCACCCGGAAGAATCAGATCACGATGCTGCCGTCCTTCAAGACCAGCGTTCGGCGGCCCTTCCGGTCTTTGACTTCGATCGTGGGATTCTTGACGAGCCCGTCCAGATGGATCAGAGCCTTGGCATCGTCATCGTAGTTGGAGCCGATTGCGACGTGGCAGGTCTTGAAGACCTTCTCGTCTTCCAACATGTTGCCGACGATCCTGGCCTTCTCGTTGAGACCTATACCCAGCTCGCCCAGATTGCAGACGTTCTCGAGGTACTTCGGAAGATCCTTCCCGGCGATGCGGCCCTCGGAGGCAAACTTGCGCGTGTTCTTTCTTGCGCGTTCCAGGGTCTCAGCCAGTCGCTTCGCTTCGGCGCCGCCGGTGATCTTCGTTATGAGGTTCTTCTTGACCGTAGCCCTGATCGGCTCCTTTATGAGGATCACACCTCGGTCCGAGGATATGCACCCGTCGAATACCAGTGTGCCCTCTCCTCGCCCAAGTTCCGGAGATATGTACATCTCACCGGCCGGCAGATTGCCGCCCCGGCCGGGCTTTGAGAAGTTGCCGTCATCGGTGAATGCTTTCCGCCCGCGGAGCCCGAGGACGAGGTCGGCGCCCAATCGTGAGGTGATGTGCGCCTCGTCGGCGGCATCGAAGACTCGCTTCAGCTTCCGGGAGTTCTCGGCAAGCCGCTTGTAATTGATCGGCACCGTCTCTTCAAACATGGCAATGGTGACCGAAGGTGACCAGAACGCCCGGATTTTCTTGCTCGCCTGGAGGAAGTTAAAGATGTGATCGACCGATTTCTTGCCGAGCTTGTAGTGCCGCTCCATCCCAAACCGGTCCTTTCCCAGCTTGAGATGGCTTGTCGAGATCACGATGTCAGGTTGGGACCTGATCGCGTGGATCACGGCATCGTCTGCAAAATCCATCTGAGTCTTTACCGGTTGGAATATCAGGGACGGCTCAGCCCCCAGGTCAAACGCGGCATCATAGAGCGCCATCGAAATCATCTGCACGTCCCCGACCGGATTCGTGATGATAAGAACGCGCTCGCCCTTCTTCGTTCCAAGCACCTCTCTCATGGCCACCTTGGCGGCGAGCCTCAGCCGAGGGGAAATCCTTATCGAGTTACCGAATTTCATCGTTGCCTGATGTGTCATGATGCTGCCCCCCATCGTTCCTCCTGCTTCGCTGGCATAACCAACTCGAGCGCTCGTGCGTCCACACTCCGACCAAGTAAGGAATTTACTGCCTTTCGCCCTCTGCCCGCAATCTGAAATCACAGGTACTGGGATCAGGACCAGCCCAGTTCAATCCTCCCGGAGCAGCGCCCTCGTCTTATCGACTATCTTCTGGGCAATCTGTTCTACGTCGGCCTTCTCGGAAGCTGTGGCGATCGCATCGAAGCCCCAGCGGTCCGTGCTGGGCTGCCACTGGGCGCTGCCTGAGGTAGTGAGAACGATTATCTTGCTCTGGTCGCGGTAACGTTTGAGGAACGCGCTTTTCTACAACGACTATGTAGTGGTGGTCGATTGCATCAGGCAGAAATTCGGAGTTGCAGGGCGAGTGCCGGCTCATGATTCGGACTGAGGCTACTCGACCTTGAACCTGAATAGACCGAAGGGCTCCTTGCTATCAACACCCAAATGGAGCTGCGACGTGGTTACATACATATAGCCATCGGATCCCCGCGCGAAACTGTCGGGCCACACGAGCCGCAGATCCTTGATGACGGTTTCAGTATTACCGATAGAGGCGAACACCCTGATCGAGTTATCCTCGATCCCCGTGAGATAGAGGTAGCCGTCGGCCCCGAACTCCATTCCGTCACAGGCCCCAGTGGTGCCAAGGGATTCGACCTTCGCGGCCAACTGCTGCGCGCTTAGACCGGGATCGATAAGGTAACGCGTCTCGATTCGATAGAGGTTTCTCCCGGTCAACGCATGGTAATAGAGATAGTCCCCGGTTCCATCCAGCGCCACCCCATCGACATGAATCTTCGGAACCTGTCCACCCGGACGCCATTCCCTACCACCGACGGAGAGCACGATATTCTCGGATTTCGTGGAACCGTGATCGGCAAGCACCCGTCTGCTGCGGCCGGTTTCAAGGTCGACCACAACCAAGGCGCCCAAGCCGGAGTCCGTTATGTAGGCGACGTGTCTAGATGTGTCCACTCGGACGTCATTGAGGTAGCTCGCAGCGGGCGCGGCCGTCTCGTCAAAAGCAATCTCCTGGACTACCGAATTCCGCCTGAGATCGATCTTTACGAGCTTGGCACCTCCCGGCACCACACCTCGCAGAAAGGCATTGCCCGTATCCAAAACCCACAAGAAGTTGTCTCGATCTACGTAGACGCTCTGCACGCAGACGAAGCTACGCGCCGGGTCCTCCGAAGGATTCCAGGTGTTCCATTTAGTGTCCGGGAAAGGCACGGCCGTGCGGGGTGCTTCCGTGCCACCCGATTTTCGAATCTCCGCCACGGAGATCGGTACATCTTCGGACCATCGCGGGTAGTTCACGAAAATGCGTCCGTCCCTTGAGACCGCGATACCCGTCCACAGTCTTTCTGAGGTCGCGACTCCCTCCAAGGCTGGAGTCGATCTGGACGGTGCGACCTTGAACTTGGGGGCTTGCCGCTCCTGGTGCGGACGTTCACCGCTCTCCCGCTCGAGGCTCTGCCTGAGCTCAGCGAGCCGCGCACAGCCGGCAAGACCTGCGATCAGCGTTGACGCGACCACCGCTGCAATAACCCAAATCCTTGTAAGCGCAATCCCAGGAAGCCCAATCGCAGCCGGCGGTATAGCGGGACAGGTCTCTTGACGCTTACACGTTTTCATTCGCTCACCTCGCATTGTGGGGAGTTTCCTCCTACACTTACACCGGCATTATGGGGTGTATGCCCGGTGATTGCAAGGGAGTAGATGGCAGGCGACTTGCAACGGGATACCCGTAATGGTATAAGAGTAGGGCAACCAGAGTGGAACCTGGTTGCATCTTTGAAATAGTCGGAGGTACCGACGCAATGTAAGGGTGCGAGCCATCAATGACCGAATGTTTCTTTGTATCCGACCTCCACGGCAGCGTGGAGAAGTACCGAAGACTCTTCAGCGCAGTCAAGGCTGCTCGGCCCCGGGCGGTCTTTATCGGCGGCGATATTCTCCCTCATTTCGGATCGCGCGACACGCCACAGGATTTCGTGCGCGACCATCTGCTCCGAGAGCTCGGGCGTCTCCGCGAGAGGCTTGGCGCAGAATATCCCCGCGTCTTCCTGATTCTGGGCAACGACGATCCCCGGATCAATGAGGAATCCATCCTGGAGGGAGCAGCCGCGGGGCTCTTGTCATACGTCCACATGAAGAAGGACCGCTTTGACAGCTGGAGCATATACGGATATGCGATGACGCCGCCCAGCCCTTTTCGCCTCAAGGACTGGGAGCGGTATGACGTGTCGCAATACGTGAATCCCGGATCGGTTTCGCCTGAGGAAGGAGTGCGGTCGGTTCCGGTCGAACCCGATGAGGTCCGATACGGGACGATTGCCGCCGACCTCGCGCGGCTCACCGATTCAGACGATATTGGAAACGCCGTGGTTCTCTTCCACGCGCCGCCTTATAGAACCGGACTCGATCGCGCGCCGCTCGACGGAATGACCGTGGACCACGTGCCTTTGGATGTTCACATAGGTAGTATCGCGATTCGCAACTTCATCGAGGGGCGGCAACCGCTGCTTACCCTTCACGGTCACGCCCACGAATCGCCTCGCATCACGGGAGTATGGCGTGAGCACATCGGCCGGACACTAGCCATCTCGGCTGCGCACGATGGGCCGGAACTGGCCCTGGTGCGCTTTGATCTTGAGAACCTCGACGGCGCAACACGCAATCTCGTCTAAGGAGCTACGACCAGTGCACTACGACCGCTTCTTCACAAGACATGATAACATGTCAGGGAGTCTGTTGGGGTCCGATGGGGGGAAAACCCTGGAATGGTGAGCCAGGCGAGGATGACAAAGAAACCACCTTACCCGTCGTGCCCGGGCCGATGGCAATGGCATGCCTTGGCCGTGATCGCCATGATCGGCGGTACGGTTCTTCTATACTCAAGGGCGCTCAATCTCGGTTTCTTTAACCTCGACGATTCGGGCTACGTGGTCAATAACCCTTGGATCAGAGGCGCGACGCTTCGGAACCTCAGGCACATTTTGGGGCACCCCTACTTCGGCAATTACTCACCGGTCAATATTTTCTCTTTCCTTGTCGATTACGCGGTCGCCGGTTTGAACCCCCGGTTCTTTCACATTTCAAGCACCTTGTGGGCAGGGGTCGGCGCTGCTCTGGTCTATCTGCTTGGCGTTGGAGTGACGGGGAAGCGGGCAGCCGGATGGATCGCCGGGCTTCTCTTCATGGCGCACCCTGCCCACGTGGAAGCCGTGGTGTGGATAGCCAGCCGCAAGGATCTCGTGGCAGCGGTGTTCGCCCTCGCAGCGGTGCTTGCGTGGCTGCAATATCGCAGGCCTTCGCATCACCGGGCCGGATGGTACATCGCAAGTGTAGTGTGCTTCGCTCTCGCTGCCGCAGGGAAGCTGTCCGTAGTTGTTCTTCCGGTGATCCTGGCAGGCTTCGACTCCTTCGTCGAAGGCAGACGCGGCAGGCATCTGATCCTTGACAAGTTGCCCCTGGTCGCGGTCGCATTCGCGTTTGCTCTTCCCACTTTCGGCGCGCAGCCCGCGACGCGCGAGTCCCTCAGCCTTCTTCAGCTTGGGCAGGCCGTAACCTCCTGCCTGTGGCTGCTCACCGGGTTCGGCACCTACGTGATCTACAGGACACCCATCGGCAGTATGGTCGGCACCGGCATCGCGGGCTTGCTTGGCTTGGGAGCCGTGATCGTCCTGCCGATTGTTTTCCGCATGCGCATTCGCCGCCGATATACATGGGGGCTTGCGATCGTCCTCCTCTACTGGATCGCGCTGGCCCTCATCCCTTCGCAGGTCCTGAGCTTCATCCATCCTGTGACCGACCGTTATCTTTACTTTCCAAGCGTGGGGTTTGTGATCCTCTTAGGCGTGGCCTTGCACAGGCTGGCGAGCCGGCGGAGAACCTGGGGCATGCTCGCGGCAATTGCCATTTCCGCTGTGCTTGCCTCTGCCTGGTCCTACAAGACCTGGGCCTACGTCGAGGAGTGGAACGATCCCAGGTCGGTTTGGTACGCGGCAGCAAAGAAATCACAGGACACGAGTGTTCACCTCTATCTCGGAACTCACTACCAGGATATGGCCGATTCCCTGACCGAGCCCACCGGTGGCCCTCGGCCTCGCGAGACGGAACGTAACCGCCTTGCAAATCTTGTCTGGCAGGGGGACGCGCGCCTCGCGCCGCTGTTTGGGGAATGGGGCAGGAAGGATTACCGCGGACCGATGTCGTTGGCATTCCAGTCACACCTCCGCAGCCTGGCGCGGCAAGAGTTCGAGAGGGCCCTGGCAACAAAGGGTAGCCTGGTCCAGCCCAATCTCTTTTTCCGAATGGGTAAGCTTGAGCTCGACAGCGGCAACACCGAGCAAGCCCGCGAAGATTTTCAGAAGGCCTACGAAGAATCCAGGTTGCACACATCGAGTGAAGTCCGTCAGGAGATGGCAGTTCTGTCTCAGTATGCCTTAGGAGTGATCGCGTGGCGGCGCGGCGAATATGACGAGGCGATGCGTCTCTTGGTCGCTGCCGGCGAGGAGCAGAAGCGGGCCGGCAGGATCTGGCAGCCCAATATCGACGAAAGTATCGAGAGACTCAAGAGACTCGCAGAGGACTCCCAATCTCCGTAGCCTACAACAAACAAGGATCCGGCGGCGTCCTACTGTCCCATGCAGTTCCCCACACAGCACCATCGGCGCTGGAGGGCCTGACTTCCGTGTCGGGCCCCCGCCTGAACAATCAGCTTGCACCTTAAGCCCAGGGGGTTATAATGCCACCTAATAAGCTCCAGAGCTTATTAGGCTGGGAGAGCAAGTCATGGAAAGAGTCAGCCGACCGCGGACTTCCGCAGTACTTACCGGTGACATCGTTGGCTATTCACGGAATAGAGAGCCTGAGCGCCGGCGGGTGCTGCGCGCCCTGAAGTCGAGCTTAGAGAGTCTTAATCGCTTATTGCCTGGTCGCACACGGGTCAAGTTCCAGATATACCGCGGAGACAGCTTCCAGACTGTGATACTGAAACCTGAACTCGCGTTGCGAGCTGCGATCCTCGTTCGCGCGGGGCTCAGGCATAGAATCCAACCCAGCAGACGCCGACAGGCCCCCGACTGTCGTATCGCAATTGGTATCGGTACGATCGATTCTCTGCCAACCAGTGCCGTGTCGGAGGGCGACGGCGAGGCCTTCCGCAGATCAGGTCCCGTGCTCGACACGATGAGGGGCGACAGGAGGCTCAGGATAGAGAGCCCATGGCCCGAGATCGATAACGAGATGGATACAGAGCTCGCCCTCCTCGATGTTGTCGCGGGCAGATGGTCGCCACAGCAGGCCGAGGCTGTGATCGCGCAGCTCAAGGGCATTACCCAGGCCGAGGCGGCAAAGGTGATGGGCATATCCCAACCGGCGGTCGTGGCGAGGCTAAAGGCTGCCGGAGGGTCAGCTGTCGAGAAACTCTGTGAAAGATACGAGCATTTGGTATCGTCAAGAATCAGCGCCTGAGCTTATAATGTGCCAATATAATGCCCGGAGCTTATAATGAACGCTGAGAGCAGCAGTATCGGCATGCTCATAAGACTCGTGGCCGCTCATGTGCTGTCTGATTTCGTCGTCCAGCCCGCCTGCTGGATCACCGAGCGTCGTGAGAAGGCGTGGGGATCAAGACGTCTCTATTTGCACGGAGCGGTGGCCGCGGTCATCACGTATGTTGTGGCATGGCGCTGGGATGCAGCGTGGCTCATTCCCGTCGTTTTCTGTTCGCACGTGGTAGTTGACGGGCTTAAGTCCAGGGACACCGGCAGGGCATTCGCGCTGGACCAGGCTGCTCATCTGACGGTGCTCTTTGGGTGCTGGCTGGGTCTCTCCGCGTCGGGGGCACGCCTGGTATTGCCTGCGGCCGCCGAGGCGCTGGCGGATTCCAGGGTCTGGCTGGTCGCTCTTGCGTATGTTTCCCTCTTTTGGCCTGCCGGCATTATGATTGGGAGAATCACCGGACCCCTACGGCTGCAACTGAGCCGGGATACCCAGGACGCCGATCCGCCCGATGCGCTGGGGCTTGACAAGGCGGGCCTCTATATAGGCCGTCTGGAGCGCCTCCTCATTCTCACGTTTGTCCTGATCGGGCACTTCGACGCCATCGGCTTCCTAATTGCGGCCAAGTCAATCCTTCGCTTCGGAGACGGCGGCTCCCCGGGGAGAAGGAAGGAAACTGAATATATCCTGATCGGTACATTGCTGAGTTTCACCCTCGCCGTCGGCGTTGGTCTTGGCTGCTACTACGCCGTCCGGGCTATGACCTCCCACTAGACGTGCCGCCACAAGAACGAAGACCCGGCACCCTCCCGCTCTCCCACGCGAGACTATGAAATAGCGATCGTCCCACCCGGCAAGCAAGGATCTGCGGCCGAGCCGCCGTCCGGGCCCCTGAGGCAGCCGGAGGCTGCTCCCTGCATGGTTTCAGAAGTCGAACAGCATGACCTGCTTGCGGTCTTCGGGATCGTCGAAGGAGACCTCTTCGGGACTGAAGTGCTCCGGGTCAAACTCGCCTCCCACCCATTGGAGCATCTCATCATGCTCATCGTGGGCCGGATCACTGATCGCTCGCAGGAACTCGGCATATCCATCGATCCCGCCGACGTCCTCAGGAGGGCATGCGCGCGCCCCATCCAGGCAGATCGGATATTCGGTTGCTTTGTCCCGCGGCAGTGCTCCCTCGAATCTCACATCGTGCTCCCAGCCGTCTCCGAAGTCATAGTCGTAGTCCGCAGCATGGTTCTCGGACGTGAACCAATCCGCAATTTTATGCTTCCACCCCGCAAGTACCCGCGGGCCAAGACTGAACTCGTCATCAGGTATTCCGATCCGGGCGTCTATCCCGGTCTCGGGGCTGTGAATCACGAACTCGTGCAGGTGGGAGTCGGACCATCCCATGGCGTCCTGGATTGCCACGTGGAGGTCCCAGAAGGTGTAGTTGGCGGGCACCTGTATTCGCCGCCATATGGGAGGCCGCGCGTGACGCAGCGTGATCTTGAACTGAAGGACGTTGTCAAGACCCTTCCGCTTCCGCCTGGCTACAGGGACCCGGCTGCCGCCTGCGGCAGCGCCACGCCGCCACTTGATCAGATCATCGAAAAGACCGGTCCGTTTCAGCGTCTCCGTCGTGGGTCTCCACTCGTGATCCCTCTGGATCTCCACAAGTCCGAACCTGCAGAGGAATCTCTCGAACGTCCTCAACGAGTAGCAGCGCCAGAATTCCTCCTCGGGCAATGAACCTTGCTTCGCAGCGAAGGCTCGCTTGGCATGGGGAAAGGCCTGGAGGTACTTGTTTGCGTAGAATCTCGTGGGCCGAGATTCCGCTCCGTACTTGTGCACCAGGTAAATCGAGTATCCTGCCAGGCTCTGTATGAGAGGCTCGGCGGGCCGGCAGTCCTCGTAGGCCCAACTGAATCTTCTCATGTAGGTCCTAAGAAGCCGCGTATAGATTTCAGTGGCGGCCCCCTTCCGGAGATCGCTCCTGCACTTCTTCGTGACCGTCATCTTAGCGTGCTGCTTCCGCGTGAGACCGGCAAGGTTGGCTATCGTGTTTATGGTATGAAGATAGGGCCGGTCGAGTTCGCTGTGTATAGGGTAATCATCGGGAGGCCCTTCGCGGTTCCGGTCCACACCCCCTGCGATAAGCATTCTACATATTGTAAGGGGCAGGTTGCCCGTCGCAGTAAGCTTCACCGGTTCGTGTTCCGCTATGGCCTCAAGAAACAAGACCGAGTCGCGATAAAACGGGACCCCTTTGATAAGTTCCTCATCAGCGGACGGATTGAGCACCATCGGGGATTTTCTGGGATCGTGCAGGTGGAACATGAGATCAAATACGTCGGCAGGCTCAAGCCCGTCGAAATCCTTGCCTCCGAGACTTCTAACGATCTGGTTGAACCAATCTCGATTCACGGATATGCTCCCCTCAACCCGGCCTCCCAGGAACCGGGACATGGCATCCCAGGTCAGAGGATACCGGAGACAATCCCTTGCGTCAACAGCGCCATCGCAGGTACTTCGCCGCTTCTGGCAACCCATGGCCCGGCGCCGTGCGATGAAGCAGTAAGTTGACGATGTTCTCATTATGTGATATTCAGTGGGTGGCTCTGAGGAGGAGGCTGCATGGCAAGGAATGAAGAAGCCCGGAAGCTCGCCGACAGAGTCTTCCGCGCCAAGGAACAGAGGCGACGGGCTCTGGCAAGCCTGACCATGGAAGAGAAGATCCAGATTGTCGCGCACATGCAGAGGATTGCCGAGGAGATCCGCACAATCGCAAGAGCCTCGCAAAAGCCCTAGACCCGGCTCACCGTTCGCCGGAAAAACAAAAAATCCGGTAGCTTCCTACTCTCCCATGCAGTTCCCCACACAGTACCATCGGCGCAAGAGGGCTTAACTTCCGTGTTCGGAATGGGAACGGGTGTGGCCCCTCCGCTATCGCCACCGGAATCTTCGGTTGGCCTCACCCGCTCCCCCTCTCGCGAGGAGAAGAAGTGAGGCCTATTCAGTTTTGGAGCTGGTCTTGCCTTGTCAGGCCTATTCGCGAAACAGGTACCAGCCAACAAGGCCACAGGCCAGCAAATACAAATGCCTGGCTTGGGGTTCTGGGCACTCAGAACACAGGCCAAAACCCGCAAGAACTGAGATATCACCATCCGCATCCCCACAACCAGGCAATACGGATGCATCACAGCACCCTCTGACCCCCGGCCCACTTCCTCCCATAGGAGGAGAAAACTCGGGCCGAAGCCCACAGGGACATGCGGCATGCTTATTCTTTTATCATGACAACCGCAAAAGGGGATAGTCAAACAAGCATCAATCGTTCCACTTCGACCCTCACTCCGTTCCTCTTCACACAAGGAAGAGGGCATCCGAGAAGGGTATGATTGCAATGGTCAAGCCACTCGGCTTATTAGTACTGCTCGACTGAACACCTTGCGGTGCTTACATCTGCAGCCTATCAACCTGGTAGTCTCCCAGGTGCCTTCTGGTACCATTTGGTACGGGATGTCTCATCTTGGGGGGGGCTTCGCACTTAGATGCATTCAGCGCTTATCCCTGCCGAACATAGCTACCCAGCGGTGCCTCTGGCGAAACAACTGGTACACTAGAGGTTCGTCCATCCGGGTCCTCTCGTACTACGGACAGCTCCCCTCAAACATCCTACGCCCACAGCAGATAAGGACCGAACTGTCTCACGACGTTCTAAACCCAACTCACGTACCGCTTTAATGGGCGAACAGCCCAACCCTTGGGACCTTGTACAGCCCCAGGATGCGATGAGCCGACATCGAGGTGCCAAACCTTGCCGTCGATGTGAACTCTCGGGCAAGATCAGCCTGTTATCCCCGGCGTACCTTTTATCCGTTAAGCGACGGCCCTTCCATACAGCACCGCCGGATCACTAAACCCTGCTTTCGCACCTGCTCGACTTGTAGGTCTCGCAGTCAAGCTCCCTTATGCTTTTACACTCCACGCTCGATGACCAACCGAGCTGAGGGAACCTTTGGGCGCCTCCGTTACTTTTTGGGAGGCGACCGCCCCAGTCAAACTGCCCACCTGACATTGTTCCTCGACCGGATAACGGCCGTAGGTTAGAATCTCGATAGACTCAGGGTGGTATTCCAAGGTTGGCTCCACAGAAGCTAGCGCCCCTGCTTCATTGTCTCCCACCTATCCTCTACAAAATCGACCAAAACCCAGTATCAGGATACAGTAAAGGTGCACGGGGTCTTTCCGTCCCGCTGCGGGTAAGCGGCATCTTCACCGCTAATACAACTTCGCCGAGCTCCCAGTCGAGACAGCGCCCAAGTCGTTACACCATTCGTGCAGGTCGGAACTTACCCGACAAGGAATTTCGCTACCTTAGGACCGTTATAGTTACGGCCGCCATTCACCGGGGCTTCAGTTTGAAGCTTCGCAGGGTTACCCCCGCTGACCTCGCCCTTTAACCTTCCGGCATTGGGCAGGTGTCAGTCCCTATACGTCGTCTTGCGACTTTGCAGAGACCTGTGTTTTTAGTAAACAGTCGCCCGGGCCGCTCTCCTGCGGCCCCGAAGGGCTTTGAACGCTAGTCTCATCACCCAATCAGGGCACCCCTTCTCCCGAAGTTACGGGGTCATCTTGCCTAGTTCCTTGACTGGGAATCACTCGAGCGCCTTAGGATACTCTCCTCGCCTACCTGTGTCGGTTTGTGGTACGGTCGCCAAGAAAATTCGCTACGAGGCTTTTCTCGGCAGTGCGTTTCAGGCCAGTTTGTGGGTCTAAGACCCTCCCCATCGCCTCTCGGGGTTAAGGCTCTCCGGATTTGCCTAGAGAACCCCCCTACGAGCTTAGAGCGGCACATCCAATCGCCGCATGGCCCTCACCCCTGCGTCCCCCCTTCGCGTCTTTGTCATTTCCTCAGCGGTACAGGAATGTTCGCCTGTTTCCCATCGTCTACGCTTCTCAGCCTCAACTTAGGGGCCGACTGACCCTGAGAGGATTAACCTTCCTCAGGAAACCTTAGGCTTTCGGCGTGCGGGTTTCTCGCCCGCATTATCGCTACTCATTCCGGCATAATCTCTTCCGTCTCGTCCAGCCGACCTTACGATCGACCTTCTGCCTACAACGGAATGCTCCCCTACCAATGTGGTATGCAAAGCGTGAGCCTCGCATACCGCAGTCCACAGCTTCGGTGGTAAGCTTGAGTCCCGATCATTGTCGGCGCAGGACCGCTTGACTAGTGAGCAATTACGCACTCTTTAAATGATGGCTGCTTCTAAGCCAACATCCTAGCTGTCTGGGCGTTCCCACATCCTTTATCACTTAGCTTACACTTAGGGACCTTAGCTGGTGGTCTGGGTTGTTTCCCTCTCGGGAACGAAGCTTATCCCCCGCTCCCTTACTCCCGTGGTACGATCTGGCGGCATTCGGAGTTTGACTGGGATTGGCAGGCCGGTAAGCCCCCTAACCCAACCAGTGCTCTACCTCCGCGAGTCAATCCACGAGGCTAGACCTAAATCTATTTCGGGGAGAACCAGCTATCTCTGAGTTTGATTGGCCTTTCACCCCCACCCTCAGTTCATCGCCAAACTTTTCAACGTCCGTGCGTTCGGGCCTCCACGTGCTTCTACGCACGCTTCACCCTGACCAAGGGTAGATCACTCAGTTTCGGGTCTACCGCATGTGACTTGTCGCCCGTTTCGGACTCGCTTTCGCTACGGCTCCGTGCCTGAGGCACTTAACCTTGCCACATACGAGTAACTCGCCGGATCATTATGCAAAAGGCACGCGATCAGTCTACCGCCAGGTCCGAAGACCCGGCGTTCAACCTCTCACTGCTTGTAAGCACACGGTTTCAGGTTCTATTTCACTCCCCGCCAGGGGATCTTTTCACCTTTCCCTCACGGTACTGGTTCACTATCGGTTGTCCGGTAATACTTAGCCTTAGGAGATGGTCCTCCCAGATTCCTACAGGATTTCTCGTGTCCCGCAGTACTTGGGTACTCGGCCTAAGGGAGCCTCTATCCTTTCGCTTACAAGGCTATCACTCTCTGTGGCCAACCTTTCCAGGTTGTTCGGCTAGAACAGAGGTTGGTAACTCCCCGGCACGATCTGCACACCTACCAGACCGAGCCCCACAACCCCGGCTGCACAACGCATGCAGGCTTTAACGTACAGACCGGTTTAGGCTATTCCCCTTTCGCTCGCCGCTACTAAGGGAGTCGCTATTGCTTTCTTTTCCTGGAGCTACTGAGATGTTTCAGTTCGCCCCGTTCGCCTCGAGAGACCTATGGATTCAGTCCCCCGATGATAGGGTATGACCCCTACCCGGTTTCCCGATTCGGAGACCTCCGGATCTAGGGTTGTTTGCACCTCCCCGGAGTTTATCGCAGCTTACCACGTCCTTCGTCGCTTCCGGACACCAAGGCATCCACCGTGTGCCCTTATTAGCTTGACCAAAATATTCGGCGAATAACGCTGACTAAGGAATCAACGTCTTCGTTGTAAAAGGGCTCGAAGATGCTTGCTTTTCTATCCCCTATGCAGTTGTCAAAGAGCGTAATCTATATCTTCATCCGGCGTGCCCGCCGGAAAAAGCGTCCATTTGCGCTGGTGGAGATAACCGGGATCGAACCGGTAACCTCCGGCTTGCAAAGCCGGCGCTCTCCCAATTGAGCTATATCCCCAACTTCCCAAAAGGCCCTGGCCATCCCTGCGGTCGACCCTACCTTTTTGCTGGTGGGCCTAGGTAGACTCGAACTACCGACCTCATCCTTATCAGGGATGCGCTCTAACCACCTGAGCTATAGGCCCGCAGGTCGGCGAACCAACCATCGGTACACAATATTAAAGCTAGCGCACACGAACCGAACATCGATCGAGTATCGACCTAGGAGTCAGGGCACGAGGCCCATAGAAACTCCTTAGAAAGGAGGTGATCCAGCCGCACCTTCCGATACGGCTACCTTGTTACGACTTAGCCCCAGTCACCAGTCTTACCTTGGGCGCCTTCTTCCTTGCGGTCAGTACAGCGACTTTGGGTTCTCCTGGCTTCCGTGGCTTGACGGGCGGTGTGTACAAGGCCCGGGAACGTATTCACCGCAGCCTGCTGATCTGCGATTACTAGCGATTCCAGCTTCATGGAGTCGGGTTGCAGACTCCAATCCGAACTGAGACCGGGTTTTTGGGATTTGCTCCACCTCGCGGCATTGCGACCCTTTGTCCCGACCATTGTAGCACGTGTGTAGCCCCAGACGTAAGGACCATGAGGACTTGACGTCATCCCCACCTTCCTCCGGTTTATCACCGGCAGTCCCCGTAGAGTGCCCAGCTTAACCTGATGGCAACTATGGGCAAGGGTTGCGCTCGTTGCGGGACTTAACCCAACACCTCACGGCACGAGCTGACGACAGCCATGCAGCACCTGTGTACCTGCCCCTAAGGGAGGGCGTGTTTCCACACCTGTCAAGTACATGTCAAGCCTGGGTAAGGTTCTTCGCGTTGCATCGAATTGAACCACATGCTCCACCGCTTGTGCGGGCCCCCGTCAATTCCTTTGAGTTTCAACCTTGCGGTCGTACTCCCCAGGCGGGGCACTTAATGCGTTAGCTGCGGCACAGAAGGGGTCGATACCTCCTACACCTAGTGCCCAACGTTTACGGCCAGGACTACCGGGGTATCTAATCCCGTTCGCTCCCCTGGCTTTCGCGCCTTAGCGTCAGTGACAGACCAGAAAGCCGCCTTCGCCACTGGTGTTCTTCCTGATATCTACGCATTTCACCGCTACACCAGGAATTCCGCTTTCCTCTCCTGCACTCAAGCCTCGCAGTATCAAACGCAGATCTCTGGTTGAGCCAGAGGTTTTCACGCCTGACTTACAAGGCCGCCTACACGCCCTTTACGCCCAGTAAATCCGAACAACGCTTGCTCCCTCCGTATTACCGCGGCTGCTGGCACGGAGTTTGCCGGAGCTTCCTCTAGGGGTACCGTCAGACCCCGAGGCTGTTAACCTCGAGGCGATTCTTCCCCCTTAACAGGGCTTTACAACCCGAAGGCCTTCATCGCCCACGCGGCGTCGCTTGGTCAGGGTTTCCCCCATTGCCAAAGCCTCTCGACTGCTGCCTCCCGAAGGAGTCTGGGCCGTATCTCAATCCCAGTGTGGCTGACCATCCTCTTAGACCAGCTACCCATCATAGCCTTGGTGAGCCGTTACCTCACCAACAAGCTAATGGGACGCGGGCCCATCCTCAAGCGACAGCTTGCAAGCAGAGGCTGCCTTTGATCCCTCCAACCGAAGTCGGGGGGATATTATTCGGTATTAGCACCCCGTTAGGAGTGTTATTCCCAACTCGAGGGCAGGTTACCCACGTGTTACTCACCCGTTCGCCACTCTACTAGGGATTCTTGTACCGAAGCACTCAAATCCCATTCGCGTACGACTTGCATGCCTAATCCACGCCGCCAGCGTTCGTTCTGAGCCAGGATCAAACTCTCCGTTTTCGAATACTATTGAAACGACCGAGGGGTCGTCTCTATCCTGGAAAGTACTCTAATCGACGAACAAGCCCGTGTGCGCTATGCTTTTTTCAAAGAGCGAAACTCGCAAACGGCGATCATAACCCATCGCCGATCTTCCACACTAACCAACGATCGGAAGTATGTCAAGAAATTTTTCGGCTTCTTCAGAAGAGCCGCCTATTTGCTGACGATCGTAAATCTAACAGAGGGCCTACTGAGTGTCAAGCTCTTTTTTGCGTTTTGATACAAACTTTCCTGAATTCCCGTCCGAGCTTTATGAGATGTTCCCCAGCCGATATTTGCGCCTTGGCGTCATCGACCCGCTTCCCGTCTATTCTCACTGCCCCTTCCTCGATCTTGCGCCTGGCCTCACTGTTGGTCTTCACAAGGCCTATTTCGCGCAGGAGCTTCACTATCCAGACGGCCTCGCCCTCGATCTCAAGCGTTACGGTCTCGACGCCCTCAAGCGCCAGCGTACCCCGAAGCCGCCCGAACCTTCGCTCGAACTCCTGGGCAGCAGCCGCGGCTGCTGCCGCGCCGTGGTAAATCCCGACCACTTCTTGGGCGAGATCCACCTTTATATTCTTCGGGTTCTCGCGCCCCTCCCTTAAGGAGTTTTCGATATCTTTGATCTCGTTGTCGGGTCGTTCCGTGGCGAGCCTGAAATACCTTACGATCATGGTATCGGGTATTGACATGATCTTACCGAAGATCTCATTAGGGTCCTCGGCGATACCGACGTAATTGCCCAAGGACTTTGACATCCGCTCGGTGCCCGCGATGCCTTCCAGGATGGGAACAGTGACCGCCACCTGGGGCTCCTTGCCGTGATGCTCCTGAATCTGTCGCGCAAACAAAAGGTTGAATTTCTGCTCGGTGCCGCCGAGTTCGACGTCGCTTTCTATTGCGACCGAATCATAACCTTGGAGTAGAGGATAGATGAGCTCGTGGAGTCTTATCGGTTCGTTGGCCTTGAACCGGATCGAGAAGTCGTCGCGTTCCAGTATCCTCGCCACGGTTCCCAGCGAGATCAGGTTCATCCCTTCGAGGAACGAGAACTTGGAGAACCACTCGCTGTTGTACCGTACCTCGGCCTTCGAGGCATCGACGATCTTGCCAAACTGGACGAAATAGGTTTGGGCGTTGTGCTCGACCTCCTCGCGCGAAAGGCGCGGCCGCGTGCGCGAACGGCCGCTGGGGTCGCCGATCAACGCCGTATAGTCGCCGATGATAATCACCACGGTGTGGCCCAGTCGCTGGAAGTCACGCAACTTCCTTAAGCCCACCGCATGCCCCAGATGGATGTCGGGCGCAGTCGGATCGAAGCCCTGCTTGACGCGTAAGGGCTTGCCGGTCTCAAGCGAGTGGCGTAGCTTGGAGCGCATCTCATCCTCCGAGATCACTTCCTCGACGCCTTGTTTTATGACTGAAAGTTGGCGTTCCACTTCTTGGTCGATAGCAGACATCGGACCGGTCTCCCTCCGAGACTTCCTGTGACTCAGCTCACGAGACTTCCACTTATGAGACTTCCGTCGACTTGTGAGCAATCTATCACGCGGCCACCCCGCACGCAACGCCGAAAACACGGCGCCGCCTTTTCCGGGGCCTCGGCGTCTAAGTCAGTGATTGCTTAGGGCTTGAACTGGTAGCTCGGTTGGATTAGACTTCACCAAAAGGGGCCGGGGAGGGCCTCCCATCTTGACGCCAGCAACGACTCAGCAGCGACTCCTCCGGAAAAGAACGGTTGCGGTGCTCGTCATCCTCGCCGTCCCTGCGGGCCTTGCCCTCGGGCTTATACTGTGGTTCTCAACCGACCTGCCGTCCGCCGATGCCCTGACTTCCGTAAGGCCCTGGATAAGAACCGTCCTCTATGACATCAAGGATCGACCCATAAAGGCCTTCTATGAAGAAGACCGGGTCATCGTTCCGCTCGAGCAGCTGCCGGCCAATCTGGTAGATGCCTTCATCGCGGTCGAAGACCGTCAGTTCTACCGACACTGGGGACTCAATCTCTTCGCGATCGGCAAGGCGGTGACCGAAGACGTGGTCGCCCGCAGATGGGTGCGGGGGGCAAGCACCATAACCCAGCAGCTTGCCAGGAATCTCTTTCTCACTCAGGAGCAGACGATCACGCGCAAGATAAAGGAAGCGATCCTCGCCATCCGGATCGAACGTCACTTCACCAAGAAAGAGATCCTCTCGATGTACCTCAATCAGATCTACTTCGGCGAGGGGGCCTACGGTGTCGAGGCGGCATCACGCCGATTCTTCGGCAAGGATATCTCGGATCTCTCGCTTGCCGAGTGCGCAATGCTGGCGGGTCTTCCCCGGAACCCTCGCTCCTACTCCCCACGACGGCATTTCGACAAGGCCAAGGCCCGGCAGGCAGTAGTACTCGCATCGATGAAGGCCATGGGCATGATCACGGGCGACCAGGCCGAGGCCGCGGCGGCCGCCGAGATCACCGTTCTCCAGACCGACAGGGCCGAGCCGGGCGCTTATTTTGCAGAGTATGTTCGCCAGGTTCTTGAAGAGAAGTACGGCGCCTCGGTTCTCTACCGCGAAGGCCTGAAGGTCTACACCACGCTTGATCTCGACCTGCAGCTGGCCGCCGAGGTCGCCGTCGAAAAGAATCTGGAAGCGATGGAGAAACGGCTCCGCTATGTCCCCCGCTCAGCCGCACACACAAGGCAGCTTGTGGAAAGCGGCCGGACCCGGTACGTCCAGGGCGCTTTGCTCGCCATCGATCCCACAACCGGCTACATAAAGGCGATGGTCGGCGGCCGCGATTTTACCGAGAGCAACTTCAATCGCGCAACCCAGGCCCCGAGACAACCCGGCAGCGCATTTAAGATCTTCGTCTACACCGCGGCGATCGATAACGGCCTCACACCCGCCGACATCCTGATCGACGACCCCATAATTCAACGGATGCCCGGCGGTACCGAGTGGCGCCCTCAGAATTACTCCGGCGACTTCACAGGCCCGATAATCGCCCGAAAGGCTCTTGCCCTTTCCATAAACATCCCTGCGATAAAGGTTGCGGACAAGGTGGGGCAGCAGACCGTCATAAACTACGCCCACAGGATGGGCATCAGAAGCACAATTCTGCCGTACAGGTCGATCGCACTCGGTACCTTCGAGGTCACACTGCTCGAGCTGGTGTCTGCGGTCGGCGTGCTTGCTACCGAGGGCATAAGGGCCGAGCCGATCGCGATCCTGAGGATCGAATCGCGTGACGGCAGGACCCTGGAGCGTTATTCCTCCCGCAGGTCAGAGGTCCTCAGTCCTCAAACGGCCTACGTGATGACCTCGATGCTTGAAAGCGTTGTGAACGAGGGGACGGCCGCCTCAATCCGGGCCAGAGGTTTCACTCAGGCCCTCGCCGGGAAAACCGGTACCACCGACGACTATAGCGACGCCTGGTTCGTGGGATTCTCGCCGGACATCGTTGCAGGGGTATGGGTGGGCTTCGATTGGAGGAAACGCCTGGGCAGCAAGGAATCAGGGGCGCGCGTCGCGCTCCCCATCTGGATGGATTTTATGGGCCGGGCGCTTCAAGGTGTGCCCGACAAACCCTTCCCCGAGCCTCCGGGAATAGCGCACCGCATTATCTGTGAGGAGACCGGACTGCTTGCGCGCAACGACTGCCCTAGGAAGCGCAATGAGGTCTTCATCAGCGGGACCGAACCCGCGCGGTCCTGCGAAGAACACCACGGGGACCGGGTCGAGCAACCCTAGCGCGGCGATGCAACCCCCATTCATTCCGCGCGCTTCATGCTCTCAATTCCGGTGGGAGTGACTCGGCCCACAACGACCGGCCTCGGGCTCGGTTTGGAGCGCGCCAGAGCGATCGCATCCTTGAGAAGTCCCGCGCATCGCCTGGCGGTCGAGGAATCCCGGGCGTAGACAAGCGCAAGGGTTTCCCCCTTTGCTACCCTATCTCCTCGCTTCTTAAGGAACTCTATCCCCGCTGCATGATCGACTCTGTCTTCCGACCGGAGTCTCCCTGCGCCCAGCTCGAGTGCTATCCTCCCGACGGCCATGGCGTCGATACTCGATATGTAACCGCTGGAGTAGCCGGCAAGCACGGTTGTCACCCGCGGTCTCGGCAGAAGCCGCACGTTATCCACGACTGTGGGCACTCCGTGCTGAGCCGCGACCATCTCCCTGAACTTCTGGAGCCCCTTGCCTCCGACGAGGGCAGTCCTCAGCAGGGTATAGGCCTCCGCCCGTCTCTTGGCTCGTCCGGCCAGAAGCAGCATCTCCGAGCCGAGGGCCAGGCTCACGTCAACGAGATCGCTCACCCATCTCCCCTTCAATACCTCAATGGCTTCCCTCACTTCAACTGCGTTGCCTACGCAGTGACCCAGAGGCTCATCCATGCGGGTCAGGATCGCGGAGGTCTTCATGCCGAGCGCCGAGGCAACCTTGACCAGGAGCCTTGCAAGCTCGCAGCCCTGAGCGGTGCTTTCCATGAAAGCGCCCTTGCCAACTTTTATGTCAAAGACAACGGCGTCCGCGCCGGATGCGATCTTCTTACTAAGGATGCTGCTTACGATAAGCGGCAGACAGACCACGGTCGAGGTAACGTCTCGAAGCGCATAGAACTTGCGATCAGCGGGAGCGATCTCATCGGTCTGGCCGATTATGGAGATGCCGACCTTTCTCACGATGCGCTCGAACTCCCTGGGCTCAAGATCGGTCCTGAAGCCTGGGATGGATTCCAGCTTGTCCAGCGTTCCCCCGGTGTGCCCCAGGGCGCGCCCCGAGACCATCGGCACATGAACTCCGACCGACGCCACAAGAGGCCCGACGATCAAAGAGACTTTGTCTCCCACTCCGCCGGTCGAATGCTTGTCCACCTTGGCGGCCCGGATGCTCGCGAGACTCAGTGCCGTGCCCGAGGCGATCATGGATTTAACAAGATCGCCGGTCTCCCTGAGGTTCATGCTCCTGAAGTAGACCGCCATCAGGAAGGCTGAGATCTGGTAGTCGGGGATCGCCCCGGTCGCAGAAAATTTCACAAACCAGGAGATCTCGGGCGTGGTAAGGGCTTCACCCCTCTGCTTCTTCGCGATTATGTCAACGGCTCGAAAATCCGAATATTCCATTTGCTCCATCCGTTGGTGTCAGGGCGTTGCGGGACCGCGGGACTATCCCCCCACAATCTTGACGCTTGCGCTGGCTCCGATCCGCGTGGCGCCCGCCTCTATCATGCGGGCAGCGGTTTCGGCGTCTCTGATCCCTCCCGCTGCTTTGATCCCCATCTCCTGGCCCACGACGCTCCGCATCAGCTTCACATCCTCAACGGTAGCGCCGCCCGGGCCGAAGCCGGTTGAAGTCTTGACGAAATCCATGCCCGCCTTCTTGGCAATCTCGCAGGCTTTGATCTTCTCCTCGTTATTGAGGAGAGCGGTCTCAAGAATCACCTTGGTCAAGATCGCGCGTCCACAGGTTTCCTTGACGTCCCTCATGTCCTCCTCGACCAGCCTGTAATTCTTGGACTTCATCGCCCCCACGTTCATCACCATATCGATCTCACGGGCCCCGTCAAGAATCGCCCGCCTGGTCTCGTAGGCCTTGACTTCTTTCTTGGCGGCCCCCAGGGGAAAGCCGACAACCGAGCACACTTTGACCCTGGTCGCCTGAAGCAGGCTGCTCGCAAGCTTCACGTAGCAGGGATTGACGCACACACTCGCAAAGGCGAATTCCGCGGCTTCCCGACAGAGCTTCTCGATCTCGGCCTCGCTTGCGTCAGGCTTCAATAGCGTGTGATCGATCAGATCCGCGACATCCCTGGAGACCGAGCCGATCCCCAGCGAAGAGCTTATCCTTGCAGCTCCCGCGCCCTTGATCTTCGCGACCGCCGCAGGGGCTCGCTCCGCGCACTTGCCGCAAAAAACACACACCGAGCAATCACTGCCCGAGCCGCCTTTCCCCACCCCTTCCCCCCCGGTGGGCACGCCGGGATACGGACTCTCGCCGAGCTTCTTTATGACCTCTCGTACCACCCGTTCGACGATCTCGCTATAGTCTTGCATCAAGACCATCCCTCTCGATCTTCGCGATTTTCTCGATCCTTGCCGCGTGCCTGCCACCCTCGAAGGGGGTCTCCAGCCAGATCCTCACTAGCCGCCGCGCAAGGCCTCGGTTGACAAAATTGGCGCCCAGGGAGAGTACATTGGCATCGTTGTGGAGCCGGCTTGAGCGGGCAGCTTCCACGTCATAGCAGGTGGCCGCTCTTATGCCCCTCACCTTGTTGGCGGCAATCGCCGAGCCGATTCCAACCAGATCTATAAGGATTCCGAAATCGCAGACCTTCCGAGCCACCTTCTCCGACACACGAAGCGCAATATCGGGATAGTCTCCGACCTTGCCTTCCTCGGCCCCACAGTCAAGCACCGTGTGGCCGAGTTCCACAAGGTACTCCCTGAGCTGCTTCCTGAGCACGGCTCCACGGTGATCGGAACCGAGAGCGACCTTGAGCTGCTTGGCCTCGCCCCTGGTAAGGCGTTCCTCGGGAAGCCCGGAGGTCCTGAGCACGACCCGGGGCAGCTCTTCCCCGAAAGTCTTATCGACGATCCCTTCGATACGCTTCCCGAAAGTTTCCGGCACTCTTGACCCTCCGGCCTTACGACCTCCCGACCCAGCGGGTGCTATCGCCCGCACGGGGCTCCGCACCCGGGCGAGCTCGCTGCCTCAGAATCTGAAAGGCTGAGGCAGGAGATCCTTTAGCTCGTATGTCTTGAAGGGTCCGCCCAGCGAGCCTACGATCACCGTGCGGACGCCAAACTCGCTCATCACCTGAAGGCACGCCCCGCAGGGAAGCGGTAGCCTCTGGGCCCCCTCGCTCACGACGACCACTTTATCGATCTGCTTCGTGCCCCGGGCAACTGCGGCAAAGATCGCCGCTCGCTCCGCGCAGATGGTAAGCCCGAACGAGGCATTCTCGACGTTGCATCCGCTCGACACCTCGCCCTGGGGAGTCACAGCGCAGGCGCCGACCCGGAACTTGGAGTAAGGCGCGTACGCGTGTGCAAGCGCAGCCGCGGCTTCACTGATAAGTTCGGAATCTTCCACAGGTTCTCTCCGGCCTTGATCTGTCGTAGGCCTATCGCCCAGTTACTTCAGGCTTATCTCACTAAGAAAACTTGTGCCCGCCTGGGTCGTGACCCCGAGCATCTCCCCCACGGTAGCCCCGAGGTCAGCGAAGGTCTGCCGGGTGCCGAGGTTGACCCCCTGCCTCAGGCCCTT
Source organism: Candidatus Eiseniibacteriota bacterium (assembly GCA_043808325.1). GTDB lineage: Bacteria > Arandabacterota > Arandabacteria > Arandabacterales > Arandabacteraceae > JAZDEY01. The sequence goes on from JAZDEY010000004.1 coordinate 51,564, forward strand.
ACCGGAAACCAGGAGCGGCACGTATTCCCGCGAATGATCCGTACTCGGTGTGGTCGGATCATTGCCGTGATCGGCCGTCACCACCAGCATATCGGCCGGCCCAAGCGCATCCATGATGCCCGGCAGGCCCCGATCGAATTCCTCGAGGCCCGACTTAAATCCCTCGACATCATTGCGATGCCCCCAGAGCATATCAAAATCAACCAGATTTGCAAAGATAAGACCGCCGATCGTACGCGAGGCGCGCGCCGTAATGTTTGCGATGTTCTCGGCATTGGAGGCAGCATGGACGCAGTCGGTGAAGCCGCGCTTGGCGAAGAGGTAGTCCACCTTTCCCATCGAGACGGTGCTCAAGCCTTTCGCGACCAGGGAATCCAGCAGAGTCTTCCGCGGCGGGCACAGCGAGAAATCCTTGCGATGAGGTGTCCTGTAGTAGCCGCCGCTCTTGCCGAGGAAGGGCCGGGCAATCACCCGGCCGACCGCGTGCTCTCCGGTAAGCATGTCGCGGGCGATCCGGCAGATGTGGTAGAGGTCGTCAAGGGGGATGACTTCCTCGTGGGCGGCTATCTGAAAGACGCTGTCGGCGGAGGTATAGACGATCGGCTTGCCGGTCCGAACGTGCTCGTCCCCAAGCTGTTTGATTATCTCCGTGCCTGAAGCAGGGAAGTTGCCGAGTGTTCCTCTGCCGATCGCTTGCTCGAAGGGTTTTATCACTTCGGGGGGGAAGCCGTCAGGATAGGTGGGAAAAGGCTTATCAAGGATCAGGCCGGCCATCTCCCAGTGTCCTGAGATGGAATCCTTGCCGGGCGAAGCTTCGGCCATCCTTCCATAATTACCTTGAGGAGACGGGTGCGGTGCCACACCTGCAAGGCTAGCGATGCTGCCGAGGCCGAGGCGCCCCAGATTGGGTAGGTCGAGGCCGCCGACGGCAGCCGCCAGATTGCCCAGGGTATTGCTGCCTCGGTCGCCGTAGAGGTCCGCATCAGGCAGGGCTCCGATACCTACACCATCGAGGACAATAATGACCGCCTTGCGGGGAAGCGAGGTCAAGATTCCTCTTCTCCGTCACCTCCCACCACTTCCACCTCCTTCACGCCCACCTTCTCGGCCTTGCCGGCCGCCTCCGCCTTGCCCTCGGCCCCTGTCTTCGATCGCGAGACCAGCTCGAGGGCCGCGTACTTGAGGATGATCTTCTTCTGCCCCCACTTTTCAAAGGAAATCACGGCGCACGTGTCCTCGCCAAGCGGATAGACGTCAAGTATGTCACCCTTGCCCAGCTTCTTGTGCGAAACGGTGTCGCCCACTCTAAACTGCGCTTTGCCAGCTGCCATGTCTTAAGACCTCTTCAGTCAATCCCCGAAAGCCTCTTGGTTGAACCTCTTCAGAGCACCCCCTCGGAGAATGTTCGAGGAAAATCATCTCAGAAAGAGATGCCCTGCCTGGAGAGCCATTCCCCTACAAGCGTAACAATGCCGGTGACGGCGCCGTTTTCAATATAGACCCGCGGCACCCGTTTGCCGATCCCGCAGGTCACCTCATAGGATATTGTACCGCAGGACTTGGCGACCTCGTAAACGGTGATCTCCTCATCGCCCTGCTTGCCGAAGATGATCACCTCATCGCCCACTTTGACGTGCGGGATGTGTGAGACGTCTATCATGGTCATATCCATGGTCACCATCCCGACGATCGGGGCCCTCATGCCTCTCACCAGAAGAGCGCCGTTATTCGACATGCCCCTGGTGAGGCCGTGGCCGTAACCGGCGGCCACAGCGGCAACCCGAGCATCGTGGTCAAGCGCGTGGGTCCGGCCGTAGCTGACGGTCTTGCCCTTGCGCACCTGCTTGACGTTGACGACGCGGGACTTGAAGCTCATCACGGGCTCAAAGCCTATCCCATTCATGTCTTCCCTCGGAAACATGCCGTAGATCATGCCGCCGGGGCGCACCATGTTGATGTGGCTATCAGGAAACTGGGCGACCGCAGCGCTATTGGCGGCGTGTCTCAAGGGAAAGACAATCCCTTCTTTTCCAAGCGCCTCAATGATCCCGCGAAACCGGGCGAGCTGACGTTCCGAGAAATCCCGGTCCTCATTGTACGCCGAAGGGAAGTGAGTGTAGACACCCTCGACATTAAGGCCGTTGAGTTTGGACAAGACCCTCAGAAACTCGTGGGCTTCTTCTTCATTGACCCCTCCACGCGTCATTCCCGTATCGATGTCAACGTGGACTCTCGCGACCCGTGAGGACTGCGCCGCCCGCGCTGCCAGGGCTTGCGCGAACTCCATGTCGGACACCGTGGGGGTCAGACTGTATTCGAGGATCTCATCGATCTCGGAGGCAAGCGACGGGCTCAGGATCAGGATCGGTGCCTTGAGACCCGAATTCCTGAGTTCCATTCCCTCATGCAGGGTCGCCACGCCGAGCATGTGTACTCCGGCCGCAACCGCAGCCTTGGCCACGTGCGGAGCCCCGTGGCCGTAACCATCGGCTTTGACTATAAGAAGGATATCTACGCGAGGCCCAACTATCTGCTGGGTTCTTCTTACATTTCGCTTGAGGGCACTGACGTCAATCTCCGACCATGCAGCGAATTCCATAGCCTTCCGGTCCTCCCCTAAATCATCGTTACGGGTAACACATGCCTGCCCTAATTGCAAGCATGTTTTTGGCCGCTCCGGGCTCCCTGGCCCATCCCACCTACATTAGACGCCGGGCCCATCTCTCCCTCCCGCGTCTTTTGGATTGTGATAGGCCGCCGGCGAGGCTACTATTGAGTGTCGGGTTTCAATGCGGCGTTTCAAGAAAGGACCAAAGATGACGAACCCATTTGACGAATTTCGTGGCCTTGTCGCGTTTCTGAGAAGCGACAAAGGCTGTCCCTGGGACAGGGCTCAGACACTCGAGAGCCTGCGGCCCCATCTGCTCGAAGAAACCTATGAGGCCTGCGAGGCAATCGATGAGGGCGATGCGGCCAAACTCCGTGAGGAACTGGGGGACACCCTGTTTTTGATCCTCTTCGCCGCCAAGATCGCCGAGGATCGGGGCCTCTTTACAATCGATGACGTGATAAGGGAAAGCCATGCCAAGATGGTCGCCCGCCACACCCACGTTTTTGTCGAGCGAAAGGACCTGGATGCCCACGAGGTTGTGGACGAGTGGGAGAAGTCCAAACGGGCGCAGAAACCTGCGGACCAATCGGTCTTATCGGGCATTCCCAAGACCTATCCCAGCCTCTTGAAGGCCCAGAGAATCCAGCAGCGTGCGGCCAGCCTGGGCTTCGACTGGGACCGCCTGGAGTGCGTTTTCGACAAGCTCAGGGAGGAGATCGCGGAATTCGAAGAGGCCTGCCGCGGCAAGGAGAAGGAAAAGATCAAGGACGAGCTGGGGGACATCATGTTTGCCCTCGTCAATGTCGCCAGATTCCTTGGTGTGAGCGCCGAGGATGCCCTCCAGGGCACGATCTCCAAGTTCAGACATAGATTCGCGCACGTCGAGAAGGAAATCGCAAGGCGTGGCAGAATGACCCTTGCCGAGATGGATGCGATCTGGGAAAAGAGCAAGCAGGGAGAGGCTAAAGGGAGAGACTGAGAGGTGAAGGTCAGTACTTGCCTTCGAGATAATCCCTGATGATCCGGCGATGGTCGAAGGCCATATCGGACGGCAGAGCGTCCAGAGGAAAGGCCTTGGCCAGGCTGGCGTCGTCACCGCCGGCGGGCTCCCCGGTAGCCGTTGCGACGAAAACCACGGAGACCGTGTGGCCGCGCGGGTCTCTCGTGGGCGCTGAATACATGTGGAATTGCCTTGCGAGCTCGACCCTGAGCCCCGTCTCCTCATGTGCCTCCCGGACCGCAGCCTCCTCGACCGTCTCGCCGTAGTCGACGAACCCGCCGGGCAAGGCCCAGCCTGCCGGCGGATTCTTGCGCTTGATTAGCACGATCCCTCGATCGGGGCCCTCCCCAATCACTATGATGATGTCCACGGTAAGCAGGGGATTTCTGCGGGGCCAAGCGCCCCCACATCCCGGACAACAGTCCTGCATAAGATCCATCGCAAAAGCCTCCCTGGCCTCCCTCGCCTCGTGCTCCAACACGCCAGCCTGCCGGTTTCCGGACCCGGACCCTCCAAGAACCCGCAAAAAGGGCCGCGCCCGCAAGGGGCACGGCCCGAGACTTCCTCTATCTACAAAAGCCTTAGAATCTTGCCGTCACCGAGATCCGGTGATTGTTGCCTAGCACGACTTCATCCTGCTCGGTCATATACGTGTAGTCGAACTGTATGTACGGTACACGGATACCAAGACCGGCAGTGAACGCCTTGTCCTCAACACTGTTCAAACCAGTCCTGAAGAAGGCATGGTAGCCGGGGCGTACTTCCATGCCGTACTCGGCGCCAAGATGGATATCGAAGTTGTCGATCTGCTGAACCTTGTCGACGTCAATGCCTACCGTCAGCGCACCGTCAAGCGCCTTCACGGCACTGCCGAAGCGCCAGTCGAAAGGCACATTCACATCGCCGTACTGGGAGCCGATGTCTCTGATCATCAAGCCCGCAGATACGTTGTCGTTCACGTTGAACATCCCGCCGAGATCAAGCCCAAATCCGGTCTCAGTGATGTTCATGACGTTCTGATGCAAAACCTTCGCCGTACCGCCAAGCATCAGGCTTCCGACTTCCATGCCGTAGGAAAACATGATCGCGTTGTCGGCATACTCATCGGTACCCTGAAAACCCCCAGAACCATCGCGCCTGGGCATATCGCCCATTCCAGCATTGAGCCATGATACGCCGAGCCCACCTACGCCAAGCCACTGTGCATAGGCAAAGTAATTAATCTGTCTGTCGACAGCCATGTTTGCCGCATACATAAAGGTGGCCTCGATGTTCTCGATCTTCACGAGCCCTGCGGGGTTCCAATAGGCAGCCGTTGCATCATCTGCAATAGCTGTGAAAGCCCCTCCCATACCGAGTGCCCTTGCACCAACTCCCATCCTCAGGAAGGGAGCGGCATGGGAATCCGCGCAGATTGCCGGACTGGACGAAACCATTACCCCGATCGCGACGGCGACTACGAGCAAAAACCTTGACTTTGGCATCTCTTCCAACCTCCTCACTGCCGAAAGTGTTTTCATAGGCTCTGAAGGTGGGAGGGGGAAGGCCCCCTCCCCCTTGCCTAATCGTTGCCTCCATTCACGACACCGATCTTGATGTTCTTTATCACGACCTTCGAGCCATCATCGGCTTTAACATGCCCGATGTACGCACCCGTTGCAACCGGCTTGCCGACCTCATCGGTTCCCAGCCAGTTCACATAGGACTCGCCCAGATTGAACCACCGGTCCGCAACGGTCACTACCGGCTCGCCCGCGAAGTCATATATCTTGATCGTGACGTTCGCACCCTTGCTAAGATCGAAGCTGATCGTAGCGTACTCACCCTTCCAAGGATCGAACGGGTTCGGATAGCTTATCACAGTGACAACGAGAACGGGTTTGCCAATGGGGAAAGCCAAGACGCTGAAGTTCCCAGCCACGTCGGTTGCCGTGATCACTACTCCATCCGCACCGTCACCCACGTCGAACTTGAGGGTGCCGATCAGGTAATTGCCCATAGGCACGAACTCGTAGTCTGTCTCCACACCGTCGACCAGGACTGTGAATCCGGTTGGGTCGATACCCGAACCCGAATCCTCTACCCTGACCTCGATCGTCCGGTCACTCTCGTCGCTTATGAGCGTCATGACAGGCGGCGTCGCGTCGACCGCGAAGCTTCTCCACACTGGATTTGCATGGTTGCCGGCACAATCGGCGACACCGTGGTCAGGCGGATAGTGTCTGCACACCTGATCACAAGCGCTGTAGGAATAGGGACCGTCGCATTCGTCACCGACGCACACAAACCCGTCGTATACGGTGAGACCGATTGACGTCTCGTCGTCGAGGATCTTGCCGTAAACCATGTCACCCAAGTCGGCTGTGACGGTACCACTCTCCTCGTCAAAGGTCATAGCACTCGGCGTGAATGTGCCGATGAATGTCCAGGTGCCACCCTTCACTGCCCAGACATCGACGAACAGGGTCGCAAGATCCACTCCGCTGAGGTCATCGGAGACATGCAGCGTGAAGGACGGATTCGCACCCACGAAGGCACCCACGAAGTCCACGGTCGGGGGAGCCGCATCCACCGTGATGGTGGACGTGATGCTCTTCTTATCCCCGATCGAGTTCGCCGCGGAGATCTTGACGGTGTACGTGCCCGCGGGCAGACCCTTCCATATGCCGCCACCACGCCCATGCCAGTAATCCTCCCAATCCCAGGTAGGATCGACTGAAACATACAGGTTGTGGGAGACATCGTCGTACGTGGCGTCGATGCCGTCAGCAGCCGTGCCGTCGTAGTAGATTATCATGTTGTCGAACAGCTTGAGGCCGGTCGACGGGCCGTCAAGCACGACCTTGATCTCGTCCTCGTTGATGCTGCCGCAGAGGAGATCCTCGATCGTTGAGTAGAACGACGGCCACCTGCCGGTGTACCTGGCCTGGCCCTCCTGGATAACGCAGCTCGGCCAATAGACGGGCTGTGTGATCCTAAGGGTGCTCCCTGCAACCACTGCGAAGGCGCCCGTGTGGGTCGTTTTGAACGACACGGTCTTGGCTGTGGGATTGACGGTCACGTTGGTAATGCCGTAACACTCCCACTCGCTGCAGTACCCGCACCACCTGGCGACTCTCAAGTTCTCCTCGCTAGTGCCGGCAGGAATCGTGCCACCTGCATAGGACAGCGTGACACTCGCCTTCATGCCGTTGTCGAACTCGAAGGTGTGGTACTCGTCCTCGTTGTCCCAACCGTGATCCAGGAAGCTGAACATCCTGGTATCGCCCACCGGGACCAACTCCTCGAGGGACGGGTCGGCAGTCGGATTCGGGATGTTGATGACGATCATGCCGTCCGTCGGGAACCACACAGCGCCCGAAGGAATGTTGACCGTCATGCTGTCCTGGCTGACTGCGCCCTTGGTGCCCTCGTTATCAGTGACCTTGAAGAGCTTCACGTCTTTGGTCTTGGCTCCGACCGTGCCGGCGTTGTTGTAGGCCGCGATAATGGTCACGTTGCCCCAACCGCCGAGCCCATTGAGCGTGAATGCATCGACCCACTCGGCCGGATTGTCCGGACGCTCGAGGTCGAGCAACATCGCCCACGGCGCGTTGAAGTGATCCTCAGGATCGCTGTCGTATACCACGATCACGCTGGGCTGTCCCGAAGCACACACCGCCTTGACGGCGATCTCATCATAGTCGTCAAGGTTGCCCCACCTGGTGAGGCTGGAGACAAGATTCGTGCCCTGCATCGTGACCTTGTGGTTCGCGATGGTCACAAACATCATCGCAGGGTCCTGATCAAAGAGCATGTTGTAATCGTTATCGTAAGCAACTGCCCGGACCCAGAAGCCGCCGGCCAGAGGCTCGAAGTGCCACGGCACACCATAGAGACCGTCGCAGATCTCGGTATCGCCGTCACCGATCACCGTCCACTCGGCGGCAACGGTCGCAGCCTTGTACTCGAACCTCACAAAGTCAATGTCCGTCTGGCCCTGGCCGTGGGTATCGGTCGTGGCCCAGATGTAACCGCTGACGTCATCGACGCCGGCGATTATGGCCTTGGGCGCGATCTGGTCGACGATGCAGATGGTGACGTAAGGCAGCGAAGGAGCGCCGTCCACGTCAGCTCTGTTGTCGACATTATCCACACCCACGACTCTCAGGTAGTACTCGCCGTCAACCAACGTACCGGTATCCCAGTTGATGCTGTAGTCAGGACCAGCACCGACAACCGGCCCACCGAGGTCGATCCAGCCGTCATCCGACGGGCGGCCCTGGCCGTTACCCGGCTCACTCATGCTGCCGCCGAGATAGCCGCCGCCGTTGACCACCGGCTGATACTGGAACTGAGCCTTCTTGAGGCCGCTGTCGAACTTCTGGTTGTGCCCGTTCATGCACTGGCTCTCGGGCACGTTATCCTCACTCACACCGTGGATGGTGATCACACCATAATAGTTGGATCCGTCCGGCGTCACATCACTGTTGATCTGGCCGATCCAACCGTAGGGCGCCCACTGATCGACATACACCGTGCGGGTGCTGTAGGTCTCGTTGCCGGCCTTGTCCTCAACCTTGAAGATCATGTCGTACCAGCCGGACTGGATCTGGGTGAAGCCCGTGGTCCAGTCGTAAGCGTACGGAGCCTGATCATCCCGTCGGAGAGGAATGGCCGAGTTGAGATCAGCGTCGACCGACTTGTACATGAAGTGCACGTGGTCGAGCATGCCGTCATCGGTCGCCTCAGCCATCATCTCGACGTGCGGACCGCCGATATAGACATCCGGTGTGGTCGGCAGTACTGAGCCGGGCTCATACGTCGGAGTGAGCGTGAAGGCATCCACCGTCGGCGGCGTGTTGTCGACGTGCACCGTAATGGCCCGGGAATCCAAATCGTCGCAGGTGTTGAGGTTATCATCCCTGGCGACCGCTCTCAATTCATACGCGCCATCAACCAAAAGGTCGGTGCTCCACTCAATGTCATCACCGTTAACATCGGTGTCCCACGGTTGCCCGTCATCCGGACGAGTGGTGGCGATCGTTGTCCAATCGCCTTCACCGGATCTCCACTGATAGGTTATGTCGTACACTTCGTCATCATCCAGGACATCCGCCGTCAAGTTCAGAATACCCTTGACGTAGCTGCCAGGAGCAGGGTTTGTGACGAAGGCACATGCCGGCGAAGTATCGAGAATCCAGATAGGCACGGTGGAGTATGCGATCTCCTCCGTAACGTTGCCGAGCAGATCGGTCACCACGGCTTTCAGGTCAACCTTCACATAGCCGTTCTGGAGGGCGCCGGGCTTGAGATACTGCCCGATGCCGCCGCTATCCGGGAAGGTCGCCATGTAGCCGTCCGTACCGTTGGTGCTTGCGTAGACAAGCCTGCGATGGTTAATGATGGCGTCGCCTTCCAAGAAGTACTCGACCTTGGCGATATCGCAGGTCGATGCCGTCCAAGAAGTGACCGTAACCTGGTCGCCGATCTGGACGTACGCCGGCTGCGGCCAGAGCCCGCCCTCATCGATTGCCGCGAAGTCATTGATACTTCTTATCCTGATCTCAGGCGCCTCGTTCTGGAGAACCACCGTCATACCCATGCTGTCAGCGACGCATTCACCAAAGTAACCTGCGTCAACGCACCCGTCACCATTCTTGTCGCAGCTCCAATTGCCGGCGACGTCTACAGTGACAAGCGCGATGTCATAGGCGCCGTCTTCGAGGCCCTGAACACCCTGCATGACCCAGAACGTTGCAGGATCAATCTGGCCTCTCCAGATGGTCTCGCTGGTGGTGCCGTCTTCGATCATCGCGATGTTGGGCAAACCGAGCCAACCCTCGCCGTCGAGCCAGTTGCAGTCGTCGAGGTCCGGATAATCATGTCTCTTAATGATGTAGGACACGGAGTAAGTGTCGATCGGCTTCGTGTCGGGCAGCTCGGTGCCGATTATGTTGAGCACGCCCTTGGCCCGCTTCTCGCCGCACACGTCCTGGGCCTCAGGAATCGAGAGTGCGAGAATCGGCGCCTCGGCCGCAACCACGACATTGATTGTCACCGCCTCGGTGTTGCCCACCTCATCCATAACTGTGGCTCTCAAATCAATATGATAGCCATCCTTGAGGATCGAGCTATCCCACTCGAACAGGTATGGGATCCAGCCGTCGTCATCATGCGAAAACAGAACATCTCCGGGGTCGTAGGAGGTCTGGACACCGAGAGTGTTCCAGTCACCGAGGGAGTCCACACCATCGATTAGACCGTTGAGCCTGTATTCCAGCTTCACCTGGCCGACATCATAGTAATCGTCGAATGAAACCTCTTCGGGCCACTGCACCCAGAATATGGTCCCCAGATCCTTACTACCCGGGATGCTCATGCCGTCAAGCAGCCTGGTATCGTACGGATGGCTGAACCCATCCCTCCTGATCGACGCGAACACACCACCGGGCGCGTCCTGATCGATCACCTGGATCTGCTTGAAGTGAGAAGTCGAGTTGCCGGCCTGGTCGCACACAAACAGGTTAACGCGCGCCGCTCCAGCCGGATAATTCTTAAGGTCCCAAGTGTAAGTGAAAGGCTGGCCTACAGGCAGGGTCATGTGGGCAAGCAACACCCCGAACGGCCCCATGCCCATATCCTGACCACCCATCTCGGTCAGGTAGAGCCGGTAGGTAAGACTGCCTGTCACCGGGCACTGATCCATGGCCGTCACTTCAATCCGGGCCGAGTCCGCAAGCTCCATGTCATACGGCGAAGGATTGCCGTTTATGGCAAACATGGTGATCATGGGCTCGAACGTGTCATACGTGAATGAGAACGGGTACAACTCAAAGCACTGATCAGGCGTCGAGTGGTTGCCCGCCTCATCCCAGGCAACTACGGCCAGGTCAAAGGTGGCGCACTGGGTAAGGTCGCCGAACTGGTCATTGAAGCCGTCGGTGTCGAACCTGTACGGCGCAGTAGGCAGCGGATAATCCGGCGGCCACTGGCCGTTGTCACTTATGACCTTCCACGGGCCGGGCTGATTATCCTGAGTAAGAGGATCGACGTCCTTGATCCTCGCCCACAGCTCGGCATAGGCCACGTTGATATACTCGCTTGCCTCGTCAAGATAACCAAGGAAGTAAGCGTTGTCGCCGCCGATATTGGTGGGCTGACCTTCCTCGACGCACGGACCCAGGTCATCGGTGAAGTAAGCTTCCACTTTAGCCATCGGAGCATTAGTGTCCGCGCTGATGCCCGTGATCCAGGTGATAGACGCATCTGACTTGTTATCTGCGTTATCTACTGCGAGCACTCCGAAGTGGTAATCGCTCTCATTGAGCTCGGTAGCCGGGTCATCCGCTCTTTCAGGCAGAGGGTCGGATATCCACTCGTAGCTGCCGCCAAGTCCGCTAGCGGGCACGCTGCCGGCAGGAATCGCCTGACCGCGATAGGTCGTCCAGTCGGGCTTGCTGCCTGGTGTCGTCCTATCATCGTATACGTAGAACTCCTTGACGTCTTTGTTTCTCGGCACCAGTCTGTAGAACAACTGGAGGCCGATACGGCCGTCAACCAGCTTCACAGCCTGCACGCCGCTGGCCGGAATGCTCGGGAACCGGAACGTCGGGTTCACAGGGTCCGGATCATCGGTATCAGCCAGCAAACCGCTAAGGGTGATTCCATCCGGCCACGCCCACACAAACGGCCATGAATCAATCACAGGCTGGTAGTTGTCGTAAGGGATCGCTGGGTCGACGTAAGGCGGGTCGGTGTCTTTATAGTTGCTCCAGTTGTCCGACACGTCCAAGACAATGACTTCGATGTCGGGATGCGGTATCGGGCCAGGAGGAACCAGATCGGTACCCTCATCTTCGAAGCCAACAGGGCCATCGGGCTGATTGGCGAGGAAGTCGCCAGGATTGGCGCCCACGCGGAAGATTTTCTTGAAGATCGCCGGGGCAAGGTCGTCGGCCTCAAGCGGTATCATAATATCCGGTGAGGGATAACCCCAATCGTAGAGATGAGCGTATGCAGCAAAGATCGGACCGCCGGCCGCCCCGGTCATATCAACAGTTACCGTCACGTCATCGCCGATGTCGCAGATGCCGTTGTGATCGTTATCTGCAAACGTGACGGTCACCTTATTCGGGTCAACCACGGGTATCTCGTTGTCGACAGCGACAGGCGAACCTGTCTCAGCGGACATGAGAACACCGCTATTGATCCAGGCCGAGAAATTGCCGGCATCGTCCATTGCACGCAGCCTGATCCTGGTGGCATCTCCAGGGGGCACATCCGTGCCGCCCGGAAGAATCGGCGCACCTTCAACGAGTTCCTTCCCGTCCCCGTCCTCTGCCTCGTAGAAGAAGTAGTAAGAGAACCTACCGTCACCTTCGCCGAAGGCACTAAAGCCATCGTCAGCGAGGAAGAGGTAGTGATCAAGATCTGCATAGGCGGCACCATACTGGCCTATGTCAGCCTGCACCCTGGCCGTAGACCCATTCATGTCATACCCGGGAGCAGTAGGATCGCCCATGTTGACGATGATGCTAAGCCTGTCGCCAACATTGGCGATGTTGTTGCTCGACTCAAGCAGCTCGAATGTCACGCCGGTTACAAGCGGCGGCTCGGGCACATCCGTGTCAACACGCAGACAATCCTCATCACAAGCGAGATCGCCTGACTCTACTGCCTGGTCGGTCGTCGCCGGAGCCCAGTACATAGGGCAGTATGCAACCTCCGTGACGTTACCTGCATCGTCGGTTGCTTTTACCTTAACCATGGTGCCCATGCCACCAGCCGGCTGGTCAAGCGTGCCGGCGGGAATAGGATCAAGTGAGTAACCCCACTTGTGAGCCATGCCACCATAGTTGGGCACCATTGCTACCACACCGACGCCAGGGGCGTAGCTTGTGAAGTCGGCAGTGATGCTCACGATATCGTACTCGCCGGGATTGACGGTCTGCTTCTCGAAGAGCATAGCAGCAAGCCCATCGCCAGCGTTGACATAGCCCGCGACGTTATTGACATGTTCCCACAGCCTCAGGAAGGCATTCGCGCAGGAGTTACCAGGTGCGTTGTTGTCGATATTGATACCGGGGGCGGGAGTGAGCGCGTTTAGGCTCTGATTGCCCGCGGCATCCTCGGCCCAGTACTCGAACCTGTAATTGGCCAATCCCTCAGTATCTATACCGGGGTTCCCCTTCTCAACAGTCGCCTGGCCTGCCCAGACCAAACCCTGCAGGGTGAGCTCGAGGGTTCCGATGCTGGGAGCAACATCACTGACGTTGACGTACACGGCCGTGAGGCCCTGTGCTGGATCATCAGTATATGAGAATCCGATCACACTGCCTATGTTGGCCAGGGCCGCCGTGGGCGAAACCGTCACAGTCATCTCGGTAGGATCTATCACCGGACCTGTGTTATCCATTGTAAGCAGCGGGGTTGAGTTGAATACCTCATATCCCCACGAGTTGTTGGCATCATCCCAGACGTTGAAGGCAGCCTGTAAAGGCGCGCCGTTGAGCGATCCCGGGGGGACCGTGAACTGTGCGCTTCTCCAGACACCGCCAGCGGGGTCAAGAGTGAGCGTCAACTCGCCGACATAGTCCGGATCGATCGATGACTTCTTAACCTTCACCGCAGCCACATCCGGGACACCCTCGGCCGAGGCATTCCATGTGAACATCAGCACATCGTCCTGGGAGACGATTCCGTCACCGTTTACATCTCCCTCGATCTCCGAAGTGCCGGGATCGTCGTAGAAGCCGATAGTGATGTTGGCCTGGTGAAGCGTGGGGATTACGTTGTCAAAGCTTACGCCCAGGCCTGCACAGGCCTCATGGAGCGACTTGTTCCCAGAGTTGTCGGTAATAACAACACTGAAACCAAGATCAGTCAGGTCTTTGCCGCAGTAAGGGTCGATCTCCAGATCGGGTATCACGAAGGCGCTGCCAGTGAAATTGCCGTCGTGAGTAAATAGATCGTGGCCGTCGGTCCCATTATCCCAAAGAGGGGTTGGAACACAATACGGCACATCGACGATTACAACGGCATCGGTAGCCACATCGTGACTTATGGGATCCTGCTTCAGCTCTGCCTCTGTAAACTCAGCCGCCGCATTGGCGTACAGGACGATCTCGTCCCTGGTAATGAAGAGGCCCCCATGAATGTCATTGACCGGCCCGTTACAGTTGGCAATATTGTTTCCCGTGTTGTCATAAAGGAAACCGGTAAAGAAGTTTCCGCTACCGCAAATCACGATAGGCGGTTTGTTATCCACGGGGGGAATCAGGTTGGTCAGAACCAGCTGATCCGACGAGGGGGACAGCCAGCAGTTGCCCGCATTGTCGACAACCAGCATGCGGGAAGGTGCGCTGGCCACACCGTTATCGTCGAACTGAAAAGCCGGATTGGTATTGGCAACAACGTCGGTCATCAGCGATGCCCACTTCTTGTCATTCGGCACCAGCTGCTGCTCCATACTAATCCAGTATGGCTGGGCATCAGGGTAAGGCGGAGCGGAAAGATTCCAGCCGATGTGAGTGAAGTCACCGAAGACATAGCCGCCGGAATCGACATCACCAAAGTCACCGAGACCATTGAGGTCAATTGTCATCATCAGCTGGTCGGCGATAATCTGCTGATAGCTAACCGGGTTAAGCTCGGTGCTCAGGCCCGCATTATCCATGTCAGCAGTGAAAACGATATCAGTCCCGGTTACCAGCCCGCCGCCATCAGCGGGTATTATGTTGTCAATGGCGGGCAGTTTGTTGGTAGGCACCGTGACGCGAAGCTCATCTCCTGAGTCAGATATCAGAACAAGCTCAACCACTCTACCGGCAGGAGAGTCCGTCCTGGTATACGCCGGGGCGGTCGCCGGAACCACCGGGTACTTCCACGTGAACTCCCAGGGGCTACCCGGATCATTGGGGTAGTGGACGCCGTAGTATCCCAGAGTCTGGAGGTTCTGCTCCTGCCATTCAGGATCGTAACCGATCACTCCCAGTCTCAGCTGAACGAACTGGACATCGTCATTGCCGTTGTTGTGGTCGAGACCGGTGAGATCGAGGATGGTAGTCACGACGTCAGCGGGGTGGCCATAATACACGTTTGCCGGGTTCAGGATCTCGTCCGGAAGGTCGAGCAGCATGCCAAGCCCCGAATTATCCAGGACAAAGTCGAAAGTGTAGTGCCTGGCCTCGTCAAACTCGTTGGCCGGGTTTACATGATTCACGAGATCGTGGGTATCCCAAGCGGTAACAGGGATATCGACCGGTGGAACTACTGGAGGGTAGATAGGGCGCCACATATCCCCTGACGCAATGTCCACTTGCGCCGATCCGCTCGCGTCACTTGCGGTTATCTTTACAAAGCTACCCGGATTGGAGCGATCTCCGGGATACCAGAGTGCGGGCGTATTGTCCACCCAGAACTCGCCCGCGTCCTGAACGATCCAGTCAGCCGAGTAAGTCTCGCCTGTCGAAGGACCGATGAGGGTCGCAAAATAGATGTAATCGCACGTGAGCGCAGGCAAGGGAGCGTCGCACCTGGGAAACTCTACACCATTGCCCGGGAAGAGCTGAGCGACGAACCAGATATCATAATCGCCGCCCACGTCCGCTGCGATCTTATATGTATTGGGAGCAAGCGGCCACACGTTCCTTGCGCCGAGGGCAACCCCCGGATAGGGAACGGCATAGTCCCAGTCATTTGTCCCAAACTGGTTCCAGTAGACCCTCCACTCCTGATTGCCAATCGTATGGGGGCCCGCCGGATTCAGGTATACATTGCCGGTCACCATCGGGGGGAAGGTGTGAGTCGCCCTCAGCTTGAATGTGAACGGCGAGACACACGGGAAAGCCCCAAGCGTCGCATCCCAGACCGGGTTCCAATCCCGCGCGGGCGGCACAGGCGCGGGCGGCGCAGGGATCGTCGGGTAGAAGATCCTCCTCGGCCAGTCAGAACGAGGCGTCACCCCAAGCAGCAAGCTCGCGGGCCCGCCGAACTTTGTCATATCAGCGGTGACGACGGTGGCAGCGTAGTTGGTGTTGACAACATCTACACTGTCAGTCACCTTGTCACCTATACTGATCATCGTGTTACCAGGCTTGCCTACGGCTTCCTGGTCAGTTGTGAGATGAAGTTCCTGGTTCGATAAGGTGATTGCAGCGCTTGCAACCGAAGCACCGGCCGCCACAAACACGACTATCAGACTCACAACCAGAAGGTTTCTCAAACTTGAAGATTGGAGACACATTTCTCCTTTCCTCCTTCCTTTAGAAAGCCTCTTTGTGCCTTTAGAAAGCCTCTTTGTGCCTTCAGCCTCGGAACAGGAAAAACAAGAAAGCAGTATCCGTAGGAAATTGACCGCATTAATAAAGGTATTAGCACATCTACTCACAGCTTACGACCTCCTTACTCATTCCAACGTCCGATTGCCGAAGGCTTTCAGAGAGCCCGGAGGTGTCCGATGCTCTCGCTCTATTACCAATGCCTTTGCTCATCTCAAATTGCACGGGCCAGGAAGATGATCGCCTGCGAGCGGCACAAACCACCCACCAAGCATAACCTCTCGGGGTAGATCCCTCGCAACGCGTGTTGGCTCCCTCCTTTCCTATATCAGACACCGTGCAACAAATCTCCTCTTAGCTTGTGAAACCATCACACAGGCAACCGCTTGTTGTCAAGCGGAAAATCGGCTTACAGCTTTTTCCGAATATCTGACGCAAAAACCTTCCGTCTAAATTCGCATGCGAAACTATCATAGCGTGAAATAACCTGTCAAGAAAAAAAACCGTTGCAATCAAATTTTCTAATTTGCCAATCCTTAGGAATCTTAGCTAACTCGGACAGTCGCTTCGACCTAAACACCCATATTCTTCGGCAACCCGATGAATCGCCTTGAGAAAAAAGTGCGCACATCATTTGCCCTTCACCGTGCGGTGTCCAGTCCCTTTACCCTTGGGCCTCTTGGGCTGCGGGACACCATGCGGCCCAGCGGCGTCTCCGGACACCGCGTTCTCTATGACGGCTTCGCGTTCTGCGTTTCTATCTCTGATTACGGCGCCCGTGACATCTTTACCTGAAGATTCCTCGCCAAAGATTCTGCCATTTGATTTCCGGGCATTGACTTCGTCGGTGCGCGCTCTGTCTCCATCGATCCTGTCTTCTGTTCCCTTTTCCGGAGATGCCTTCTCTGTTTCGGATTCTCTGACGCGATTTCTTTCTTCAGCGCCCCTGGCGCCTGTCGCCATTTCTTTCGAGGGTTTATCTTCCCCCCTCTCTTTCACAGATTTCTCCTCCGCCGCTGCCTCCTCGACGTAATTCATTCTGAGCTGCAGCAGCGTGCTGTCGAGCAGCATCTCAAGATCACTGGACAGATTACCTTGCGTCTTGCCCCTGAGCATCGCGAGTGTATCGATCGAGAAACGTGCCTGCTCGAGATTCTTGTCAACCTTGCCGGTGAGGGGATTGATGATCTTTCCCATCTGCTGCATTGCCGCGCCCTGAAAGATCAGGATCAGATTCACAAATAGCGCGTCGTCTTTTTCACTCTCTCCGTTCAATCTACGACCTTCCTTTGAATGCCTGCAGCGCACGATTCATTTCGGCGAGGAAATTCTGAGCCGCCGGCGGCGGCGGTCGATAACCGACAACTCGGTGGACCTCGTCTCCCGCGGGGCTCACAAAGATTATGGTGGGGAAACCGGTGATGTTGTACTTCGACGTGGTGGCCCGGTCCATGTCGGCGTTTATCTTGACGCACACAAAGTCCGCCGCCGCCGAAACCACCTGCTTGTCCACGTAGGTCTCCCCGTCCAGCCTCTTACACCACCCGCACCAGTCGGTATAGAAATCTATCATCACGAGCTTGTTCGCGCCCCTGGCCGCCGCAAGGGCCGCATCAAAAGAGGTAAGCCACTTTATCGCGCCGGTCTCAACACCGGCCTCGCGCTTCTCCTTGCCGCAAGAGACGAGCGCCGCCGCAACCAGCAAAGCACATACTAAGAATCCCAATCTTGACGCCAGCATGGTTACACCTTTACTTGAAGAGGCACTGCGTTGACACCGAAAGACACTTCAAAGAACAGGGCAGAATGCAAGGTACCAGAAGGGGTCAAGCGTGTCAAGTCTATTTTTACTTTTTTGATTGACTTGAAATTAGTGAAATGATAGAGTGCCCCCAGCCTTGCTCAAACAAACGCAAAGTCAACAGCAGAGAATGACGATAGGTATCCGAAGGAGGTGGTCGTAACGTTAGTGAGCAACGATCGCAGTTGCTGGCCTCATCAAACCGCAAGACCAACCATGGGAGGAGTCGCTATGAGAAGGCTTTGTTTCGTGCTTGTTTGTCTCGCCGTCATCCTTTCGACGGCGATCTCCTTCGCCTATGAGAGGCGCGTGGGCCTCGGCGTCATGGCCGGAGGAGCGCTGCTTCGGGGCGCCGAGAATGATCCTAAGGAAGGGTTCGCCGAGAGGGCCAAGCTTGGGCCGATGGGCGCCTTCATGTTCAGGGGAGCGCTGAGCAGGCATTTCTCGCTGGGACTCAACGTGGGCTACGGCTGGAACTACGACAAGGATTCGAACGCCTACAGGACCAACCTCGTGCCGATGGACCTTAACCTTATATATACCTTCATGCCTGAAGCCAGGGTCAGCCCTTATCTGACCGGCGGCTTTGGCCTCGTAAACTGGGATTCCAACCACCGGCCTGACGAGGTGGAGCTCCAGGAGCAGCGCGATCCGGCTTTCGGAACGGCGGCCGGCCTGGAGATCTTCCTCACGGACATCATCGCTCTCGACATCGGCGCCAAGTTCCGCTATATGCTGACCGACGATAAGGACATGATCGGCCTGTGCGACTACAAAGGCGGGCCCGCGAGCAACGACCACTTCCTGTGGTTCTTCGGCGTCGGCCTTACTTGGTACCCCGGCAAGTGCAAGGACTCCGACGGGGACGGCGTGTGCGACAACAAGGACAAGTGCCCGGATACGCCTCCCTGTGCCGTAGTCGATGAGTTCGGATGCCCCAAGGACTCTGACGGCGACGGCGTCTATGACGGCTGCGACAAGTGCCCGGATACTCCGAAGTGCGCCACGGTCGATGCTAATGGATGCCCCAAGGACTCGGACGGCGACGGCGTCTACGACGGCTGCGACAAGTGCCCGGATACTCCGAAGTGCGCCACGGTCGATGCCAACGGCTGTCCCAAGGATGAGGACGGCGACGGCGTCTATGACGGCTGCGACAAGTGCCCCGGCACCCCGAAGGGCGTTCCGGTGGACGAGTTCGGCTGCCCGAAGAAGTGCGATCTCTCGCCGCTTGAGGGCATCACCTTCAGGTTCGATAAGTCCGATGTCATCCCGGACCCGAGCCCGATACTGGACCTGGCAGTCCAGATCGTCAAGGGCTGCCCCACCAGCAAGATCGAGATCCAGGGCCACACTGACTTTATCGGAAGCGACGAGTACAACATGAAGCTGGGCCTGAGACGTGCCGAGTCGGTGAAGACCTACCTAATTGAGCACGGCATCAACGGCCAGATGCTTACTACCAGGAGCTTCGGCGAATCCAAGCCCATAGACCCCGCCAAGACCAGTGAAGCTCGAGCGAAGAACCGAAGGATCGAATTCCACGAAATCGAATAGCGGTTCGTGAAGTCAGGGGGCACCACGAGGTGCCCCCTTCTTTTTTTGCTCGGGAACAACCGGTAGGATAATCAGAGTATCTCGGTTACCGGCAGCACAAATGCCCTGACGCCTTCCTGCTCATGAATCTCCTTCAGTCGACGCACGCCCTCTAGGATGTTCTGGGCGTGCCCGCGCGGAACGCAAATCAAGAGCATCGAGTTGGTGCCGGGCCAGATCTGGGTATTGAGCCGCGGCTCGGACAACTCGCCGACACCGCGGAGGTTTGTGAACTTGGTGTACTGCGTCATACCGGCCTTGGTGAGAGCCTCCATCACTTCATCCTCGATCGACGAATTGTAAATGACAAGCACGATCTCAGGTTCCATGGTCCATTCCCCTACGCCACACTCGCGCTTCTCGGTTTCCTTCTGGCCTTTTCAAAGCTGGTGTAGACCACCGGGATCACGACCAGCGTCAGGAACGTCGCGGCGCCGAGTCCGCCTACCACGGCCCGCGCAAGCGGATAATTGAGCTCGGACCCTTCTCCAAGGCCCAATGCCATCGGGAACATGCCAAGCATGGTGGTCAAGGCCGTCATCAGTATGGGCCGGGTCCGCGTCCGCGTGGCGGTGACGACCGCGTCTTCAAGCCCAAAGCCCCTTCCCCTGAGGACGTTGGTATAGTCGACCAGCAGAATGGCGTTGTTTACCACAATGCCCACCAGCACTATCACACCGATTATGGAGTTCACGCTCAGGGTGGTTCCGGTAAGGAACAGAGTCCAGGCAACTCCTATGAAGGACAGAGGCAGTGTAAACATGATCACGAAGGGGTGCAGCAGCGACTCATACTGAGCCGCCATAACCATGTACACTAGGAACACGGCGCCGATCAGAGCAAGACCAAGCCACCTGAACGATTTGTTGACCTCCTGGGCCTCGCCGGCCACATCGACCGAGAAGTCAGGGGGCACCGAGATCCCTGCGACCTTCAGCCTCAGGTCGCTGACCACACTGCCTAAGGCCCTCTCGCCGGTCAGGTTGCCGGTCACAGTGACGATTCTTTGCTGGCCCTTGCGTTCGATCTCGACCGGTCCCTCAACCATATCCATTCCTGCCATCGACGCCAGGGGCATCGGGCCGGCCCCCGGGGTTGGCACAAGCAGATCGAGCACGTCATTGAGGGACTGCCTTCGCTCATCGGGCAGCCTCACTCTGATGTTGTATTCTCTGCCGCCTTCCCTGTAGACGCCCGCTATGCTGCCCAGAATCCCCGTCTGGATTGAATTTGCGATCGTGCTTACGCTCAGGCCGAAATGAGCTGCCTTTTCGCGATCTATGATGACGCGCGATTCCGGTTTGCCTTCAGCTCTACTGATCCGTATGTCGGAGGTCCCGGGTATTCCCTCCATCAGGCTCTTGACCTCTTCGGCAAGGTTCTTGCCGATCCCGAGATCGTTCCCGTACACCTCGACAGCGAGTCTCGCTCCACCGAACATCATCTCTTCAAAGGGGTTGGCCTCGAAGTAGACCTTGGCGCCGGGAACCTCTGCGAGCGGCTGCTTCACAGCCAAGCGTATCTCCTCATCAGTCCTCTTCCTCTGGTTCAAGGGCTTGACCATGAACCTTACTGTGCCTATGTGACTCCCGGCCCCCGTGAAGATGGCTGCGAATCCTCTGCCCTGCCCCACCCTTGCGAAGATCTGATCGAGCTCGGGGATTTCCCTGCGGACGATTTGCTCCACCTCTCTCACTGCCCTCTCCGTGACTTCAAGCTTGCTGCCCACCGGTGTCTCCACGGTGACTGCAAACTCCCCGGGTTCGCTCGCAGGAGAGAACTCGACACCGATGTACGGTACGAGAGCTATACTTATCGCCAGCAAGATCACTGCAATCGCGATCGTCGCTTTCCTGTGGGCAAGAGCCCAACGGAGCAGACGTTCGTAAACTCCGACGGCCTGGATGACAGACTTGGGACGCTCCCTCCTCTCGATCTTGAGGGTCCTTGACGCGATCAGAGGGACGAGCGTCAGCGCTACAAGGAGAGAACACACCAGGGAGAAGACCACGGTCAGCGCCATATCCCGGAAAAGAATCCCGGCGATGCCGGGAACGAATACCACGGGCAGAAAAACCGCGACGGTGGTCAGGGTGGATGCCGTGATCGCATTGGTAACTTCGCCGGCCCCGGTCACGGCCGCTTCTTTTCTCGTGAGGCCTCTCTCGCCATGCCTGAAGACGTTCTCGAGCACCACAATCGAATTATCGACCAGCATGCCGATCCCCAGCACCAGCCCGCCCATCGAGATCATGTTCAGGGTCACATTGGCGAAGCGCATCAGTATGAATGTCGCAATCAGGGATATGGGGATTGAGGCGGCAATGATCAGAGTCGAAGGAACATTGCGCAAGAAAAGGAAGAGCACTACGACCGCCAGCAAGGCCCCCTGCCAGGCTGCACTCTTGAGGTTGCCGATAGACTGCTTGATGTACTTCGCGGAATCCATCACCGGGAGGATTTTCACTCCCAGCAGGCGTTCAATTCGCGGCAGGTCGGCCTTGACCCTATCAGAGACTTGAACCGTGTTCGCGGTTGACTGCTTCTGGATCATCACCATGACGCCGGGCGTACCATCTATGCGCAGCTCTTCAACCTTGTCCTCGAAGGCATCCTCAACCCTGGCGACGTCCCTGATGTACACTGGGGTACCCTGCACGCGGGTCACGACCACGCCGCCGATTTCACCTACAGACGTGAACTCGCCCGTGGTCCTGATGAGGAAGTCGCTCCTTCCCTGTTCGATCTTGCCGCCCGGGACGCGAACGTTCTCCATCCGCAGGGCGTATACCAGCTGGTCAAGCGTGAGATCGTAGGCCTTGAGTTTCTCGTCGTCGGCGTAAACGTGGATCTCCCTGTCCTGTCCACCTTGGGTAAAGACACTCGCGACGCCTTTGATCCGCTCAAGCCTGGGCTCAATATCGTCCTCGGAGATTTTCCGCAGTTCAGCCAGGCTGTGGTCGCCTGTTACGGCAAGGAAGAGAATCGGCATGGCCGATGATGAGAACTTGAAGATGAAGGGATCGGAGGCATCGTCGGGAAGGTAGGTCTTGACCATGTCAACCGCTTCCCTGACGTCCATCGAGGCGACGTCCATGTCCTTTCCCCACTTGAATTTTACCGAGACCAGGGAGACTGCCTCTCTTGAGGAGGACTCGACCTCATCGACATCTTCGACAGAGGCGACGGCCTCCTCTATGGGCTTGGTTATCAGGGTCTCGATGTCTTCGGGAGACACGCCCTCATACGTGGTGACAACCGATACGGTCGGGAAGGAGATGTCCGGATAAAGATCGATGCTCAGGCCGGCCACGCTGACAAGGCCGATGCCCACCACCGCGATGTAAAGCATGAAAAACGCGACTGGTCTGTTCGCGGAAAGGCCAGGAAGTCCCATCCCAACCGCTCCTCTAGGAATCCGAGCCGGCGATGTTTACTTTGGCGCCGTCTCTTAAGAGATTCTGGCCGGCCACAACAACCATGTCCCCAGGCTTGAGGCCGTCAAGCACTTCGCAGTGAGTCGCGTCGGCAAGGCCGAGCCTCACGTGCCTCTCTTCAGCCCGGCCGCCGGCGACCACGAAAGCGGTGGTCTCGACCACCGTGTCAAACCCCGCAAGCACTTCGCTCAAGGCTGCCTCTCGCGGCATCAAAACCGCGTTCTTGCGGGTCTCACTGATCACCCGTACCCGAGCGAACATGCCGGTCTTGAGCATGCCGTCCCGGTTGTCCAGCGCGATCTCGGCCTTGGCGGTCCCCGTCCGGCGGTCGACGACGGGGCTCCTGCTGGTTATGCTCGCCGCCACGACCTTGCCGGGAAGTGCGTCGAACTCGATTCGGACTGCAGTGCCTTCTTTGGCAAGATGGTAATCCTTCTCGAGCACGCTCACCGCCACCTTCACGGAGGTGTCATTTATGATCTCAATGATGGGAATCATCTGGGTGACAAAAGCTCCGGGATCGAGAAAAACATCGGAGACCGTACCGGTAAGTGGAGCGGTCACCTCAAAGGGCTCGAACTTCTGGCCTGTAACCTCCGGGTCGATCGTGGCCACTGTCTGATCCTTAGCGACAGCGTCTCCTTCTCTTATCTTCATGGTGATGATCCTGCCGGCAATCTTGGAATAAACGTCCACTCTCTCAGCCGGTTCGACCGCACCCGTGTATCTCAAGACCTTTTCCATGTCGCCTGTTGTGACCGGGGCAACTCGCACCGGGATCACGGTCTCGGTCTCGATCGTTTTAAGCTTGGCAGCTTTCTCGTTTCTGGCCTTATGGATCGCCGAGATCCTGAGGAAGTACACGGCAACAATCGCCACTGCGATCACGCCACCCACAACTAATGCCCGTCTCATACCCGAGCTCCTATTCCTGAGGCTTGCTGTAATCGTCCAGGAGCACGCCCATTGCCCTCTTAAGGTTTGCCGTGGCAAGATTGAGGTCGTGGAGAGCCTGCAGGAGGTAGTTCCTGGTCTGGGTCAGGGCCAGCTGGGCGTCCATAACCTCAAGATTGGTTGCAACTCCCTGGACATATCTATCGTTGGCGATCTTCAAGCCCTCCTGGGCCATCTCGACGGTTTTCTCCTGGGACCTCAGGCGCTCACTTGCCGCCTCACGTTCAAGCATGAAGCTCCTGACTTGGAGCTCGATCCCATCCGCCACATCTGCAAGCGCGAGCTCCGCCTGACGCACCTGGGAAAGCGATCTGGAAATCTGTGACTTGGTCCTGAGCCCGTCGAAAACGGGAAGGCTCATGACGAGAAAACCGCTGTAGGTCTTCTCCCACTTGTCGCTCTCGAGCGAGAGAGCATTGGAGAGCAGGTCATAACTGGCGGTCAGGGCGAAGGTCGGAAGCCTGCCCGCCTTTGCAGCCTTAAGCCCCTCGGCGGCGACCCGCTTGCGATTCTGGAGCATCCTGAGCTCCGGCCGCTTGTCGCGTGCCCGGGCTATGGCATCCTCAAGACTTACTTCGAATGCCTTATCGTCGAAGGCGCCGACGAATGTGACCTCCTGGTCGGCGCGCATGCTCATCACGTTCTTGAGCGCCAGCTCGCCGAGGGCCACTCCGTTCCTGGCTGCGATCAGCGCAGGCGTCAAGTTGCTTACCTCGACTTCGGCCCGCATCACCTCGAAACTCGAGGCTTCCCCGGCAGTGTAGCGGGCCTCCGCCACACGCTTGAACTCCTCGGCGGTCTTGATCGCTTCCTCGGCTACCTTTACCGATTCCCTGGCAAGCAGCAGCGAATAAAAGTACTGGATCACCGAGAGCGCGGCATCCGCCTCCTGGCGCTCCAGATCGGAGCGGGCAATATCGTCGGAGAGCGTCGAGATGCGGTAGGAGCTGGAGAGCCTGCCGCCCGTATAGATCGGCTGGGTCAACGAGAGCTGCATCGAATAATCTCGGGTAAAATCCACCTCAACAGGCTGGGCCATGCCGGGGAAACTGATCGCCCGAGCCTTTTCGAAGAAGTTATAACTCCCCGAAAGCGACAGGTTCGGCATAAATCCGGACCTGGCTTCCAGGATGCCGCTTCTTGCCTGCGCCAGGTTCTCCTTCTTGTCAAGGATGCCCCGGTTAGCATCGATTGCGGCCGAGATGCAATCGGGCAGGGTCATCTCGCGGGCCGCGGACCCGCCGGGCAGTGTCAACGCGAGCAGCATCAGAGCCAATGCCAGGTTAGGTAGCCCTTTCACTGTCTTAACACCTCCGCTGAGTAAAGACGGCAGGGGAAACCTGCTGAGCAGATTCTGGATAAGGTAACTATGACGGCGCGTCCGAGGCAAGCAAAAAGCGCTCTGCGGACCGCCTGCAGCGGTTCCCGCCCCAAAAGCCAAAGAGCCCCCACAAGGAGGGCTCCTTGCTTAATGGCGGGGTCGACGGGGCTCGAACCCGCGGCCTCTGGCTTGACAGGCCAGTGTGCTAACCAAGCTGCACCACGACCCCACGCGATAGAATTCTCACTCCAGCCTTGAAGATATCAGGGGAATCTGCAGGTGTCAACATCTAACTCGCGCGCCGCTTTGGAGCGCGGTAGATGGCTCCGAGAACCGCGCCCTTGAGGCCGGCGTTCTGGGAGATCACGTTGGCCGGGATGCCTTTGAGACACAGGTACGCGAGATAGGCAAACGCGCAGGCCTCTTTGGCATCCGAATTGATGCCGAATGCCTCACCGGTTTCGACCACTGCGCGGGGGAGGCTCCTCATGATGCTCTGCCGGAGACAATCCATCAGAAAGCGGTTCTTGCTGCCTCCACCGGTAACGATGATCTCATCGGGGCGCATCGTGGGCATGACAAACTTCTCAATGGCTCTCGTTATCGATTCGGCCACGGCTTCGGTGGCGGTCCTGGTTACCGAATTGGCCAAATGGTTACTCAGCCTTTTCCTGTCGGCGGCTCTCAGCTTGCTCCTCATACGCTCATCTCGCGGGTCGGCCAGAGCCCCCCTCAGCATCGCCTCAATGACAAATGCCATCGGGACACTCCCCGCGAATTTCTCAGGGTCCGTCGACTTAGGAGGCTTTCTTGCGAAATAGGGGTCGGACAGTATCATCTCAAATGCACGAGTATTGACCGCCCCCCGGGCTGCGCGGACGCCGTTCTTATCATATGTCTCCTTGCCACCTGTAAACACCCCCACCGCGGTGTCTATCAGGCAATTGCCTGGGCCCGTATCGAAGCTGAATATCGCTTTGAGCGGGGCACCCCTGGGGATTGCAGTCAGATTGGCAATCCCGCCGATATTGAGGGCCACTCGGGCCTTAAATGGCGAGCGGAGCACCACATAGTCATAGACTGGGACAAGCGGGGCGCCCTCACCGCCGACCGCGATGTCGGCCGATCTGAAATCCGATACCGTGGTGATCCCTGTGATCTGGGCAATCACAGCACCGTTTCCCACCTGAAGCGTCGATCTCACGATCTCCCTCCCCTGCTTCATGCCCTCAGGCAGATGAAGTAGGGTCTGACCGTGAGAACCGATCAAGTCAATATCCTTCCGCCTCAAGCCGGCGCGTCTCAGCGCTTGGAGCACTGCAAGCCCAAAGCAGCGCCCGATCCAGAAATCGAGGGTCGCAACATCCACGGCACGAAGCGCTTGATATCCGGACATCAGCATTCCCCGGAGCCTGCCGGGATAGGGAAGCGTCTCGCCATTGATCAGTCTGATCTTGTTATCTGGAAACCGCCCGGTGATCTCGACAAAGGCAACGTCGATCCCGTCCCTCGAGGTGCCCGACATCAAACCGCAACAGACGAAAGGCTCACCGCTACCGCGCCTGCCTCCCAATCGGTGAACCTTCTCCGGCCGCTCCACCTTTGTCGCGGGCTTCCTCACCGTCATCCTCTCACCGCTCCTTCGGTAATGCCCTTTACGATATGTCTCTGGAAAACAGCAAACGCTACGACCGTCGGTATCGCCGCAATGGTCGAACCGGCCATCAGGAGCCCCCAGTCGACGCTATGCTCGCCCTGGGAGAGAATCGCAAGGCCTACCGGCAGCGTCCGCACGCGGTCTGAATTGGTGAGTACAAACGGCAGCAGGAATGAATTCCAGTTCAAGAGGAAAGTGTTTAGCGACGTCACGACCAGCGCCGGTTTCAAGATTGGGAAGATCACTTTGGTGAAGGTCTTCCACATCCCCGCGCCGTCGATATAGGCCGCTTCCTCGATCTCCCGCGGCACGGTCTTGACGAACTGGTAAATGAAGAAGACGTTAAAGGCATCGACCAAGAACGGCAGCACTAGCGCATAGTAGGTATCGATGAGCCTGATCCTTAAGAGCAGACTAAAGAGGGGAATCATCATTATGTGTTTG
This sequence comes from Candidatus Eiseniibacteriota bacterium, assembly GCA_043808325.1. Taxonomy (GTDB): domain Bacteria; phylum Arandabacterota; class Arandabacteria; order Arandabacterales; family Arandabacteraceae; genus JAZDEY01. The sequence continues at coordinate 78,645 of JAZDEY010000004.1, forward strand.
GGGATCATCATCGTGGAGACGATCAGGGCAAGCATCGCGCCTGCCGAGCGCTGCGGGCTCCGGGCTATGGCATAGGCGGCCATTGATGCAAAAACGATGTTACCCGCAACCACAAGCACGACCACCAAGGTGCTGTTGAAGAAGTATCGGGCGAAGGGCCCCTTGCTCAAGACCTCGGCGTAGTTCTCGGCGGTGACCCGGTGCGGGATGAGATCCCGCAGGGAGCCAAAGGTGCTCCCCTCCCCGTTGATCGATATCGAGAGCATCACGTAGAGCGGGAAGAGGTTAAGCAGGAGCAGTACCAGGAGCACGATGGTAATGGGTTTTGCCGCCTGCATACGATTCTACCCTACCGATGTTCTTACTTTGCGCAACAATCCGACCTGGAGGAGCGCGAAACACATGATCAGCACAAACACCACAAAAGCCACGGCGCTTGCCTGGCCTATATCTATGTGGAGGAAGGCCTTCTCGTACATGTAGTAGACCAGCGTCATGGTGCTCCCCATCGGGCCGCCGCGGGTCATTATCACGACCTCGACGAAGACCTGGAAGGCTCTTATGGTGTTCACGACCACCACAAAGATCACTACCGGCCTGATCCAGGGAAGGGTCACGGATCGAAAGAGGTCCATCCTTCCCGCACCATCGACTCTGGCGGCATCGTAGAGCTCGCGCGGAACCGTCTGAAGCGCAGCCAGATAGAATATGGCGTAGTAACCGAGGCTCTCCCAGACATCCATCGCCATGATCGAGGCCAGTGCGTAGTGGGGATCCAGGAGCCACTCCTTGCCGCCCACTCCCAAGAGGCCCACGGCAAGGTTCAGAGGCCCCTGCCTGGAATAGATGTACTTGAAGACCAGCGAGATCACGGCCAGCGATACCACCGAGGGAATGAAATAGCCGGTCCTCAGCACGCCCTTGAGCCGGCCGGCGCGATCCAGGAGCAGGGCAAGCGCGAGCGAGAGCACCGCGGTCGGCGGCACTGTACCCACAACGAAGAGGACAGTATTGGCGAACGAACGCCAGAAGAGCGGATCGGAGAAGACTTGCCTGTAGTTGGCGATGCCCGCCCAGCCTTTGAGCCCGCCGTGAAACGGATCGTAGTGGGCGAAACTGACGCCGAGAGAAAAGAGGATGGGATATGCCGAGAAAAACGCAAACGAAAGAATCCAGGGAAGGAGGAAGACGATTCTTTCCTTGGATGATTTCATCTCGGGAGTGTCATATCACGGATTTGACTTCATGAGTATGGAATTCGTCTCATCGTCGACGAGCCGCAGCGCCTCTTCAGGTGAGATCCTGCCGTAGAGGCACTCTTCGAGTCGCGCGTTTATCACTTCCTCGATCTCCTGCCAGCGAGGCGTGGCCGGCGGCGAGAACGATGTCTCTCCCTGCTCCAGGAGGAGCCGCTCCATGGGATGTTGGGTGTAATAGGGATCGCTCAGGGCCTCCCTGGATGAAGGCTCCACGCTCTTCACCTCACTTGCTATGCGGAGTGCCTGGTTGGCGGAGACCAGGAACCTCGCGAGCTTGAGCGCCGCCTCCGTCTTCCGACCCTTGGGGAAGACCAGAATCTCGGCGCCCGCAAAGGAAGCGTGCATGCCGCCCCGGTCCGGCTTGGGGACCAGCGCGACACCAAAGTCCAGCTGGGGCGCGTCCTCAGGGATGCGCTTCAGGTTCCAGCCGCCCGAGATCATCAGCCCGATCTTGCCCTGCTTGAACATCTCGTCGATCATGTCCTGACGCTCGAGAATCGAATATGGCTTGAGCGAAAGATAGAACTTGAGGGCCTCCAGCGTCGCCGGGGAATTGATCTCGGAGGCCTTGAGATCTTCGCTCAAGACCTTGCCGCCATTGCCCCAGGCGAAGGGCATGAATTTCTTGAACAGCACATAGCGCTCGCCGGCGTTCATGCCGAAGCCGTAGATGCCCGCGCCGGGCCGGTGAATGGCTCTGGCGGCAGCCAGCATCTCGCTCCAGGTCGCAGGCGCAACGTCGGCGGAGAGGCCCGCCTCACGGCAGAGTTTCTTGTTATAGAAGAGTACGCGGCTCCCTACGAGCCAGGGGATCCCGAATCTTCGGGACCCATAGGTGGCGAGGTCCCACTTCACCAGTTGAGGGACCAGAGGCTCGGTCGCATCGGTCACGTCCTCAATCGCTCCCTCCCCGGCAAACTTGGGAAACCAGGTCGAGCCGAGCTCCAGAAGATCGGGGGCACTGCCCGAGGAGAAAGCCATCACGATCTTCTCGTAGCCGCTCTGCCAGGTCAGCGTCTCCACCCTGACCTTGATGGACGGATTCTCTGCCTCAAACCGCCCTACGAGCTCCGCCATTATCTCGGGCGGCTGGAACTGCCAGAAGACCAGATCCTCGGACGATTGCCGGGAACATGAAATGGCAAAGCACGCGGCGACGAGGGCGATCGCGAGGAGAGTGCTCTTCACTCAACCATCTCCCGCAGCGCCTTTCTGACGAATCCCCCGGATCTCTCCAGAAGCCCGAGAGCCTGCCTCCGGGTGACCCCCTTGAGTTTCATCACCATGGCCACTTTGACGCTCCCCTTTGCTGCCTTCAAGACCGGGAGCGCATCCCGGTAGGAGCATCCCGCGGCGAGCATTACGGTTCTTATGGATCGTTGGCGCAGTTTCTCGCTTGTGGCCCTCAGGTCTACCATCATGTTCCTGTAGACTTTGCCGAGCCTTATCATCGAAGCGGTCGATATCATATTGAGAACCAGCTTTTCGGCGGTGCCCGATTTCATTCGCGTGGAACCTGTGATGACCTCCGGGCCGACGTCGACCGCGATCACAACGTCGGCGACGGGGCCTGGAGCGCTTTTCTGCTCACGCGAAGATGCGCAGGCTTCGCCAACAGGATTACAGGTTACGTAAACGGTGCGCGCACCGGCCTTGCGGGCCCGCTCCAGGGCGGCTACCACAAAGGGAGTCCGCCTACAGGCCGCGAGTCCTATAACTACGTCCTTGGGGCCCACACGCTTGCGGCCGATTGCTCTCGCTCCCGCGGTCCGGTTGTCCTCGGAGCCCTCACGCGCCCGAAAGACCGCACCGCGGCCGCCTGCCATTATCGCCTGGATGAGATCGGGTGGGGTGCCGAAGGTGGGCGGACACTCGGCGGCATCGAGGACGCCGAGCCTGCCGCTCGTGCCCGCGCCGACGTAGAATATCCTGCCACCACCCTTGATGGCCGAAACCACAAGTTCGACCGCCGCGGCCATCTCGGGGAGTTTGCGCGCCACGGCAGGTGCGACCAGTCGGTCCTCGCGATTTATGAGTTTGAGGATCTCGAGGGTCGGAGCCTCGTCAATCGCCGCGGTGCGGGGGTTCACCGACTCGGTTGGAAGCGAAGCTATCTCATCAAAAATGGGAGGTCGAGGAGCAGGTCGAGGCCCGCACGGCCGCTTGCTAGTCAAGCTTTACCAACCTCTCGATGAACTCCCGCTCGCCCCCGTCCCCCTTGATCACAAGCTTGTAGATGTAAGTCCCGTTGGCCACGCGGTCGTGGGTCATATCCCTACCGTCCCACCGGTACTGGTTGTAGCCTGGATGTGTTCCCACATCGGCTTCGAAGATCTTCCTGCCGGAGATCGTATAGATCGAGATCTTCGCCTCCCACGCTGCCTCGCTCAGAGTATAGTAAAAGTAGGTCTCGCTCGAAAAGGGATTGGGAAAGACCGCGACATTCTCAAGGTTAAGCTCTTCGGATATGCGGAAGTTCCTGGTGGTGCTCACTTCGCGAACGTTGACGGCGAGGGCATGGGCACCCGGCAGCAGTTGGGCGGATGCGAGATCGAGAAGGCCTCTCCACTCGGTGCCGGAGGTATCGGACTGGAAGGTGACCGGGTAGGGGCTCTGGTCAAGCTCGACCCGGATGTCATCGGCGCTCAAGCCCAGCTCCGTCAGGACTATGATCTCAAGGGTACCGGCCGGACTCGTGAAATCATTTTCGTAGAGAGTCCTGCCGTCGGCGAAGATATCGATCTTCAAAGGTACGTAGCTAAACGCTCGCCGCGCAACGAAGCCTCCGACCTCGACCTCGAAGGTGTGGCTACCCGCGTCAAGCCGGGGTCTTAAGGCTACTTCCCACTCCTTGCCTTCCGCGTCCTTCTGCTGGACGGCGTAGCCTTCGAATTCGCCGGCGGGTCTCGTACCGATCCGTGCCACAATATCGGCCTGCGTGAATGGGAACGGCCGCTTGAGCACCGCACTCAAAGTCTGGCCGAACACCAGGGTTCCATCCTTGGGAAGCGCGGCCTGATCCTTGAAGAAATCCGCCGAGCCTGTTCTCACCCCGATGTCGAAAGTGAACTGTTTCCCCGAATAGTCGTCGCCCGAGAACCTGAGGATGTAGTCCCCCAGCACGGGTACGTGGCGGTAGGTAGTGCGATAGGATCTGCTCCTCGGGAAAGTCAGGTCGGTCAGGGCAACACTCGAAAAGGAATCCGCGGGCACGGGCCTCGGTACCCCTCCCTCGACCACGTCAAGCGCGATCGTCATTATGGCTTCTTCGTCCTTTATGTCCGCGATCACCTCCAGGGTATCGAAGGTAGCGCCCTCAAAGACATAGCCCGGACCGACCGGCAAACCGTCGACCGTGGCGCTCGCCGATGGCGGGCCCATGTCCACGATCATTGCAGGGTCGCCGAAGAGGATGTGCCTGAGGGCATAGTCCGACCGCCCATATCTCACCAGGCCGGTCACCACGACCTCGCCCATCAGAATTCTAGCTGGAATCGGCTGCCCCTGAGGATCGAATCCCTGCAGTTGGCTGAACATCGCGCGTGTCACAAAGGGATTGAAATTCCTGTTGGTAATTATGCCCTCCGAGCAGCCGCTTGCGAAGCAAGCGCATGCGCCGCCCTCCGGATTCAGAACCAGCTTCTCCCCTATGGCATCCTGAACCCCGACACTGCCCTCGGTGCGCATCTGGAAATCCGAGATCCAGCAGCCGTAACCTTCGAAGATGAAAGGTCTCTCTAAGTTGCGAAGGCCGCGGATATCGGTGTAGCCGCTGGGCGGGTTACCGAAATCAAGGATCAGGTCCTCGTGGGTGAATCTATCCACGTTGGCATGGCCCTGGTAGTTGACCAAGAGCGCGCTCTCGGTGAGGAGCCCGAGCAGCTGGGGCGTGCAGTTCTGGCGCGTGAAGGCCCTCGTGGCGTCGGTTGAGGTGCAGCACGTGTGCCCGACCTGGTCGCAGCGCTTCTCGGGCTGGTCGTCCTTGACACAGCGCTTGAGGTAGTACTTGACCGTATCCACTGCTACGGTGGAGAGATTCTTGGCGATAACCGCAACGTCCTCGCAGGCCGTCATGAAATCCATCTGCCCCGCATTGCAGGTATTCGGATAGTCATTGTCGCCATACACGTACTCGTCGTCGGCAACAACCAGTACCCGCTTCTTCCACGGGTCGGCGCCCGCGTAGGTCTCAAAGCGCAGGATCTTGTCTACCATCGCCCTGGCCTCGCTGGCGGAGCCCACGGGAAACCGTCCGAGATAGAGATCGGGATAGACATCCTCCCCCTGGTCCAGCATGACGAACCAGTTTTCGCTGGGGCGAATATTCCAGTTGGGCTTGGCCGACTCAAACAGGGTGAGATTATGAGTGGGCACATAGTCGATGCCGCTTGGATTCTGCTGGGGGAAGCCCGGCGGAGGGTTGCGCAGAACCCCCCTGCGGTCCTGGTTGGCATCCCCGACCAAGAGTACGAATTGGGCTTCGCCGCCGAAGAAGCCTTGCTTTATGAAGCGTCTGATCGCCTCATCCGATTTCATGCCGTTTCCGAAATCGTCGTAGACTTGATCGGGGGTGGCAAGAAAGACCGTGTATCCCTGCGACTGTCTCCGCGCCACAAGCGGGCCCAGCTCTGAGACGAAATCGGGATGACTTACGATCAGGTAATCCACCGATATCTCCCGCGCCGGCGGCTGCTTGAAACTCAAGGCGCCGGGGGCGGGCGCGAGAACCGCTGACCCTGTCAGGGCCACGTACTGCTTGGCCCCCGATACGCTATCCCGGAAAGTGAATTTGAAGCCGGCGCCGTCCGCGACAATCTTGTCCGGTGGGAGGTCAACCAGGACAGGATCGACCGGATTGGTGATATCAAAGAACCGGATCGCGGCGCTCGAGAAGCCGCCGATCTCGTACTCGACTTCGCCGGTCACACCACCGTTGGTGAAGCCGAGGAAATCCTCGTGGGCCATATACTTCCGCTGGTAGAGCACCTCGAACCAGTCAAGCATGTTGCCGGGTGTTGCGTTGAGGTCGAGAATCGAACTCTCGAACCTGAACCGATTGTCGCTCTCGCACAGCAGTCCGGGATCCATCTCGACGGTGAAGGTCCTGACACTCGGCACGGAAGCGGCGCCGGTCCCCACCTGGGTCTGCACCCTGCTACAGCCCGTCATATAGAAAGTCAAGGTGCTGGAGCGAGGCCAATCGGACCTGTACCATTGGTAGTAGCTGACGAAGCGAGTCACAAGCGTGGTCTGCTGGGTGGTGTCAGCCCCGGGCAGGTCGAACCGTGTGATCCTGCGGGTTCTGGTCCAAGTGTAGAGATCTATGTTGGCTGCCGGAGGAAATTGAACAAAGAAGGAATCCTGCTCGACGTGGATCTGATCCTGAAAGCGCGCGGGCCTCACGGGCGCCGCTGCCTCGCGCCACCCAGGGCGGGAGCTGATCCGAAGATGCTCGCCCTCACCCCACGACAACCAGTAGACGTTCTTGTCAAAGAAGTAGTCCTCATTGCCCTGGCGGCCGTACTCGTCGTAGAAATCCCTGGCGTAGAATTCGATCTCATCGCCCTCGGACAGAATGGCGTTGCCGTCGTTGTCCCTGATTGTGATTGCGCTCTCGGTCGCCGTCAGCGCATCCGGACTCCCGGTCTGGAAGATGTCGCGATAGAGGAATACCCGGTCGATCGGGACCCCCTGCGGAAAGCCTAGCGCGGCCAGGGCTGCGAAGGAAAGCCGGTAGAGGCCGGTCTTGGCTATGGTGAGCTTGACCCGCGCGTTGGTGACTTGAGCCCCCGGAGCCGTTGGTGTCCCCGCCTGCCGCTTGGCGGCTACGCGCCACGCCTTGCCCTGGTCATAATTGAGTAAGGCGCTGCGGTAATTACCCTCCCATGGGTCGGCCGCAGGCACGTTGCCTCGCAAGAGGCCGCCGCCCTCAAAGGCGACCGTGATCGTGAAGGTCCGTGTAACTGAGACGCGCCCGCTTGCGGGTTCATACACGAAGGGGGCGACCATCAGCCTCACGACATCCTGGTGTCTCATCCGGCCCTTGTCGGTGAGCCATACCGTGCTCCGCGGGAAAGGCGCCTGCCCTCCGTAAATGGAGTCATTTTCAACGTAGACGTACTCGGGAAACTGGCTGTCTGCAGGCTGGTTACCTTTGAAGCCCGCAACGGGGACGATCCGCACCCTGTCAAGATAGGTCTGGTCTCGACGCTCGACCGCGACGATGCGCGCGTCCCCTCCCGGAGGAATCGCGAGCAACACGGGAATCGCCGGCAAGTCCGGTTGGCCCTCCCGCGCAAAGGGCGCGAGCCCCAGGGTCGCGATCCGCGCATAAGTCTTGCCGTTTGCCTCTACGTCTTCGAGGGAATATGCGGGCAGTGTGACGCTGACCACAACTTGGTTCGGGCTCTGGGAAAGAATCGTCGGCGTAGGCCACGATCCGGCCGAGCCCGCACCGGCCGGGACAGGCGCCGCTAACCCAACGGTCAAGATAAATGTCAAAATGCCTGCGGGCGCCACGATAGCGCGTATCGCCCTCGTGATGCCTCCGGCGCCGCTCGCTTTACCGTCTGCCATGCATCTCATAGCTCCTCCGAGATTTCATCTCATCGCCCTCACTGGCCGAGCAAGCCGGCAGCCTTCCGGGCGAAGTCGCCCCCGGAGTCCAGCTCGATCACCCGGCGTAAGAGGCTGCGCATATCGTCGGTCCGGCCCTGTGCCTGGCGGACCAGTGCCAGATGCCACATCGATTCGGCTCGCTTCGGCTCAAGCTCGAGAGCGCGCTCGGCCGCTCCAGCTGCCGCGGCCAGATCTCCCATCTTGAAATATACCCAACAAAGGGTGTCAAAGTAGTTGGCTTCTTTGGTATCGCGGGTTGTGAGCGTTGCCAGCTCCAACGCCAGATCAAGCCTCTCGCCCTTCACGGCATAGAGCCACGCAAGGTTATTGGCATTGTCAAGATCCCACGGGGCCAGTTTCAGCGCTTGTTCGTATGCCGCAATCGCACCGGTGGTATCAGCAAGCATCGACCTAGCGTCACCGAGCCTGAGAAGCCCCATGACGTTGAATTTATTGAGCCGCAGTGACGACTCAAGAGCATCGCGCGCTTTCACCGCCTCGCCCGTAGAGTAAAGAGCAACGCCCAGGCCGTCGTAGGCCATCCAGGTATCCGGGGTGATCGGGGCCGCCAGAGCTTTCTCGTATTGCGCCATGGCTGCAGCAAAATCTTCCTTGAGCAGCAGCGCGTCGCCCAGCTGGTAATGCGCTTCGACGTACTTGGAGACCACGTAAGGATCGTGAGGCGCAGCCGCAAAGGCGGCATCGTAGTCCCGCAGGCCCTGGCTGAAGTCGCCTTTGAGCCGGCTTATCGTGCCCAGCATCGTGAGCTTCCGGGCCTCGATCTGTTTCATCGCTTGCTCATTGGTCGCCGCATCCAGGCCCTTGAAATAGGTCGGCTTTATGCGCTCCCTGATATTGGTGAGATGTATGATATGGGTGGGCTCGAAGCCTCTCCGGCCCGAGTTGAATTCCATCAGCATGTTATCGTCAGTATGGAGCCGCGCCCTCTGGGCATAGCCCTTGAGGTCATCCGTCCCGAGGAGCAGGGCGCTCAGGAGATCGGTGGGCTCGTTGATTCCGACGCGCGCAAGGTCCGCGGCCACTTCCGGCGCCCGCATTCTTGCCAAGAATCCTCCGTCGATCGTGGCCGGCTCGAGTGTCCCCATCAGAATCAGGTCGGACTCATTCGCAAGCCACATGGTGGCGTTGGGAAAGACCGAGACGAAGGTCTTGATACCGGAGCGCAATTCGGGGTCGCCCATGTGGTAGGTATGGAACCAGACCGACATCACGCCGCCGGGCTTGAGGTGCTCCCGAGCGAGCCGGAAGAACTCCAAGGTGAAAAGATCCCCGACGCCCGAGATCCAGACGTTGGTGGGCTCGGAGATTATGACATCGTATTTCTTCCTGGTGAGCAGCAAGTGGTTCCGGCCGTCGCCAAGGATCAGGTTGACGCGCGGATCGGCAAGGCAATTGTAGGTATAGCCGGCGTAAAGGCGAGCCGCATCCACCACATTCTTAAGGAGCTCCACGCAATCAATGCGCCGGGCCGGGTGCCTCTCGGCCGATCCCAGACTCACGCCGCTGCCCAGGCCCACCACCAGCACCGTGTCGGGTTTGGGATGCATCAAGAGCGGCAGATGGGCTATCAGTTGCTGCGTGATCATATCGGCCCCGGTCGATGCATCCACCTTGCCGTCGATCTTCAAGGAGAGTACGGCCTGGTTGCGTTCCACCGAGACAGTCGCCCCCGGGCCCTCCTTGTAGAGCAGCATTTCCTTGAACTTGAGACCGTCGAGGAGACCCTGTTTAGTGCCGAACAGCTCCGCGTAGACATAGACCCCGCTGGTCATCAGTTTCTCGTTCCAACGAGGCGCGAAGAGGATCATGGCGACCACGCCCACTGCAGCGGCCGCCGGGCCCACGAGGCGCCAGGTCCGGCTTAGGCGCTCCGAGACCACCGCGAGCAAGACCATACCCACCGCCACGTAGACCAGAGCGATCGCCAGCATGCCCCTTTCGACACCCAGAGTCTGGAGCAGCACGAAGCTGCCTATGAAGGAGCCGAAGATCGAGCCTATGGTATTGAAGGCGTAGGCCGTTCCGATGCGGCCGCCGACCTTCCCCAAATCGGTCGCGTAGATCCTTGCCACCAAGGGGAAGGTGCCGCCCATCAGGAAGGCCGGCACGATCATGATCATGGCCGAGAGCAGAAACTCGATGGCAATCGAGGTCCGCCAAGCCCCACCGACCGCCTTATAGAGGTCCATGTAGAGCGTGGGAAGGCGGCTAAAGGCTATGGTGCTCGCGAACACGGCGAAGCCGATCGCGAGGACAAGGAGTGCCAGAGCCCTACCCGGCCGCCGCGTGCGTTGGCCTATCCGCGCGAATACGGCGCTTCCCAGGGCGAGCCCGAACAGGAAGACCGTGAGCATGATGCTGAAGGCGTAGACGGTGGTACCGACCACCAGGGCGAGCACACGGGTCCAGACAACCTCGGCAGCGAGGGCCGCAAGCCCCGTAAACAGAAACGCAAGGAGCACCACGAGTTCGTATCTCCTGCTCCGAGGGCTTCGTGGCGCTGCGGGCGAGGGCGCCCCTTCAGCCGCGGCGGGCGGCGCGGGCTCGGCAGCCTGGGCCTTGGCAGCGGCCTTGACGGCCTGGCGCGAAAGCGCATAGGCCAGGGCGAAGATCGCAAGGTTGACGGCAACAGCGACCAGGGTTGTGCTTCTCATACCGAGACGCGGCAAGAGCAAAAAGCCGGTCGCGAAGGTGCCGCCGACGGCACCGAAGGTATTTATCGAATAGAGCCAGCCCACCCTCAGCGTAAGGTTGGAGAGAGTCCCCGTCACAAAACGGCTTAAGACGGGGAGAGTCCCGCCCATCAAGGTGGCCGGGATGAGCAGCATCGTAAACGAGAGCAGGAACCGGATCAGGCTCAGGGAGTAGAGCTTCCCCTCGAGACCCGCGTACAGACTCCGGTAGAACGGGTTCAGCCCGGCCAGGAGAAACGGGAAGACCAGCGCAAAGATGCCGATCCCCAATTCCAGGCATCCATAGATCAGAAGGGGTTTACCCTTGCGGTCAATCAACCTGCCGAAGAGATAACTCCCCAGCGCGAAGCCGGCCATATAGGCCGCGAGCACCGTGCTCACGGCAAACGACGTCCCGCCGAAGGTGCGGACCAGCATCCTGGTCCAGATAACTTCGTAAGCAAGGCCGGTTGCGCCCGAAAAGAGGAAGAGCGCAAATACCGGAAGAATCTGCGGCCGATGGGTCTTCATACAAGTCAAGATATCAAGCGGCGCAGAGTGTTGTCAATACCTAGCGTCGCCTGCGAGAATGGGCCCGGCAGCAGCAGATGTACGCAAGGCGACGGGTCAGGGGGCGAGCAATACACGATGAGGCCGGAACAAAAAAAGCGGGTGGTTTGCACCACCCGCCTTGTCTCTCGAAACCAGATTACTTGAAGATGCTCTTGATCTGGCCCCAGGTGCTCGGCTCGTTAGCCGACGGCCGACACGGATCGTCGCCGGCAAGCCCACCGACTCCACCCGAGCTGATAAGCATCGGGAAGTCCTGGTACGGACCTGTCACAAAATCGCAATCAACCACGTCGATCTGGTTGGTTGCAGGGTTCGGAACCGGGGTCACGTAGCCCGGGCCCGTGGCTGCCAACCAAGCGGCGCCAGTGGCAAGGCCCCAGTCGTACTGGCAAGTCGTCCATGCAATCGCGGTGCCGTCACCGGAATAGACAATACTGCCCACTGCAATGTCGCCCTTGCAGCGAATCCAGCTGCCGCTACCCCACTCGATCGGCCACGTCAGACCGAACTCGTGGGTGGCGTACGAAGCGAGGTCATAGAACACCGGCATGGCATCTACGTCACCGGTGGGTACCCAGGTCTCATTGATGCCTTCGCAGGCCGTGAACGCAGGATACAACTTGGTGCATGAAGTCGGATGCGCCTTGAGGTGGATCGCGATCTTGCAGTCAAGGTTCTGCCCTGCGAAAGCCGTTGCACTCAAGATGAACGTTAGAGCAACCGCTAACACTAGAACCTTCTTCATCGCCGTATCTCCTTTCCAGAATCAAGCCTCTGGTTGTAGGAACCCTAAAACGCCTACCTTGAACCAGATTCACTCGTCGAAGGAAGCTCTCACTACCTCACTCGTACTTCCTCTTTGCCAACAATCCTTGGAAGCACCACCTCCTTCAGTATCCCTTACACCGTAAAGCCTATTACATCCGGGTGAAGAGGTCAACATCATTTTGATCCGGGTCTGGGGCAACAAAAAAAGCGGGTGGCTTTCACCACCCGCCTTGTCTCTCGAAACCAGATTACTTAAAGATGCTCTTGATCTGGCCCCAGGTGCTCGGCTCAACCGCCGTCGGAGGAGTCCGGCACGGATCGTCGCCGGCAAGCCCACCGACTCCACCCGAGCTGATAAGGATCGGGAAGTCCTGGTACGGACCTGTCACAAAATCGCAATCAACCACGTCGATCTGCATGGTCGCAGGGTTCGCAACCGGGGTCACATAGCCCGGGCCCGTAGCCGTCAACCAAGCAGCGCCAGTGGCAAGGCCCCAACCAAACTGGCAGACCGTCCATGCAATCGCAGTGCCTTCACCGGGAAGGAGGATGGTGCCAACCGCAATGTCGCCCTTGCAGCGAATCCAGCTGGTGCTTCCCCACTCCGCCGGCCACGTCAGACCGAACTCGTGTACGGTGTACGAAGCGAGGTCATAGAACACCGGCATCGCGTCGAAGTCACCGATCGGCAACCAGGTCTCATTGATCATGTTGCAATCGGTAAACGCGGGATAAAGCTTGGTGCATGAAGTCGGATGCGCCTTAAGGTGGATCGCGATCTTGCAGCCAAGGTTCTGTCCT
>JAZDEY010000005.1:0-4660 GCA_043808325.1 Candidatus Eiseniibacteriota bacterium
GTCGCGCCAACCCGGCGCGGTTGCGCCGGGCGCGCCCGCAGGTGAAGCGCATCGATGGCGCGGACGCTTCGCGCCGCGCCATCGGGGCTGCGGATTGCCATCCGCTCTCTGTCCGGCGCTTCGCGCCGGCCATCAAGCGGATGAAGCTGGCGTTCGGTCAAGCACGCCAGCGTGCCTTCCCTCCGCAGCTTATCCGCAGCCCCGTTAGGCAGCCAAGGGAAACGCAGGATCAGCGGAGGGGGGGACAATGAGGAAGTTCTTTGAGTCAGGCCTTGCTTTCGTGCTGGTTGCCCTGGTTTGGATCGCGGTTGGCCTGCTCTCTGGCAGACCGGGTTTGGGAGCTCTGGGAGTGTTTTGGCTAGTACTAGCGATAGCCGTGAGAGCAAGGAGCACCAAGAAGCAGCGACCCACACCTGAGTCCCAGAGGAAGGTGGACGATCGGGAACATAGGTGACGCTACCTAACCAGGGCGTGCACCTGCCAGCCGCTTCGCGTCTGCAGGTGACGCCCAGCGTTAGGCAGCCATGGGAAACGCAGGATCAGCGGAGGGGGGGATAATGAGGAAGTTCTTTGAGTCAGGCCTTGCCTTCATGCTAGTTGCCCTGGTTTGGATCGCGGTTGGCCTGCTTTCTGGCAGACCGGGTTTGGGAGCTCTGGGAGTGTTTTGGCTAGTACCAGCGATAGCCGTGAGAGCGAGGAGCACCAAGAAGCAGCGACCCACACCTGAGTCCCAGAGGAAGGACGACGCTACCTAACAACGGCATGCAGCGGGCGGCGCTTTCGCGCCGCCGCTGATGCCGAGCGTTAGGATGCCGGGGCCTATCGGCCGGGGGCAATGATCGTGGCGAGCTCCTTGTTTGAGACTCCGAGCACGAGGAGGGCTCGAATGAGCAAGTCCACTGTGACAGAGGGGTCCCCAGCCTCCATCTTGGCTACACGTGACTGGCTCGACTTAACCAGGCGCGCGAGTCCGGTCTGGGTCAAGGTTCGGCGCCGCCTTCGCTCCTTCAACCTGTCTGCGAGGCGCAACTTGAGTTCGACAAACGCCGCCTCCTCAGGTGAGAGCGAGAGGAAGTCAGCTACGTTGCCAACTCGCCAGCCCTTTGCCTCAAGCCGTTTTCTCTTCGATTCACGCATTGTCGTAACTCCTCAGTCGGCGTCTGCACCTCGTGATTACTTCACTAGGAGTTCTCGCCGTCTTCTTGCTGAACACTTCGGCGATGATGATCGCATCGCGATCGACCCGGTAGATGATCCTCCAGGTTGCACCGGCATCATCGATTCTGAGCTCGTAGCAGCGGGGACCGACAGAGGGCATTGGTCTGGCGTGGGGCATCGCCAGATATACGCCTTGCTGGAGGCGGCGCAGGAGATAACCGGCCTCAATCCGCGCTTCCCTCGAGAAAGGTGGCGACTTAACCTCGCCGTGCAGCCAGACGAGGGGTCTCTCGATCGGTCTCATACAAGGGCAGGATATATCGGATCTGACATATTGTCAAGTGTTTGTTGTGGTTGGCATCCTAACCAGCCGCTCCACACGGACTTGGCTTCGGCGGCATGGCTATTGCGTGGGAGAGGGCAACGGCCCCGCCACCTCGCTGCCGCTGACGCGCACCGTTAGAGGTGGGTTGCTACGGCCGTTTAGCCCTGTGGTTGGAGAGGTTGGGATTGATGAGTTTGAGCTTGACGAGTGATGGCATTCTGGCTATACTCTGGCTATAATGCGATACGAGATCATACTGTCACCGGAAGCAATACAGGACCTGAAAAGCCTCAACGCGCGAACGCGGGCAGAGGTGCGAGACGGGATCGAGAAACATCTGCGCCATGGTCCCAGGAAGACAACGAAGAGTCGAATCAAACGACTGCGAGGTGTGTCGCGGCCGGAGTTTCGATTACGAGTGGGTGAGGTGCGGGTATTCTATGACGTGTCGGGACGGAAGGTTCAGGTTTTGGCCATTGTCGAGAAAGCGGAAGCGAGCGCTTGGCTCAAGAGAATAGGCGGGCAGTGATGAAGAAGGCAGCGCTGTCAGACGTAAAGGACGATCTTTCGAAGTTCCTCCGGTTAGCGGAGAAGGAAGAGGTTATCATCACTAGGCACGGGAAACCGGCCGGGGTCTTGATCGGGTTCGAGTCGGAGGATGACTGGTTTGACTATCGGCTGGAGAACGACCCCCGGTTCCTGCGTCGGATCCGGGCTGCGAGGAAAAGCCTTCGCGAAGGTCATGGTGTACGGCTCGAGGAGGTTGAGTAGTCAGTCCGGCCACCTCTGACCAGCGGCTCTACCCGTTAGTTCGCTTCGCGTCCTGCGGGTGAGCGGCACCGTTGAATCTGTAGTAAAAGGCATTTGTCGGAAACCTGCGATCAATAAAATCAAGTACTTGCGAGTCGGGAAACAGCCCCAGTCGGGCTTTTTCTACAGACTCGTTGGCTGGCTCGCCAGAGCGAGCATCAAAGTGTGACCTGTCGGCATGAGAGGAACGGGTTCTGTGCCCGCTAAATCACCTAAAGCTTCCGGTCCAGTTTATCAGGTGAAAATCACGCTCCGCCATGCTCGTCCACCGATCTGGCGTCGGGTACTTGTACCGGGCGGCCTTAACTTGTACACATTGCATCAGGTAGTGCAGCTTGCCATGGGCTGGACGGACAGTCATCTGCATCAGTTCATCATTGATCGTCGGTATTACAGTATCCCTATTGAGGAATCTTGGGTGCCGATTATTGATGAACGGCGTTTTACCCTTGAGGAAATTGCTCCGTACCCAAAGCGCAGGTTTGAGTACGAGTACGATTTCGGCGACGGTTGGGTGCACGAACTGGTTGTGGAGAAGATCATGCCGCCGGGGCCGGGGAAGAAATATCCACAGTGCGTTAAGGGGAAACGGGCTTGTCCGCCCGAAGACGTTGGAGGCGTATGGGGGTATCACACGTTTCTGCAAGCTATTGGAGATCCTGACCACGAAGAGCATCATTCATACTTGGAATGGATTGGGGGCGGATTTGACCCTGAGGCATTTGACTTGGATGCCATCAATGAGAGATTGCGGCGGGTGAAAGCAGAGAGACCGTAGATAGCCGATGTTGAGTTTACAGAATCAAAAGCCAGCGAACCAGCGCGTCGAGGGGACGGAAAAGAACCCCGCCGCACAGCCACAGCGTTAGGCCTTATGAGAATGTCAAGCGATAGTCTGGGTACTTGATCGTGACCACGAGGGTGAACTCGCAATCAAGTGTGAGTCGCCTGGTGCCGAGCCATATCGATAGCCATATAAGTATATTGCTCTGTTCATTCAACTGGTGTATATTGGAATCATGAGACAGGGAAGATTCGAGTGGGACGAAGCGAAGGACAAAGACAATCAGGCTAAGCACGGGGTGTCCTTTTCGATGGCCCAGCGAGCGTTCTTTGACCCTGAGCGCGTCATCGCAGAGGACAGGGGTCATAGCATCGAAGAGAAGCGGTTCTTCTGCATCGGCAGGGTGGGCGATGGTATACTGACGGTGCGATTCACGGTGCGGGCCAGCGTCATCCGAATCTTCGGTGCCGGTTATTGGCGAAGGGGGAGAGAGATCTATGAAGAACAGAATAAGGTACACCGATGAACCGATGGGGGATCTGCGAGTCATTAAGGACTTCCTGCCTCCGCCGAGTCGTTTGACATTGAAAGAAGATAATGTGAAGATTACGATTTCATTGAGCAAGGCGAGCGTGCGTTTCTTCAAGAGACAAGCGAAGGTGCATGGGACATCCTACCAGAGAATGATTCGGCGCCTGATTGATCTTTATGCTTCTCGATATGAAGGCAAGGCCTAACCAGCCGCTCCACCCGACACCCCACTTGGTGGGGGCGGGTGAGCGGCACCGTGTGTGCCGGGCGTGGCACAGAGCTAGCGAGGTGCGAGTCCTCGTGCCAGGTTTTAGCGGAGCCGAAGGCAAGGAGAAGGGCAAGGGCGCCATCGTGAGGTGGAGTCTGAAGGAAGCCCAATCGAAACATGCAGGGCGACGAACAGGAACCAGATAAGAGGTGTGGTACACCCGGAACGAGCCGGCACGTGACCACGAAGCCCTCCATTCGCAGCGGGGGGTGTGCTTTATAAATCCGGCGTCTACGCGGTGAAGGTGGTATGTCTTACCCTGGGAGGCCTGTGTTGTGTCCGATGAGGACTGAGGGCGAAGAGATTCAACCTGAGCGCATCGCAGGAGTCAGCCGAGGGCATAGTACAGACAGGAAACGAGCCCCGTAGAGTCAGGGAGTGACTCACCGTCTGGAAGGCCCGAACAGTAGAGAGGGTTAGTAAGCAGTTTGGATAATGATCATTACACCGGCACGAATGAGTGTGGTGGCTTGGCTGTGAGAGGCGAGCAGATTGATCATTGGGCCGCGCTGACTGAACGTCCGGCAGCCCCGTAGAGGGAGCGGCGCAATCTACTGAACCGCCTAGTACGTGATCCGTATGCCCGGTGGTGTGAGAGGAGAGGTGCCGTGAGGCACCTCCCTATCCCGATTGGGCAGCATAGAATCTTGCCCTCTCCCAGTTTGATGTAACTGTGCTATGCATTGGTAGTTAGAAGGCACTTCCCAAGACTTAAGAGATGGAGAAAGAGCTTGACATAGTTTGTGTCTTACAGCCATAATACTGTTAGAGAGGAGGTGGCCGC
>JAZDEY010000006.1:0-2158 GCA_043808325.1 Candidatus Eiseniibacteriota bacterium
GGGCGGGAATGACATTCAGTGTTATATTCCGTCGTCGGCGCTGCGCGTCAGCTTCAGGAATTTGACAGACTTGATAAGGCTTTCCTCTAACTTTATCTCCAACAGGGCGCTGCACGTATAGCACTTTACCTGCCCCTCATAGTCACTGTAAGTATCATCGAGGTCGATGGTGTGACCGCAGGATAGACAATTGATTTTCATTCTATATCCTCCCTTTCCATTACCGAGTCTCTGAGCCCGTACGCAACAATGTTGAGTTGCTTGTCGAGCCGGAGTAAGTACGTCTGGCAATCGAGCACTTCTTTCCGCACGGGCAATCTTAATGCCTTTATGGTCGGATTAGGCACATAGACCTCTGCTTCAGCCTCCCACGTTCCCTTTTCGGAGTCCATCAGCGCCAGCTTTGTGACGCTCACCTGCTTGGCGTCCACCATCTTCTTCAAGAAGTTGGCGACAGCATCTTTTACGTCCTCAATAGGCGGCAACTTAGGAGGTTCCGCTCCGGGGCCGGCCGTGGAGCGCACCGGTTCCGACATTTTAACTGTATCCAATATGTTCGCCATCGCGTCTCCCTCCTGTGGTTACCGCGGTCAGACGATCCCCTGCCCCTTGCAAGCGTTGCAGTAAAAGATCCCGTCCTCCCCGGTGCCCCGGCACTTGGGGCAGGCGCCGGCCTCGGGGGACACCGACACCACTCCCGCGCCCCGGCAGGCCAGGCAGCTCAGAAAGCCGCTGCCGTATCCGGAGCCGGAACAACTCAGACAGGCGACCACCGGGGGCTTGACCTTGATCTGGCCCCCGCCACCGCACACGGGACATTTGGAGAAATTGCCGTAATTGGGATCAACGCCGTCGCCGTGACAGAAAGCGCAGGGCACCCGGCTCACGAACATCTTCTGCCGGGGACGCGGCTGCCGTTCGGTCGAATCGATTTTCAAGACATTCATGGGATATTTCATCCTTTCCTCTGAGCGCAGCGATTGAGGTGGCTTTCCCAGACTCCCTCCAGCCACTGCCGGCGCAGCTCCCGGTTAGCCAGGCGCATCTCCTCTCGATAGATGCGGCCGCGGTCCAGATGCGCCATGGACACACCCGTGGCAGTCCGGCAGGAGCGGAAGCTCTTCAGATGCCGTATGGTTCGAATTTGTTTCGAGGTCTTGATGTTAATCATCGCTATGTTCTCCTCTCCTTCAGTACCTTATGACCCTGGGTGGTTTTCTCTTCGGAGTGGGGTCCTCCAACTGCTTGTACGGTCGAGCCCTGTTAATGAATTCCAGTCCTTTCTGAGAGATCACTCGGCAAGCACGCAACTCGTCCCATTCCAGCATGCCCTCCTTCTCCAGGCTACTCATGAGCATCTCGATGTAGTTCTCCTGAAACGGACAGTAATCTCCAATCAACCTCGGCTTGCCCTCCACCTTCGCATCCCGGAAGCACTCAAGAACATCCATCTCCGATTGATTGGGCATCGTGTATTCTCCTTCAGTACCTGATCTTGAACCCGCCGCAGCTCCGTCGCGGCCCGGGCTGGAGCTGGGGATTGGGGCTTCCCCCCTCCAATCCCTTTAATTTCAATCCCTGCAACAACGAAGACTTTTCGGCCTCGATCTCCTGTATGCAGGCCTCGGTATCTGCTACAAGTTGACAGGCCCTTTTCTTATCTTTATCTCGGCGTTTTTTCTCCAACTCAATGAGAGCAAGCCTTCCGTATGCCTTTTCAGGAAGGATGACCATTCCCAATCTCCCCGCATAGGTACGGATATTCTTTAAGCCTCTCTTGGGGATGGGCATATTTACCCCTCCTTTGGTTTTTTGGAGACCACCTTGATGCCGCGAGGGGCGGTCCCGGAGCCGCAGACCTTCCTGATCGCCTCTTTCACCTTTTCACCCATCAGGGGTTGGCTGTCCCGGGTGACCTTGGCGGTTTCGGTGCGGAGGACATCCCGGCATGCCCATAGGAAGACCGGGTCTTGCGCCCGGGCCCGGGCCTGGCTGTGGACCAGGATTTTGGCGATGACAATGCAGGCGCGGATGGTGGGGCGGTGGTTGTTGACTCCCAGTCCCCGTAAATTCCGGACCACCTCCACGATGGTCTCGGCATCCCGCCGGGGAATGCCGGATTTGGCCATGGCGATCCGGACCTCCGTCTCCCGGTCGA
>JAZDEY010000007.1:0-37360 GCA_043808325.1 Candidatus Eiseniibacteriota bacterium
TGCCAGGTCTGGTAGCATTATCACTCTCCATTCGATGCCGGAGCATCGTGCATACCACTCGACCCAAGGGAATCATCCATAAGCCTGGCAAAGCAGGGCAACCACATCCGTATCACCCACATCATCCGCCACACCAATAACTTCGCAAGGCGTCCACGGCCCCACACGCCATCATCCCCGTAACGAACCCCTGCCCCCACCCGCGAAAACTGACAGAGGGCAAGGCCCACTATCCCTTGAGGCCGGGGCCCAATCGTGGTATAATCTAGGAGGACTAGAACAAAGGAGCCCACGTGAAGCCTCATTGCTTGCTCGCGCATTCCATCGTGTTGATGCTCGCCGGCCTGGTCTTTGTGGGGGCAGGCACCGCGGCGTTCGGAGCAGCCGGTCCCAAAGCAATCTCACCCTCGATTGGAGCATGGCTTGAAGATGCTTCCACGGGCGAGAAGATCGCCATCTGGGTATTCTTCCGGGACAAGGGCGCTTATCCCCAGCGCGATATGGAGGCAAGGATCCTTCGCGCGGCCTCATCCTATGATCCCCGAGCGGTGGAAAGGCGTCTCCGGGCGAGACCCGATCGGCCTTTCGACAAGTCGGACCTGCCGCTCTACAGGCCGTACCTTGAGGCCCTCAAGGCTGAAGGCGTCGAATTCCGGACCTTCTCAAAGTGGCTCAATGCGGTGAGCATCCTCGCCGATCGCGTCCAGACCAAACGGATCGCCGGTCTGCCTTTCGTCGCATCTTTGCGGCGTGTGAGCGGCCGGGCGGGGTCCCCGGAGCCGGAGAGCCTGGACGCTCCGACCAAGGAGGTAGGGACTCTCTACCTATACGGCAAGTCGTGGAGACAGCTCCGGCAGATTCAGGTGCTCGATCTCCATAACGAGGGATACACGGGGACGGGTGTCAGGGTCGCTATCTTCGATACGGGTTTCTGGCTGGCCCACGAAACCTTCTCCGGCCTCAACCTTATCGCCGAGCATGACTTCATAAACAACGACAGTATCACGGCCAACCAGCCCGGCGATCCGGCCGGTCAGCACGATCATGGGACCATGTGCCTTTCGTTGCTTGCCGGGCAGAGCCCCGGGAAGCTTATGGGTGCGGCCTTCGACGCCGAGTACATCCTCGCCAAGACCGAGGACATAGCGGACGAACGCCCTGTAGAGGAAGATTGGTGGATCGCGGCTGCCGAATGGGCCGATAGCCTCGGAGCCCAGGTAATATCGAGCTCGCTGTGCTACAGCGATTGGTATACTTATACGGATATGGACGGCCAGACTGCGCCGATTACCAATGCCGCCGACCGAGCCGCCTTGAACGGGATCGTTGTCGTCAATGCCGCCGGCAATTCGGGCGCTGCTCCCTGGAGATATATCGCCGCCCCGGCCGACGGCGACAGCGTTATAACTCTGGGGTCGGTCGATTCCCTTGGAGTGAGGTCTTCCTTCTCCTCGCAGGGGCCGACCTATGACGGCCGGACGAAGCCCACGGTAATGGCGATGGGGCAGGCGACCTACATAGCCGATCCCACGGGCGCAAGCGCGTACCGGCGGGGAAGTGGGACCTCATTCGCCACGCCGCTCGCGGCCGGGGCGATTGCGCTCCTGCTGGAGAAACATCCGGGCTGGCTTCCGGGCAACGTGATCGAGGCAATCACGGCGACGGGCACACGGGCATCGAACCCTGACTCGCTCTATGGCTGGGGTATCCTCCAGGCTTATGATGCCTCCGAATATGCGCCATCCGGTATCGCATCGAGAGACATCCGCCCTTCGGGCCTCAGGGTCTATCCCAATCCTTGCTTATCCAGTTTTTCCATAAACCTCTCCGCCACTCGCGGCCGGGGTCCGCTCAAGATCTATGACGTCTCAGGCAGGCTCTTGAGCGAACTCGATCTCGCACCAGAGGGGCCGACCCAGGTCGATCTCAACGCAGCCCTTCCGGGCGTTGCGCCCGGGATCATCTTCCTCGAGATCCCCGGCAGCCGGGGAACCAAGGTGCTCATCCTCAGGTAGTTGGGGCCAACGCCGGAAGGGGTTGAAATCCCTTGCGGACGCGGGTTCCTGTTGTTACCTTATAGCGAACTTGGGCCGAAAATCCTCAAGCAGGAGCGTAAATCCAATGAAGAAGCTTACCTTTTTTTTCGGCGCCGGCAAAGCGGATGGCGACGCCTCGATGAAGGGCCTCCTCGGCGGCAAGGGTGCCAACCTGGCTGAGATGTCGAGGACGGGGCTATCGATTCCCGCGGGTTTTACAATCACCACAGAGGTCTGCGCCTATTTCACGTCTCACGGGGGCAAATATCCCCACAATCTTGATCCTGCGGTAGTTGCAAGCCTGCGCGAGGTCGAGCAAGCCATGGGTAAGGGTTTCGGCGACCGCAAGAATCCGCTTCTGCTCTCGGTGCGCTCCGGAGCGAGGGCATCGATGCCCGGGATGATGGACACGGTTCTCAATATCGGGCTCAACGATGATACCGTGAAGGGCCTTGCCGAGGGCGGCAACGAGCGCTTCGCCTATGATTGCTACCGGCGATTGGTTCAGATGTACGGTGACGTCGTGTTGGGACTCAAGCCCGAAGACGATACGTCGCCTGATCCCTTCGAGATCGTGATTGACGCGAGGAAGTCGGCGCGGGGAGCCACGAAGGACACCGAGCTGGACGTGGACGATCTCAAGTACCTTGTCGGAGAATTCAAACGCCTGATCCGCGAGAAGAGGGGCATGGTCTTTCCTGACGACCCGCAAGAGCAGCTCTGGGGTGCGATCGATGCGGTCTTCAAGTCCTGGAACAACAGGCGGGCAATCGAGTACCGCCGCATCAACAACATACCCGACGACTGGGGCACCGCTGTGAACGTCCAGGCCATGGTCTTCGGCAACATCGGTTGGGACTCTGGCACCGGCGTGGCCTTCACGCGGAACCCCGCGACGGGAGAAAACGTCTTCTACGGCGAGTACCTCCTGAACGCCCAGGGCGAGGATGTGGTCGCGGGAATCCGGACCCCCCAGCCCATAAACAAAGCACAGAAGGGTGAGTCCGACTTGAGATCGCTCGAGGAGGACATGCCGACCGTTTACAAGCAGCTGCTGGATGTGCGGGACAGACTGGAGAGCCATTTCAAAGACATGCAGGACCTCGAGTTCACGATCGAAAAGGGCCTTCTCTGGGTGCTCCAGACAAGAGCCGGCAAACGCACGGGGCTCGCGGCCCTCAAGATCGCCTTCGACATGTTCGAGCAGGGTCTGATCGATAAGGAGACCGTGCTCTTGAGGATTGAACCCGAGCAGCTGAATCATATCCTGCGACCGGTCTTCGATGCCGTCGAGAAGGCACGGGCCAGGACCGAGCAGCGTGTCATGGCGAAGGGCCTCAACGCCGGACCGGGCGCGGCCACCGGCAGGGTGGTATTCAGTGCTGCCAGGGTGAGG
Source organism: Candidatus Eiseniibacteriota bacterium (assembly GCA_043808325.1). Lineage (GTDB taxonomy): Bacteria > Arandabacterota > Arandabacteria > Arandabacterales > Arandabacteraceae > JAZDEY01. The sequence continues at coordinate 3,433 of JAZDEY010000007.1, forward strand.
GACGTCGTTCAGATTGAGAAACAGCCCGTGATACTTGTCCGGGAGGAAACCAGCCCCGAGGATGTCGGTGGAATGAGTCTCGCCGAGGGCATTCTTACCGCGCGGGGAGGAATGACCTCCCATGCCGCGCTGGTTGCAAGGCAGCTGGGCAAGGTATGCATCGTGGGCTGCGAGGCGATGGCGATCGACTATGCAAATAAGCAGATGACGATCGGTAAGCACGTGGTCAAGGAGGGCGAGTACATCTCGATCGACGGAACGACGGGCGAGGTGATACTGGGCAAGGTGGCAACCATCCGATCGGAGATCGAACGCGTGGTCGTGGAGAAGTCACTGGCGCCGAAGGACTCACCGATCTATGCCCTGTACAAGGCGGTGATGGATTGGTCGGACGAATACCGAAGACTAGGCGTGAGATCGAATGCCGACCAGCCCGACCAGGCCGCCACCGCTGTGGCCTTCGGCTGCGAGGGGATAGGGCTATGCCGGACGGAACACATGTTCTTCGCGGGTGACAGGATAAACAAGGTTCGCCAGATGATAATGGCCTCGACTGCGGCTGAAAAGCGGCAGGCCTTGGCAAAGATAGAACCGCTCCAGCGAGAAGACTTCAGACAGATCCTCAGGGTGATGGTCGGGAAGCCGGTCACCATAAGGCTCCTGGACCCGCCGCTTCATGAGTTCCTGCCCAAGACCGACGACGAGATCGAAGCCACAGCCCGCGAGACCGGCACCACCAAGCAGGCGATAATGGAGAAGAGCTCCGCGCTCTTTGAGTTCAACCCGATGCTCGGTAACCGGGGCTGCAGGCTCGGGATCACCCACCCGGAGATCTATGACATGCAGGTCAGGGCAATAATCGAGGCCGCATGTGATCTCAAGGCCGAAGGCATTGAGGTAATACCTGAGATCATGGTACCCCTGGTTGGTGATGCGAGGGAGCTCTCCTTCATCAAGGAGAGGGCGGATCTGGTGGCGACCGAAGTGATGAGGGAGAGGAAAGTCACGATCGAATACCTGATAGGTACCATGATCGAGCTACCCCGGGCGTGTGTGACGGCGGATGAGGTGGCGAAGGTAGCCGAGTTCTTCTCCTTCGGCACAAACGACCTTACCCAGATGACCTACGGGCTTAGCCGGGACGACGCGGGCCCGGTGATAAGAAAGTACGTGGACCTGGGGATAATGAAGCGGGACGTTTTCGAATCGATCGATACCGCCGGTGTCGGTGGTCTGATGAAGCTCGCGGTCGAGAAGGCCAGAGCCACCAGGCCGGGAATAAAGCTGGGCATCTGCGGCGAGCACGGAGGCGAGCCGGACTCCATAGACTTCTGTGACAGCATCGGCCTTGACTATGTCAGCTGTTCGCCCTTCAGAGTCCCCGTGGCGAGACTGGCTGCGGCAAGAGCTGCGCTCTTGAAGACCCGCTCGCATATGGAAGCGCCGGAGGACTAGTGCGCCGCCGGAGTGGGGCCCGGAGGCGGGCTCGCGAGATGTGATCAGCGGAGATTATACTGTTTCATCCTGCGGTAAAGGGTTCGTTCCCCCATACCCAGTAGCTTGGCGGTTTTCTTGCGGTTGCCGCCCACTTCCTTCAAAGTCCTCTCTACCAGCTCGCGTTCCACTTCCCTGATGCTGGCGCCGCGCCTTGCGATCATCTCAGATCCGGCGCCTTGGGGCTCCGCGTAGGTTACGCCCCCCGGCACGACAACAGGCTGCTTGGCGAAGAGGTTGCCTCCGGAGAGTGCATCCTTTAGCCCCAGGACTATCTTGGTGAGTTCCGACACGCGACCGTCTATCTCCGCGAGCCGCCACAGGAAAAGGTCCCGCTCGCCTTCGCTCCTCGGCCGCGTCACCACCACGGGAAGATCTCTTCCTGCCCGCCCACCGCCGGTGATCTGCTCGGGAAGATTTGCCGGTTCGATGCGCTTGCCTGCCGAAAGCACCACCAGACTTTCGGCAAGGTTGCGAAGCTCTCGGACGTTCCCGGGCCAGTGGTATTTGGTGAGCGCCTCGAGGGCTTGATCGGTTATGCCCCCGAAGATAACCCCATTCCTGATACAAGTCTCTTCAACGACCCCGAGGAAGATCGCCGGAATATCCTCTTTTCTTTCCCTGAGGGGGGGCACATGAATCGGAACCACGTTCAGGCGGTAGTAGAGGTCGGTCCTGACGCTGCCATCCTCGACAAGCTTCCTCAAATCGCTGTTGGTGGATGCGAGCACTCTCACATCGATCCTAACGTTCTGGGAGCCCCCAACACGCATGAATCTCTCTTCTTCAAGAACGCGCAGCAGCTTCACTTGTGTGCCCAGAGGCATTTCGCCGACTTCATCAAGTAGCAGGGTTCCTCCATCAGCAATCTCGAATCTTCCTTTTCTCTGGGCTATGGCCCCGGTAAAGGAGCCTCTCTCGTGGCCGAAGAGCTCGCTCTCCAGGATCCCCTGAGGAAGGGCTCCGCAGTTGACTGCGACAAAAGGTTTGTCCCGGCGGCCGCTTCTTGCATGAATGGTGCGAGCGATCAACTCCTTGCCTGTTCCGCTCTCGCCGGTGATTAGCACGGTCACCTTGGTCGGAGCAATGCTCTCAACGGTCTCGAATATCTGGAGCATCTTCTCGTTCTTGCCGATAATGCCGATCTGTTTTCTTGCTACGAGTCTCAGGATACCCGAGTTGATCTCCTCGTGGTTGGAGCCCTCCACGTGAAGGTATTCATCGGTCCCTTCATCGATCAGCTGGCGCCTAAGGGCTGGCGGCAAATCGGGCCCGAGGAGCACACCGAGGGCCAACGGATTACGTTTCTTTATGCTCTGGATCACCTTCAGCCCACTCGAGTCCGGAAGATCTTGATATGTTAAGACGAAATCGGGCCGGTTCTTCTTGGCGGCCCGTAGCGCGGATGATCCATCGCCTGCCGTGTGGGACTCGATATCGTGCCGGGCAAGCGCCGAAGTCATGACTGCCAATCTGTCGGGGTCCGGTCCCACCAGAATGGCAGTGTAATGTTTCTTGTGGACCGCGGGCATCGTATTCATCTCCAAGGGAAAACCTAACATAGCTTAATCTAAGCGGTCAAGACATATCATAATTTCTCTTGACAAATATGCCAGTTATGCTAAATTAATGCAAAAATCGCACACAGGCTGCAGAAAGCAGTGATGCCTAATGCCTGCAATTACAATCAGGCAAAACGAAAACGCCGATCGGGCGATCGGGTGCTTCTTCGATTCTACCGGTCAGACTTGGAGCATTCGAGCAAGGTTGGCTTAGTAGAAATTAGGAAGGGGGGTAGCTCTATTGGGTTACAAGGATGAAAGCCAGGTCCTGGTAAAGGATCAACCCAGTGCGACCTTCGAGATGCTTCTCAAGAAAGCCGAGCAGGACGGGCGATTGACCGGAAAGCACCGGTGCCCGGTCTGCGGAATGCGCTACAAGAGAGAAAAAGAGGCATCCACGTGCTGCTACGGAATCGCAAAATAGGAGACTGCTAGATGCCTAAGGCTAAGACAAACAAGTCAGCTGCCAAGAGATTCAAGAAGACGGCGAGCGGCAAGCTGGCGAGACGAAAGGCTCTCAAGGGTCACCTGCTCACTTCGAAGACCCGCAAACGGAAGCGGGCACTGAGGAGGAAGGGCATCGTGGACCACGCCGACGCCAAGCGTATGAAGCGGCTGCTGCCGGGATAGCCGGCCGGGTCGGGCGAGCACTCCTAGTCCACAAGCGCCTCAAGATGGGCATGAACTGAGGCCGCAAGAGCTTTTAGGTTGTACCCACCCTCAAGGGCGGAGACTATCTTGCCGCCGCACGTCTCGGAAGCCACCAGCCTTATGGCCTCAGTGATCTTGCGGAACGAATCTGCCTTGAGGCTCATGCCTCCGATAAGATCGTCTTTGTGGGCATCGAAACCTGCCGAGACAAAAACGATTGATGGCTTGTGCGCACGCACTGCCGGCAGAACAAGGTCGCGCATGGCCTGCATGTAGACCCCTTCGCCGCTTCGCGGCGGCAGTGGCACGTTGACGGTCTTGCCGCGGCCCTTGCCAGATCCGGTCTCGTCCGGCAAACCCGTGCCCGGATAGAACGGCCATTGATGAAGCGAACAATAGAGCACCGCGGGGTCGCCGTAGAACATCTCCTGGGTTCCGTTGCCGTGGTGAACATCGAAGTCTATGATCGCAGCACGCTCGAAACCGCAGATCCGCGTAGCGTAAGCGGCAGCGATCGCCACGTTGTTGAAAATACAGAAACCCATGGCGCGCTCGGGTCGAGCGTGGTGCCCCGGAGGCCTCACCAAGCAGAAGGCCGCATCGATCGAGTCCGCCTTGATCTTGTCGACCGCAAGCGTGGCCGCGCCGGCTGCATTAAGCGCCGCATCCAGTGAGCCGGGCGCGAATATGGTATCCGGATCGAGATAGCGCATCTCCTTATTAGGCAGTGAGCGAATCATATCGTAGTAGGTCTTGCTATGAACAAGAGTGATATCCTTCTCCCTTGCCGGGCGGGGACCCATCACGATCAGATTCTTAAAGAGCGGCGTCGATTCAAGATAGTCGTAGGTCGCGCTTACCCTGTTCTTGCTTTCAATATGGCCCCCGGTTTCATGCTTCAAGAACACGGAGCTATAGACGAGCGAAACCCGAGCCAAAGGCTACTTCCTCCCGATGATCGCCTGCCGATAGGCAGCAGGCTGTGGCCAACGCACGCGTTCTCAAGCTTGCATTACATGTGACCTGGGCCGCCCAGTCAAGCAAAAACCCCCGGCAACACCGGAGGCATACAAGGGGTATCCAAGGGAAATTCGTGGACCGAGCCGCAGATTCAACCCAACAGCTTTCAGAGGTTACAACTGATGCTGGTCGTTCGAACGGGTAGGGCCGCTCCCTCACTGGCGCGCGGAGTACCTATGCCTAGATCGCTCCCGGTGTCGAGATCTTCGATCCCGATCCTGGCACCCGTACCCCTATTGGGATGGATCAGGGAGCCGATCAAATGGCCTCTGGCAATTGAAAGCACCAGCACGATCAATATCAAGAGGATCGTCAGGCAGGTTGCTACGGCCTTGCTCTGGTTCATTCCTGTCAGCTGCCCCATTTCAGGTTTCCCGTTCATGCCCGCTACAAGAGCATTTAGCGTGCCATACGCCGTTGGCGCCTCGGCGCCGGCATTTTCCAATTGACGCCACCAAGATAGCGTGCTAAACGATCAGGTGCAGGGTTGGTTTGGGGTTTCAGGGCTTTGCAATTCGCACACGGCGGTGCAGTGTGCAAAGTGGACGAACCGATGGCAAAGGCAAGAAACGTCACAGTAGGAGATCGTGAAAACCTCGGCCCCGCGAGGCGTCCGGTGGAGCCGCCCCTCAGGCGGAAGCCGGAGAGCCCCCCGGGGGACGGCTCAGGCGATGCTGATGACCAGGATCTGGTCAGGCTTGCCAGGACGGGCGATCGGCGGTCGTTCGGCAAGTTGGTGCTTCGTTATCAGAGCAAAATCTACAGGCTCGCCAGACGGATGACCGCGACCGACGAGGACGCCGAAGACGTCCTTCAGGAAGCCTTCGTCAAGGCCTACAGGTCGCTACCCGAGTTCAAAGGCGAATCCAAATTCTCGACCTGGCTCTACCGTATCACGGTCAACCTTGCCCTGATGAAGCTTCGAAAGCGAAAAGTCGATGCCGTGTCACTTGACATCCCGGTAACGACCGAGGAGGGAGAAGTCCCGCGGGACTTCCAGAACGGAAAACCCGATCCTCTCGCCAACCTGATGGAGAAGGAAGCCCGCGAGGTCCTCGACAGAGCCATAGCCGAACTTCCATCCAGCTATCGAGCGGTCTTTGTCTTGAGGCACGTTGAGGGCCTCTCGACGGGCGATACCGCAAGGATCCTCAGGGTATCGGTTCCGGCGGTCAAGTCCCGGCTCCATCGCACGCGAACTCTATTAAGATCGAAACTTATGAAACACCAAGTGCATCAAACAAGATTGAGGGGGAGATCCGCATAGCATGCATCCATGCCGAGGCCACTGTAGGAACCTGTTGCCCCATATGACCGACTTTCTCGAGGGTGACGCAGGAGACAAGGTTTGCCGCCGGATTGAGCGTCACATGATCGGCTGCGAGAAATGCCGTATGTACGTCGATACCCACCGAAGGGTGATCCGCATTTATGATACCTGGCGGGATGCGAGCATCCCCAAGGGCGCCGAAATCAGACTCAAGAAGCGACTTAGGGAGGAATTGACCCACGGTACGAAGCGGGGCAAGCGCAGGTAGCTGAAGGCCCGCGGGCTTAAGGGCAGGTCCGGCAGCAACCAATCTTCGCACTACACCACAGGGAGGGCGCAGGTCGTATCGTCACCGGTCTCAGCGGTTGGCCTCAAGCTTCTGTCTCGCCGCGGCATGGTCGGGCTTGAGCTGAAGCGTGCGCTGCCAGGCCGCGATCGCCCCGGCCTTATCCCCGAGTTCGAGCAAAGCCTCGCCGAGGCTATAGTAGGCGGGATAGAAGGTCGGGGCAAGCCCGAGAGCTCGCTTGTAGTACTCGACGGCCTGCGCCCAGTTCTGTTCCCGCGCATAGGTCAATCCTAGGTTGTATATGGCATGAGGCCGGGCCGGGGCGATCGCGGCCGCCTTCTCGAATTGTCCCCGGGCATTTACAGTATCGCCCTCACCGAGGTAGATGTTGCCGAGATTATTGCGCGCCTCATAATTGCCGGGATTATATTCCACAGCGCGCCGGTAGGCATCCTTTGCTTCGGGCGCCTGCTTCGTCTGGTCATAACACAGTCCGATGCGAAGCATAATGCCGTCATTGCGGGGTAGTATCTTGCCGGCATCGATGAAATACTTGAGTGCCTTGTCGGGCTTTCCCCACCGTAGATAGCATTCGCCGAGGCTTACGTGGGGATCAACCAAGTCTGGCCTAAGTGCGAGCGCCTTCTCCAGCTTGGGCAGGGCCTGTTCAAACTTGCCTTCGGCGAGATACCTCACTCCCAATTGGTAGATGACGTCGTAGTTCTCAGTGCCGGCCTCGGCCGCGCGCTCCAGGGTGGCCTTGACCGATTCCAGAGCCGAGATCGCGCCGGCCGCGATGCGGTTTCCGGGATCCACGGCAAGGGCCTGTTCATACTGAGTTTGGGCGAGCCCCGCTTCGCCGCCGGCATTACGCATGTGCCCGGCAATGATGCTCGATGAAACAAACATCGCCTTGGCGATTGCACCGGCCGCAGAGGCGGAATCCAGACCCGCCGCTTGAATATTGGTTACATAGGGCAGGGGACTCGGTCTCAGGGCCAGCAATTCCTCCAGATTCGAACTCAGATATGCCTTGGCGGTGCCGCGGCGGGCGATTCCGAATTCCAGGACGGGATGATCGTCGGTATTTCGGACCGCGCCGTTACAGAATTTCCTCACGGCATCCCCATCGGCGAGGAAACACGATATCAGAGTGAAAGGATCATCGACGAGGATGCTCGCCAGATCCTCACGCAGGGCAGGGTCGGTGAACGTGCCGGCGAACCGGGCCAGGTCTATGTTGACCGGGCCGTCCTTCCTGCCCACGAGTAAAGCGTGCTGGGAGAAGGTCATATAGCAGTACCATATGGCCATGTCGGGAAAGGCGTCACTGAAGGCTTTGAGCGCTGCCTGCAAATCGGGCCTGCTTATATCCAGAGGGATCCAGCATGACGCAATTCCTCCCGGCTTGAGTTTCTCTCTTACCTCTTTGAAGTGGTCGTAGGTATAGAGGGCCGAGGCTCCGCCGCTACCCGGGTATATGGAATCCGTCATCAAGATGTCGTACTTGTCCTTGGTGAGGAGAACGTAGTTCTTGCCGTCCATTATGAAGATCCTGACATTGGACCTGTCGAAGACGTTGAGGTTGAGAGCGCTAAAGAACCGTCGCGAGGTGGCGATCACATTCTTGCAGATCTCTATCCCGTCGATCCTGCCCACGTTGTGCAGATTGAGGATCCGAAGCGTCTCGCCGCTACCGAAGCCTATGTGCGCGATCCTCTCGGTATCGTCCGCCAGGAGGACCGGGAAGTGAGCCTGGAGCTTCTGGGTTACGCGCAGCATGAAGCTGGTGCCGGCGACATCGACGCCGTCGATTGCAAGCAGATCGTAGTCGGGGTAGCGGTGTACGGTGACCGTTCCGCTCGCGCCCTCCTTAAAGTAGACGAGTTCGCTGCCGGGCTGTTTCATATTGAAGGTCTTGGCAAAGACCGCCGGCCGGATCATGTAGGTCGCCGCGAGGAGCGCGGCAAAAACCACGGCGGTCGCCGTGAGCCATACTCGCCGCTTACCCACACATGAGAAGAGCATCACGCCCAGGGCAATGTTGACGGATGCAAGCAGCGCTATCGATCTTGCCGAGCCCATCGAAGGCACCATCACAAAGCCGGCAAGCAGGGCGCCTGCGACCGCGCCAACCGTGTTGGAGAAATAGATTCTGCCGATCGATGACGAGACAAGATTCCTTCTGGTATAGATCTTGGTGACTATCGGGAAGGCCGCTCCCATCAAGAGGGTCGGGGCGAACATCACCGCGGCGGTCTGAAGGAAATCTGCACCCCTCAGGCGCAGCAGGCTGCCTCCGGGGTTTTTGAGCGCAAAGTAGTTGTGCGCGAGGTCGAGCTCACGCAGCAGGTAGATCGACGCAAAAACCGCGGCCCCTATCAAGATCTCGACGATCGCAAGCGCCTCGATCGGGTGCTTCGAACGGTCCACCAGCTTGGAGGCTATGAAGCTTCCCAGCGCGAGGCCCACCAAGAAAGTGGTCAACATGATGCTGAAGGCGTGTACGGTGAGCCCGAGCGAAAAGACCATCACCTTGGTATAGATGACCTCGTAGGCGAGGGCAGCAGCGCCTGATACGGCATAGGATATGAGAACGACCAGTGCGACGTAGCGCGGAAGCCACTGGTCCGGAGCGTCCGGAAGTTGGCCTGCCGGGGCTTGTGCCCGAGACGGCGCGCCTGCCTGCTGCGAGAGCGCGGCATCAGACGCCTCGGATACGGATGCTGCGGTAGCTCCAGATGGGGCAGATGGTGCCGCCTCTACCGCGAATTGGCTCTTTCTTCCCATGTAAAGTGCGGCAAGGCCGACCGCGCAGCCAAGGCCTGCCGCCAAGTAGACCGAATGGGATACGCCGAGCACTTCCAGCAGGAAGAAGCCGGTCAAGAACGATCCGGCCACGGCGCCGAAAGTGTTCACGGTATAGAGGGCACCGATATTGCTTCCGATCTTAGCGTACTCACGGCCCGCGAACTTGCTCAGGATCGGTAGGGTCGCGCCCATCAGGGTTGTCGGGACCAGCAGTATCAGGAATGAGAGCAGGAAACGCAGGATGGTAACCGGTAGCGGTCGTTGCCCGAAAGCCTGAAACACGGCTGAGTAAAGCCCGGTAAGGTGGCCGATCAGTAAGGGAACAAGAAGAGCATACACTCCCACGGCAATCTCAAGCACGCCGTAGACCATCACCGGCCTTGTGAAGGAGTCACCACGGCTGCCCAGGAGGATGCTTCCCAGGGCAAGGCCCGCCATGTAGGCGGCGAGCACCGTGCTTGCGGCATGGACGGTGTTCCCGAAGATAAGGGTGAACATTCTTGTCCAGGCGACCTCGTAGACCAGGCCCGCCGCCCCGGACACGAAGAAGAGCGTGAAAACCAGTATCTTGGTCTTTTCTGCAGACCGCATAAAACTCTCCCGCTGGACCTTAGGGATATCTCTAAGATGTTACTCCGTCGGCTAAGCCCAAGTCAATAGGAAGCGATCGGTGGTCGCCTGTTTGTGCGGACACTGCTGCTGCGCGGCTCGGCCCAAGACTGGGCCGCGCGAGCGCCCGCCCAATTCCGGTTGACGTTCCGAGCCCGCGCATCTATATTTGGGTCTGCACCCTGTCTGGGTGCCCGGAGAGTGAGCAATGACCGACAGCAGTTTCGTGGAGTCTCACACCAAACAGCCGTTGAGAGAAGATGTGGCGGGGAATCTGTATTGCGATCTGGACGGCCGCCGCATTGTCTACAGCAACCATGACGGCAGCTACGATTTCGTTCATCCCGACTCCGAGAATATTGCGGACCGGGAATTCTACGACCAGCGTTACCGGACGACCAGATCGGAAAGGTTGACCTTCGAACGGATCCGATATCACTGGTCTGATGATGGAAGGCCCGAGAATGCCATTTTGCTCAAGAGCCTGGGGAATCTGTCCGGCAAGAGGGTGCTCCTCCTCGGCAACGGGGTGTCCATCATGGAGCTCTATTTCCTTCATCTCGGTGCTTACGTGGTCTATACCGATATCTCGCTCCCGGCAGTGAAACACGTGCAGGACCAGCTGGCGGCCTCGAGCCTTAAAGAACTCGGGTCCGGCAACATAGAATTTCACGCCGTTGACGGCTTGCATCTGCCGTTCGCCGATGCATCGTTCGACATCATCTATGGGGCAGCGTTCGTTCATCACGTTGAAGACCTCGAGGGGTTCCTCTCCGAAGTCAAGCGCTGTCTCAAGGACGGCGGAAGATGCAGATTCCTGGACTGTGCGCACTCGCCGATCTGGGAATTCGCCAAGCGCACGGTTCTCCGGCCGCTTAAGATCTATCTTGAGAAGAAGCGAGGCATATCGCCTGAGGATGCCCGGGCCGCCGAGCGAGGGGGCTTCACCGAGTCCCAGGTCGCCGACCTGATGCGTAAGGTTGGATTCAGAGACGCGGTTTTTGTACGAGTCTCCTTCTTTGTCCGCCTGACGCACAGAGGTCTCGGCAAGATCTTCGGGTGGGATGTGAAGGTGTTTGAACGAGGCAGGCCACTCCTTGTGATCGCCAGGTGGATGGACAGCCTGTTTACCCGCAGCCGGCTGATGTGTAATAACCTCATAGCCCTGGTCTGGGGTTTTGATAAATAGGTTTGAGCCTGCACCATCGCCTTCCGCGTACCAGGCTCTGAGCAGCCCGCGCCATTCAACTTGACTTGGTGCGCTATCTCGCATATAATCAAGTATAAGGAAGAGAAGGCACGACACCGAGAAGGGGGTTAGCGATGCGCGGATTTGCGTTTTTTTGTTTTATAGTAGTGATTCTTGCTACCGGCCTTGCTCTTGCGGATGAGGAATCGCTTATTCTGGCGGTTGATAAGCCGGTCGGGATTGAGACCGTGCGTCACGCCGGTCTTCACTATCTCACCGACCTGGGAGACAGGCTCCTGGTCGAGGGTGACCAACCCGCTGCCGACAGGCTCGCGCTGGCAGGAGTTCAGTTCTCGGTCATTGCGGGTCTTCGCCCGGGCGACGAGATCTTTCTTCTGAGGCCCCGGAGCTTCCGGGACGAGTTGCTCTACGGAGGCGTGCTTCACGAAGTCGGTACGGGCCAGTACCTCGCCACCATTGCCAAGGATGAAGTTGACGATCTGAAGCTGCTTCCCTTCCAGAAGACCAGACTGATTCCGTCGACGTTTCCCGAAGCGCACAGGGCCGCGGCCGATTTGGGGGTCGCTGCGATCATACCCAAGCCTCCCATTCAGAGCATCGTCTCCACCATATCGCAAGATACACTTAGCAAATACATCTCACAGATGAGCGGGCATGAGCCTGTCGTGATCGGCGGCGTTATGGATACCCTGCTTACCAGGTACTCCTACAGTTGGCGCTTCAACCACGCTGCCAGCTACATCTATGAACGCTTCCAGAGCTATGGGTTGGACGTTGAATATCACAATTATGTCGTCTGTTCCTTCGATTTCTATGGTGACTATTTCTGTAACTCCCAGATCGGTTGGGCGGTGGGCAGCGATCAGAAGGCCTTCAAGACCACCGACGGAGGCCTGACCTGGACCCGCCAGAGTCCTAACGCGGCCAACCAGACTCTGATGGGCGTCTGTTTTGTGGATACGCTAACGGGGTGGCTCTCGGGCACAGCCGGTACGATTCGCCGTACCTTGAATGGCGGCACCACCTGGGGCACCCAGACCTCGGGTACCGGCAGCACCCTAAGGGAGATTTTCTTCCTGGATCCGCAGAACGGGTGGGTTGTGGGGTATGGCGGTACGGTTCGAAGAACCACCAACGGAGGCACTAACTGGACGGGAGTCACCAGCGGAGTGACGGGCGATCTCTACGGGTGCGATTTCAGGTCCAACACCCGGGGATGGGCGTGCGGCGCGAACGGCATCATCATCTACTGGGACGGCACTTCCTGGACTCCTCAGACCAGCGGCACGGTCGAGAACCTGCTCGATATTTACTTCGTCAATGATAATGTCGGCTGGGCAGCCGGTGGCGGATACGTGGTCCTCAAGACGGTCGATGGCGGCCAGCACTGGAATCTGCAAACTGTCCCGGCCGAGGCCGATCCTTTCCTTAAAGGGGTCTGTTTTGCGGATAGTCTCAACGGCTGGGTCGTGGGTCTGAGCGGAACCGTGATTCACACCAGCGATAGCGGCGCGACCTGGGAAGTCCAGGGTACCGGAACCCTCTTCGGCCTGAGATGGGTGCATTTCATAGATGCTCAGGAAGGCTGGACGGTCGGCTACGGCGGCACGATTCTCCACACCTCCGACGGCGGCACAACCTGGGAGAACCAGCGCGAGAATCTGCCGGCGGCCAACATAAAGACCTTGAAGAATATCGTGGCGACCAAGCCGGGCACGTCCTCGACGGAGCAGGTGATCATCTGCGGCCATGCAGACGATATCTCACCGGACTACAACAACCTCGCCCCCGGCGCCGACGACAATGCCAGCGGCACGGCTGCAGCGATTGAGGCCGCCCGCGTGATGGCATCTTCTTCCTTCAAGCGGACCATCAAGTTCATCGGCTGGTCCGGTGAAGAGGAAGGCCTCTACGGGAGCGGCGAGTATGCGGCTATGGCCAAGGCTCGGGGAGACGACATAAGGGGTGTCCTCAACTTCGATATGATAGGTTATGTCAATGTGGCCCCCGAGGACATCGACATATTCGGGAATGCGGCCTCGGAGTGGCTGGTCGATTTCACGATCGATTGCGCCGACGCTTATGTTCCGGGGCTTCTCACCAAGAAGATAATCGACCCGAATGAGAGCGGTTCGGATCACTACATGTTCTGGGCCGCGGGCTATGATGCCCTGCTGGCGATAGAGGACGGCAATGTGCCTTATCCTTTCTATCACACGATCTACGATACTCTGGGTAATCTCACAATGCCGTTCTGCACCGACGTGGTGAGAATGGGTATTGCGGCTCTCGCGGAGCTGGCGGAGTTTGACACCACCGCCGGGGTGCCAGCGGTTCCATCGGTGCCCTTTGCGGTCTCGGCGTATCCCAATCCTCTCAATTCGGCGACCACGATAACATTCGCCCTGGGGTCGCCCGGCGTTGTCAGGGCCTGCGTCTATGATGTGGCGGGCAAGGTCGTAAAGACTCTCCACGCGGGTTCGCTTCCCGAGGGCGGCAACCAGCTTACGTGGCAGGGTGACGACGCGAAGGGCGCCATGGTGGCTCCCGGCATCTACTTTGCCCGCATAGATACGGTAGCGGGCAAGGCCTCGGCAAAGGTGATGGTCATCCGGTAAGATTCACAGGCTGTGGCCGGGTAACGACCGTACAGGCGATGAATGGGCGGGGCCTCGAGCCCCGCCTTTCTCATTGGTCCGGACGCCCCCTCGCCCCTTGACACCGCGCGGCGTCGGGCATACCATTCCTTGAGGCTTCCAGGGGCACGTGAATGTTTCCGATCAGAGATAATGTTCCGTCGCGGAGTTTCCCCGTGATCACGATCTTGCTGATCGTGGTCAACGCGGTCATCTTTCTCTTCGAGGTTGCGATGGGCCCCCGGGCGCTGGCCGGCTTTGTCGCCCGCAATGCCCTGATTCCGGATCACGTGACCTCATATCTCTCGGGAGTCCATCTCCCCGCCGGGCACATCTTCTTCCCGTTCTTCTCATCGATGTTCTTGCACGGAGGATGGCTTCACCTTATCGGCAATATGTGGTTCCTGTGGATCTTCGGAGACAATGTCGAAGACCGGTTGGGCCACCTGCGGTTTCTGGTGTTCTACATCGCGTGCGGGCTCCTCGGCAACGTCGCGCACTACGCGTTTAACTCGGCCTCAAGCATGCCGTCGCTTGGGGCAAGCGGTGCAATCGCGGGCGTGCTGGGTGCCTACGCGATCTCGTATCCGAGGGCACGGATCCTTGTGCTGCTGCCGATCTTCTTTTTCATACAGTTCATCGAACTGCCAGCGCTCGTGGTGCTTGGTTTCTGGTTCTTGCTCCAGTTCCTGAACGGGGCAGCGTCGTTTGTGAGGTCCAGCGGCACCGGTGGCGTGGCTTGGTGGGCCCACATCGGGGGTTTTGTCGGCGGGATTGCCATTTTCTATCTTTTCAGACCTCGCCCCCGCTATTGGTACGCCAGAGATCGGGAGACATGATGCGGACTGTTCTGAGGAGGAATCACGATGAGGCTCGATAGATTCACAATCAAGGCGCAGGAAGCGATGACTGCCGCGCAGCGGATCGCTTCTGAGAACAATAACCAGGAGGTGGCTCCCGAGCACCTCCTCTCGGCACTGCTCGGGCAGGATGAGGGCGTTGTGCTGCCGATCATCAAGAAGGTGGGAGCGCAGGCTGATGCGATCAAGCGCGAGATCGCCGAAGAGATCGCGAGAATCCCAAAGGTCTATGGCGCGGCTGAGGCTGGCGGCTATCTCTCGCCGGCGCTGAAGAAGGCGGTCGACACCTCTTTCGGGGAGATGGAACGTCTCAAGGATGAGTTCCTAAGTACCGAGCATCTGCTGGTCGGCGTGATCGACACCGATTCCAGGGCAAGCGACATTCTTCGCCGCAACGGTGTGACCAAGGACAATGTGTATCAGGCTCTTGTGGAGATAAGAGGCAGCCAGCGGGTCACCGATCAGACTCCCGAGGATAAGTACCAGGCGCTCCAGAAGTTCGGGCGCGATCTTACGGATCTTGCGCGGAAGGGCAAACTCGATCCCGTGATAGGCCGGGACGATGAAATCCGTCGCGTGGTGCAGGTGCTCTCCCGGCGGACCAAGAACAATCCCGTTCTGATCGGGGAGCCGGGAGTCGGCAAGACAGCGATCGTCGAGGGCCTGGCGCAGCGCGTGATGAAGGGTGACGTGCCCGAGACCTTGAAGGACAAGCGGGTGGTGGCGCTTGATATCGGCGCACTGGTAGCCGGCTCGAAGTACCGCGGGGAGTTCGAGGAACGGCTCAAGGCGGTCTTAAGAGAAATCGAAGAAGCCGGAGGCAAGGTGATCCTCTTTATCGACGAGCTCCACACGCTGGTGGGGGCGGGCGGCGCCGAGGGCGCGGTGGACGCCTCCAACATGCTGAAGCCCGCGCTGGCCCGTGGGGAGCTCCGCGCGATTGGGGCAACCACGGTGGATGAATACCGCAAGCGGATTGAGAAGGACCCCGCACTGGAGCGACGCTTCCAGCCGATCCTGGTTGATGAGCCAAGTGTTGAAGACACCATAGCGATCCTGCGGGGTCTGAAGGAACGTTACGAAGTCCACCACGGCGTAGCGATAAAGGACTCGGCTCTGGTGGCGGCGGCCGTGCTCTCGCACCGTTACATAACCGATCGCTTCCTGCCGGATAAGGCCGTGGACCTCATTGATGAAGCCGCATCGCGCCTCAGGATCGAGATAGACTCGCTACCTACGGAGATTGACGAGGTCGAGCGCCGGATCATGCAGCTTACGATCGAGAAGCAGGCTCTGTCGAAGGAGAAAGACAAGGCCTCGAAGGAGCGCCTCGCCAAGGTGGAGAAGGAGATCGCCGAACTCACCGAGAAATCCACCGGCATGAAGGCCCACTGGCAGGCGGAGAAGCAGATCATAGAGAAGATGGGCAAGATCAAGCAGGATATCGAACGGACCAAGCAGGAGGGAGAGACCGCCGAACGCACCGGCAATCTCGAGCGAGCCGCGGAGATCCGCTATGGCACGATGGTGGCCCTCAACAAGGACCTCGAGAGCGAGACCAAGCATCTCCAGGAACTCCAGAAGGACACCAAGATGCTCAAGGAAGAGGTCGACGAGGACGACATCGCCGAGATCGTGTCCAAATGGACGGGGATTCCGGTCTCGCGCATGCTCGAGGGCGAGATCGAGAAGCTGGTCAAGATGGAGGAACGCCTGAGGCTCCGGGTGGTGGGTCAGGATCAGGCGATAGAGGCCGTGTCGGATGCCGTGAGGCGCGCTAGGGCGGGGCTTCAGGATCCCAACCGGCCGCTGGGATCCTTTATTTTCCTCGGGCCCACGGGTGTGGGGAAGACCGAGCTTGCGCGGGCTCTGGCCCAGTTCCTGTTTGATGATGAGCGCGCGATGATCCGGATCGACATGTCGGAGTTCATGGAGCGCCATTCGGGCGCCCGGCTGATCGGGGCGCCGCCGGGCTACGTCGGTTATGAGGAAGGCGGATACCTCACCGAAGCGATCCGAAGGAAACCCTACTCGGTGATCTTGTTCGATGAGATCGAGAAGGCGCACCAGGATGTGTTCAATCTCTTGTTGCAGATTCTGGACGACGGCCGCCTGACCGATGGCAAAGGCCGCACGGTGGATTTCAAGAACTCCGTGATCATCATGACCTCCAACATAGGAAGCCAGTGGATCCGGGATGTCGGCGGCGATGACGCGGAGATGCGCAAGCGCGTGATGGAGGCGCTCCGGGAGCACTTTAGACCCGAGTTTCTGAACCGAATCGACGAGACCATCATCTTCAATAGTCTGGGGCTCGAGGAGATCAAGAAGATAGTCGATCTCCAGATTGACCGGCTCAAGGACAGGGTCAAGGAGAGGAAGATGGGTATCGTCCTTACCGACCGGGCGAAGGATTTCGTCGCGAAGGACGGTTTCGATCCGACCTACGGCGCGAGACCCTTGAGGCGCACCATCGAGAAGCAGATCCAGAATCCGCTGGCCCTGAAGCTGCTCGAAGGTGATTTTGCCGAGGGAGACACCATCGAAGTGGACCTGGATCCCAAGGCCCATGGTCTCAAGTTCAGGAAGGTGACGAAGTAAAACAGAAGGAGGCCTGGTTTACCGCCTGAGAGCACGGCCTCCGCCGGCTAGTTCCAGCTCGAGCCCCGGTCGCCTGTTTGGTTGACAGGGCGGCCACTGATATGGTATAATGGAGTATGGATAAAAGAGATGGGGCAGCCTGCGCGCTGCCCCGATTTTGCTTTGGATTCAGGATCGGTGTGACACCTTGAGGAGGCACTAGCATGCGCAAGGGTATAGCCCTGTTTGGACTTGCTCTTCTCGCCCTGAGCATTTCGGCATCAAACACATCTGCAAGCGACGTACTAATAAGGGTTTATTTCGATAACTTCGAGCATCTTCAGAAGGTAGTCTCCCGGTTTGACGATGTGGCATCCTGGGGAGGGCGCCGTTACGCCGACATCGTGGTTCCCTCGGAGCGCTTCCTGGAGCTCAACCAGATTGCTCCCAATCACGACATCCTAATTGCCGATATCGATAAGTACATGGAAACCAGCGGGGCCCTCAGCATCGGCAGCGCGTACCACACCTACGAGGAGGCCCACGCCGAGATGGATAGCGTGGCCGGCGCCCATCCGACCATCTGCCGCGTCCAGTCAATCGGTAAGAGCATTGAGAACCGGGACATCTGGGCGGCCAAGGTCTCCGACAACGTCAATGCCACCGAGAGCGAACCGCGTGTACTTTACATGGGTAACCACCATGCCCGCGAGATCGTGACGGTCGAGATCCCCCTCTACATCATGGAGTATTTCGTCGATAACTACGGCACCGATCCGAGAGTGACCAATCTGGTTGACAACCGCGAGATCTGGTTCATACCGATCGTCAACCCCGACGGCCGCGAGTACGTCCAGAACTACAACAACAACTGGAGAAAGAACCGCCGCTTAAATAGCGGAGGGTCCTACGGCGTGGATCTTAACCGTAACTACGGCTATATGTGGGGCTACGACGATGAAGGCTCCAGCCCTGTTCAATCGAACGACACCTACCGGGGCACCGCGCCCTTCTCCGAGCCTGAGACCCAGGCGGTACGGGATTTCTCGATCGCCCAGAACTTCACGATGTGCTTGTCGTTCCACAGCTACGCCAACCAGATACTCTATCCTTGGGGTTATATCCCCGCCGTGACGGTAGATAACGATCTCTTCAACGCGCTCGGCGACAGTATGTCTTTCTTTAACGGCTACCAGCAGGGGCCTGCGGCCACCACCATATACATCACCAACGGTGACAGCGATGACTGGTTCTACGGCGAGCAGACCCTGAAGGACAAGTGCTTCTCATATACCTTTGAAGTCGGCAGCCAGTTCCTTCCGCCCGAATCGCAGATTCTTCCGCTCTGTCAGGCGAACCTTCAGCCGAGCCTCGTGATGGCTGACTATGCGGACAACCTTGCGCGGATTCTGCCGCCGGCGACGCCCATTCTGGATCCTCTTGCCGACGACGATGACGGCGTCTTCGCCGTTTCGTGGGATCCCAACGCCGACCCTGCCAATCCGCCCGCGACGTACTCATTGATGGAACGGACCGGAGAATCGACGACTACGGACAACTGTGAAAGCGATGTCAATTGGATCAGGGAAGGGTTTTCGCTGAAGACCACACGTTATCACAGCGCGACCCAGAGTCTCTATGGCGGCAAGACCAACAATCGGGACGCCAGACTGACCGGTCGGATCGCCCTCGCTGTGGAGGCCGGCGACACGCTCTACCTGTGGTGCTGGTACGCGATTGAACTCGACTACGATTACGCGTACATCGAAGTATCCACCGACGGCGGCGGGCACTTCTATCCGATTCCGGGTAACATCACCACCAACTATAATCCTAACGGCACTAATATGGGTAACGGCATCACCGGATCGTCCTCAACCTGGGTCAGAGGAAGCTTCCCGCTCGGCGCCTACGCGGATTCAACCGTGGTTGTGCGCTTGCGTTACAAAACCGATGCAGGCACTCTCGGAGAAGGCATCTACTTCGATGATATCTTGCCCGTCCAGACCTTTGGCGTATCGACGATCCTGAGTAGTGCCATAACCGAGACCCATTACGATCTCGCGAGGCCGGTGGGGACATACTACTACGAAGTCAAGGCCAAGGACGTTGACGGCCAGTGGGGCTACTGGAGCCAGAGGCAGTCGCTCGACGTTACCGGCGCCGGAGTTCCGGATGTGGTCCAGGCCGCCGAGGGTCTTAGGTTCGCGAACCCCGTTCGTGCAGGGAGCACGGTGGAGTTCTTGGTGGCTGGCGGCCGAAGCGGCAGAATTGCCATCTTCGATGTCGCCGGACGGCTGGTGAGAGACATGGAGGTGGCTGCAACGGGTAAGGCCTCCTGGGATCTCACCGACAAGGGCGGCAGAGTCGCGTCCCCCGGCATCTACTTCGTGAGGTTCGGGGATTCAAGGAATGCGATTGGGGCTAAACTGATTGTCTTGAAGTAACAACTGTCTCAGTTGTCCTGAGGGGCCGTGGTGTTCGCACCACGGCCCTCGGTTTTCAGGCTAGCCTAACATCCTGATGATGTGCCCTCCGGGTGTCGTCTGGAGCAAGTCCTACTTGGACGAGAAGCGGTAACCTACGCCGTGGACAGTGATGATATGCCGAGGGTTTGAAGGAGCGTCCTCGATCTTCTGGCGCAGCTTGGCCACGTGCTGATCGAGGGTACGGGTTGTGCCCTCGTACTTCATACCCCATACTTCGTCAAGAATCTTGAACCTGTCCAGGGCCTCACCCTCGTGTTCCACGAAGATCTGCATCAGGTGAACTTCCCGCACAGTGAGCGGGAACTCTTTCTTGCCCTTGTGGCCCTTGAGGGTGGCGGGGTCAATCCTGACATTGCCAAAAGCGATGGGGCGATCGCTACGGCTCTTGGCAGCGTTCTCCGGCCTTGCGCGGCGCAGGGCGGCTCGAACCCGCGCCAGCAGTTCGTTTACGCCGAAGGGCTTCACTATGTAATCGTCGGCGCCTATCTCAAGGCCAACCACTTTGTCGATCTCCTCCCCCTTGGCGGTAAGCATCACGATCGGTGTGGACTGGTCCCTGCGACGTATCTCCTTGCAAACGTCATAGCCGCTCTTCTCGGGTATCATGATGTCGAGCAGGATCAAGTCGGGTTTATGCGACTCATAGAGGAGCAAGGCTTTCTTGCCGTTGGTGGCCCGGTGGACGGCAAAGCCCTCGCCCTCAAGCAGGTCAGTTAGACCGGCGAGGATCGCCAGGTCATCTTCCACCACAAGTATGGTTTCCTTCACGGTGTATCCTCGATAAGCGGCAACACGATCTTGAAGGTGCTGCCGCCGCCCTCGCGGCCCGAGTAGGTGATGTCACCCTTATGGTCCCGGGCGATCCGCCTGGCAATCGTGAGCCCCAGCCCGGTACCTTTGACCCGTGAGGTGAGAGCGTCGTCCACCCTATAGAACTCAGCGAAAATCTTTTCGGCCTCGCCAGCTGGAATTCCGATACCGCGGTCACTGACGCCGATCACGGCCTTGCCGTCCTCGCGGCCCACGGAGACTTCGATCTCCTTTGAAGCATCGGAGTATTTCTCGGCATTGGAAAGCAAATTGACGAGCGCCTGCTTTATTGCCTCCTCATCGGCGTGAACCAAGGCGTGCTCGCATGCTGCTCTGAGAGTTATCGTGAACCCTTTGTTCTCAAGGCTTGCGCGCTGGCTCTCTACTGTGCTCGCGGCGAGGGCGACCAGGTCACACGGCTTCATGGTGTAGCGTTTCTTGTCCTGTTCCATGCGCGAGAAATCGAGCACGTTGTTGATGAGGCGCGTGAGCCGCTCGGTCTCGGCCTTCATGATGTCCAGGTACTGCATGCGCTTCGCCTCGTCGGGCTGGCGTCCTTCCCGGAGCATCTCCGCAAACATCCGGATGGAGGTCAGGGGCGTCTTGAGCTCATGGGAGACGTTGGCCACGAAGGTCGTCTTCTGCTGGGCAAGTTTGAGCTCTGCCGACGCGGATCGCACGACGAGCATTCCTCCAGTGACGATCGACACGAACATGATGAAGACGAGAACCCACATGACCACCGTCGTGGTTCGCGCTCTCGAGGAGATCACCCCGGGATCGGTGAGGTATGCCGCGACCTCCCATCCGGGGAGGGCCTCACTTATCTCCTGGGCGACAAAGGGCCGGCGCCAATCACGGCTCGCCTGGCCCGGGGGAACTATGAGGGGCTGGCCCTTCTCATCAAGCACGGTGAGAATCCTTGAGGGCGAGTAGATACCAGGCAGGGCCCCGATGATGCGCTCCCGGAATTGCTGTGCCGCAACCAGGCAGCCTACTATGTTGCCGGTTGAGAGCTTTTGCCAGTAGAGCAGCCTGAGCTGGCCATCGGCAGTGAGCGGAATGATTCCGCTCTGTCCGCGGGCGACGATCTCGCTGAACTTGAGAGGCTGCGAAATGAATATGGACCTGAGTCTCTCGGCCTGTTCCAAAGCCTTGCGGTCTTCGCTCCGGATGGTTGCCGATCTGACCGGCCGCGCCGCAACATCTTTCCTCAGCTTCGTGACCTCGTGGTGGGCTTTGGTTTCATCGTTGGGTACTTGGAGCTGGGGCGTACCCGACTCGAGATCTTCTTTCCCCTGGTCCAGCACCGGCTCAACATTGCGGTAGGATATCTGCTGCCCCTCGGTCGCCGCCTTCTCGTAGACCTTCTTACGGACAGGCTCGCTCTGCTGGAACTCGCTAATCGCCGTCTGTCTCAGGGATTGTTCGCCCATCGCGGGCTCTTGTGTTGTGGCCTTATCGGAAGCGGGAGGGAGGCCCGCCCCGGTCGCCTGCGTCCCGGACATCAGAGCGTCTTGGGGAAGGACTTTTGCGGACGGACGCTCGCCGGAACCTATCTCGCTGGTAGTCCTCTCGACTGCTGCGCGATCGCCCTTCGCCGTGACACCGGCCACGGGTGGCCTCTCCGATTGCATGCTCACAGACGCGCCGACCGGCTGCTCCTTCTCCGCTATCGGCGCCTCCGCCCGTTGGACCTGCTCATGCTGCGATAGCTCGCCGGTCAATGCCACAACTGTAGTCGTTTCCTCGGACCCGGCGACTCTGACCTCGTCGCCAACGATGTCTTCTTTGTATGCGACAGCAATGTTCTCATAGATTGGCACCTCAGCCTCACCGCGCAGGAAAGCTTGCTGCTTATCAATGAAATCCGATTCTCGCGCTCCGGCCTGTCTATCAGGTGCGGGCCACAGAATCTCGTAGTCCGGTGACAGGAGGAAGGGGATGTCAACTAGGGAGGATCTCATCTTCCAGAGTTCCAGCGAATCGGCGGGATTCTTCCCAAACGAGACACTGGCGGTACCTGCGAGCTCACTCTGGACCCCGGCGATTTCGGTTGTGATGCGCGTCGAGACATGATCCACTTCGGCCGACAAGGTCCGCTCGAGCTGCCGCTCGATGTAGACCTCTTCCCGGCCAATGGACCTGATTGCTAATAGGCCGAGCACCACCGCGGGCACGATCACTACCCCGATGAAGAGTATTCCGAGGTATTGCGATAGGCGGTGCCTCACCATGCTAAGCACACCTCAGTAGGTTGGTGGGTGCGACTGACCCGAGGCCCGCGCACCCACCGCATCCAACCGCTTCACTCTTTCTCTTTCGGAACATAAGTTTGCTGTTTGGTCTGGGCATAGACCTGGTTCACGACCCGCTTGCGCTGGGGCTTGGTCAAGCCCTGGTTCGCGGTGATATCTTGAGATATTGCCTCACAGGTCGCGACCTCTCCAAGGATCTCCTTATCGTTATCGCACTGTTTGGCTGCATTTTCAAGTTCAAAGGCACTCTTACTTATGAGACTTGCCGCTCCCGCGTAGTCGCCCCGGTCAGCGAGGCTGACAGCTTCTTGCTTGAGCTCCGAAGTCTTTGTGAGCGCGACTTCCTTGGTGACCTGCTTGTTGCGATTCTCACTCACCGACCTCTCATCTTCACTGTATTCGATCGTCACCCTACGTGAGTCACTGAACCTCTGGTTTGTATGAGGGTCGCCGTATTCCACGCTGACTTCGGCTACATCGAGGACGCGCCCACTTGCCTCTCCGGGAACTTGAATCTCGAACAGGGCAAACTTGTCATTCTTGCCGTAGATCTTCCCGATAGTGACAGACATGCTCCGGCCGGATATAGTTCCATCCCTGCCCAGAATCGAAATAGGCCTCACCCCTTCGGTGCAGTAAACGCGGATGCGTACCTCCCTCGCAGCGACCGTCATGGCCTCGCCGATTTCCTCGGAGAATATTCTCGGCAGTGCGCTGGAGGTACTCGCAAAATAGGCATTGCCGCCGCTCCGGTCGGCGAGCGCAGTCATCAGGTCCTCGTTGTAATCCGGGCCCACGCCGATGGTGGTGACGGTGATGCCGTCTTCACCGAGCTGATCCCCGAGGCGGGCAAGGTCCTCGGTCGAACTGGGGCCGACGTTCGCCAGGCCGTCAGAGAGCAGAATGATCCGGTTCTCGTATTCCCAGGAGATGTGCCTGCGGACCTGGTCGGCGCCCATCCGGATACCCCCGTAGAGGGCTGTCTGACCGCCGGGATCGATGCTTGAGATCATCTCAATGAGGGCGTCCTTGTCTCGCACGCGTTGCGCTGGGAACACCACCCGGGGTGCGGAGTCATAGACGACCAAGGCCATTACGTCATCCGAGTTGAGGCGCTCCACGACCTCAATTGCGCCTCGCTTGGCATTCCACATCTTAGCGTCACTACGCATGGAGCCCGACTTGTCCAGCACTATGGCGACGTTGAGCGGCAGGCGCTCGAGTCGCGGTCCACCTGGAACGCCCGAGAGTCCAACCTTGATGACGATGCTCACATCACGACCGGCGAGCACAACCGGTCTGTCAACATCGGCATACACGCGGACCCTTGATTCTGCCCACAGACTCTGGCAGGTTAGTGTGCCCACGACGGCGATTGCCAGGACTAAAGCTAGGCGTTTCATCACGCACCTCCTCCGGTTAAGGACGTCTGATCACGGGTATTCGGCGTTCCGGGTCTCGGGGCTTCTCCCCGTGCCCGGGGTGCGCCTCGGGGAATCCGGCCACATGAATCACGGCATTCCGGTAGACCAACGCATTGACGTTAACTTCATGATCCACCGCGGAGAGCTCGAAGCCCAGGTCGACGGCCGGCTTCTCAGCATACTGCTTTTCATGCAATTCGCGCAGGAAGTCGATGGCGTCACTCTGGGTTATGGAGTGGTAACTGCCGTGACCCAGGTCCGCAAGAGCCGAGGACTTGAGAATCTTGGGCCAGAGGCGTGCAAAGAGCGACGGATTGGCGAAGATGTCGACACTGGTAATTTCGGGCCCGACGCCCACAATCACACCGGTGACGTCCGGATACAGGTCAGGAATCGTTCCCAACCTGGCCTCGAGATCGCCGATCTTGCGCCGTGCGGTCTCCGATTCAAATACCGACTGGAACCTGTCGGTGGCCGAAGGCGCTCCGGCACGCTCGCCGAGCTGGCTCACCTCACTCCAGATCTTGGTCTGGGCATCGCCCGCGGCCTTCTGACTTTCGGCACGGAGCCTCACGGTGCCAAGATTCTTCTTGCTGGAGAACGTGCTCGATTCGTAGGTCCAGCGGCCGCACTCGACGCAGTAGACGGGAACGATAACATCCTTGCTCTTGGGTCCTAAGAGCACATCCCGGCCGACAAGTCTATCCTGTCTGCATCCGGTGAGAATCTCGCCTCCCATGAGGAAGATGTACCTGTCCGAATGATTGGTCACCTTCACCTGGGGCACTCGCCCACCCTCTACCTCTGTGATCTCGAGCCACTTGTTGTCCATGGCCTCATCCAGCGTGGTGTAGGGCGAGTTGTCGCTCGTGCGAGTGGTGT
This sequence comes from Candidatus Eiseniibacteriota bacterium, assembly GCA_043808325.1. Taxonomy (GTDB): domain Bacteria; phylum Arandabacterota; class Arandabacteria; order Arandabacterales; family Arandabacteraceae; genus JAZDEY01. The sequence continues at coordinate 28,285 of JAZDEY010000007.1, forward strand.
ATACGGGAATGATGGTCAGATTGTCATAGTACACCGGCTCACCTACTTCGAGAGTTCCAATGAGGTCCGCGACCTCGTCACCGCGCGCTGCGACCGCATCGCGAGATGGGGCGACACTGAGCGCGACGGCGACCACTGCCACGAGAAATCCGATGATCTTGGTCATCTCGATCACCTCCTTCACTATGACTATACCCGCGAGCCCGGACGGAGTTGTCATGGGGGTGTAAAACGATTGTAAAAAGATGTAAAAGGAGTTACTTCACCGCGGGTTCAACTCGTAGAGATTCAAGTTGCCCTGCGATGATGCGAAAACCTTCCGGAACATCGTGGTATCGAGGGCCGTGGGTTCTCCCGTTGTTCTTGCGACGACGTAGAGACCATCCCGGAGGCTGCGAACTTCTTCGAGCTCTGCCGGTTTGAGCGGCTGACGGCCGGTATATACTTTGTCAACGATTGTCGTTCGCGTGTCCAGGAGGCGGGCAGGATAACCGCTCTGAAGCCTCAAGATCATGTCGACCGGCCCGAAGCCCTTGCGTTGGCCGGGCTCGCGACTACCAATTCCGATAAAGAGCGCCCGTTCGGCAAGGGTGGGAATTTCGAGTTCGCGGTCGATAAAGGCACTGCGCCTGTCGGTGTTTGCCTTGATCCACTGATAGAACTGGTCAGCCTCGCCGTCGGTCGAGCGAATGCTTCTGCCCTTTTCCACGAAGGCCTGTGACGGTCGGCCGGCTCGCTCCTGGACCAGCTTAAGCTTCACGAACCGAAAAGTGGGGAAGAGGAAGAGCGCGAGCAGAATGAAGACGGCGATGGCCCTCAGGCCGCGAAACCTTTGGGCCAGTTGGCCGAACGCCACGCCTCCGAGTATCCCCAGGGTAACGGTCGAAAGCAGCAGGAATTTATACTCATTGTCCATGTTTAAATGGATAGCAAGGTAAGCGCCGGCGGTCGATACTACGACAATCACCAGGAAGAGCAAGGCCTTCGGGTCAACCCGCCTGAAGGCTCGGTAGTTGGCGAGGAGAACCACGAGTATAGGCACGGCGACCACTGCGTATTTCTTTAGGTTTGCAGCGACCATCCGTCCCGAGAAAACCTGCATCTGGTTTACGGTTCCTGCGGTCATCGACGCCAGATAGGGCCTGACCGCTAGCACGGCCACGATGAGGGTCGCGGTGGTGAATGCGAGAGTGCTCAGATTCCACCTCACGGCCTCGCGCTTGAAGCACACCAGGCTAGCAATCCAGGCGAGGGCCAGACTTACGCCCACACCCGGAAGAAACGCGGGATACACGTATCCTACGCCCAGTATCGAGACGAGCAAGATCGGCACGTTGGGAATGGCCCGCCCGGTTTTCTCGAGCCTGAGCACCGAGTAGACGAAGAGCAGGAATGCTACCAACCCGAGGGGCAGCACGTTGATGGTTATGAACTTGAGCAGGATCGGGACTCCGCGGAACTCGGTGGGGATGCCGGCTCCCAGCAGCTTCATGAAGGAAGGATTCATGAAGGTTATGCCGTAGATCGAAATCACGACGGAGAGGATGTTGGTCTTCTCGTCATCGATGAGGAACTGCGATATCTTATAGATTAGTATCATCACAAGGACGAGCGATCCGACGTTCATGATGGCGATCGCTAAGAAGGGCGTGACGTTTCCGAGCCTCGAGATGCCCGCAGCAACCAGATGGGCTCCCCAGGGATAAGCCGTCACGTGTCCCGCGAGGAGAGGATCGGGAGGGGGAATGTTGCCATTCAGGATCTGGTAGACGATCCCCGCGTGCATGAAGCTGTGAAAGGAATAGACTCTGAACTCGGGATTCAGGACATAAATCAGAACAACGGGAGAGACACCGAGCAGAATGAGCCAAACCTTGCTTAAGCGCCTGCCCAAGAGAAACGCCAGGAGCCAGGCAAGCGAAATCGCTGTCAGTACGTAAAGGACTATGGCCATATGTGTAGTCCCATCCTGTATCCAGGTCAACCTACCATAATTGTCGCGGCGGTGTCACGAGATTAGCGCTGGCTCTCGCCCTCGCTCCCAGGCACGGTGTCCCTTCCCAACCCCACCTCGGCGCTGATTTCGGATTGACACAGGGCCTTGCATCTGATAGCTTTCAAAGGTTAAGATACCCGCCAGACAAAGGTAACATTGGTATCATTATCACTATGCTCTGACACAGGGGAGGTAGGCATGGCAGGAATTGTGGGTTATGGCGCTTATGCCCCGCGGTACAGGATCAAGGTCGAGGAAATCGCCAAGGTATGGGGCGCGGATGCGCCCAGCTACAAGCGAGGCCTCAGGCTCGAGGAAAAGTCGGTTCCGGCCCCCGACCAGGACGTGATCTCGATGTCGGTCGAGGCTGCTCGAAATGCGGTCAAGAGGGCACGGATCGATCCCAAGAAAATCGGGGCCATCTACGTCGGCTCGGAGTCGCATCCTTATGCCGTCAAGCCAAGCGGCACTGTGGTGGCCGAGGCAATCGGCGCCACTCCGGATATTCACTGCGCCGATCTCGAGTTCGCCTGCAAGGCCGGCTCCGAGGGAATGTTCATTGTACTTGGGCTTGTTGAGGCCAACAAGATGGAGTATGGGCTTGCGATCGGCGCCGATACCTCGCAGGGCGCCCCCGGGGATGCCCTGGAATACTCGGCAGCGGCGGGTGCGGCGGCTTTCATCTTCGGCCGGAAAAACACGGTGGCCGAGGTCGAGCACACCTTCTCGTATATGACGGACACCCCCGACTTCTGGCGCCGAGAGTACATGCACTATCCCAGACACGCCGGCAGGTTCACGGGCGAGCCCTCCTATTTCAAGCACGTCAAAGGTGCGGCCACGGCCATCATGAAGATGTCCGGAACCAAGCCCGGTGATTTCGATTTCGCGGTATTTCATCAGCCCAACGGCAAGTTCCCGACCCAGGTCGCCCAGGAACTCGGCTTTAAGAAGGAACAGATCCAGACCGGGCTCTTGTGCCCGAGATTGGGTAACACCTACTCGGGGTCCTCGCCGATCGGACTCACGGCAATCCTGGATGTCGCCAAGCCCGGCCAGCGGATCTTAATGGTGTCCTACGGCTCGGGCGCGGGAAGCGATGCGTTCATATACCGGGTGACGGCCCGCATCACATCGGTCCAGGGCCTGGCCCCATCCACCTCGGACTACCTGGACAACAATAAGGCATATCTGGAGTATGGAGAGTACGCCAAGTTCAGACGGAAAATAAGAAGGGCCGAGTAGGCATACAAACATACACATCGAGGAGTTTCAACCATGAGAGATGTAGCAGTGATAGGCGTAGGCTTGATCAAGTGGGGCGAGCTCTGGGAGAAATCCCTGCGGAACATGTTTGCCGAGGCCGCCCTCAACGCAATCAAGGATGCCGGTGTCGATCACATCGACTCTATGTACGTGGGCTGCATGACCTCGGGGATGTTTATCGACCAGGAGCACCTTGGGTCCTTGTGCGCCGACTACCTTGGTATGGGACCGATCCCGGCGACCCGTGTGGAATCGGCTTGTGCATCGGGTGGGGTCGCGATGAAGGCGGGTTTCATCGAGGTCGCCTCGGGGATGAGCGACATTGTTCTTGTGGGTGGCGTCGAGAAGATGACCGACGTTGACGGAGCCGGAGCGACCTATGCACTTGCTGCCGCGGCCGATCAGGAATACGAGGTCTATAACGGCGTTACCTTCCCCGGGCTCTATGCCATGATGGCCCGGGCCCACATGCAGAAATACGGAACCACGCGGAAGCAGATGGCGCACGTACCCGTGAAGAGCCACGACAACGGGTTCTTAAATCCTTACGCCCAGTACCGGATGAAGATAACCGTGGACCAGGTGATCGGGGCGGTCAAGGTCGCCGATCCTCTGACCATTCTGGATTGCTCTCCAATCACGGACGGGGCAGCGGCTGTTATCCTGTGCCCCTTGGCGATGGCCAAGAAGCTTTCGAAGAAGCGGGCGGTCAAGATCGCGGGGATCGGGCACGCGACCGACACCATCGCGCTCCACCAGCGCAAGGACATAACCTGGCTGGCTGCCGCCGAGAAATCGGCTCAAGCCGCATACAAGATGGCAGGGGTCAAGCCCTCGGACATCGATCTCGCCGAAGTGCACGACTGCTTCTCGATCTCCGAGATCATGGCGATCGAGGCCCTGGGCTTTGTGGGGAAGGGCAAGGGTGGTCCGGCAACCGAGGCCGGGGAGACGGCGATCGGCGGGCGAATTCCTATCAACACCAGCGGCGGCCTCAAGTCCAAGGGCCATCCCGTGGGTGCGACCGGGGTCGCTCAAATCTGCGAGATCACCACTCAACTGAGGGGCGCGGCCGGCCCGCGGCAGGTCAAGGGCGCCAAGTGCGGGCTCACTCAGAACATGGGCGGCACATGCGGAAGCTCGGTTGTTCACATCCTGGAGGTAGCATAGATGTCGACATCGGCCAGATACTGGAGAGAGATTCCGCAGCGCTACAGGCTCGAGGCATCCAAGTGCAAGGGCTGCGGCAAGGTATGGTTCCCGCCGAGGCTGATCTGTCCCAAGTGCCGCAAGCAGGCCTTCGAGCAGGTGAAGCTCGCCGACACCGGGAAACTGAAAACCTACACCGTGATAAGAGTCGCACCCAAGGATTTCACCGATGAGGCGCCGTATGCCGTTGGGATCGTCGATCTGGATGGTGGAGTCCCGATTCTTTGCCAGATCGTGGACTGTACGCCCGAAGAGCTCAAGATCGGCTTGCCCGTGAGGATCGAGTTCAGGAAGATCAAGGAAGAAGGCGAGGCCGGCATCCTCTGCTACGGATATAAGGCGGTGATTGCGAGGTAAGGGCAGGGAGAAGGGTATCCACGTGGTGGAGTCGTACCAGACTGTTGAAGTTGTCGCCCGCGACCGAGTGGCGCGCGTCGCCCTTAACCGGCCGGACGTCCGCAACGCTTTCAATGAAGTGATGATCGAGGATCTGATCCGGGTCCTTGGGAAGATCGAGAAGGATGACTCGGTGCGCGTCGTGGTCTTGACGGGCAACGGGACCTCCTTCTGCTCGGGGGCCGACCTCAACTGGATGAAGAAGATGAAGAACTTCACGGTTGAGGAGAACTACAAGGATGCGATGCGGCTGGCCGAGCTGATGCACATGCTCTACAGATTGCCCAAACCCACAATTGCAAGGGTTAACGGAGCCTCCATAGGCGGCAGTAACGGGTTCGTTGCTGCCTGCGATATCGTGATCGCTTCCCACCGGGCCGAGTTCAGCCTGAGCGAGGTCAAGATCGGGCTGGTGCCGGCGTGCATCGGCCCCTATCTCGTGAAGCGGATCGGCGAGGCCGCCTGTCGCGACCTCTTCCTCACGGGCCAGAGGATCTCGGCGGACCAGGCCAAGGCCCTGGGCCTCGTCAACGATGTTGTGACCCACGATAGTCTCGATGCGCGAGTCGCGGAGAAGGTCTCGAACCTGCTCACCAGCGGGCCGCACGCTCTGGCCGTGAGCAAGGAGCTCTTAAGCCGGGTGCCCTCGATGCCGCTTGCCGAGGCCAAGGAATATACGGCCCGCATGATTGCCGATCTGAGGTGCGGTGAGGAAGCCCAGGAGGGCATGACGGCCTTCCTCGAGAAACGCAAACCCAGGTGGGCGTAGTTCACGTGGGTGTATCTGCCGCGCGATGACTCAAGTCCCCTTTTGCCGGTGCCGTCCACCTCGCGGCGATTGCTGCTTGACTTGCCCCGCGATCCCTCTAAGATCAGGCCGAATCCGATTACTACGAGTTTCCCATTGACCTAAGGGAGGAAATGAATGGATCGCAAGGAACTTAAAGTTGGCGATCTTGCCCCGGACTTCACGCTCAAGGATCACCACGACAGAGAGGTCAATCTGAGTGGTCTCAGGGGCAAGAAGATCGTTCTCGGTTTTCATCCGCTTGCCTGGACGCGAGTATGTGCGCTTCAAATGAAGGATTTGGAGGCCAGCGCCGCGCAGTTCGAGACCCTGGGGGCCATAGCCTTTGGAGTCAGCGTCGATAGCGTCCCCTGCAAGCATGCCTGGGCACGGGATCTGGGTATCACTAAGACCCAGCTCCTGGCCGATTTTTGGCCGCACGGGGGCGTTGCGGATGCGTTCGGAATCTTTAGAGAAGCCGATGGCTTCAGCGAGAGGGCGGTCTTTATCCTCGATCCCAAGGGAACCGTTCGTTTCAAGAAGATCTACCCGATCAAAGAGGTCCCTGATATAAAGGAGATCATCGCGGAGGTGGAGAAGCTCTAAGAAGCGTGAGGCTTGCGCCCGGGGAGGTTGCGATGCCGGAGTACTCGGTTCTCGTCGGTGGACAGGCGGGCGATGGCATAAGGCAAGTCGGTAGCCTGATCGCTCATCTCTTTAGTTCGCTAGGCTATCGTATCTACTTCTGGGATGACTATCCCTCGCTGATACGGGGCGGCCACAACTTCAGCATCATCAGGGCAAGCGACCGTAAGATCGGGGCCCACACCAGCACGGTCGATCTCCTGGTCGCACTCAACGCGACCACCGTGGAAAAGCACACTTGGCGGCTCAAGCCGGGTGCTCTCATAGTCTATGATTCAGATGCCTTCAAGGCCGAAGGGCTTGGGCTTCCGCTCACCAGCCTCGTGAAACAGGCGGGCGGCAAGCCCATCATGCGGAATGTTGCCGCCTTCGGCGCAATAGCCAAAGCCCTTGGCATCTCCTGGGATACCGTAAGATCGATCATCGAGGCCGAGGTCGCGAAGCAGACCGAACTCAACCTCAAGATCGCGCAAGTCTCCTACGACAAGGCCGCGGGCACAACCTTCCATGTGGAGCGACTCTCGTCAAAACCCTTACCGCTCTTCGCGGGAAACGAGGCCATGGCCCTCGGGGCCGTAAGGGCGGGCCTCAAGATCTACATAGCCTATCCCATGACGCCCTCATCGAGCATCCTTCACTTCCTTGCGGCTGCCGAAGAGCGGCTGGGTATCGTGACCTACCATCCTGAGAACGAGATTGCTGCTGTGATCACGGCGATCGCCGGGGCCTATGCGGGCGCCCGCACGATGGTGGGAACGTCCGGAGGAGGCTTCGCTCTGATGACCGAAGGCGTGAGCCTTGCAGCCGCCAGTGAATCCCCGGTGGTATTCATCGTCGGCCAGAGACCGGGCCCGAGCACGGGGCTGCCTACCTACACCTGTCAGAGCGATCTCTTCTTCGTTTTGAATGCCGGCCACGGCGAATTCGTGAGATTCGTGGTTGCGCCCGGCGATCCCGACCAGGCCTTCCGACTTGCCGGACTTGCGCTCAATACAGCGTGGAAGTATCAGCTGCCCGCTTTCATAATCCTGGACAAGAACGTGAGCGAGAGCACCTTCAGTTTCGAGACCAAGGGGGACGAAGTGGTGCGGGAGGAGGCTCTCCTGTGGGATGGTAGCGGTGACTACCGGCGGTACGAGCGGACCCAGACAGGTGTCTCTCCGCTTGCGTTCCCCGGGAGAACGGGCGCGATCGTTAAAGCCAATAGCTACGAGCACGATGAATACGGCATCACGACGGAGGAAGCCGGAAAGACAACCGAGATGCAGGACAAACGGCTCGGCAAGCGCAAGTATCTCCAGCAGGACGTGGATGCGATGCGGGCGGTCGAGGTCTACGGCGACCCGAAGGCCCCCACGGCGCTCCTCACCTGGGGATCGACCAAGGGGCCCTGCACCGAGATCGCCGAAGACCTTGGCTTCCGGGTGGTGCAGCCCATTGTCCTCGAGCCCCTGCCTGTGGAGCAATTAAGGCAGGCTCTTCAAGGCGCCACCAGAGTGATTGGCGTCGAGAACAATGCCACGGGCTGCCTTGCGCGGCTCGTCGGCTGCCATGGCATCAAGGTCGACCGGATGATCTTGAAGTACGACGGGAGGCCTTTCACAGTCGATGGACTCCGCGCCAAAGTGGAGGAGGCAGCCCGATGAGCGACCTCAAACTCACCACCTATGCCGAGAACACCTGGTGCAAGGGCTGCGGCAATTTTGGGATTCTCTCCGCCGTGAACGAGGCCGTGAAATCCTTAGTGGACGGGGGAATTGCGCCTGAGAACCTGGTTCTGGCCTCAGGGATCGGCTGCCATGCCAAGATCGCCGACTACGTGAACATCAATAGCTTCTACTCGATCCACGGGCGCGTGCCGCCCACGATCACGGGCGTAAAGCTCGCCAACCGCGCGCTCACCGTGATCGGCCACGCCGGCGATGGCGATGCTTACGGTGAGGGCCTGGCGCACCTCATCATGTCCGCAAAGCGCAACATAGATGTCACGATGGTAGTTCACAATAACCGCGTCTACGGGCTCACCACGGGCCAGGCAACCCCCACGAGCCCGTTGGGATTTCCGGGGCGATCCACTCCCCGGGGGAGCTTCGAAGAACCCCTCAACCCCATCGAACTGATGCTCGCGTCCGGGGCGACCTTTGTGGCGCGAGGCTATTCGGTGAAGGCCAAGGAACTCGCGGCCCTGATTGTCGAAGCCGCCCGGCACAAGGGCTTCGCCTTCATCGATGTGCTCCAGCCCTGTTTCACCTTCTTCAACACCTATCAGTACTACAATAGCCGCGTCTACGAACTCCAGGGCCACGATACCTCAAGCCTCGACGCCGCGCACCTCAAGGCCAAGGAGTGGAACTACGGTGAAGGCGATCACATCCCGCTGGGCGTCTTCTACAAGGTGGAGAAGCCGACCTTCGACGATCGGCTGCTGCGCGGCGGGATGATCCTATCGGGAGACACCACGATCCCCGATGTGTCCAAGATCATCGAGTCATTCGGCTAATGGCCGGAACGTTGGATTTGCCCGTGCGAACCTCGTCGTGCTCATGAGGCCTTGCCAACTATCCCATCTCGGCATCGAGTATGCGGTCCTTAAACGACCTAGTACCGTGTCTCACAAAGTGGTAGCTTTTTTGCCACTGGTGTTGTAATCATGGGGGGACCTTAAAAGGAGGTTCCTTCATGTGTGTTGCAGTTAGGGAGTTGACGATAACGGAGGGGCAGACATTGCAGCGATTGCTTCGGCGGGGGACCGATCCGATCAGTTACAAGCGAGCGCT
>JAZDEY010000008.1:0-17014 GCA_043808325.1 Candidatus Eiseniibacteriota bacterium
TGCCAGGTCTGGTAGCATTATCACTCTCCATTCGATGCCGGAGCATCGTGCATACCACTCGACCCAAGGGAATCATCCATAAGCCTGGCAAAGCAGGGCAACCACATCCGTATCACCCACATCATCCGCCACACCAATAACGTCGCAAGGCGTCCACGGCCCCACGCGCCATCATCCCCGTAACGAACCCCTGCCCCCACCCGCGAAAACTGACAGAGGGCAAGTACTCTTGGTAGTTGACGCTAGAAGACGATCGTGTTATCGTCGCGGTGCGCGTACAACTCCTCTTGCGCTGGAGAACGCTGCGAGTCATGTAATCGTACTGTTAGGTGCTCAGGTATGAGATCAGAGGAAGGTCAGATCAGACATAGGACTCTCGTCCTGCGCTACATTGCTCTCGGTTTGATGACCGCAGCCCTTGCTGCCACCATTATCGCATCGTTCTGGATGATCCACCTGTGGATCGGCTACATGCATCTTCACCCTGGATTCTGGGTATCCGAAATTGATAACTACGGTGCCTGGTGGGATGTAGGCGTCATCCGCGGGCAGGGATGTCTTCAAGTCTCTGGGGTTGATCCCGGCAGCGCAGCCGCCAAAGCCGGGATTCAGGCCGGAGACTCGCTTATGGCTATCGACGGCCTTAAGCTCAGGGAACGGCCCCAGGCCTTCTTCGCCCCGTTCGTGGGCGCAAAGCCGGGTAAGAAGATACAAGTTGAGTTCACAAGGCAGGGGGCCACACAGACTCGCGATTTGATTCTTGAGGAATCGATCCGAACTGCATCCCGAATCGGCTATCTGGGTGTCGGCGGCAGGTGGTTGACCCCACAACTCGCGGATAGCCTCGGGCTTAAATCTCCCAGGGGCGTGCTGATAAGCGACGTTGTCCCTGGAACCCCAGCGGCCAAGGCCGGACTGAAGCCTAACGACGTGATTCTAAGCTTGAACGGAAATCTGTTCGAGGAGAGCCAGTTCGCTCCATTACTCGAAGCAAGCCCAGGTAAGGCTGTGAAGATAGGGTTGCTGAGAGGCAATGATACCCTGTTCGTCAACGCCAAGCTCGGAGACAAATACGCTCTTTCGGCTAGCATCTACGGTTCGGTCATACAAGGTCCTGCCACCAAGCTGGTATGGACTCTGTACTTTCCACCTTTGCTGTTATGTTCCTTGCTTTTGTTAGTGGGTGCACCCGTCGGGTGGCTGAGGCCCCGAGACCGAGTTGCCTTTGAATGTTCCCTGTGGTTCCAGAGCCTTGGGGCAGTATCTCTGTGGATGACAAACCAACCTCTGTGGGCGTCGTGGCCGAACTGGGCCTTGACTGCAGTTACCTGTTTTACCAGCCTGTCGGTTTTCATGATAATTCCACTGACTTTGCGGGTATTTTCCGTCTTCCCCCTCCGATCGAGACTAGGCGCCGTGCTCCTGAGATGGCAATGGACAGCCTTTGCTGTATCCGGCCTATCTGCTCTTACGCTCCCAGGTGATCTGAGGTTTATCTACGGGTGGAGGCCGACATGGTTCAACAGCAATCCCCTGACGCGCTTTCTTGGCTCATGGTTCGAAATGGTATTGTTCGTTACTATCTTGGGGCTCCTTGTGTGTCTCCTGGCCGCCCAACGTATTGAAGCCCGCCGGCGCCCTCAAGGCAGGCTCAGGGTCCTCGAGCTGAGTCTCGTGCTCTCCTCTGCAGCCATAGTGGTTTTTGAGATAGTCCCCTATGTGCTGAAGGCCGCAATGCCGTCTGGATCAACCGGTCTGGTCCTGAGGTACTTCCTCCCCGTGGGCTTGTTCGGGGCGTCAGTGCTCTCCTTCGCATACGCGATTCTGGCTCACAAGGTGTTTGGCATCCGGCTGATTATCCGCAAAGGGATTCAACATCTTCTCCTCTCCAGAGGGGTACTCATAGTCGAAGGCCTGCTCCTCTTTCTCATCCTCGAGGAATCGATACGCCACGGCCAAACACGGATCGGCGGCTCCGTTCCGGCCGTTGCCGGCCTCGCCGCGGTGACTTCCGTCTTCCTCATGGCTGGCCTGACTCGTGTCAACCGGCCCGTGATGCATAGCATCGATCGTCGTTTCTTCAGGGAAACTTATGACGGTAGGAGAGTCCTGGTCGGATTAAGCCAACAGGTATCAAGAATAAGAGACCGGGATGAGATACTCAGGAAAGCGGGAGAGGCAGTTCTGGCTACTTTGCATCCTGGCCGTGTCGCCTTCTTGCTGCGCAATCCCCAGGACCGATCGCTCGTGGTAGCCTGGCGCCGCCAAGCAATCGGACGAGGCACACATCTTCAGGTTGCCCAGGAACAAGGTGAGATGAACCACCGTGAGGATATCGGCATCGTGGCTTCCAACATGCTCCTGCTCGAAGAGGGACTTGCCTGGACCCATGTTACTTCCCAAAAGGAAGGTCAAAGGGCCGAAGACGATGCATCGTCATCCCGGCGCCTCGAGCTGCTTGTGGCTCTGCCTAGCAGTACCGGGCTCATAGGTTGCATGGCCTTGGCGGGCAAACTCTCTGAGGAGCCCTTCAGCAGTGAAGACAAGGAACTCCTGGTCACAGTGGCAACCCAGATGGGACTGGCCCTGGAGAATGCGGAGCTCCTCGAGGTCGCCAAGCGTGAGGCGGAGCAGGCTAAGGAAATTGGAATTGCCCGCCAGGTCCAGCAGAACCTCTTTCCGAAGGAGCTGCCGCCGGCAGAGGGCTGGCAGTTCGCGGCAATATGCCGGCCAGCCAAGGCCGTGGGCGGCGACTATTACGACCTCTTCCGGATCGACGAGGACCATATCGGATTTGCGCTGGGCGACGTATCCGGCAAGGGACTTGGCCCTTCGCTTGTGATGGCGGTTGTCCAGGGCATCATCCGCAGCGGTCTGGCCGAGAGGGTGACTGATGTCGCAGGACTCATGGCGAAACTCAACGAGCATCTGCTTTCCTCCACCTCAGCCGGCATGTTCATAACGCTCTTTATCGGCGTGCTCAACACCAAGACTGGACACCTCCGCTATGTCAATGGGGGGCATAACCCTCCCATGCTTGTGTCCGGCTCGGGACAGGAGACCCTGACACTCCAAACTGGCGGCCCGCTTGTAGGAATCATGCCAAGAGTTCGGTTTGATGATGGCGAGGTCAGCTTGGGGTCCGGATGTTTGCTCGCCGTCTTCAGCGATGGCGTCACCGAGGCGACAAACGAAAACGGCGACATGTTCGGAGAACAGCAACTTCTTGGCGGGCTCAAGCAGTCACGGACTCTTTCGGCCCCAGCCGCTCTCGCTCACGTCCTCGAGTCCGTCGATCGCTTCGCCGGCTCAGCCGAGCAAGCGGACGACATATCACTTGTCGTTATCAAGAGAATGGCAAACCGGGAATGACCCCACGCCCTGATGCTTCTGCTATGTGACAACCACAAGAGGTTCCGGGCCGGACCTCAAGGATACGGCGACCCTTCAACCCCGTGCTGCGTTCATTCGGCTGCAGGAAGAGAAGGCGTTACAGTCTGTGCATGAGGGTGCAGCATTTCAGAATGGGGCGGGCTTACCCAGATCTCCTGCCTCCTGGCCCTGCTGGAGCAAAGCCATATCATCCAAGAAGGTCATGATCCGGTTCCAATTCAGATTCACGTGGTGTACCAGTAATTTCCTACCACAGACCGAATCCGCAAGTTCCAAATTGGGGTTACCATGTCCCCATCCATTCCCCGTGCCCGCGACTTTTCGCATCCGGTACAGGACCTATGTATGATATGATTCGATCTGCCAAATGCTCTGATTCCTCACAGAAGCAAATGCCTAAAAAGCCGATCCGAGTCCAACGTAGACGAAACCTCTCTTCAAGCCCTCTTTCGGCACTCCGTAGTCAAGGCGCAGCGTTGCACTTTCCAGCCAATTCGCCCACGGAAGAGCGTATCGAATTCCAGTCCCGTAACCCAAAAGTGTATGGCTTTTGGCTCCTTCGAGCTCCCGATACCGTGCTAAGTCCGTGAACAGGACGATGTGCCCCCGTGGAAAGCGTATTGGTGCGGCTGAGGCGTTAAGCAGGAGAAGACTCCGAGCGAACCTGAGACTATAGCCCCTGACCATCCTGACGCGGTCATCAATGTAGCCCCATCGGCCACCGAGCGGAAAGGCCTCTCCTTCGTTACTTACCCCATCGGAAAGCCCCCACCTGAAACGCATGACCAAGGGCCCGATGCCAAGTTGAGTGTCGCCATCGATCTGAAGATAGTCCATTTCACCTCCCCAGATCGCGGCACTCTTTCGCAGGTTGAGCCAAAGCCCACAGGCCTTGCCTGTGGAGACCAGGCTTACCAGGTTGTCGAGATATGGGATTGTGAGACCAAGGCGGAAACTCGGAGCGCTTTGGCTATAGCGGAGGTGGCCGGTGGAGCTCATCTGGGCGGGCCGCTCTTCATAACCTGCTCCCAATGAGAGCGCCAGCGCGTTCCTCCACGAAGGAGGGAACGCCGTCACGATGGCCTCGCGTACCAGCCCATCATCATAGTAGTGCAAAGCCAACTTGGATCTTTCGACGTTGGATCCGACAAACCAGCCGGCTGCGCCCCGCAGTTTGTCCTGTTTGTCGCTCCAGGTTGCCCAGACATATTTCTTGTCTCGGAAAGCATTGCGCGTCTCTAGACTTGCGCCAAAGCGGGCGCCATCGAGGTCGGTGTAGTCCAATACCGGACTCAGAATAGTGCGTCGCGCAACTAAGTCTGTACCTCCCCAGTCGTCAATGGGATGAGGCAGCTCGTTATAGTTTCTGCGGCCCCAGGCCAGAGAGAATCTGTCTAGTCTTGGATAGACATTGTTGAATCTATCAGAGTCCAGGGTCATGAAATCAGGATCGAGTTGGACCTGTCTGAAGGGCACGGGCCCGCGCACTTGCAGGTTCTGTGCCGCCAGTCCGGGCTCGACGCGTCGCTCCACCACAGAGGAGTCCGCAAATGAAACCTTGAGGACCATTGGGAATTCACCAGGCTGCTTCTTTACTATTCGAATGTCGGCAGCGCATGAATCCGATCCGACCTTTCTCGTCTTCACGCTGGCAATAGCATAATCGTAATGCGTAGTGCTTTTGAAGATATCCTGCACCAGCCTGTTGCATGGGTATTTGCTGTGGCGTCCAATTGCTGCCTGTAAAGAGTCAAGAGTGAATTTCTTGGCCTCGCCGCCAGAGAAGACTTCATGCTGAAACTGCCTAAACTCATCAGGGCCCAAGAGATCGGCAATCATGGCAACCCCGATCGCACCTTTATCATAGAATCCAGACCAAGAGAAAGGGTCAAACCCCAATTTCAGACCGACTAGGGGGCGTTCGCAGTAGTGTTGCGTTGCCCACCAGTAGTTGGCGCAGTCGTTGACCCGACTCCATCGAGAGATTTGAGCAGTCGAGCTATCGGCAAAAATCTTGGTCCAGAGTTCGGCGTCGAGATAAGCTGCGAAAGGTTCAGAAAGCGCCAATGCCTCTTCCGTGGGACTCTGCAAACACTCGTTCCAATACTGATGAATCATCTCGTGCACAAAAGTCTCCTGGGTCCCCTGGGTCCAGTTCTGGGGATATGTGCGAGGCAGGGAGATCATGCCCCAGCTGTCAAGGGCGCCGGCTGCGAAAGGCAGAGCCTTGGGCTTGAGTACGATAGCTAGATTCTCGAATGGAAACGGGCCGATCGCGTCCTCCAATGCTGGAATCGTTTTCTCTGCCGCATCAAGCATTACTGAAGCAGACGCGCTGTCCGTGCAAATGGCGTACACCCGCACGCCGATTCCCGACACTTGACGTGTCTGACACGTCAAGTCGACCCCGCCGTATAGGTAGAAGAGGCCTATGTTAATGCCTATCCTTGGGCAGTAATATTGGTGTATCTTTCCCGTGAATCTGGATGCCAAGAACCTGTCGAAATCGTCACCAGTTAAGGCCGTCCGAGATGGCAGGGCGACGTTGTCATTGCCCTCCGTTATAATCGGTGCGCCGGCCACGGCGAGTGTCCAGTCAGAGGGGGCAGTGAGCTCAAGCTCAAGCCAGAAAAAAGCATCCATTCCGTTGCCTCCTATGACGTCCAACTCCGGAAAAAGCACGTTACTCATCACAGCCATGCCGGATCCGTTGAAGTAATTCCCGAGTTTGTAGAATCCCCTGTCTTTTACCCTGCCCTGGATGAAGAAGGTGAGCACAACGGAATCTTCTTGTGCCAACTCGGGTGGAATCTGGATCGAGATTTGCTTGAAGGCCATGGCGTTGCCAAACAGCCTGCGCATAGAGGTTCTGTATGCAATCTCATTGCCACGGGGCCCCAGTATCTTTACAACTTCCCTGCCGGGGTTGAGGTAGAATCGCAATTCCTGGGGGTGCCCTGCTGAAATCCTAAGATGGATCTGAGAAACGGTTCGAAGTTCTTCAGTTGCCGGATCGATGACGCCCCGCACAATTACCTTCTCCATATCAACGGCAGGCGTCATAGAGAAGGTGAGCGTTGAAGGGAGAAAGAGATAGAGACAGAGCACAAGGGGAAATATTGCCGAGCACTTCATTTCTCACCTCCTGCTTCGGCTGTCACATCTCTTTGAGGGGGAGCGTTACATTCACAGGGCCACCATAGCAGAGCCATTCCTCTTCTTCAATCACTAACGGGTGCGGGCAGACCTCGACCCGCCAGCAGAGACCATATCAACGTGCAGCTTCACGACCCGGCCTCGCTAAGGGGGATAGGTAGGACATGGCAGGAGCCAAGGCCAGGTGCCGCCTTTGCCCTTGGGGTTTTGCCCGAAATTAATACCAAATCGATGGTGGGGTAGGCGTCAATCAGGGGAGTGCGGCCACCAACAGGCCGATTTCTTGGCACTCTTGCGACCTCAAGAAGTTGCGAAACTTGTCCTGTATGGCGTACCACCAGTCTCTTGCTCCACCCCAAGGGCGCCGCTATTAATCTCCTTGACATCCGGGCGCTAGCGTGCTAACATGGTAATGGTCGCAAAAGACCATTCTATGAAGTAAGCTGCGACGACACTTTTGATGTTCCTAGACCACCGATTGGAGGAGACTATCATGAAGACATTGCTATTGTTGTCCGCAGTTGTCACTGCAATGATGGTTATGCCCTTGGCGGCTACAGCGGTCCCACCGAATCCGACGTTTGGCACGGCGGTGGTCGATGGTCAGTATGGGGAATGGAACCTTGTGAACGACTTCTTCTCTAACATGTACCGGGCCGGGGATTCAACTAAGGCCATGGAGTCGAAGCTCTACCTCCGCTACGACTGTATCACAAACACTATGTACGTCCTGGTGCTGTGCGAGCCGGGTGTGCCGGGCTACATAGACCCAACTGCTGCGACCGGATGGATCGCTATTGACAGGGTGAACAACAAGGTTGTCAACGAGAACTCTGGTAACAACGGCGTCCCGCCCGATTTCGCCTGGATTGGCCGGGGCTATGATGGTAATCCCCAACACGTGCAAGGCTACGAGGCGTCGTTCCATATTCTGCCGGGTACTTACGAGATCATAGCTCACATCAATGTTTGGGATGATGCGTTGGGGACGTTTGTGGCTGTTCAGACCTCGGCGACTCCGGGGTTCCCGAAATCCGGGCCCGATCTCGTTATCCTGGATATGCCCAGCGCAGTCCAGCCAATCTCTTTGGGCGCTCTAAAGGCCATGTATCGCTAAAAACGACAATCTGGAGTCAAGGGTTTTCATCGGTGTTAACCGCTGAAGACCCTTTTCTTTTGTCCTACTCGGGCTCCGAGGATACGGCAACCCTCCAACCCAGAGCTGCAGGCATCCGGCTATGCGAGGATGGGTCAGTACAGTCTGGACATGAAGCCGCAGCATTTCAGAATGGGGCGGGCTTACTCTGATCTCCTGTCTCCTGGCCTTGCCGAAGCAAAGCCATATCATTCAAGAAGGTCATGATTTGGTTCCAATTCAAACTCACGTGGTGTACCAAACGGAACGATCAAGCCCTTTCGCGAGCCAGTTGGATTACTCTGACGCTCTCCTGGTAGCACCCGATCCGGGCCAACTTCACGTCAGGAGCCGACGTAATTGACGGCGACGCCTTACTCGACTCTTGTGTGCCTGAACTAGAAGCCGTGCGCGTCAGTTACCTGAGTAGCACCAGCTTGCGGGTGGCTGATGCCTGTCCGGTATTGACACGAAGGAAGTAAATTCCCGGAGCAACAGCGCGGCCGGTGGTGTCCTTGGCGTCCCAGCGAACCACGTGTCTTCCCCGCTCTACCGCCTGATCGAGGAGCACGGCCACACGCGTGCCCCTTGCGTCATAGATCGACAAGTCGACCCTTGCGTCTGCGGACAATTCGAAGTCAATCGAGATCGATCCACGGGAAGGCACAGGAGCGGCTCCTGAAGCCACGAGAGAACCGGACTGAGTTCCGGACGGATCAGCGACTCCTGCATCACACGTAACGGCGACCCACCACGAGCGTTCGCTCCCGTTTTCTAGCAGCGCAGGGGGCGCTCTTCGGACCATCGGGGTCGTGTCGATGACGGCGGCTTTGATGTCGTAGATGTAGTTATCCCGCATAATGAACGTGAAGGTGTCGGGATCTGTGCTCTCGACCGTGTCATTCACCGACCACTCAGTCGAAGTTGTCGAGACAGTGAGCCTCTCTATCTTGAAGCCGGCAGTATCACCGACCGCAGTGGCAACACAGGTGGCTTCCGGCAGGGCCTCATCGATCAAGGTGCTTATGTAAGGTTCATAGATCCGTCTGACGATCTGTTCCCGGCAGACCACGCAGAAGTAGTCGACCAAGACTCGCATCTGACAACTGCTGTAGGTCGGTCTCCCCAGATTGGTGTACGAACACTCGGAATACCAGCCCACACCAGGCTGATCGTACCAGACGTTCCACTTGGGGTTTGAGGCGTTGTAGTCGTATTCGCAGTTGGCTCCCGACCCATAGAGACCGCCTGTTATGCCGTAGCTGTATTCGTCCATGAGATCGCCGAAGGAGTGCCCGAATTCGTGCGAGATCACCTCGCCCATGGCGTCGCCGTGATAGCCGACTGCAATGCCGCCGCCACCACCGCCATAAGTGTTGTCATTTACGACGACGATGATCTGATCGGCCGACGGTGCAGATGCCGCCGCACTCCAGGCCTTGCTCTCGCTGCAGTAAAGAAGCCGCTGAGTGTAGCCGTCCCACATATACGAAGCGTCGAGGGCGGTATTCACATATGTGCCGTTCTCAGGATGGTCCGCTCCTGATTGTTGCGACATCACATCGACTCGATGCACGTTGAAATAAGGCTGATACTCGCCGAAAGGCGACACCGAAAACAGGTAGCCGAGGAAACCGTCGACATCGGCGTAATACGTTGCCATTTCGGTGCCCGTGTAGCCGTCTCCAAGTATGACAAGATCGATGCGGTTGGCAACCGGGCCATTGTCGACAATGGTCGTACAGTTCCACTGAGGCCCCTCCTGCCCTGAGTATGCGGCGATGTCGGCCTCGGCAATGGCCTTTGAGAAGAGAATCTCATCGCCGGAATCGATGATCTCAATCTTGGCCATGCCGGCCGGGACCGGCAGGCTCGCAACAAAGTCTTGATACTCGACCTGGGCGATGCCGCCTGTGAGATCTCCCGATTGGGATAGATAGTCGTAGAAGATGTGTGCTGGATGCCCGATGGATGCGTTGTGCAAGAGATTCCCGTTTCCATCAGTGATCCGAGCCCACAGTTCCCACTGCTTCGGCGGCCCGACGTCCACCTGAGTCCTGATGAATCCCGGGGATACCCTGATCGACTGGGCTGACAACGACCCGTATGCACCCTTGAACGAAATGACCATTACCTGACTTTGGGTCTCCGGCAATGGGGCCGGTGCAGGTGAAGCCGTGCCAATGCTACCCGCCAGGAGCATGGCAGCCAAAGATGACAAAACCAGAAACATAACCTTTGCAGAGTCACGAAATCGCCGTGTTCTCATGGCAGTCCCTCCGGACGGTATGGTGCCGTGGTCTGATCTTGACTTGGTCCGCGGAACCTGTAAATAAGAATGAGACAGTTTGTGGTCGTGGCAGGCGGCCAGGGCAATGACCGGGGCGCTACGCCCCTCTCAGGCTCTTGCGAGACTAGCAGGATGAGTGGTATCATCGTTGGGGGGCAGGTCAGATCAACATCAGCTTATTCTACCCCAGAAAGTGTCCAACCAACGGGGGAAGCGCCGTCAGCCTCTTACTGCGGAAGTCATAATGTCTAGCCTGCTGACTAAAAATAGCGATAGGAGTCCTGCAATGAAACGTATAGTTCGTGATAGATGGTTCTGGTTACTAACCAAAAGAAAATCATTACAATTTCTTTTTATTGTTCTCTTGGCTTCTTCTCTCGCTTTCTACATTTCAGGTCTCCTACCTAAAGGAGGAGGGGTATGGGATGGTCACTTAAAAGCTGGTCTTCTGTTTTTGAAAGGATCGATACCTAAAATACCAGCATATCCTATGTGGGGCTATTCCTTATTATCCGGAGTATTTAAAGAGAATATTACACTCTTTCAAGGAGCATTGCTCCTAGTAGTTTGTCTCTATTGGTATAAATCCCTGTTCGGATTTGCCACTATTGTTCAGCATCCCCGTAAACTAACTAAGATTATAGAGAATCCAATCGTCGTCGCGATAATGCTCGTACCTTTTATCTTCCTAAGTTTATCCTATTTCAGTAATTCGATGGCTTCTATTCTCGTTTTCTGGGGTGTATGGATGCTCTACCTTGCCGTAGAAAACAAAAGAGGTATAGGGTACTACGCAGCGAGTGGTTTGCTAATCGGATTGGGATTCAATTTTCGCTCCGAGAATCTCTTGCTCGGGATCTTATTATTCTTTGCTTTGCTTGCTTTCGGTTTCCTTAAACGTCGTGTAGGACATTACTTGAGAATGGCAGCAATGTTTCTTATAACACTATTCCTCGCGGTTCTTCCTTGGATCACATATACGAGCTTTACAGTGAAGCAACCACTACTGTGTTCCACAAATGCAGGTGCTGTCATGTATCTCGGTTTGGGGATACTGCCTAACAATCCGTGGAATATCCTTCCCGGTGATGGTTATGTGTTGAGAATTGCTAGTGAGAGAAATCTTGGTTCACCTTGGTCCGCCGATGCAAATGAATACTTCAGACTGCACTACCTTCAATCTATCAAGGAACATCCAATGAGCTTCGTGAAAAGGGTCGTCGTCGGTTGCAGACATATGCTGATGCAAGGACTGTATTTTCCGGATTTTCGCAACTTGGTTTCAGACAACAGAGATAAAATATTAGTTGACTACCTAAATGAACGAATGCAACTTGCTTTCGGGCTTAAAGCAAATAGAATGCAATTGGAGCAATATAGGTCAATGGGGATTGATAGTAAAGCTCTTTCGTTCAGGCACTATGCGATTGTTGTGTCGGAATATGGCTTAAGGTTCATGTATCTTTGCATTTTTATCATGCTGTTAGGTTCGTGTATTCTATTGTCTTTGAAAACAAGATTTGACAGTTTTGCTGCTTTTATCTTCACGGCTCATTTTGCCTTTATTCTATTTAGAGCAGGGTTCATTCAAACCCTTCCGCGGCACACTACACTTGTATTACCGATTCTTATTTCTACAATGATAGTGCTTCTTCGAAATCCATCACAGAGGGAGGCAGGCTAACAAGGCGCTGCACCGGACGGCAATTTCGCTGCGCTCCATTGCCGCCGGTGAGATTGGTCGTTATGTACCGCACCCGATTTCCTGGACACAAGATTGATTTGATCACGCGGCCTCCTGAAGCAGCGCTCGTCTCGCCTCGGTTGGGGTGAGATACCCGTGGCGCTCGAGCAGCCACTGCCCGTTATAGCGCGTGACGAAGGCCCCGATGATCTGCCGGGCCCCCTCCAGACTGTCGAAGTCGTGCATGTATATGCACTCCTCCTTCAGGGTTCGGATCCAGCGCTCCATGACCCCGTTGCACTCCGGCTCGCCGACAAACGCCGGCGTCGAGGCGATCCCCAGCCAGCGCAGTTCACCGAGGAAGCGGTCGGCTGTGTACTGCGGGCCCCAGTCGTGCCGTAGCCCGAGCCCCAGGGCCACCTTCGGCGCGTAGCCACCGACGTGCTCACGGACACCCTGCACGACCGGCTCCAGCGCTGCCCATCGATCGCCCTTCTTGGCCACATGCCAGCCCACGATGTCCTCGCCTGCGTGATCGATCGCTCCGAAGAACCACCACCATCCGTCCTGCCGAGTCCAGAAACGTGTCGCGTCGGTCCCCCACAACTCGTTGGGTCGCGCCGCCGTGATCTCACCGCTATGGCTGCGGTCTCCATGCGGGCCCCTGTTGCGCTGCGGCACCAAGAGCCGATTCTCCCGCATCAGTCGTAGCACACGGTTCTTCCTGTCATTGCCGGTGTTAATAGTCTGATGATTGCCGGTTTAAGAAGTCCCCTCGCCGTGGAACGGGCGGGCCAGAAGCGCCTCGCGGATCGCTGAAACGACCTCCTCGTCGCTGCACAGCGTCCGGGGTCCCGGCTTCATCCCAGCCGGCCCCCGGTCCCTCCTTGGGCTACTGTAGGCCGTCGATCTTGCCACCCGGTACACCTCACAGATCATCCGCAACGGATACCGCCGACCCGTCGCTGGACTCACGACTTCCCGTTGCGAAACAGCCTCTTCAGTTCCTCCCCGTATCCCCTTTTTTCCAGCAGGTCACTGGCCAACTCCAACCGCATCATGGTCTCGCCCAACTTCGCCTGGGTTCGCCTCAGGTCCCGCTCCAGGGGATCACCTCCGCGCCGGCGCAGCCCAACTGTGCCACTCTCCAGAAAGACTCTCCGCCACTCCTCCAACTCGTGCGCCGGTACCTCAATCTCCCGACTCAAGGCACCCAGGTCCTCGCCCTTGATCAACCGAAGGACCACCTCTGCCTTCCGCTGTGGACTCCACCGCTCCGGAAGATCTCCCTCGATCCTCCGCTCATCATTCTCTTCCATCGCCCAGCTCCTTTCACACCCCACCAGACTACACCAGTTGAGTGTCCAAGGAAACTGGGTGCGCTATAGGACGGTGTCAATGCCAAGGATCACAAAGACGTGATCAACTAGAGTTGTAGGCCAACATGCTATTGCAAATAGCCGAGAGCTTTCAGCGTTTGCTTGATCTCTTGATGGTCGATAGTACTGGTATTTCGATCAACCACACTGCCCACCTCATAGGTTGCCACCTTCTTTATCGGTCTGGCCTTCATGACAGGGGCGTCGATTAATTCGGTGAGGACCTTGCCGTCCATATCTTCCGAGATGGGCAGGTCTGCGAGATAAAGTAGGGTGGGCGCAACGTCCAGTGTCGTGGCCCCGTCCAAGATGTGGAGGCCTCGGAGGACAGGATCAATTGATCCTGTCGCCCGAACGATTTCACGTAGATATGGAAAGATGCATACATATGGGTCGACTATCGTCCAGGATCCGCAATAGCGTCGCCGCACACCCGGCCCCTTCACGAGAATGATCCCCCGTGCCCGGTGGTGTGCCAACCAGGGATGGACACTAAGTAGGGACCGCAAGTCAATTTCCTTTGCACCAACAACAATGGTCTTCTCCTTGTCGGGCATCCTGAGGATATTCTTGCTGGCGAAGACCATCATGTCGGGTTCATCTCCTGAAACCATTGTGGCACGGACGTCAACGCGTTCAAAGATAGGATCTCCGGTCTCCTTTACCCGGATGGACCTGAGCTCATCTGCTATTCTTGACACTGTATCTCTAAATGATCCGATCCGATCTTGATCGGCATCTTTGTAATGAGCCGGATTTACCTCAAGATCAAACCTGCTGAATGAGCCCAATGTCTCTGTTACGAAACAAATGGAGGCGCTGGAATCAACCTCGCCGTGCTTCAGTTTGAGATAGCCCATCTCCCGAAGCAAGGTATTCATCCTGAAAATCGATGTCCGCCTCTGTACCCGTCTTGCACCGTGATCCGAAACAACGAAGTAATAAGCATCGTCGCCATATCTGGCCATGAGATTGGTGAGAAGCGTATCCGCCGCCATCCACACCCATTTTACTATATCCCTGTTTGTAGAATCCGGTTGTCCTTCCTCCCAATCACCATGCCTCAAAGAAGTCGGATCTATGTCCTTCCAGAACATGTGCTGCACCGGATCTGTGCAATAGCAGTAATACGAAACAAGATCAAGAGGACACCGCGAGAAAACCTCCTTTTCAATCCGCGAAAGAAAGCCCATCTCGGACTGTGCATATGCTGCCAGTTGAGTGCGCGTGACAAAGCCCATATCGGACCCCGCAGATCTTGTTGCCACCCCCTCTCCGGCAGGAACACCGCGATAGGATGCCACAATTATGCTTTCGGCAACATCACTGAGCGAATCATAACCCGGTGAGAAGTAGGTCCTGCCAAGCCGACTTGGGGATGAATTTGAAATGAACATACCATTGACTTTGAAAGGCGGCCATGCGCAGACCCAGTCTACGACCCCCACTTTCTTCCCCGCTCGAGAAAGGATTGTCCAGATGGGAGCGGCTCGCCAATCGGAACTCAGCTGCCCGAAGCGGGAAATGCCGTGCTCCTCCATTGTCTTCCCCGTTGCGATAGTTGTCCATGATGGCGGTGTGAGCGCTCGACCAACGATACCGTAAGTGTCAAGATAGCCATACGAGCCTTCCTCCATAATCTTCTTGAAGCCAGGAAGGTCCCCGTTCTCAAGGAATGGGAGCATGACGTTCCACGAGCCACAATCAATCCCGAATAGAACGATGGGCTTGTTTCCCGCAGCCAGTTGGCTCTTATCCTTGTCCCACCAGTGGCCAGCCATGCCGACCAGGTTAGCAATCATGAGATAGACCAGGCAGAAACCGATCACTGCCAGCAGCGGTCTTGTGCCACGCCTTCGAGCAAATAGCAAGCGAATGGGGTTACGGCTTGCGGCGAGGCTTACTGCGAGCGCTAAGAGCGCAGAGCTCAATATGACAGCTAGTAGGATGAGCTTCATATCCTCAAAAATGATGTAGCGCGGTTGAAACGGCGGGCTTTGGGCATAATAGGCCCATACGGCATGGCCGGTAACAAAGAACATAATCACTACGAAGAGAACGATGAATCGTTTAAGGCTCGGCCGCTTTCCACCAGCGGACCGAAGACAAAGCGGAACTGTGAGGATCTGCACAATACCACACAGGGCAGTGAAGCCGCAAACCCAGACCGAGAGACTATAAATGAACAGGTTTGCCTTAAGAAGACCGCTGCCCATGAGTCTGAGTTCTTCTGACGGGAAAAACAGAATAACGTCAAGGAGGAAGTATGCAATACCAGCACACAGACCTACAAGAAGTGTTTCACGAATATCGTCTGCCCACCTCAGACGCGGCAATTGCCACGACGTCTGTCTCATGCTATCCATCCCGGTCATGAGCGAACTGCCTTGCATTCATCCTAAGCAGACTGGCCTTGCTGCTGCAAGGCGCTGTCCGTCAGGAACTCCATTGTACGGTTCGTGTACGTCGTCAAAGAATCCGGACTCGCACAGGGTCGATTCTAAGGGACGGTTTCTCACTTTGCAAGCACTTTGCGTCATGGCTCGGATGTGTAGCGCATGCTCGCTCAGAGGGATGGACAACATGCACCAGGGGCCAGCGTCAGGAAGAGACTTCGCTCTTGGGGTTCAGAATTGGCGACAACTCGATGGTGGGGTACGAGATTGTAGGCGAGTGCCCCGCCAAGCTCGCTACTTCCAGGCACTCCTGAAACCTCAAGAAGTTGCGAAAGTTGTCCTGTATGGCGTACCAGTTAACGCAGGAGTATCGCTTGGCTCGTCTTGCTCCCGCCGTTCCAAGTGAGGCGGCAGAAGTAGGTGCCGCTGGCGACGGGTCGGCCCGACGAGTCTCTGCCGTCCCAGGCGGCGCGATTGACGCCAGGCCCCCTTTCACCATCCACAATCCGTCTGAGTAGGCGACCGCGAGAGTCGTAGATACTTAGGGTCACGCGCGTCGGACTCGACCCGGTCGGGATAGCAAACGTGATCTCGGTCTCAGATCCGAACGGGTTGGGAGCAGGAAATCCCAGGGACAGGGCTGAGAATCAGCTTCCCCCCGTTGGTTGGACAGTTTCTGGGGTAGAATAAGCTAATGTTTGGTCGCTCGTCCACCTCCTTGTTCTGACTCCTTGGCGCCCCCGGAGTGGCGGACACGCCACCCGAATTCTGACCATCGGCACCTTCTTTGAGCCTCCTGCGACCACCGTCGACAGAAACGGCCCTCCAGGTTCGCCCAGGAACAACGATCTCAACTCGCCCCACATCCAGACATCCCCGCTCGAAGACCTCTACGCGCCCAGGTACACGGCTTGCGGTGTCTGCTTGTCCAACGATTGGTGACGGCGTTCCGTGTTGTAGAAACGGAAGTAGCGCGCCAGTCCCGCCCTTGCCACGATCCCGTCGGTGTAGTCCCGCAAGTAGACTTCCTCGTACTTCACCGTCCTCCACAGCCGCTCCACGAAAATGTTGTCCATCACCCGGCCACGACCGTCCATGCTCACCCGCACACCCGTGGCCTCCAGACGACCCGTGAACTCCTCGGCAGTAAACTGTGCTCCCTGGTCCGTGTTGAAGATCCCCGGCCGCCCCCTGCCCAGCGCTTGATTCAATGCCGCCAGACAGAAGGCGCTCTCCAGGGAGTTCGATAACTCCCAGGCCAAGACATACCGACTGAACCAGTCCATCACCGCCACCAAATACAAGAAACCGCGACGCATTGGAACGTACGTGATGTCGGCGCACCACACCTCGTCCGGAGCCCTTATAGCCAGGCCCCGCAGCAGATACGGATACACCCGGTGCTCCGGATGCGGTCGGCTCGTGTGAGGACCCGGTACTACTGCCTGAAGCCCCATCACCTGCATCAGACGCGCTACTCGCTTCTCGTTCACCGGCCAACCCAGGTCCCGCAGCCAATCGGTCATGCGTGGAGAGCCATAGAAGGGCCGCCTCAAGTACAATTCGTCGATCCGGCGCATC
>JAZDEY010000009.1:0-4646 GCA_043808325.1 Candidatus Eiseniibacteriota bacterium
TCATCGAGATGACTGATGAACCGGTCTATATCTCGATCGTTCCAGGCACCAACAAGGTCATCAACCAGGGATCGAATCGCAGTCTCGTTCATGGTTCTTCTCCGCGTCTGAGGGTGGGGCGAGGCGCCACGCCGCCTCGCTAGACTATGATCACGCCGTCCACGACTGCCGTCTGCCTCGAGCCGTCCGGAAATACGAAGTCGAAGCGCCTGCAGACGATGGGATTACCCTTGGCGTACACAGTGTCCTGGTGACACACTCTGTCCGGGGAAGAGAAATGCTGAGCACCTACTGTCACCCTGCAGATGCCATGTCCCGGCGCAGCCGCCACTCTTCGCGGTCCCGGATTTCGCCGTGGGGCAGGTCGTGCATGATGGTGACCACATCCCCGCGCCGAGGGGCAAATACATCTATGAATAGCTTTTCAAGATCGAATGCCACGGTCAACCTCCCTTCAGACCTCTGGACAGGTGCAGCAAGATCAAGGCTCACGCCACAGCAAGCGCCGTGATGCCGCCGCAAGCGACCGCCGAGGCCCGCGGCTTATCCGAGCGCCTGCAGCCGTGTCGAAGAACTCCTTGTGATGGCCCTCATACTCAGCAAAGAAGTCTTTGCACAGGCGGAGGACGGCAGCCAGGTCATCTTCGGGTCGCAGTTCCCGAACCAATATCGCCTCTTGTCTCATCTCTTGCTCCCTTGTGGCCACCGGTGTGGCTGAGCGGCGGGGCAAGGCGGCGCGTCTCGTGCGCCACGGCTATTGCCCGCCGAACTCGATTAGGGTTCCACTTGCCGGCCAGCTGGAACGCCCCGGAAAAGCATTTGTCAAGCCAGCGTACGCCGCCATCCCGGTGCAGTGCGATAGCATGATCTTCTGGACATCGTATTTCCGCAGCGCGTCCACTGTCTTCTGCATTCGCTGAGATGAAGCGCCGAGCAAATGGGTGCCGCCGATGATGGCATAGATTGGCCGACCACCCGTGAGCTGACTGACATACGCCACCGTATTCACCAGCCCGGAGTGGCCGCATCCCAGCAGTATCACCACACCCTCGGGGACTTCAAAGAACAGGGCCTGATCGTCCAAGATCGGGTCGGGGGTTGTCAGGCTTTCGTCCAGGAATACGCGCCCACGAAGGCCGGTATCCTCAAAGTCGGTTGTTCGCGGAATCTGCCCGGTGACCATCACGCCCTCACATACAGCTGTCGGACCATTTGTCTCAATGATCTTCCGGACCCGCCCTTTCAGTTGCCGCCGCGAAAATGGCGTCTGAAAGGCAACCGCACGGGATCCTTCCTTCAAGTACCTGGTATCGAAGACAGCCGGATGCACGAAAAGGTCCACGCGCCCACAAGCCCTAAGGGCCTTCTCCAGTCCCCCGGTGTGATCGTCGTGCCCGTGGCTGATGACAATGGCGTTGGTCTTCCGAAGGTCGACGTCTAAGGCGTGGGCGTTCCCGAGGAGGGTCCGTCCCTCACCCGTGTCGAAAAGAATCTGGTCCTTGCCTGTCTCGATCAGAAATGCGACACCCCACTCGCCCAGCACTGGTCCGCCACCGGCCATGTTATCCACGAGCACAGTGACGCGCACGTGGGGAAGCACTTCCCGACCCTGCCCCCCATCCGGTGCCTGGTACGGTGATTGAGCCTGCGCCGAGCAGGCAAATGCCAGGGCCAAGATCGCTACCTTCCAGTACCTCGTCATGGCTTCCTCGCACCTCCATTCCGGCAAGCGACGTGACGCCGCCGCAGCCGTCCGATCAAGCCTCTGGTTAGCCAGCCCCTGTATCTGGCTTTTCGACCCACATGTACTGCCCTATCTTACAGTATTCCTCAAAACCTAGCCCGCGATAGACGCTAAGACCCATTTGCGAAGAATGCAGAATACCGACCCGATACCCCGCGGCACGCGCCTCGCGAAGCGGATGAAGCGTCATCGCCCGTCCGATGCCGCTCCGGCGAGCCTCGGGAACCGTCGAAACGTTGTAGATTCCTGCGACCCCTGCACCCAAGACTAGTGAGGAAGCCCCAACGGCCTGGCCGTTCACCCTGCCAAGGTAGTGGCGAAATGCCGCCTGGGGCCCAAGTCCCAGGCTGGAGAACAAGTCAACGAACGCCTCCCCGACAAAGGGCGGCATGCCGAAGCCGGCACACATCACCTGCGAGAACATCTGTGCGCTCCTGGTATCCGTCACCTGCTCGATGGCAAGGCCCGCTGGAAGGGGCACCACGTCGGGCAACAATCGCAGGTCGGCCGCCATTCCCGACGATCCTCCGCCGCGGAACCCATGTGCTTCTAGCTGCTTGCCGAGGTCCGTCGGCTCCGTCGCGGGCCCCGTCCACCACATCATCGGCACCTTTCTCGACCTGCACCGCCCGAGTGCGGCCTCAATCGCAGGTTTCACTTGGTCCGCAGCCAGGCGTGTCCGCATGACACTGTTGAACAACGGGAATGGGATGTTGGTGAGTGTCCAGAGCGCCCATTCGTCATCGTGCACTTCCACCTGCGGCCAATGCCGAAACAACGAAGCCATGGCAAAGAGGTTCGCCTCGATAGCGGTGACTAACGCGGATGCTGACAAGTCCTGCTGGACTCCCTCCATATCCTCTCCTCCAAACTCCGACATCGAAATAGGCACTGGCTAATGATGCGGCTGAGCGGCGGCGCTAAGGCGGCGCAGCCGCTGCGACGCAAGAACCTTGATCGAGCAAAGCTGCCGACACAGAGCACTAGGCAACCGGCAAGCCTGCCGCTTGCCTGATCGCAGCTGCGAGCGCCTGGGGCTCGTCTGTTCCGATCCGGTGGACCCCACCGTTCGCGAGCTCGATCTCCACTGCGTCGAGACCGGACACGTTGTACAGCCACCCGTGCGGCAGCCGGTGAATGCCCCACCCGAAGAACCAATGGTTGCGAACTGCCTTGACAGCGCGGATCTCTCCCACCTTGAATCGGCGACCTACCAACCCCAAACCGAACCGAATCGTGACCGCATCGGCATCGACATCGACCGTGAGGCTTCCGAAGATCCGCAGGCACACCAACAGGGCGCCCGCCAGCACCAGAGCGCCTAGCGGCATGGCACGCACATACACCGCGATGATGATCGCAAGTGCTACGAGACCAACCGTCACCAAGATCACACCCCCAGATTGCGTGTGATGGTACCCACTGCTCATGCGCATTTCTCACCCGCTTCTTGCCATGGGGCGTAGCCCAATTCTCTCTGTGGTTTCAATCGTTTCCTCGTTGTATCCAAGCAGCCAGACATTATGACTTCCGCAATGGACCTAAAGACTTCACCTCCGTAGCCTTGCTCCTGAGGAGCGCTAGCCGAGGTCACGATGTCTGTTCCCAACCCCAAAGGCTCACGTCTGGCGCTGGCAATCACCCGACCGTGTCATCCTTCTCGGCGGACTCGGCGCTATCCTCTTCGCCCTCCTCGAGATCGCACAGCAAGGACCGCGCCTCTTCCACATCCTCCGGTCTCACCTGAAACAGGACGGGCCCCATGGCCAGGTTCGCTCCGCATGGGAACCGTCCCCAGCCGAGCAAGTCCTGCAGGGCCTCCCCCTTGGTGGCGAATTCGATTCGGGCAGACTCAAGGACAGAGCTCGCGAGCGCAATCAGCGCGGGATTCCCCGATTCAAAAACCGTGACCAATGGGAGATCCGATACGTCGCGGGGCGGCTTGCTTTCGACTGGCTGGGGCACCAAGGGAACGGAGCAGTCGGCGCACTCCGTGATACCGGGAAGGTACTCAGCACCGCACTTGGGACAAAACATGCTATCTCTCCGTGGACGGTAAGCCGGCTACGGCCGGCACGCTCGCACTATGCCCCCAACATCATATCGCCAGGGTCTTGTGCGTTCAAGCACTTCAACGCTGCTGAGTGGCGTTCGATTCCTCGATCATTTAACGGACTATCAGCTTAGGTAATCACGATAGATACGCCACCCTATGTAGACTCCAGCCGCGCTGCCGACGACACTAAGCACGAAACCAAGCATGAATCCACTCTTGCTCCCTATCCACCATCCGACCAAGCCGAGGACTGTCATGCCAAGAAAGATACAGAGCTTTTTCATATCTCACCCAAGTTGAATGATCGCGAACACCGCTGCTCGCCCGCTCCCGCGCAGCAGGGCGCCGGGTGGAGCGGCTGGTTAGACGCAGCGCTCACTTCTTGACCTTCGTCGTCCGCCGGAGCCAGTAAGCCCGGCACCTCTGAAGCCAGAGGATAACCACTCGGCTAACGCTGCTATGGGCAAAAGGCTTCAGCCCCAGTGCCTGCTCGGCAGCCGGCAGGACGTTGAAGAGTGTTTCTATTCTGGTGACCCTCATGCCCGTCATCTCAAGGACATCGACACCTTGCATAGTTATTACCTGATTGGTTGGAGCAAATCCAAGGTGATCGAAATAGCCTGTATGAGTGGCAGTGATTTCCCACGGGACGACACAACGACTGCCCGATTGGGCAACACAGATCGGTTCTCTAATGCGGTATGAAAAGTCCGGAAAGGCTCGCAGGATGCTCTCGCTGAACTTTCGCACCGCACTCCGACCTATCGCTGGACCAAGAAGCATTGCCGGGTCGTCCCAAATCACGGATTCATCGAGATGACTGATGAACCGGTCTATATCTCGATC
>JAZDEY010000010.1:0-14283 GCA_043808325.1 Candidatus Eiseniibacteriota bacterium
TCATGGGATATCGGTACCTGCCCAGGCTTAGAGAAGCCTTGAGGAGAGAGTTGAAACTCGACGAGCAAACGGTCGGGGTCGCAGTAGCGTGACCATCGCAGCGGAGCCGTCGAGAAACTCAACTAAGAATGGCATTGACTCGCTTGTACGGAGGGAATTGAGATGAGAAAACGGGACTTTGAGAACCTTGTAGCGAGTGTGAAGCAGGCCGGGAGCATCAGACGGGGGAAGATCAAGCCCGGGCGAGTATCGGAATTCAGCCCCACAGATGTCAAGGCTATCCGGGCTCGGCTGAAGAAGTCTCAGTCGGAGTTCGCCATGATGATTGGTGTAAGCATAGCGACCCTGCAGAATTGGGAGCAAGGCAGGCGAAGCCCGCACGGGCCGGCTCGAGCGCTGCTTAAGATAGCCGCTGAGAAGCCCAGAGCGGTCATCGAGGCCCTCACTGCACGGAGAACTTGCACGCCTGAGTGGGTTGATGATAGGGTGTCCGAGCCCCAGGCGGCCTACCATCAGAGACGCCGCCGGATCCGAAAGCCAAGGGAAAACACGTGATGGTCCGCTATCTCGTCGTTATTGAAAAGGCGAACGGGAACTACTCAGCCTACTCGCCGGATTTGCCCGGCTGTGTGGCGACTGGCAGGACCCGTCAGCAGGTCACTCGCAATATGCACAAGGCGATAGAGATGCATGTCCGCGGCTTGGTGGAGGATGACTTGCCAGTCCCGAAGCCCCATTCCTTCGCGGAGTATGTCGCGGTCCGCGTCCCCAGATTACCGGCTGGTGCCGGTCATATCGACGGACATAAGGACGGACAATTTTCTTCACACATACGGCATCCCGGCTCACTATCTCACTATATCATAATCGGTTAGGCCAGCAGCGCGAGGGACATCTATGCGGACATATGAAAAGACATATCTACAGCCCAGCGTGGCAAAGTACCTGCGCCAGCGCTACCTGGCCCACATACTAATCTAATACTAATCCGTTCAGATTTAGTACTTGACGGCTCGCATAGCGTCTTGACATCATAACGTCACAGTGTTACAATGCTATTGGAATGGAGGTGGTTTCATGGGTGAACTGACCAAGCGGGCTACGGTATATCTGGATCCGCTGCTGCACAGGGCGTTGCGCCTTAAGGCTGTGGAGACATCCAAGTCGATGTCGGAGTTGGTCAATGAGGCCGTAAGGTTCTCCCTCGCCGAAGACGCCGCCGATCTTGCCGCGTTTGAAGAGCGCGTCAAGGAACCGCTCGTGCCCTATGAGACATTCTTGAAAGAGCTCAAGCAACATGGGCGAATATAAAGTGCTTGTCCGGCGTTCGGTTGCGGAGGATCTTGAGTGCATTCCGAAGAGGGACTTGAAGCGGGTACTCCAGCGCATTCGAATGCTCGCGCGTGACCCACGGCCTCCCGGCCACGAGAAGCTCGCCGGCCACGAGCGCTATCGCGTCCGCCAGGGGGATTATCGCATCGTATACTCCGTACAGGATGACGATCTCTCCGTATGGATTGTGAATATGGGGCAGTGATGGTATCAGGGCCGCTGGTTTTCAATTCCTGGGAGGCACTGGTTTTCTGGGGTGTCTTCATCTGGGCCTTCTTCCCGGAGATCCGCCTGCTTGCCAGAAGTGTCCGTGCGCCGTCAGAGTCTCAGGATGCCGGCACGGCGCGGCTGATCTTCGTTGTAAACAGTGTCACCATTCTTACGGCCTTCACCGCCTCGTACCTGCCTTGGTTCAAGATTCCCCATCCACACGTTGCGTTCTATGTGGGCCTGGGCCTCCTCATCAAGGGCAGCCTCGTCCGAAGGTGGTGCTGGCGCGTGCTGGGGAGGTACTTCACCGCGGCAGTTACGGTGAGCGCCGGTCAACCGATCGTCGATCGTGGTCCCTACCGCTGGGTAAGGCACCCGTCCTATACAGGCGGGATCGTGATGCTGCTCGGTGTCGGGATCGCTCTCGGCAACTGGGTGAGCGTGGCGCTCCTCCTCATCGAGCCGTGCTTCATATACAGCTACCGCGTCAGAGTGGAAGAGAAAGCCCTGCTCGCTACTCTCGGCGAGCCCTACCGCGCCTACATAGCCCGCACCAAGCGTTTCATCCCGTTTGTGACGTAGGTTGGGGGCGATCCGCTGAATAGAATCAGGGCTTGACTCACTGTCATCCTCTACGTACACTGTATGTATGAACGCACTGACGTTCGTATGGGACGAGGCCAAGGAGAGGGTCAATCAGCGTAAACACCGTGTATCCTTTGAGGAGGCCAGGACGACCTTCTATGACGAAAACGCGAAGGTTTACTTCGACCCTGATCATTCCGAGGATGAGGACCGTTTCATTCTTCTGGGTATGATCTGTCGTATGCGCGTTCTTATAGTGTGCCATTGCTGCCGCGAGAAGGAATCGGTGGTGCGGATCATTTCCGCACGGAGGGCAGATAAGGGCGAGCAAAGAGCCTATTGGAGCTGATACTATGAGAGCACATTATGATTTCGCCAGGATGAAGGGCCGCAAGAATCCGTATGTGAAACTGCTGAAGCAATCAATCACCATACGGCTTGATCGGGACACAGTCGAGTATTTCAAGGGCATGGCCGCGGAGACCGGGCTTGCATACCAGAATCTGATCAACATGTATCTGAGAGACTGCACCGCTCGAGGGCGGAAACTGTCTGCCAGGTGGGTTTGCGCCAGGGTCGGCGATCCGTCAGCGGGGGTTGCCGCCAATCTGACGGTGTCCGAACCAAGAATGCCCTACCGGCGTCGAGGTCGGCGGATACGAAAGCCGAGGAAGAACAAGTAATGTACTGCTATGGTAGACTAACTAAGGGCTTAGACCCGCGTCCTTAGATAGGAGATTTGGCGTGCACAGACGCTCCGGTTCGAACACCAGGTTCCTGCCGAGAGGGCTCGCAATACTCCACGAAGACCGGGACATCCTTGTGGTGGACAAACCCGCGGGCCTCTTGACGATCGCCACGGACAGAGACAAGTCGCGCACAGCCTACTTCATTCTCACGGACTATGTTCGCAAGGGTTACAGCAAGTCCCCGAAGCGGCTTTTCATCGTTCACCGCTTGGACAGGGAGACATCAGGCGTACTCGTGTTTGCAAAGACCGCAGAGGCAAAGCTCCGGCTCCAGGGCACCTGGGAGGAAACCGAGAAGAAGTATCTTGCAGTGGTTCACGGCAAGGTGGCGGAGAGAGAGCAGACGATCACCACCTACCTGGCAGAGAACAAAGCTCACGTCGTCTACTCCACACCCAACGCCACAGAGGGAAAGTTGTCCCACACGGCCTATAGAGTGCTCAGGGAGGCGAAGGGGCTTTCTTTGCTGGAGGTGGACCTCTTAACCGGCAGGAAGCATCAGATCCGAGTGCATCTCGCGGGGATTGGGCATCCGGTTGTGGGCGATACCAAGTACGGGAAGGGGTACGGAAAGAGTTACGGGCAGAAGCACGGCAGAGGGAATGGATCCCACGCGCGCTTGGCGCTTCACGCGCGATCGATTTCTTTCAAGCACCCATCGAGCGGCGAGCGGCTCACTTTCGAAGCAGAAGTGCCCGCATTCTTCAGCAAGTTGGTTGGTCGTGTCGCGGGAACGGTGAGGTAACCCAGATGGGCGTGGCAATAGCCGCAACCAACCTAACCAAGAAATATAAGGACTTCACCGCGGTTGATGGGATCTCGTTCACGATCGCGGAAGGCGAGTGCTTCGGCTTCCTTGGGCCCAACGGGGCGGGGAAGACCACCACCATACGGATGATCCACTGCGTCTCGCCGATCACGTCGGGATCGATCACCGTAATGGGCGAGCCGGCCCACATCAATAACCGCAAGATCAAGATGATGACCGGGGTCGTGCCCCAGGAGATCACCCTCGACGTCGATCTGACTGTCTATGAGAACCTGCGGGTCTTCGCGTTTTTCTTCGATATCCCAAGGGCCGAGGCACGCGCGCGGATTGCGGAGCTCCTGGCCTTTGTCGAACTCGAGGGCAAACGGAACAGCAAGATCAGCCAACTCTCGACCGGGATGAAGCGGCGGCTCCTGGTGGCGCGGGCGCTCCTTAATAAGCCCCGGCTCATTATTGCGGATGAACCCACGACCGGGCTCGATCCCCAGGCGCGGCACCTGATCTGGCAGCGGCTCCGGCTCCTCAAGAAGCAGGGCACGACCCTAATCCTCACCACCCAGTATATGGAAGAGGCGCAGCAGCTCTGCGATCGCGTGGTTGTGATGTATCAGGGAAAGATCCTGCGCGAAGGCGTGCCTTCACGGCTGGTCGAAGAGGAGATCGGACGTGAGGTGGTGGAGATTCGCATCTCGAAGGATGAGGATGAGAGGCTGGTCGGCGAGCTCGGCGAGGTCTCGTGCGGCCACGAACGGGTTGGAGACACGATCTACTTCTACTGCAAGGACGGGAAGAACGTGATCAAGAAAGCCCTGGAGCTCAACCTTCCCAACATCCTGAACCGCCCGGCGACCCTGGAAGATGTTTTCCTCAAGCTCACGGGCAGGAGTCTCATAGAGTGAACGCGCGCTATCGAATGAGCCTCTCCTATCGAATCTACTATTGTAGTGTTTCAATAACGGCTTTACAATGAGAGATCTTTTCGACGATCTCTTCGGCTCGCTTGGTCCAGACAAAGGGTTTCGGGTCCTCGTTATGACATTGGATGTATTCCTCGATGGCAGTCACCAATTCCGGTACACTACGGAAGATGCCCCGGCGAATCCGTTTTCGCGTGATCTCTCCAAACCAACGTTCCACCAGGTTCAGCCACGACGAGCTCGTCGGCGTGAAGTGCAGAATGAAACGAGGATGTTTTTGCAGCCACGCCTTCACGTTCGGGTGACCGTGCGTTCCGTAGTTATCCAGGATCATGTGGACGTCCAGTTGCCTGGACACCTCTCGGTCAATCTTGCGCAAGAACTTCAGGAATTCTACGTTCCGGTGTCGCGGATAACAGGAGCCAATGACCTTTCCTTCCAGCACGTTCAGGGCCGCAAAAAGGCATGTTGTGCCGTTGCGTTTGTAGTCGTGCGTCATCGTCCCGCAACGCCCCTTCTTCATCGGCAGACCCGGTTGCGTTCGATCCAAGGCTTGAACCTGCGCCTTCTCGTCCACGCACAACACCACAGCCTTATCCGGCGGGTTCAAATAGACACCCACGACATCGGTCAGCTTTTCCACGAACCGTTTGTCCTTGGAGAGCTTGAAGGTCTCCACGCGGTGCGGTTGCAAGCCGTGGGCGTCCCAGATTCGTTGCACGGTCGCATGGCTGACACCCTGGGCCTTGCCCATCGTTCGCGTCGACCAGTGAGTCGAGGCCTTCGGCGTGGTGTGCAAGGTGGCTTCCACAATCGCTCGAACTTTCTCGGCTTTGAGCCGCCGAGGACTGACGCCATGGGGCGCGTCTTCGGACAACCCGGGTGGTCCATGCTGCCGGAAGCGGGTCGTCCACAAACAAACCGTTGGTCTAGAGGTTTTCAGTCTCTTGGCAATGGCGTTATGGGATACACCATCTGCCCCGAGCAGGCAAATGCGGGAGCGCAGGACAACTCTTTGAGGCGTCTTCTTTGCTCGAACCCACGCTTCCAAGGTTCGGCGCTGCTCTTCCGTCAAGATCAAGGCATCGGCTGGTTTCCACATGAGTCGAATTGTAACATAGCCGATGATTATTGTAAAGATATTATTGTTACATTACACTATGTCTTCCTGCGGAATCTGATTTCCTACAAGCGGTTCGTGATTCCCACCCTGATCGTGAGCATTGGGCAGCCCTTGTTTTACCTCGTCACTTTTGGCATTGGCCTGGGCGCCTACATGGGCGCTTTCGGCGGTAAGCCCTATCTCCATTTCCTGGTGCCCGGTATCCTGGTCTCATCGGTGATGCTCTCAGCGAGTTTCGAGTGCCTCTACGGCACTTTCGTCAAGATGGTCCACGAGCGCCTCTATGATTCGCTGGTGGCGACGCCCGTATCGGCCGAGGATGCCGTCGCGGGCGACATCGCGTGGGGAGCCTTCCGGGGACTTATCGGCGGAGTGCTGATGGTTGTGGTGGCGTCCATCATGGGCATTTTCCCGGCCTCGATCGTGAGCCTCGCACTGCTACTTGCGCTAATGGTGTTTGTCGGGATCCTGTTCGGCTCGCTCGCCATGATCATCACATCGTTTGCGCCCAACTTCGACTTCTTCAATTACTACACCGAGCTGGTCTTGACCCCGATGCTCTTCTTCTCGGGAGTGTTCTTCCCCCTGGATAGATTCTCCCAGTGGATGAAGACCTTTGCCCAGTTCCTCCCGCTCACCCACGCCGTCAACATATCGCGGGCGGCCTTCGCGGGGAAGACCACGCCGGGGCTTGCCTGGAGCTTCCTCATCCTGCTTGGGATCGAGGTGGTCGCTTTCTACATAGGGGTAACACTTATGAAGCGGAGGCTGATCAAGTAGCGTGACCGAATCAGGTGAGACGAGATCGATCGAATGAGGTGAGATCATGGACCGAGCGGCAATCAAGAAGTCCAGACAGTTCCTTAAGGGCACGATCAGGAAGCAGATTGATTTCTCGGAGACCGATCAGAGCATGGGCATCCCCGTCCCGCCCGTCGAGAAGCCATATGCGGCCGATGCCAAACGCATAACGTTCCCCAAGCCCGACACCTGGAAGACCATACCGGGCGCTGATCTGCAAATGGCAATCGGGAACCGGTGCAGCCGGCGGGTGTATCGGAAAGAAGCGCTCGGTCTTGAAGAGGTGGCCTTCCTGCTCTGGGCAACCCAGGGTGTTCGAGGCAAGGTGACCGGGGACCATACTTACCGCACCGTGCCCTCGGCGGGGTGCCGGCATGCTCTCGAAACCTATGTGGCTGCGCTCGCTATCGAGGGGCTGGAGCCGGCAATCTATCGGTATCTTCCCCTATCCCACGAATTGCTGTTCGAGTTCTCGGAGGCAGACCTCGGCGAGCGGCTGGTTGAAGCCACGCTCGGGCAGGTCTTTGTCGGGAAGGCGGCAGCGACCTTCATTTGGACAGCCGTTCCCTACCGGATGGAGTGGCGCTACGGGCTTGCGGCCCACAAGGTGATTGCGATCGACGCCGGCCACGTCTGCCAGAACCTGTATCTTGCCTGCGAAGCGATTGGTGTGGGGACCTGTGCCATCGGAGCCTATGACCAGAAGGTCTTGGACCGCCTGCTCCGGCTTGATGGCGAGGATGAATTCGCCGTCTACCTGGCTCCGGTGGGCAAAGTGACGGGCTGACAACCGAAGCCGGGAGCGGCTACGGCTTCTTGGATCTCAGCGAATCCAGGGTCTCCTTGGCGGCAGGAGCCATCTTGAAGAATTCGGTCAGGTCCCCGCAGGCATAGTCGGCGCAATCCGCGCAGGTCGTGACCTTGTTCGTGCTGGCGCACTTCCTGATCTCGCAGGTATTCGCGCAGTAATCGAACTTGACACCGTCGCCTTTACAGCCGGTGCAATTGATGCTCTCCGGCGAGATCTCGGCGCCAAATGTCTTCGACCATTCCTCGGACGTTTTTGCGCGCAAGGCATCGTCGTTGGTGGCGGTCGCCAGGAAGGCGCCGCACTTGGAGCAATCGAGTCCACAGTAGGCAATCATCTTATCCTCCTTAGATTCAGAGTGAAGCTATCAGCCCCGAGTATAGCCCAGATCGCACTGAGCGTAAAGACCGGATTGGAGTCCACCTGGGAATGGGTGGGGACATGGTGACCCCATGGACGTGGGTTCGGGGACGGGCGTGGTTGCCACCGGCGGCGCGAACCACCGGCCCGTACCGAGTGCAATGAAGAGACAAGGGGAAGGAATCTGGCAGGCCTCGTTGGACGACTTTCGCAACTTCTCCAGTACATCCGCTTCCCAGCCTGAGCATTACTGTTGACGCCTACCCGGTGGTGTGGTACTAAGGTTCCTATGCAGAACTTGCAGGGCCAAGCACTAACCTCATATCTTCTTTAGCACGAAGAAGATGGGTTTCAACCTGCGAGATATCACTGGGCGACTGGCTTAAGATTCGCACTGAGCTTGCGTGCATCAAGCAAAACCCAGTTGATTGGCAGGAGAGGAGGTGGCGAAAGTCCCCCGGCACGGCGAGAGTGTTGTTCAACGATGGGGCATCAGGTCAAGGAACCACAGGAGGGGAATATGAAACGCGTCATTGTCGTTTGCTTCATAGTATGTCTGCTAGTGGCCGGCAGCGGCTTTGCCGAGTCCAAGTACATGTTCGGTATCAAGCCCGGCAACACGCTCAGTTCTGCCTATTTCGGCATTAGAACGGGCAGATTGGTCCCGATGGTGGGCACCGACCTCGTCTGGTTATCGGCTTCAGCCACTGAGACCGACGAAGACTACCACTCTTACGGCACGAGCAGCTACAGATCGATCGATCAGAACAAGCTGGAGGGTAGCGCATTTCTGTTGATCCCCCACCTCGGCGCCAAGATGTACATGGGTGACAGGGATATTAGGCCCTACCTCTTTGGCAGTGTCTTTTTCTCCATACCATTAGTAAATGCTGAGTCGGAGGAGAGATATGAATACTGGGAGTATGAGAACGGTGAACTGACCGAGCACCACGTTGATACCAGCAACGAGGATCTCAATAAGGAAGACGAGAACCTGATCAAAGATGCTCTGGGTTTTTGGGGATTCAGCTTCGGATTCGGCACTGAGTACTTCCTGAGCGACAGCTTCAGCATCGGCGGTGAGTATGGTATCAGGCTCCTCCTCGACGGGATCGGGCGCAAGGAGACTCACGGGGACCATGAGGATGGTGAAATCCTCAAGGACGAGGCAAGTGCGAAGGTTGGTCTGACCTACGCAGTAGTGACCCTAAACTATCACTTCTAGCCTTCCTTTGTGATTCCGGTAGCGGGCCGCCCGCTGGGCGGCCCGCGGATATTCTTATCTGGAATTCACGCTTATGGTCGCTGGCCAGCCGACGCGGAAGACCTGTACTGCTCCCCATCTTTGATCCAGATCCGGTGAGAATTTACACCGTAGTCGAGCACGAGATGACGCACGAGTTCGAATTTCTCTTGGATGGCGAGCGCCTTCTCTTCTCGGAGGTCTGGTTTCGAGAAGGCATCGCCGACCACTACGCCGGGAACCACGCCATAACCAGCGTGGCCCAGTTGCCTGCCTAGCTCACCCTGCCGTCCCTATAGCGATAGCGATCGCCTCTGGCCTGCGGCGCCTTCATCTGGGTTGCGGGGAACTTGTTCTTGCACGCTGAGACAAACTCGCCATAACGGAACTCGCCTCCACCAGCATGGTCCGGCATAAATACGCGAGGCTTCAGGGTGTCGAGAACATAGTAGACGCCTAGCTTGACGGCTTCCTGATCGCCGAAGCCGCACCCCGAGACGGGCAGGAAGGCTATGTCCGGCCTTATTCCCTTGGCCGCTAGAAAGTCGATCTCTTCCCTGTAGGGCCCCGAACAATCGCGCCAACGGTTGGCGTGATCCCCGGCATGGAAGACCGTCACGCCGTCAACCTCGACCCAGAAGCCGACGCCGGGGTCGTTGGAATCGATCGTCGTGATCTTGACCCCGTCGATCGTCCGCTCCTCGCGCGTGCCCATGAATTCATACTTGGGAGCGCTGTCGGGCTGGCACCCCAAAACGTAGATGATCTCGGGAATCTCCTGGCGCCAGCTGAAGATGGCGGCCCACGTCACCCGTAGTGATCGCGAGATGAATCTCCCCTCTGCTTTGCAGAGAACATGACATTCTTATGTTGCAACTACATATACGAGCGTCTATTCTTGACATCGGCGAAATCTCGTGCTAAACTGCCGAAAGGCGATCAAGGGAGGAACTCAAGGATGCGCGTTGCTTTGGCATATCCAATGATCAAGAGAGACGCCATGGCCTGCAATCCGCCCCTGGGCATTCTGTATTTGGCGACGAGCCTCCAGAAACACGGTCATGAAGTCGCGGCCTTTGACCGTGATGGCTACGATGGTGGACTGCAGGAATTGATAAGCCGGGTGTCGGATTACAAGCCGGAATTGGTGGGTCTGCCGCTTTTCTCGGGAGTAGGATCGTTTCGCGATGTGCAGGTCGTGGTCAAACAGGTTCGGGAGAAGCTTCCGACCGCGCATATGGTGCTCGGTGGGCCGCATGCTTCCGCGTGCCCCGAGCAGACACTCCAGTGGTATCCCGAGGTTGATTTCGTTCTCAGGGGCGAGGCGGAGCATACGGTGTGTGCCCTGGCGGCTCAACTCGAGAAGAATGTTGCAAGGCCAGAAGTACCCGGCCTGTGCTACAGAGAAGGCGGCGAGATCGTCTCAATCCCCCTGGGGAAATTCACTGCAGATTTGGATAGCATTCCCATCCCTGACAGGAAATTCCTCTGGGAAAACTACCGAAGAAAGCTTTACTGGCGGCTGGATCGCAAAGGCGTTACGGACTACATTGTCACTGGGCGCGGGTGTCCCTTCAGATGTAAATTCTGCTACCAGCTTGAAAGGAGTACATACCGACTTCGCAGCCCGGAGAATATTCTTCAGGAGATTATGTACCTGGCATCTCTCGGAACCACCTGCATCGATTTCGAGGATGATATCTTCACAGCCGACAAGTCACGTTCTATAAGGGTATGCCGAATGATACGCGAGGCCGGCCTGCGGCTCGATCTGAAGGTCCGGAGCCATGTTAATACAGTTGATGAGGAGTTGCTGGCGGAACTGCGGGCGGCAGGCGCCAGAACAGTGGTCTTCGGGATAGAATCGGGGTCACAGAAGATACTTGACGCTATGAATAAGAAGGCTACCGTCGAGCGCAACGCGGAAGCTATCCGCTTAACGAAGAAAGCGGGGTTGGCCTGCTATGCCGACATGTTCATAGGTTTTCCCGGTGAGACGCTCGAGACCATGGCAGAGACGGAGCGGTTCCTGGCAAAGACCAAACCGACTGCAATCAACATGCAAGTGCTGGTGCCGTTTCCTGGAACAGCGATCTATGCCGAATCAAAGGCCAATGGAACCCTGGTCGGAGACTGGTCAATAGACAAGCCGACGCCGTTTGTTAAGCTTCCCTGGGCAGACAATCGCGAGATTCTATGGGCACATCAGAGAAGAATTGTCAGGCGGTATTACAGCGGGGCGAGCGTATTGTTGGAGATTCAGTCAAATTGTCTAGGCGTTTGGGTACCTCCTTAGATCTTTTTCTGTTCTCGCTTGGGCGAATTGCGCCTGAAGGAGCGAGCAACGAACGAGTTTCATCCAGCCCAGGGATAATCACGATCTGCCCTGGAATCATCGCCAAGGCGCTGCCAACTGTTAACCCGCAAAGTCTAAGCGCTACCGGCGTGGCGAACGCGGTTGACAACACA
Organism: Candidatus Eiseniibacteriota bacterium; assembly: GCA_043808325.1. Taxonomy (GTDB): domain Bacteria; phylum Arandabacterota; class Arandabacteria; order Arandabacterales; family Arandabacteraceae; genus JAZDEY01. The sequence continues at coordinate 11,367 of JAZDEY010000010.1, forward strand.
CCGGGACAGGCGTAAGTCTAAGAAGAAGGGTGACGCGACTCGCGGAATCAGGGGAGAAGCACGAATGAAGGGTTCGTTTTCAGAAGATCCTCATCTGGGTGGCGCCCTGTTTGACCTTTTGGACAGCGTGTTCCCGGGGTTGCGCGAGGGTGCCGAGCGCGCCCGAGTCCTCGGGGCTCGCTGGGAATCGGTGTCAACTCCCTTTGTGCACCTTGAAGACGACCGTGTGGTGTCCCACGTGGGCGTGATTGAGTTGCCGCTGGTTGTGCTTGGGCAGACGGTCCCCGTGGGTTCAATCCACGCAGTTGCCACGGATCGGGAGCACCGCCGGCGCGGTCACTATCGCAGCCTGATCGAGGAAGCCCTCAAATCTTGCGCCGGCCGCTATGGGACCGTCGTTCTCACTACCGCTTACCCGAAGTACTTCGAGCCCTTCGGCTTTCGTCACATCCCGGAGCATCTGTTTAGTGTGCGCTGCTATTGGCCGGGTGGCGGCGGTGGCATGCGGCTCCTCGACACCGGTGATCCCGCAGAGATAGGTTTGCTTAACCGTCTGCTGGAGAGCCGCGCACCGGTCTCGCGAGTGGTGGGGGTTGTCAAAGAGAAGGCGGTATTCTGTTTCAACGAGGGACGCCGTCCCCTGTACTATGCGAAGGACCTGGACGTGATGGTTTGCCTTGAGATTGAAGGCACGCGGCTCAAGTTATTCGATGTCGTAGCCCCCAGGCTTCCCACGCTGCGTGCGCTACTCGAGAAGATTCCTCAGCCCATCGAGGAGGTTGCCATGCACTTTGCCAAAGACCGGTTCGTTTCGGATGCGGACGTGACGCCCTACCTCTTGGATCACGACGGGCCGTCGTACCTGATGGTGCGTGGACCGTTTGCTGCGGAAGGCCAGCCCTTCACACTGCCGCGCTCGGCGCGAACCTGAGTCGCGGGCCATCAATCCGCGTGTTGCACTTCGCCCACCCCGCGTGTATAATCCATCCTGGATTGACTATTACGGTGATCGACGCGAATTGATTTCGCGGGAACCCCAGACTCAGGAGGATGATCTTGGCTGACATATACGACGAAGAAGCCTACCGGCGTTTTGCCGAAAGTCTCGTGCCGCTGCTTACGGGTAAGAACATACGCAGGGTGAGCCTTGAGGACTTGAGAGTCCCGGCGATCAGGTCCGGCGTACGGACCAACTATGGCTCTTATGGCTGGAGGTCTGCTACTTCAAGCCGGATCGGCCCCAAGACCGTGTACCTTGGCACGCCCCACGTGCGGCTTCCGCGTCCGAGCGATGTTCACAAGAACATAATTGCCAACGCTCCCCAGGAGCTCGCCAGCGTGCTCCACTTGATGCGGACGCTGCCCTTCGTCCACCTGAGGCGGCAGATGGGAAACAACAGTGAGTACAATCCCATCTGTAATCTCTATATGTCGGTCGCCGATCCCAAGAATCACCGGATCGCCTACATGTGGGGCAATACGCTGAGGGAGCCCGGCCCGGAACCCGGGCCCGAGTTCACGATGATCCACATTCCCGAGGAGCACTCCATCAGGCAGCAGGTGCTTGTGCTTCCCGAACACAACATCAATATCGCCCTCGGCACCGATTACATGGGTGAGGACAAGAAGGGCTTCTTGCGGCAGGCGATGTGGCGGGCCGATGAGGCCGGCATGCTCGGGCTTCATGCGGGAACCAAGATGGTGACCGTCCGCGATGCAAGGGGCCGGCGCAAGCGCTACGGCGTTTTCCTCTTCGGACTCTCGGCCACCGGCAAATCGACCTGGTCCTGTCATTCTCTTGGGCTCGACTTTGGCAAGGGCGAGGGAACTCAGGTCACCCAGGACGACATCGTATTCTTGAAGAACGACGGCTCGGCGCTGGGCAGCGAAGATCAGGGCTTTTTCATCAAGACCGACGTTGATAAATCGCTTCAAGAGGCTCTTTACTATGCGCTGGTCGACAAGTCGGCCCTGCTCGAGAACGTGATGATAGATGCCGACGGCAACGTCAACTTCCTGGATGAGGCGCTCTGCGCCAACGGGAGATCGGTGATCCAGCGCAAGAAAATTGCGATCGTCCGCGGAGGCAAGAAGGTGAAATTGAGCTCCAAGAGCATCAATCTGCCTTCGCTTGACCAACTGGACGGCGTTATCTTCGCCTTCATCACCCGGCGGAATACCATAATGCCCTTCTCGCAGGAGCTTACGGCCGAGCAGGGTGTCCTGGCCTATCTCTGGGGCGAGTCCACGCACAGCTACGCCTCCCAGCCTGCAAAGGCCGGGGAGTCGGTGCGGACGGTGGGGACCGATCCCTTTATCATAGGATCGCGGGCCCGTAAGGTGAATCGATTCCACGATATCGTCGCGGGGCTTATGGAGAGGCATCGCGACAAGATCAGGTTCTTCCAGTACAACACCGGTGGCATCGGTGAGGTGATCGAGGAGACCGACTTCGAAGGGACCAGGAAGAAGAAGATCGTACGGAAGGTCACACGGGTTCCCATCGACGTAATGGCAGCGATCCAGCTGGGCGACCTCAAAGGGACCAACACCTACGAACTCGGCATGCTCGGAACCAAGGCGATTGCCAGGGTCGAGGGCCAGGGCATGGACGACTACGATCCCAGGAAGATCTATTCCCAGGAGGAGATCGAGCACTACCTTGCCGATCTCGTCAGGGGTAGGATCAAGTTCACCGAGGAGATCGCATCCGAGGGTCTCGAGCCCAAGATCGTGAAATCCGCCGAGAAGTCATTTGACATAATGCCGAAGGGGCACTAGTGTCGTGTCCCATAAACAAGTTGATTAATGTATGGTTCTGCGCATATAGTGGGTACCGTTCCTATCGACAAGGAGGTACTCATGAAAGCCGGCCGGCCAAGAGGGCTGCTTGTGTTGTCGGATGAGGAGAAATCCG
>JAZDEY010000011.1:0-19582 GCA_043808325.1 Candidatus Eiseniibacteriota bacterium
TCGGATTTCTCCTCATCCGACAACACAAGCAGCCCTCTTGGCCGGCCGGCTTTCATGAGTACCTCCTTGTCGATAGGAACGGTACCCACTATATGCGCAGAACCATACATTAATCAACTTGTTTATGGGACACGACACTAGCCCTTGCTTGACACTCATGTCTGCCGATGATAGCCTCGGAGTCCGTCATGAATTCAAGCGACAAGCGTGCGATCAGCCTTGAGGAAGCCCAATCGATTGTGACAGGCACGATCGGTGTGCTTTCGGCTGAGGTTGTCCCCCTCGAACGCGCCCTCGGCAGGATCATTCGGCAGGACGTCGCGGGTGACGTTGACTATCCTCCTTCGGACATGTCGGCAATGGATGGCTACTGCCTGGCCTCGTCTGGTACAAGAGACGCCACCACTGCCGAGCCGGTTCTCCTTAAGATCGCGGGTAAGCTCAGAGCGGGCCAGGTTGTCGGGATCAGGGTGAGTTCTGGGGAATGCATTTCGATAATGACCGGCGGCACGCTGCCTGAAGGCACCGACACCGTCTTGAAGATGGAGGACGTCGAACGGCGGGGTGACTGCATAGTGGTCACCGGGCCCGTTCCGCCTGGGCAGTTCGTGCGAAAGCAGGGGGAGGTGACGAGGGCGGGTGAGACGGTCGGCACAAGCGGCAGGCGCGCAACGCCAGCGCTCCTGGGGCTGCTTGCTGCTCTGGGCGCCCATCATGTTGCCGTTGCCAGTCGGCCGCGGGTCGGCATCCTGGCAACCGGCGATGAGCTGGTGCCGCCCGACCGCGACCCTCCTCGAGGATGCCTCAGGTGCTCCAATCTGCCGATGTTGGTGGGTCTGGCGTCCGAAGTGGGCTGCGAGGTTGTCTATGCCGGTATATGCGGCGACAGCGAAGCCGATATCATCCGAGGAGTCGACCGCTGTGGAGAGTGTGATGCCATTGTTATGAGCGGCGGTGTCTCCTACGGCGAGTACGATCTGGTGCCGGGAGCGCTAGCGGAAGCTGGAGCCCGGATAAAGTTCAGGGAGCTGCGCATCAGTCCTGGCAAACGAATGGTTTTTGCCAAGAAAGCCGAGACCGCATTCTTCTGCCTTCCCGGCAATCCGGTAGCGGCGACTATCTCATTCTACATGATAGTGAAGCCGGGGTTGCTTGGTATGATGGGTGCAGCCGTCGTCCTACCAAAACCCCTGAGAGCCAGAATCTCTAGTGAAATCCGAAAGGATGTGGGCTACCGGAAGCTGGTCCCTGCCCGACTGCGCCGGGCCGAGCCCCAGGCGCAAGGCCCGAAGCCAACTGGAGCTGAGTCCTGCGGCTTTGACATGTGCCCGGTGGTTCAGCCCATAGCATCTCGCAGTTCCGGAGACCTGCTAAGTCTGGCTGAGGCCGATTGCCTCGCAAGCCTTGACGCAGCCGTGGAGTGCATCCACGCAGGCGATGTGGTAGACGTGTTTATGCTCTCGTCGCCGGCGGGGTCGCCATGACCGTGAACGAAGGCCTCTTTGAAGAGAAGCAATTGGAGATCAAGGGTGAGGTCAAGCGCATCACCTATCGTTCCGAAGACGGCTACACGGTGCTCCGCCTGGAGGCTCCGGGCTCGGGCGCGACCTGCGTGGGCTACTTTGCCAGAATCGGACCCGGCGACCGGATCAAGGCCAAGGGAAAGTGGGTTGCCCATCCCAGGTACGGCAGGCAATTCAGCGTTACGACCTACCAGGTAATTCCGCCGCACACCACTGAAGGCATCGCACGTTATCTCGCCTCAGGGCTCGTCAAGGGTGTGGGCGAGGGCATCGCCGACAGGATTGTCGAGCGCTTTGGAGAGAAAACCCTCGAGGTGATAGAGAAGGAACCCAGGAGGCTGCTCGAGGTGGAAGGGCTCGGGCCCAAGCGGGTCCAGGCCATAAAGAAGGCCTGGCGTGAGCAGCGGGAGATCAGCGAGCTGGTGGTATTCCTCGAGTCCCACGGGATCCGAGTGGGCAGTGCGCTCAAGATCCACAAGCAGTACGGCGCCGCGTCGATCGACGTCATTCGTGAGAATCCCTACAGGCTGGCCTCCGAAATCTGGGGGATCGGCTTTGCCACAGCTGACAAGATCGCCTACAGGCTTGGTGTTGCCCCCGACGCACCGGTCAGGGTGCGCGCGGCCATTGTCTATCTGCTCTCCGAGGCCTCTGTAGAGGGCCATGTCTTTCTCGAAGAGCGGTTGCTGCGGGCCCAGTGCGGCTCCATGCTCGGGATTGCGGAGACCGCCTTCGAAGACGCCGTTGCGGTGCTTGCCGGGGAGAGCCAGATTGTGCAAGAGCGGGAGAGGATCTATCTCCCGCACCTGCTTGAGGCCGAAAAGTCGATCGTGGCCAGTCTCAGGCGGCTGTATGAAAGCGAGGACCGCCCGGCGCTGTCATCCTTGGATGAGGTGCTTGCCCGAATGGAAAACGAGCAGGGCAGGCCGTTCGGGGACTCTCAGCTTAGCGCCATAAAACGAGGCTTAAGCTCGAACCCGGCAATCATTACTGGGGGACCGGGCACAGGCAAGACCACAATCGTTCGCGCCTTTGTCGATGTTTACGAGTCACATGGGCTCAAGGTCTGTCTTGCGGCGCCCACGGGGCGAGCGGCCAAGCGCATGAGCGAGATAGCCCAGAGCGAAGCCAAGACGATTCATCGGCTGCTTGAGTACAGCCCCCAGGACGGGGTGTTCAGGCGGAATGCTCAGAATCCCATCGTGGCCGACCTTGTGGTGGTGGATGAGGCATCGATGCTCGACATCCTGCTCGCCTCAGCGCTGCTCAAGGCGATAAAGCCTTCAACGTCGGTGATCCTGGTGGGCGACATTGACCAGCTTCCGCCGGTCGGCCCCGGGAATTTCCTGAGGGACGTGATTGAGGCCGGGCGATTCCCGGTTCAGAGGCTCACCCATATCTTCAGGCAGGAAGCCGGCAGCACGATCGTCGAGAATGCCCACCGAATCAACGAGGGGGAGTTCCCGGTCTTCAGCAAGGACTCGGGCGACTTCTTCATGATCGACGAGGAGAATCCCGGTGAGGTTGCCAATAAGGTGGTCGAGCTCTGCTCCCGGAAACTACCGGTCGGTTTCGGCCTCGACCCCGTAAGCGATATCCAGGTCTTGGCGCCCATGTATAAGGGTGACGCCGGCGCGATCAATCTCAATGCAAGGCTCCAGGAGGCTCTCAATCCCCTGGGCAAGAGGCTGGAGGAACTGAGGTTCAGGGTGGGGGATAAGGTGATGCAGCTCAGGAATAACTATGACAAGATGGTCTTTAACGGAGACATCGGGCGGGTTGTGGATTACGACCCCGACGGCGACAGGTTGATCATCCGGTTCGACGCCGATGTGGAATATGACAGGTCAGAGCTCGATGAAGTGACTCTGGCCTACGCAATCACGGTGCACAAGAGCCAGGGCAGCGAGTTCCCCTGTGTTGTGTTGCCGGTGCTTACCCAACACTACATAATGCTCTATCGGAATCTGCTCTATACGGCCGTTACCCGGGCCAAGAGTGTTGTTGTGCTGGTAGGCACCAGAAGGGCCGTAGGTCTTGCCGTCCGGAACATAAAGACCGAGCAGCGCTTCTCGTCGTTGGCGGAACGCTTGGTGGAGGAGATCAGATAAAAAGGGTCAGGCTCCCGACCAGAAGGTGACTCCTCACTCGTGTGAACCCAGGGGCGAGCTCGAATATGCTCACGAGTGCGATCGGTTCAGGGCGTCAGGAGTGCACCAAGAGGACAGGACACCTGACCACCTAATTTGTATCATATCTCAAGAACTTAGTCAACAAAATCGGTTCGGCGGATGAAAAAAAGAATTGTCGTGGGTCTGGAGAGGAAGCGGAACAACGTGGAAGAGATTAATAAACAGTTGGTTATGACAATCATATAAGCTATTACATTAAGATATGCAAGAACTTGCAGTGCGGTCGATTGCACACCGTCCGCAGGGCGATTATAATGAGTATTGGTTGGCGGTGATCTTGCTCGGAGGCGCGCATGGGAGGCACTTTGGGAGGAATAGGCGTAAAGGGTGCCAGGCAGCACAATCTTAAGGGCATCGACGTCACGATCCCGCACCGGAGCCTCACCGTGGTCACCGGCGTCAGTGGCTCGGGAAAGTCGAGCCTGGCCTTCGATACCATCTATGCCGAAGGTCAACGGCGGTTTGTGGAGTCCCTTTCCACCTATGCACGGCAATTCATGGAACGGGTAGCCCGTCCCGATGTCGACGAGATCAAGGGCCTGCCGCCGGCGGTCGCCGTCCAGCAGGCCAATCCCACCAAGACCTCGCGGTCGACCGTGGGTACCGCGACCGAGATCCATGACCTGCTGCGGCTCCTTTACGCCCGCGTCGGGACCATAATGTGCGAGGCCTGCAAGGTTCCCGTCGAAAGGGTGGGCGTGCAGCAAGGCACGGAACAGGCGCTTTCTCTGCCTCAGGGCAGCATGGTGCTGGTCGCCTTCCCGTTTGTGGTGGCGGTGCCGAGCGAGGTCAAGTCAAGACTAATATCACTCGGGTTTGTGAGAGCCCTCCGGAGAGGGCGGCTCAAGCAGGTCGCAAGTCTTAAAGACACTGATCTCAGGCCCGGGGAGTCGATCGACGTCGTTGTTGATCGGATTGTGGTCGGAGAGGCAAACCGGGCGAGGATCGCCGAGGCCATATCGCTTGCCTTCTCGATGAGCACGTCGGATGAGATCCACATCTTTGACAATAAGCTCGCGCAGTTTCGGATCTTCAGGGGATTCCGATGCCCCAAATGCGGCAAGGCCTACGAGCACCCGTCTCCGCTCTTGTTTTCCTTCAACAGCCCCTATGGCGCGTGCCCGGAGTGCCGGGGATTCGGTAACAAACTGGAGTTTGACCTTAACCTGATCATTCCTAATGACGACCGAACCCTCGAGGGCGACGCGATTCAACCCTGGTCGAAGCCCCAGTTCCAGTATTTCAAGCAGTGGCTCTTGAAGACGTGTCGCAACCACGACGTGCCGACCAACGTTGCCTATAAGAGACTTGCGCCCGAGCAGCGGGACATCGTGCTTAACGGCAAGGGGCGCTTCCCGGGCGTGATCGGCTTTTTTGAGAAACTGAGATCCAAGGGTTACAAGGCCTACGCTCGGTTCTTTGCACGGCGGTATATGTCGTTGCGTGACTGTCCCCTGTGTAAGGGCGCCCGCCTGAGGGCAGAGGCCCTGAACGTCAAGGTGGGCGGCCTGTCGATCGCCGAACTCTCGGCACTCGACATCGGCAGGGTGAGAGCGTTCTTCGAGAAGCTCTCCCTGAGCGAGACCGAGCGGACGGTCGCCGCCGATATCCTGAAGGAAATTGACTCGCGCCTCACCTATCTGGTCGATGTCGGGCTCGATTATCTCACGCTTGACAGGCAGTCCAAGACCCTCTCGGGGGGTGAGGCCCAGCGGATCAACCTATCGAGCGCCCTGGGGGCAGGGCTCACGGGGACGCTCTACGTACTCGATGAACCCACCATAGGGCTTCACGGGCGCGATACCGCGCGGCTGCTCGCGGTCTTAAGGAAACTGAGCGCCCACGGCAACACCGTGCTCGTGGTGGAGCATGATCCCATGGTGATCCTCGGGAGCGACCACGTCATCGATCTCGGCCCGGGCGCAGGCTCAAGAGGTGGAGAGGTCCTCTACGATGGCAAGCCCGAGGGCTTGAGGGCCTGCAAGCGCTCGATAACCGGGAAGTATCTTCGGCAGGAATTCAAGATCGAATGCGGTGGCCGCTCCAAAGGGGTCCAGCGCCACAACGTGTTTATTAGGAACGCACGGGAGCATAACCTCAAGGGGATCGACATCAAAATCCCGCTTTACTCGCTGGTGTGCATCACCGGGGTCTCAGGCTCCGGTAAGAGCACACTGATCGAGGATGTGCTCTACAATGCGGTGAGATCGAGGACCTCGGCCGTGGAAAAGGTTGGGGCCCACGATGCGATCGAGGGGCTCGAACGCATCCGGGACGTAGTGCTCGTGGATCAGTCGCCGATCGGACGGACCCCACGGTCCAATCCGATAACCTACATAAAGGGCTTCGATGCAATCCGAGGTGTGTTTGCCTCGACAAGAGATGCCCGCAGCCGGGGCTACAATCGCTCCACCTTCTCCTTCAATCTTGCTGCCGGCAGATGTCCTGCGTGCAAGGGTGAGGGGGCAATCAAGATTGAGATGCACTTCCTTGCGGATATCTATATCCCCTGCGAAGAATGTGGCGGCAGGCGCTACAAGAAGAGCGTGCGCGAGATCAAATATCACGGCAAGAGCATAAGCGATGTGCTCGATATGACCGTCGATGACGCGATAGAGTTTTTCAAGGAAGAACCGGCGATCCTGCCGGAACTCCATCTCTTGCAGGAGGTGGGTCTAGGATACGTGACCCTCGGCCAGCCTGCGACCACGCTCTCCGGTGGGGAAGCCCAGCGCCTCAAGATCGCGCGGGAGATAAGCCGCACCGATGGGGGGGCGATGCTCTACATCATGGATGAGCCCACAACGGGGCTCCACCTTCATGACATCGCCAATCTTGTGAGGATCTTGCGGAAGCTGGTGGAGAACGGCAACACGGTAGTGGTGATCGAGCACAATCTCGAAGTGATCAAGTGCGCCGACTACGTGATCGATCTGGGGCCTGAGGGAGGGGATAAGGGAGGCTACCTCGTCTGCGAGGGCACACCCCGCGAGGTGGCCAAGAGCAAGGCTTCCCATACCGGCAGGCTTCTGCGTGAGGTGCTTGACTGACCTTGGCTCATATGTTATTTTGTAACTCGATCGCAGGCGTGTAGCTCAACTGGCTAGAGCACCGGTCTCCAAAACCGGGGGTTGCGGGTTCAAGTCCTGCCACGCCTGCCAGCATTACGCTCTGACCCCACCATGTTGCGGAGGTCCAGAGCCAGGCACTCTCTCCACTACCTGCACCACCCCACAGCGGTCTTTCCAATATCCTCCGACGGTCCCACGTGGTATAATGAGCTTGTAGCCTACTGGCGGAGTTAAAGGGGGCACTCATGACCAGGGTACTCATAACGGGGTTTCTACTCGCACTTCTGCTTGCCGCCTCTCCGGTCTCATCTGGTGCATGCGCACTCTGCAATTGCACTTCCTCGGTATGGGCACAGAGTTACACACCTTGTGTGGGCGACACGGTGGAGATCTCGGCCTGCATCGTAGATTGCTACTGCACCCCGCTTGTCGGCAAACCAGTTACGTTCTACTCGACGCGGGGCGCGGACGAGCAGATTCTCGAGATGACCGTGCTTACCGACACCAATGGTATGGCGGAATCGAAGATCACAACAATGGTGCCGGGGGTTTCGCAGGTTTACGTCGAGGTCCTCGGCGTCCACATTGGACCTAGCCCTGCCATCAATTGGAGTGGGGCGAGTTCGGTTGACGCGAGCACCTGGGGGCAGATCAAAGCGCAGTTCAGGTAGGGAGAGAGCGGGCGGATCCAGGACTCCTTTGATCCGATGCATATCGTGAAATGGATGGGCGAGATCCTGTCAGTCGGCTAATGGAGCTGAGAGGCAAAACGATGCGACGAGGCATGCTTCTGTCGGTTGCTCTTCTAGTTGCAGTTAGCTGTACCCAGGCCATCGCGGGCGCCAATCCTCATAACAAGATAGCAATACATGTGGTGCCTCACGGGGTTGCCTGTAAGAGTCTTCCCACGTTTTCGAATTGTTCCCAGATCGTCACGACCTACGCCAGCCTCGGGGACTTAGACGTCATTCCGGTCTTCTTCGGCCTTGATTCGACCACGGTGGTCGAATTCGGTTTGACCTGGCCGGATGCTTGGGGCAGCATCGCCTACGTCAGATGTGCGGGCGATCTCTCTATCGGCACCATCACTTACTCCGGCGAGGGGATGGCGACCGTGTGGAGAACGTGCCAGCGTGCTTGGGCTGTGCCTCACGGCTACGGGTGGCTCGCCGCTTCGAGCCCTGGCTGGGTCGCGCCCACCCCTAATCCGGCAACAGGGGATTACGGTGTCGTGGACTGTGGTTATTTCGGATGGGATCCCCAGCACGACGATCCCGAGGCAGTATTCCGTTCGGGCATAGGCGGCCCTGTCGGGGCCGATCCATGCGACGCAACGTTCCAGCCAATCGACCTCGCGAAGACAGACGACGCGGGTGGTTACTGCGTGTACCTCGGCGACACCTTGACCTACGGGATCACCTACGCGAACTCGCGGAATTCAGCGGACGTGCACAACGTGACACTCACTGATCGCATGCCTCGAGAAACCATCTTCCTGTCGTCGACGTCGGGGGGAGTTTATGATCAGGGGACTCATACCGTCACATGGCCATTGGGCACGCTCAGTCCGGGTGCCGGTGGTTCGGTCGGTGTCGTCACGTCGGTAAACGTAAACACCACGATGACCATTGGCAACACCTGTACAATCACCGGCGATGAAACCCCGCCCAACGCGGCCGCCAAGCCTACAGATGTTTGCGGCAACGTATTCGCGCCTCTCAACCTCACGAAGGCCAGCGATGTAATCGGCGATTGCGTGAACCAAGCTGGGAGAATCACGTATTCGATCATGTACGACAACAGATCCAACATGCGAGATGTTCACAACATCACACTTGTGGATAGCCTTCCTGCCCAGACCACCTTTGTTTCCGCACCGGGCGGCACCTACGATCCCAATGCCCGTACGGTGACGTGGCGGCCTGGCAGTCTTGCGCCGGGCGCATATGGGTCAAAGGATGTTACGGTTTCCGTCGACGCGCCCCGCGGAGCAACGCTCACCAACATCTGCTGGATAGCTACCGACGAGACTCCCCCTAACCGTGCGGCGGTCACCGTCCAAGTTTATGATCCAGCCCTGATCCTCACCAAGACCGACGGCCTCGGCGGACAATGCGTGAACCATGGGGCCAACCTGACTTACTCGATTGCCTACGAGAACATGCACGTTGGTGAGAACTTGCAAGGCGTGGTCCTCAAGGACAATCTGCCTAGCGGCGTGGCTTTCGTGTCGGCATCTTCTGAGGGGACGTACGATCCGAGTACTCGCGCGGTCACGTGGTCCATTGGCACATTGGCTGGGGGCGCCAGCGGATCGGAGCAGGTCACGGTTTGGGTGACCGCTAACCGCGGCACAATCCTCGCAAACCGGGCCGAGTTCACTTGCCAGGAATTGTCTGCCAAGAGCGCGAGCATCACCACGCGGGTCTGCGGCCAATACCAGCGCAACACGTACTTTAAGGTGGCCATCCACGTCAAGTCTCACGATGTCGAGTGCGAGAGCGTGCCGGCCTTTCAGTACTGCACGCAGATATCAACTACCTATCAGGGCTGTGGTGAGGTCGATGTGGTTCCCGTCTTCTTCGGTCTGGCGGAGTATTCCGTGGTCGAGTTCGCAGTGGACTGGCCCCAGGAGTGGGGCAGCTGCACTTTCACTCGCTGCAAAGGGGATATCGCAGTTGGCAATATAGTTCATTCCGGTGATGGAATTGCGATCGCATGGATAGACTGCCAGTACGCTATCATCGTCGCCCCCGGCTTTGTCTCTCTCCATGCGACGACACCAGGGCTCATCTCACCCCATTCGAACCCGGCAACCGGTGAGCTCGACGTGGTGAACTGCGCTCCTTCTCCGGGGCCTTACGTGGATTACCCGGTCGCAGTCATTCGCGCCGGCGTCTGCGGCGCCACCGGCGAAGTCCCGTGCAGCACCACCCGCGTCCAGCCCAGCACCTGGGGCCAGATCAAGGCGCAGTTCAAATAGGTGTCCAAGGGCTGACACCTTGAGCCTTCTTTGCAGACTCCAATAATTCCCCTGGTGATCGCGCAGCTCGATAGGCGGACACCCCCGCAACCAAACGGTCACCCCGCTTTGTGCCATGGGGAAATCAATACCATTTCGATGGCGGGGTAGAGGGGATTCACGGGAGGGAGGCCACCATCTGCGCCATTTCAAGGCACTCTACGGATCTGAGGAAGTTGCGAAAGTCGTCCAACGAGGCCTGCCAGCGTCCTCACCATGGTCTCTTTGTCGCACTCAAGCAATGCCACTGGCTTCTGCTGCGTGGTTCACGATGTCTATTCCCAACCCCATCGTTACGCCATACGGTTGCCTTTCGAATATCCTGCGGTCATCCCTCGTGCTATAATGATGGTCCACCGTAGCCGCAGAGTTGAAAGGGGGACGCTCTGATGATGCATGCATTTCGACCGGGATTGCTGTGCGGTTTTATCATGCTTGGATCGGGCCTCGCATTGGCCGCCGGGGTACCATGCGGTGGAACCTCAAAGGTCTGGGCGGGGAGTTACTCGCCTTGCGTGGGCGACACTGTGGAGATTTTCGCACTTGTTAAGGACTGCTACGATAATGTTCTTCCTAACAAGTCCACTACTTTCTATTCGACCCGCGGGGCTACAGACATAATCATTGGCCCAGAAACCGTTACCGACAAGAATGGGATTGCGAGGGCTAAGATCACTAGCCTGGCGCCAGGGGCATGCCGGGTCTATGCGGTTGTGACGGGGGTTCAGCTTTGGTCGTCTCCAGAGATGGCCTGGAGTGGTGCCTCTTGGTGCGAAGCAGCTACTTGGGGCTCAATCAAGTCCCTGTATCGTTAGGAGGCAAGATATGGCGAAGCGTTTCGTCACTCTCTGCGTGGTGGCAGCCGCCATGGCAGTGCTGACTGCGGGATGCGGCGATGATGGGTGCCCCAAGCCTGTGATTTTGGTGCTCGTGTATCCGGGCGCAGTGAACGTGGAGATCTGCCAGACAGCCTCAATTGCCGCGCAGGTCACAGGAGGAAAGACTGGCGATGTGGACTGGTACATCAACGATGTTCTCGGCGGGGGCTCTGCCCTGGGCACCGTAACTCAGACGAATCCGGCAACCTATACTGCCCCTGAGAGCTTCCCGCCCGTAGATGTCCAAATCGTGGTGAAGGCGGTGGCCCGCGAGGACACCTCAAAGGTAGGCAGCTGCCTCATCAATCTGGGGTTGACGAAGATCTATGTCAATTGCACGGCAGGGCATGATCAAGGCGGGACGGGGTGCATCACCAGACCTTTCAAGTCCATCACGCGTGGGCTCGCCGCGGCAGGAGCGGGGATGACCGTTCTTGTCGCCCCTGGTGTCTATGATGCGACCAACGGCGAGGTCTTCCCGATCACCGTGGCGAACGGCGTCTCCCTTGTCGGACAGAACTGGGAAACCACGATCATACGGGGGCACAGCGAGTCTACATTCGATCGGACGGCAGTCTTTCTCTGCGGCATGCACTCCGCGCTGAGGAGGTTCACCCTCGAAGAGGGACCGACAATCCAAGACGCTTGGCAATACGGGGTATTCGTGCTTGAGGAGGCTACCGGCACGGTCATCGACAGCATAAGGATGTCGGAGCGGACACGCATATCGAACCTGACCATGATCGGAACCACCGACGTCACTGTTGAGAACTGCCGTTTCGTGATAGATGACCATGAGCACAAGGGTGGAGGAATAGCGAGCGTCGTCTCTAACACCGGGACTGTTATCAGGAATTGCGTGGTTTCAGGATTCGGCGAGGGCATCTTCTTTAACGATTCATCAGATGCCTTGATCGAAGGCTGCACGATGGAGAACAATCAGATCGGTGTGAACATGTGCTGCTACAATGCGCCGGACAGTAACCCCAACCCTGACCTCGGTGGAGGGGGCCGGGGCAGCGCGGGTGGCAACATCATCAGGAACAACGACATTTGTGGCCTGCGGAATCCGACCAGCAATGCCATCTATGCAAGGTTCAATACCTGGACTCACAATCCGCCTGTGGCGGGCCAAGACTACTGCACCGGGGAAGGTACAGGGAGCATAGTCTGGCAGTAGGACCGGAAGTACGTCAGAGCGCGTCCCGGTGAGTAGCTGTCCAGAGGCCGACGGTGGTTCGCTCTTGTCACGGGTTGGGGTTTCTCCGAGAATGATGTCTACTCGGTGGTAAGGTAGTGGGTATTCAGTCGAGGGCCCCGACCATACCTGCCACCTTCAAGCCTTCTTCCGACCTCAGAAGGTTGCGAAAGTCGTCGTGCCACGCCTGCCAGGTTCCTCATCGCGGTGTCCTTATCGCACTCAGTCGACGCCGATCGTTCGTGCTGCCTTCATTCGTGCAACCTACTGACCCCCCGCCATAGGTCGCAAACCACCTGTTGCCCGAGGCGTCAATCGCCATTCCGGTTACATTGTCGTCAGCCAAACCGCTGTTCGAGGTATTGTAAGTCGTCCAGGTCTGTTCCGGAGGGTTAGCGCCTGGCACTGCGCCACTGAGTAGGCCTACTCGCCCAGGATCTTATTGACGGCTTCGAGGAAAACGGCTGGATTGACGGGTTTCTCAATGTATTCCCTCGGCGCATGACCGTAGAACTTGCCCATGTCTTCGCCCGAGAAGCCCATGCCCACCTTGTCGCGGATGCCCGTGAGCATAATCACGGGGATGGATTTGAGGCTGTCTTCCTTCTGCATCGCTTCGAAGACCTCAAAACCGTTCATCTTCGGCATCTGCACGTCAAGGACCACCAGGTCGGGCCTCTCCGCCCGTATGGCAACAAGCCCAGCCCTGCCGTCGTTCTCCGATATGACCCGGCGGCCGGCGCCCTCTAGGATCTCGGTCACGAAATCAACGGCGTCCTGTTCATCATCAATTACGAGTATGGTCTTCGGCATCGTTCGATTACCTCCTCAGGTTTGGTTTCCAGTTTGAGCATATGGATGGAGAATGTCAACCCTAATTGCGGGGTCGCATCCGGGGCGCAGGTGTGCTACCATGGATGATCGAGTATGCCATCTTGGATCCTGCGTGTGCAATGAGGTGACCAGCCGCGCATCAATGTGGAGGTGAGACCGATGCCCACGGTGCGAGTCTCGCACAAGGGACAGCCCGCCGAACCTGTTACCCTCGACACTGGCGTTTACGTCATAGGACGCGATCCCTCATCCGATGTCGCCCTGGACGACAAGACCGTCTCCAGGTCGCACGCCAGGCTGGAGGTAACCAGCCTGGGCCCCACGATCGCCGTTGTGCTGGAGGACCTGGACTCCAGAAACGGCACGGTGGTCAACGGAGAGAGAATCAAGAGGCGCGAGCTATTTGCGGGCGACGTTGTGACTATCGGGAGCCATACGCTCACCTTCGACGGTCTTCCTGTGCCGGCTGCCGGAGGCAACTCGGCCACCAGTGGCGCCGTCGCCCGAGCGGTCCACGAAACCATGATCGTGGGCAGCCTTGACGCCCAGCGTGTCGGCAGGGGAGAGGATGTGAGGGATGGGCAGGTGAGCGCCGAGGCGCTCACCCACAGGCTGGCGCTCATCTATCAGATCGCCGAGAAGCTATGCGGCAGGCTGGCCGTCTCCGAGATAGCCGACAGTTTCCTGGGCGTTCTCCTGGATGCTTTCAAGGGTGCCGACCGGGCGGTCCTGCTTCTCGAGGATCAAGCAAGCTGCCGGTTGAGCCCGGTCGCGGTGAAGGCCCGCGACGGCTCCGGCGGTGAAACCGGGATCTCCCAGACTGTCGTGGAGACCGTGCTCGGCGAGCGGCGTTCGGTCCTATGCCGCGACACCACCTCCGACCAACGCTTCAGCACCTCCCAAAGCCTGCTGGACCTTCGCATTTGGTCCATCATGTGCGCGCCGCTGCTGGCCTCAGACAAGATCATCGGGATGGTAGAAGTTGACAGTTTGCAGGCAGCGTCACCTTTCACCGAAGATGATCTACGGTTGCTCACAGGCCTTGCCGGGCAGGTTGCAATAGCCATCGAGAACGCCAGGCTCTATGGCCAGATTGAGCAATCCAAGCGCTTGGCGGCAATCGGCGAGACGGTCGCGGGGGCCGCCCACTGCGTTAAGAACGTTCTCAACGGGATCGAAGGCGGCCTCTTCATTGCCCGCAAGGGCCTGGATGCGGGGAGCGGCGAGAAAGCCGAGAAGGGCTGGGGGATGCTCGAGCGCAACAGCGCCTTTCTCAAGACCATGGTGCTGGACATGCTCGATTATTCGAAGGAGCAGGTGATCGAGCTGGCCGAGACCGACCTGAGCAGCCTGCTGGGCGAGGTGGTGGCGCTGGTGGAGGGGAAGGCGGCCGAGGGCGGTGTCAGCATTGCGGTGGATGTCGACCCTGAACTGGACCGGGCCGTGCTGGATTCCAAGAGGATCAAGCGGGCGCTGGTCAACATCGCAGGCAACGCCGTCGAAGCGACTTCTCCCACCGGAAGCGTGCGGCTGTCGGCTTCGCCCTCTGGGGAAGGACTGTTCACTATCTCTGTCAGCGATACTGGGAGCGGCATTCCCGAGGACGCGGTCCAGAAGATCTTTGAGCCCTTCTATAGCACCAAGGGGTCGAAGGGGACGGGGCTGGGCCTTCCGGTGGCGCGCAAGATCGTCGAAGAGCACGGAGGCCTTCTGGAGTGCGATTCGGTGGTCGGCCGGGGGACGACCTTCAGAATGACACTTCCCCTGCGGCGGCCCTCGAGCTGATCGCGGTCTTGACGGACAGGTAGACTGCCTATCGGCGGACGCACTACGGTACACTACGGGGAAGGCAGAGCAGGCGGGATGGCCTCGGGTCTAGTAATAATACTAGCTCAAGGCATTCTTCGCATTCTTCCGACCTCAAGAAGTTGCGAAAGTCGTCCTGTATGGCCTGCCAGCAACTTTCTTGTTCTTCCCATTTGACTCTCCCAGACCGGGCGGCATTACGCTCACAAATCCGTTGCGCAAGCAGGCAGCTGCATGCCGGGGGTCACGACGTCTTTTCCCAACCCCACTTTGGACAAGGAATGTGGTTGACTGAGCGGCTCGGATCTGATATCCTCCGTTCGTATTTGCAGAGTGTCAGCCAGACGCGAACAGCGAGAGTTCCTGACAATACTTCAGATTTGGCGCAAAGGGTTTCAGCTCTGCTTGCGCTGATTTCCTTGTGCGCCGCCGGTACGGGAACAACCGAAAGAAAGGAGGTAACCGTAGACGGTTTAAGGTTCTTTCCACTCTCTTTCGATTCAAGGAGGTATCTGACATGAAGAAGTGTTACCAAGCTTTTTTTGCCGGCCTCGTGTGCCTGGTCCTCGCGGCCCCCGTACTGGCCATTGAGATCGATCCCGCGGACGTCCTCGAGGGCACTCCTATTCCCATCGGAGGGGGCAGCCCCCTCGGCTGTGGCACCACGATTTATGAGAACATAGGAACGACCTACTTCTACTCGAGCTCGCTCACCCGGAACGTGCTCGACGACGGCAATTTCCCACCGGGCACTGCGCCTGTCTGCATGGGCTGTGTTCAGCTCGCTTGGCAGCAGAGGACCCAGCAGCAGCTCTATGTAGCCGTGGATTTCTATGACACCGTCGTCCCGGGCGGACCGGTATGCAATCTCACTTGGCTCGGCGGCTTCACCGTAAACTTCGGAGTCGTAGCCGTGGGTGGCTGGATCTCGAATCCGATCGATATTTCCGCGACTCCCATCACGTTCCCGGACGACAGCTGGTGCGTCCAGATGAGGTTCTTCAGGTTGCTCTCCCCGCTCACGTACTCGACCGTCGCCCATGTGTTTTTCGCAAACGGCGGGCCGACCGTCGGGTCGAACAACGGAACGGTGTTCTGGTGGGATGCGAACAACAATGGCACGTTCGACTGCCCCAGCGAAGCATACTCCTTCGCTGTACCGAACCTGTCACAGTTCTATCTCAAGCTCTCGGCGACGCTAACACCGAGCGCGACTGAGTCATCGAGCTGGGGGACCATAAAGGCGCTCTATCGTTAGTCTACCTACGCGGGCCCTCGATCTGAACTATGACCCCAACTGCACAGGCGAAATCCTGTGCAGTTTCTTTTTGCGCCCCCACTTTCTCACTTTGGACAGTCTAGGCAATTCCTGGTTATAAGGATCCGGCGCACAGCGATAGGTAACCAGTCCTAGCAGCAAGCCGTACCCCGCGACCTTTGCGTTGGGGCCACCTCAAGCCTAATGCCTTCTTGATGCTGGGGTAGAGGGATCTTAGGGGAGCGAGGCCACTAGCTGGCTCAGCTCAAGGCACTCCTCCGACTTCAGAAAGTTGCGAAAATTGCCCAACGAGGCCTGCCAGCGTCCTCACCATGGTTTCTTTGTCGCACTCAAGCAATGCCACTGGCTTCTGCTGCGTGGGTCACGATGTCTGTTCCCAACCCCATATATACGCAAGGGTTGGGTAGACAAGAAGCGGAGCTTTCCTGTATACTTGTAGTCGTAGCGGACTTAACGCACGATGCAGGCATGGAACGGTGGTGCATGCCTTCTTTGAGAGCCTGTAATGGAAACTCGTTTGCTCCTTCTGGCAGACAGGGAGGTGATTGGTCTTGATGGCAGCACGCTGTTTGCCCATATCTGCGGCTGTCGCAGTGCTTGTTCTCACGCTTGCGTCATCTGGGTTTTCCGAGTGGCAGCACTCGGGACTTGATAGCTCGCAGGTCGATGACGTCGTTTTCCGTGCTGGCAACGCCGATGTAGCCTATGCGGCAAACTACGGTTTCAGTCAAGGCGTGTACAAATCAACCGATGCGGGCTCCACTTGGACCCTATCTCATGCAAGCGGCTGGGCACATGGGCTGGCCGTAGGCCCGGTCGGCACAGATGCAGTCTACGCCATACATAGAGAGGCGATATTCAGATCCTTGGACGGCGGTGCTACCTGGGTGAAAAAGAACAAGGGTTTCAGTTTTGATGCCGGATACGGCCCTTCAGACATCGTTGTCAATCCGGCTCATGCCGAGAGTGTGTACTTAACGACAGGTGGTATGCTTGGTGGCGGCGGGGTCTTTTGCAGCCCGGATCAAGGAGACAATTGGAATCGGATTGAGATGCCGTATATCAGCTGGAAAGGCCCCATTGATATTGACCCTTTGAATACTGCTAGGATCTATGTGGCAGAGGGATGGGATGGGCCCCTTCTTCGCACGCTGGACGGTGGCGATAACTGGACCGGCATCTACCCCGACGTCATCGGGGACATTGCGATCAATCCTCTGAACCCGGACATCATCTATATCACAGTTTCTGGAGACTCTGCCGTGTATCGTTCCGAGGACGGAGGAGACACTTGGACTGGTTTCGGGGCCGAGGCTGGCCTCGGGGTCTGGGCAACAGGTGTTGCCGTCAATCCGGTGAATCCGGCCATTGTTTATGCGATAGGCCAAGGGGTTTACAGAAGTGATGACGGCGGCACTGCCTGGTCTGATTTCGGTGCAGGGCTACCCGAAGGTGAGTACCTTAGTTCGATCGCGGTTGACAGCGAATTAGGGACGACGCTACTGGTTGGCACCTATCAACGCGGAATCTACCGACGCAGTGAGTCGCTGTCAGGGGTCGGGAGGAAGACTGAGTCAAAACAGGTGTTCTTGACTGCAAGCCCCAATCCGTTCAAGGGCGAGACCGCGATAGCGTATCAGCTCCCCATGGCATCGCAGATGTCGATCGCGGTCTATGATGTTTCTGGAAGAGAGGTAGCGGCCTTGGTAGACCGCAGCGAAGCGACCGGTCTGCATCAGATAATCTGGGACGGCCGAGACCTCAATGGGCGGCTGGTAGGGCCAGGCATCTACTACGTGGAGATTCAGGGCGGCCAAGCGAGTGCGGTCAAACCGATCGTGCTCCTTAGGTAAGAAGAAGTCCCCCGAGAGTGCCGGGCCAAGATGTGCTTCTCAGCACTGAGACACGTCCCGCTTGACGTTCCCCCAGGCACTGACCCGGCCTGGATCAACGACGGGGGCACGCCCATAGCCTCAGTTCACCTCCGTGACACGCCCGCAGAGATGATGGAAACTCAGGTGTGGGGTTCTCATCGGAAGGAGGCCATCAATTGGCTTATCTCCAGGCACTCCCCCGACCTCAGAAAGTTGCGAAAGTCGTCCTGTATGGCCTGCCAGCGTTTACTTCAGCAGGAGACCTGGACTGATCCTTCTGGTCTGGCGTCCCTTTTCGTGCTATACTGGAAATCCAACGTAACGGCAGAGCTGAAAGGAGGGTCGTCCCATGAAGCGTATGCTACTGGCATTGGGCCTGGTTGTTCTTGTCACTGGCCAGGCCCGTGCGCGCACTTGGGCGATAAGGTCTGATGGAAGTGGGGATGCTCCAACTGTCCGCGCGGGTCTTGACTCGGCGCGGGCCGGGGATACGGTACTCGTGTATCCGGGAGAATATGAGGTGGCCGGGGGCCCCGTCAGGGACTACGTGAATCTGGTCAGTTACGGCGGCCGCGATGTAACGACCTTATACAACAGCACCGAGCCGGACACCCCGATAATCTACCCTGGGTGCGACGGGGTGCTCATAAAGGGCTTTTGCTTCAGACGGGTGCGACAATATCTGGTTCAGGGAATATTCGCAGGCGGGTGCGACCGGCCGCCTCTCCAGCGCAACGAGTTCGTCGAGAATTCCTTCATTGACCTGGCCGCCACCGACTGGGGAGGAGGAATCTGCCTCTACGAAGGTGGCTCAGCACTTATCGCAAACAACATCTTTGTCCGCTGTGCGGGTTACGATGCTGGAGGGGCTATATGCTGTAGTGACCAGGCGTCTGCCTTGATTAGGGGCAACGAGTTCTACGACTGTCAGTCGCAGTTTGGTGGCGCTATCTCCGGTAGTGGGGGGGGCTCGGTCGAAATCACGGACAACCTCTTTGTCGGGAATTACTCCTGGAAGCAGGGCGGGGCCATATGGTGCAACTATGGTGAGGTCCCGCTTATCGAGCGCAACACCTTCAAGGACAACAGCGCTTCCTCCGGCGGAGGCGGCATGTTCTTCCAGCGGTGCACGAGCCAGGTCAGGTACAACATTCTGGACGGCAATGAGGCCGAGTATGGAGGAGGCCTTGTTGCGGGATTGGAGTCTCACGCGATCTGCGAGATGAATACCTTCTACGGAAACCGCGCGACGGCCGGCGGATCGGGGATCTTCGGGGCGGGCGGGACAATCCTTGAGGTGCGGAACTGCGTTCTCGCGGCGTGAGCGGATCGTTACGCGATTGAGTGCGTGGGTGTGGCCACATCCTCACTGGACTGCAACGACCTTTGGGGTAACTGGGGCGACTACGCGGGTTGCGCCCCGGGTGCATTGGACTTCCGCGAAGATCCGTTGCTCTGCTCGACGGCAGATGGAATGGAATGTCTGTATTTGCAGGAGTGCTCGCCGTGCGTCGCGAGGCCCGGCTGTGGGCAGGTGGGGGCCTATGGGGTCCGTTGTGACTGTGGTGGGGGCCCTTCAGCCGCGCTGCCGACGACTTGGGGTGCTCTCAAGTCCCATGTACAGGTAGAAGGCCCTCAGGGCATGCAGGGCCCTCGGCGTGGCTCAGAAGGCTAGGGACGCACAACCACCGTGGTATCACCGCCCCAGTCACAGTCAATCATCTCGACGTGGCGCTCCCACGTTATCGGTTCCGTCACTGGTAGCGGCACACGGATCGCAACCGTTGGCTGCAAGTAGGTGCCACCCTCAACCGGCGGACAGTTGTCGCCCGGCACCATCACGCTGTAGGCAACGGTCGTACCGCTGCTCGTCACCTCGAGGCTGTTCAGCCAGATGCCGCCACC
>JAZDEY010000012.1:0-11712 GCA_043808325.1 Candidatus Eiseniibacteriota bacterium
GCCGTTGAGTTTCATCTCATAGAGCTTTGTCATGGTCGGTTCATTCAGCATCTGTGTGTGCCTTTCTGTGATTTCAGGATTCCTTGAGTCCTTTGGAGCAAGAACGACTCTTTAGGATCGCCAAGGTGCGACGATCTCGGCTCGGGCCATATCTTGCTATCCCCCTCTTGTGGGCCTCTCGCCGGCTCGGCCGGTGCGTAGTAGTCCCGGCCGCGCAGGTTCTCATGCAGTATCCTGGGCCCTGGGGCGGTCTCATCGCTTGACGGCAACGGCTGGCGTTCGGCGCCGGTGGCCAGGATAGACTTGATGCTGCCGTAGGTGCATGCATCCAGCAGCACAGCACGGCGGCAGGCCGCCTCGAGTCGCTCCCTGCCGTAGTGGCGGCCCAGCCTCATGATGCCCAGGCAGGCACGATAGCCCTGCTCCGGATGCGGCTTGCTTTCGAGCAGCGTCGCCACGACCTCGCCGCACTCCCGTCCCACCTCCTTACTTGACCAGCGCACCAGCCGGCTAGGTGTCCAGTCCAGGTGTTGTTGGTGAGACTTGGGTCTATGCGCCGGATCAGTCGTATGGCCGCCGCGCTTGTGGCTGCGTTGATGCACCGCCACGCGCTTGCCGCGGTAGAAGATCTCCACGGTCCGCACCCCCAGGCGAACTTCCACGGCCTGGTTGGCCAAATGATAGGGCACGCTGTAGCAGTGCCAGTCGACCTGGACGTGGTAATCGATGTTGGCCTTGGCTTCTCGCCACACACCCAACTCATAGCGGCCAGCCGGCAAGGGTAGGAGTGATCAGCGACAATTAGAACTCCCACCTGGCGACAATTAGAATTCCGGGGAGTAGTGGACCTGGTAGACTGTCCAAGCCGTTGATTTCAAGGAGGCTCGGATGGTTACCGACAGACAGGTGAGGAGGCTTATGACGCTGATCCAGAAGGAGACGACGCTTTCGACCGCGGCGGCGAAGGCGGGTATGGACGAGAAGACGGCCCGTAAGTATCGGCGGTTGGGTCGGCTACCGAGCGAGCTCGGGAGGGGGCGCACGTACCGAACGCGGGAAGATCCGTTCGCCATTGTGTGGGAGGCGGTTCGAGAGAAGCTGGAGATCCATCCCGGCCTGGAGGCGAAGACGCTTTTTGAGGATCTCAAGGGCCGTTACCCGGATCGGTTTGGGGAGGGGCAACTTCGCACGCTGCAGCGGCGGATCAAACAGTGGCGGGCCCTGGAGGGTCCGGCGAAAGAGGTGTTCTTCGCGCAAAGACACCGGCCAGGAGAGCTTTGCCAGAGCGATTTCACTTCGATGAACCCCTTGGAGGTGACGATCAACCGGCGGCTGTTCGATCATCTTTTCTACCACTTTACACTCTCCTACTCGAACTGGGAGACGGGGCGGATATGTGTTTCGGAGAGCTTCGAGAGCGTGAGCGAGGGTCTGCAGGCCGCGCTTTGGGAGTTGGGGGGCGTTCCCCGGGCTCACCGCACGGACCGGATGAGCACGGCGATCAAGAAGACGGAGGACCCTGACGAGTTTACGGATCGGTACCGGGCGCTGCTTCGGCACTACGGACTCGAAGGGACCAAGACCAATCCGTCGAGCCCGCACGAGAACGGAGACGTCGAGGAACGGCACCACCGGTTCAAGAAGGCGGTGGATCAGGCGCTCATGCTTCGGGGGAGCCGGGATTTTGAGAACCGAGAGGCGTATGCGGCGTTCTTGCGAGGCGTGCAGGGATCACTCAATGGAGCGCGCCGGGATCGGTTCGAGGACGAGCTTCCACTTTTGCATCGGTTGCCGGCGACGCCACTGGAGGGGTGCAAACGCCTGCGTGTTCGCGTGCGGCCATCGAGCACGATCAGCGTGGATCGCAATGTGTACTCGGTGGAGAGCCGGTTGATCGGGGAGACGGTCGATGTTCGGCTCCACGCGGAGAGAGTGGAAGTCTCTTACGGGCAGCGCCGGATCCATGAGATGGCGCGTCTGAGAGGTCGGGGCAAACACCGGGTGAACTACCGTCACATCATCGACTGGCTTCTTCGAAAACCGGGGGCCTTTGAACACTACGTCTATCGCGAAGAACTCTTCCCGACGAGCCGGTTCCGCATGGCCTACGACTCGCTTCGGTACCATCAGCCCAAGACGGCGGTTCGGGAGTACCTCGTGATCCTCTACTTGGCCGCGCGGGAGAGTGAGACGGCGGTGGAGGAGGCGCTTCGCTCCGAGATCGCCGCGGGTGAGCCGATCCGGGCAGAGACGATTGAACGAATTGTCCGGTCCCGACGGGCGGCGGAGGAACCAGTGGAGGTCGTGATCGATGCCGTGAACCTGGGTCTTTACGATGAGCTTCTTGAAGGGGTGATGGAGTGATGACAACAACGTTGAAAAGCACGCTCCTCGAGGTGCTCAAAGAACTTCATCTGCCGACGGTGCGCACGTGCTACGAAGAAGAAGCCAATCGCTCTCGACGCGAGGCGCTCAGTTATGAGCAGTATCTTTTCGAGGTGATGAGTGCGGAACAAGAGGCGCGCCGCGAAAACCGAATTGCCCGACTCTTGCGAGAGTCTCGGCTGCCGCTCGAGAAAAACCTGGAGAGCTTCGAGATGAAGCGCATGCCGGGGGCGCTCTCGGCCCAGGTGCGTACCCTCCTTGACGGCTCGTTCCTCGACCGTAGAGAAAACGTGCTCGCCTTCGGTAACCCCGGAAGCGGCAAGACTCACCTTCTTTGCGCGATCGGCCAGGAGCTCATTCACCAGAGGCGCCGGATCTACTTCTGCCCCTGCAGCCTTTTGGTTCAGGATCTCCTCATCGCCAAACGGGACCTCAAACTCTCCCGACTCTTGAAGCACCTCTCCCGATACGACGCCCTCCTCATCGACGATATCGGCTACGTGCAACAAGGACGCGAGGAAATGGAGGTGCTATTTACGCTTTTGGCTGAACGCTACGAGCGCGGCAGTGTCATGATTACGAGCAACCTCCCCTTTTCGAAGTGGGAGGCGATCTTCAAGGATCCCATGACCACGGCGGCGGCCATCGATCGGCTCGTTCATCACAGCGTGATCCTCGAACTCAACGTCCAAAGTTACCGGTTGGGCGAATCCCAGAAGAAGAAGCTGGCTCGCTCCAAACCGTCCAAAGAGGGGGTATCATGAATCGAGGCGCCCCGAGATCGCGTCTCCTGGCGCCTCTATGGAAACCGTTCTTCCGCCCCAGAAGAGACTGAGGGCAGTTGAACACCTAAATCGAAGAAACGGGAGTTCTAATCGTCGTCGGCAGGAAAAAGTAGTTGTCGTTGAACATACGCCCAAGAGTTCCAATGCTATGCCAGTTCGACTAAAGGGTTTCCTCACATGGCGACCACAACACTACAACCTATCAATGAAAAACTTGAATACAGGCTTAATTCTCTCTGTCAAGGGCATACCCTATTGCACGCTGAGCTTGGAAGAGTATGGCGCAGCGACTATCCGCACTGCCCAACCTGGTGAGAAGAGTACGTGCTTGATCGTCGAATGCGACTCAATCCAGGACGAGATGAACATTTCGAGGAGTGCCCTTGTCGACTCGCCGGAGGCGGTCGAGCTCAAGAGGCTCGTGACGGACCTGATTCAGAGAGTGGAGTCATCCGCACCATATCGTGCCTTCCGCCTCCTCCCGGAGCAGGAGAAGGCAGAGAAGCAAGGCGGAATCCTCGCTGAGGAGAAGAGGAAGATTGAGCTGCCTGAGCAGAACTGGGTCGTTCTGGAACGGGGCGGCGAGAGTCCGATGATCTTGCTCCGCGAACCCCAGAACGAAACGGAGGTCAATGCCCTCATCTGGAAACTGGAGGCGCTGGGAGCCCTTCCGTTCGAGACCTTCACAACACTGGCCTATATTGGTGCGGCGAAAGGCCCTGATCTCCTTGTGAATTTCCAGGAAGACAAGACGAGTGAGCCGTTCCGTGCCACGGTTATTGAGGTCGAGAACAACTTCTACAACTACAAGACCCACGGTCATACACCTTCTCAGTATCCAAAGGTGATCTGCTGGGACCTTCCTGCCAGTGGTAGGAAGGCGAAGATTAACAAGACTCAGAAGGCCTACAAGTTCGCGCTTACCTCCGATGATTATCAGGTCCACATCTATGCCATCAGACACATGGATGGGATCAGGGTACTATCGCGGGAGGAGCTGAAGAAGAGAGGTATCAACATCTG
The DNA here is from genome assembly GCA_043808325.1 of Candidatus Eiseniibacteriota bacterium. Taxonomy (GTDB): domain Bacteria; phylum Arandabacterota; class Arandabacteria; order Arandabacterales; family Arandabacteraceae; genus JAZDEY01. The sequence continues at coordinate 4,194 of JAZDEY010000012.1, forward strand.
ATACTCGCAGATGAGTCATGGGTCTTTCAGACCCCGGCCGGACGGCCTTGATGCTTCGCCCAGCCCCACGGGATTTCTCCTGCGAAAGCGAGGTCACCGCGCAAGTGCGGCCCTGGCCTTCCTTAGCGCCTCCTGACGCGAGCCAGCGCGTGCAACTTGCCAGCATCGTCCTTGTACTTCCAGAAATGCCAGCCGTTCTTGCTGGTGTTCGTTATGGCCTTGGCGGCGCTAGTGGGATTGAGGTAAGAGCTATCGCCCATTGTAATCCTCCCGCTAGTATGAACAAAGGCCTTGTATTCCTTTCCCTTGTACTTGGCGTAGAGCGTCTTCCCGGTTGGGAACAACCCCTTGAGCGGACGGCTTGCGCGCCTGCCTCTTAGGATCTTCCGCCCCCCCCGCCTCGCCATTCCGTGTATTCCAGTCCCGCGCGTCCCGGTCGAGCTCGGCAGGCCGAACAGCGTCTTGAATTCCTCTCTAGCTCCAGCGGCTACCTCCCTTTTCAACAAGGGAAGGAGATTCTTTGATCCTCCAAGCTTGCCTCTGACCCTATTCGCGGAGGGGGCTGCTATTCTGATAAGGAGCGATTCGACTTCGCGGATGTGATCCTCCTTGCGAATCATGTAGAGGCTAAAGCGATCCCATTTGTCTCTGTGGCGATCCTTCATATGATTGTGGATACGGCTCTTCAGATTGGTCGCCAGCCCGACATAGTACAGGGTGTTCCCGTGATACAGAGCATAGACCCCATGGCGGCTGCCGATAAGATCGGTTATCTGATTCCTATAGTGATCAAAGACACTGCTGTCGATCTTCTCGAGATACCCACGAACAATCGCTCTTGCTTTCGCCATCGCATTCCTCCGGCGGCTTTGGAAAATACTCACTGCGGCGTGCTTGATCCAGCGCAGAGAAGAATGCCACTCGCGGGAAGTACAGCAGGTAGCAGTGAGCCCTCACTCATAGGCCGTTTCTTGATCTGAACCGAACGTGTACGGGACCTCGTGCAGATAACCTCGAGTGAAGTGCGTTTGCGACTGACGACCAAGTCGTCCACACATTGTCGTCGAACGATCCTCCCATATCACCTTCTCTTCTTTCCTCTGCTCTGAGCCCTCCGGCGCCTCTGTTGTGCCTTCCGGCGCTTCTCGAGCTGTTTGGATCTAAGCCTCACTAGTTCCGCTTGCTCCTTCTCGGAAAGCCTTCTGGAGGTTTCGGCTTGCTTAGCCCTTTCCTCGGCGACTTTTCTCTTTTCCGTTTCTTGAGAGGCCACATAAAAGGCGAATTGCATTGAATAAAACGGCTTCTGCTCATCCGGCACACGCTCGAAGTCTTCCCTAAAGTGCGCGAATCGCTCAGGCCCCAGCGCCTGGATGTATTTATCCCTCTCCTCATCGATCCGCATCCTAGCCTGACGGACCATCCGCGAGGCGTACTTTGATATCGTAGCCTTGTCAATTATGTCGAATCCAGCGTAGTAGAAACTTTGGATCATGCATTCGTACAGCAGGTCAGGGCCCACCGCGCTGCTAGAGAAAAGGGATAGAAAGCGGTACAGCGCCTCCGGATACCACGATATTTTGGCCTTGTCGCCCTTGAGCTTGTTCAGGATTCCACTCTGCGAAAGGAACGCTGCATTCCTGTTTCTGCAAATCAAGACGACCTCTGCCTCAGCGATGCACTGCGATTCGCCCCGCCAAGTTCCGTACCTGTTCCGCAGTTCTTGGATCTCGTTTGTGATCGCATCCCGCTCGGCCCACAGGTCGCGGCGCTCATCCGCGTACGTTCTGAAGTCAACTATGTCGATCTTCAAAGATTGAATCTTGGCCCTGATTGAATCGCTGAGGTTCTGCCTGTAATCCGCACTCAGGCACTGCTTCATGTATTGGTCAAGAGAGGGTGCTCCCTGGCCCAGAGACCACTTTGTGAATCCGTCGAGAAAGAGATTCTGCTTAAAGCCCGGGCCGGACATGGCAGCTTGGAGCAACAGCGGGCTGTCCATGGGAGCCTCACGGAAGTTCGCCACGGCCCACCACGCATGGTCACGGACCTCTTCGAAAAGCCGCTCGGTAGTCACGCACTGGAATCCAAGAACTTTCATCCGGGCCAGTAGGTCTGCCGCATAGCCATGGTTCTGACAGTCAATTGCCAGGATGGGCAAGAGAACACTCGAATCAAATACCCAGGCCTGATCTTGGGCTAACTTAAGTCTCTCAGTTGAACAGCGCGGCTCTAGGCCCAACGCATGATACGCGAAGTATCCCTGAGACAGCGCAGCCAGATAGTGTTTCATCTCTTCATTTGGTCTCAGGATGATCTCAAGCATGAGGTCGCCAAACGCTGGCCGAGGGTCTCCGTCGCCTAAATCCGCCGAGCCAGCATTGATTATCTCGAGAATATCCGTCGCGTCGGACACGTCAACCGGATCAGTCATGAGAATCGATCTGGCGATTTCCATGCCACGCTTCCGGAATGCGCGGACGAGGCCATCCCTCAGGGCATCAATTATCGACTTGCGCTGCCGATCGTCCAGGCTTGGGTATTGCTGTCTGAGAAACAGATGGCAGGAGTTCTGGAATTTCTCTAATACCAGCTCACGTTCGGCCCTGATCTGAGCTATGGCCATCATACCCTTTTGCTCAAAGACGACGATGTGACCATTCTCTGCGAAACTTATGTAGCCGGGCGAATAGAGTGAGTCAAGCGCCTTACCGAGAGCAGTCGGGTCTACTCCTGTGGCCGCGAAGATCTTTCCGTTGAGCATTTCCTGCAATGTACTCACGGTCATCCGTGCTCCCGGCTCCATCTCAGATAGCATACCGAGGATCACAGAGGCATATGTCCTTTCGATGCAGGCATCCGAGGTCCCATCTAGCCGTAGCTGTGTGAAGATGTGCACTGATGCCGCGGCCTCAGCCACAGACTCATCTATGGGCTCCAGGCCTATACTCGAAGAGTTTCTCTTTGCGATGAACGGATCATAGCGTCTCATTAGTCTCGAGAGTTCCTGGTGAGCTCCATCTCCGTTGGAATATGGTATGATCCGAATGTTGAGGTGTTGGTAGTACTCAGTAATATCCTTGGCAGGAAAGTCAGCAGCAAACATGAAAATCGGATGGTCAGGGGCGGCTATTCCCCTGGCTCGCTCGAGCTGATCGCGCAGGTCTGGGTCCGACGCGCTATATCCTATCAATACCAAGTCGACCATCTTCAGTACCGCAAGCAACGTGTCACGCCAGTACTGTCTTGCCTGACCGCTCTTGAAATCCTCGTACTGCTCTTCGGTTAAGACGATGTCCTCGGGACCCGTGGTGTCGCCGTGAATCTTGACGATGAGGTCGCGGCTTGTTGAATGAACTACCTTCATATCATCAAGTGAGTTTCTGCGCACGGTGGCGGGCACACCTTGAGCCTCCAGGTATGACCTTAAGAAATCATCGAAGTTCGTTGTCAGATAGCAGGAAAAGGGCCACGACGAGATGTACTCGTAGATGCGGCCTTGCCGAGGGCGTACCTTCAGGAGCTCATCAATGACCCGCATCAGCCCTTCTTTCCCACAGGCCTTCTGCGCATAACTGAATACCCGGGGGTAATTCCCTTTATCCAGAGCAGCCTGGCACTTCATTATTGCTGCGTCATCGTACCTAATCCTTGAAAGCTCCTCGATGACATGTTGTGCCATCTGCCTCCACGATGGCAGCCCGAGCTCCCGTGACGGACCGGACCCGACCAGTGCGAAGCACCGCCCCGAGCTCACGGCACGGACCAGATCCCTATCGATCACTGACACTGGTGAGATGCCCCCATGGTTATCCGTCGATGCTTCCACCGAAACACCACACAATCATACGGAGGCGCACAAACATGTCAATTGCCAAATTTCGCCTTGCCTGGCGCAACTGCGGGAAGGGACCTCGTGAGCGACGCGCATCGATCCAGCAGGCCCCGCGCAATCATCTTCGGGAACCGCCCGAGTGTTGAGGTAACCTGACGAATCCGAGTGAGATCTCCCACTTCGGGCAAAGTGGGCAATCTTCCTACCTGATAGGTCCACAAATCGAGGCACAGAACTACGAATAGAGAGAGGATTTGCCTAGTTGTGAGGAAATAGGAAATGCTGGTGAAGAGACAACTGAAGAGTCCTGCGTTCTGCCTGAGCCCGGAGGAGATCAAGAAGATCATCTATACGGCCGACAAGTTCGGGGATTGATGCGCCATAAAGGGAGCTTCCCCCCATTGGTTGGACAGTTTCTGGGGTAGAATAAGCTAATGTTTGGTCGCTCGTCCACCTCCTTGTTCTGACTCCTTGGCGCCCCCCGAGTGTCGGACACACCACCCGAATTCTGACCCTCGGCACCTTGTTTGAGCCTCCTGCGACCACCGTCGACAGAAACGGCTCTCCAGGTTCGCCCAGGAACAACGATCTCGACCCAACCCACGTCCCAGATATACCCCCCTCGAAGACCTCTACGCGCCCAAGTATACCGCCTCCGGCGTCCGCTTGTCCAACGATTGGTGCCGGCGCTGCGTGTTGTAGAAACGGAAGTAACGCGCCAGTCCCGCCCTTGCCACGATCCTGTCGGTGTAGTCCCGCAAGTAGACCTCCTCGTACTTCACCGTCCGCCACAGCCGCTCCACGAAAATGTTGTCCATCACCCGGCCACGACCGTCCATGCTCACCCGCTGTCAATGCCGAAGTAATATTACCCAGAAGTGCCGAAGTAAAAGTATACCACCCATACTAGGACATCCGGTGATCAGCCGAGCGAGGATCTTGCCTCCTTCGGTGGTCTTCCCCGGGGTCGGTCTACCTTCTTGTCCTTGCCGGCGACTGCTGCCTTGAGGTTCTCGGGCATCAGGGCGGCATGTTCTCTGAGTCGATAGCTGTTGCCGTCGATCTGGATGACCACAGCGTGATGGAGCAGCCGGTCCAGGAGCGCGGCGGCGATCACGCGATCGCCGAAGATGTCTCCCCACTCGGCAAAGCCCCGGTTGCTTGTAAGGATTATGGCTCCCTTCTCGTAGCGGGCGTTGACAAGTTGGAAGAACAGGTGTGCACCACCCCGCTCCAGCGGCAGATAGCCCACCTCATCGATAATGAGAAGGGCCGTGCGTGTGAGGAAGCGTATGCGTTCGGGCAGCGTTCCCTCTCGTTCGGCCTTCAAGAGTGAGGCGATGATCTCAGCCAGGGTGGCCAGATAGACGCTCTTGCCGGCCTTGATGGCCTCGACTCCCAGCGCGATTGCCAGATGGCTCTTACCCGTTCCTGGCGGTCCCAGTAAGTGGACCACCTCCTTGCGTTCGACGAATCCCAACTGGGCCAGGGTCAGTATCTGGTTGCGATCGACCGACGGTTGGAATGAGAAGTCATACTGCTGGAGCGTCTTCACCTGGGTGAGTCGAGAGGTCATCAAGGCCACCTTGACCCGTCGGTTCTCTCTCATCGTGAGTTCTTCACTCAAGAGGAGATCGATCGCTTCAAGTGGGGAGATCTCTCCCTGCTCGAGCCCCTTGACCGTAGTGTCGAGCATCTCCAGGGCCCTCGCCATCTTAAGCCCCACCAGGTTAAAGCGGACACGTTCCAAGGTGCTGGCAGATCCCGTCTGAGCGCTCATCGCCTCCCCCTTCCACTCTGGGCAAGGACGCCGGCGATAGCCTCATAGACCTCCAACGACCGGCAGCTGACCTGCTCACCAGGCAAGCCCAATGGCTCGGCAGGGTCCCGCTGGCGGCGTGTCCTGGCATTGCCGGGCGGTGGCCAGAGCCGATGCCCGGAGGCCACCCGACGTTGGCCGCTACCTTCCAGTACGGGATGCACGGCGACGAGCGTGCCCGCATCGAGGATGGAGACCTCCCTGGCGGTGACCTGGACCTCAACTACTCTGCGCCGCGTGGTATCGGGGACGCTATAGAGATTACCATCCACCGAGACCATGCCGTCGCGGCTGATCCGCCGCTCCATCTTGAGCACCGAGGCGAAGGCAAGGGCTGGAAGCGGCAAGAGCACCGGCTGCTCCTCGGCAAATGCCTCATCCACCAGGCGCTTCGTCGTCCCGTGGAGCCGCCGATTGGCCACACCGGCGAGCCACTCGCCGAGTTGCCCATTCAAGTCGTCCATATCTCGGAAGGCCCGGCCCATGAAGAAGTCCTGCCGCACATACCGATAGGGCCTCTCGATCTTGCCCTTGGTCTTCGCTCGCCTCTTGGCGCACGCCCGGGGAATGAAGCCGTAGTGCTGCGAGAGCGCCAGCAGAGTCTTGTTGTAGATGATCCCGCGCTCCCGGCCCTCTCCCGTCACGGCCGTCTTCATCTGGTTGTAGAGGATCTCCCGGGGCACGCCGCCGATGGCCTCGAAAGCCGCCATGTGGCAACGCACCACCGTAGCCAGGTCCTGCCGCCACACAAATCGGCAGAACAGGTGGCGGCTCGAAGCCAGGATCAGGCTAAAGAGCCACACGTGCCGCTCCTGGTCGGGAGCATCAGGGAAGTAGATCCTGAAGAGCGCAAAGTCCACCTGCGCCTGCTTGCCCGCAGGTGTCTCAAAGCGATGCTCCCAACCCGTCTCCTTCGGCGGACGAATCTCCCAAATGAAGTCCTTCACCATCGTGTATCCACCCGTATAGCCCAACTGGACGATCTCACGCAACAGCCTGATCGCACTGAGCTCCGGGTAATCCCCTAGACGTCCCTCGATATAGCCCTTGAAACCATCCAAGACACTGCCCCGAGGCTGGCGCGGGCCGTAGACCGGTCCCTCCAAGCCACGGCGAAGATACTTCCGCACTGTCTTACGACTCAGGCCCATCTGCCGGGCGATCGCCCGCATCGACAGGCCCTCTCTGTGAAGCTCGTGTATCATGAATATCTCCCCATGCTTGAGCACGCGATACCCCCTGACGTTGGCCAAAACGGCCAACACAGGGTCCCAGTAACTCGCACTCCGTGACAACCTCTTTCTACCCCGCCCCTTGGGTCCCCCTACCAACCCAGGGTGGTATACTTTTCAGTCGCCACTTATGGGGAGTTTTACACCGCCATTGACACCCGCACACCCCTCGCCTCCAGACGACCCGTGAACTCCTCGGCTGTAAACTGTGCCCCCTGGTCGGTGTTGAAGATCACCGGCCTGGCCTCGCCCAAGGCCCGCTCCAATGCCGCCACACAGAAGGTGCTCTCCAGGGAGTTCGACAACTCCCACGCCAGAACATACCGACTGAACCAGTCCATCACCGCCACCAAGTACTGGAACCCACGACGCATCGGGATGTAAGTGATGTCGGCGCACCACACTTCGTCCGGAGCCCTTATAGCAAGCCCCCGCAGCAGATACGGATACACCCGGTGCTCCGGATGTGGACGGCTCGTGTGAGGACCCGGTACCACTGCCTGAAGCCCCATCACCTGCATCAGACGCGCTACTCGCTTCTCGTTCACCGGCCAACCCAGGTCCCGCAGCCAATCGGTCATGCGTGGAGAGCCATAGAAGGGCCGCCTCAAGTACAATTCGTCGATCCGGCGCATC
>JAZDEY010000013.1:0-37687 GCA_043808325.1 Candidatus Eiseniibacteriota bacterium
TGGCAAAGCAGGGCAACCACATCCGTATCACCCACATCATCCGCCACACCAATAACGTCGCAAGGCGTCCACGGCCCCACGCGCCATCATCCCCGTAACGAACCCCTGCCCCCACCCGCGAAAACTGACAGAGGGCAAGAGTTTTTTGAGCTTGACAAGCCGCCAGGCCAGACCAATACTGCGCGTGAGCCTGAGTGCCCTGCCCGGGAACTTCACCTCATCGAGGTGCCCTATGCCCTACGGCCCTGGAGTGCCTGCGCGCTATATCCTCCATTCCCGCATTCGGGCTGCGGCCGTTGGGATCACAATCTTCCTGGTGCTCTTTGAAGCCCTGCTTGCGCGGCGAATCCCCCACGAACCATATAGCGGGATCATCCTGAATAATCTATCGGTCGTTCGCGTCTCCCCGAAGTCCCCGGGCGAGGTCTCGGGCTTCAGGAAGGGCGACGAGGTTGTGAGTGTCCGCGGGATATCCTGCTCGAGCCTGAGAGACATATCAGAATGTCTCTCATATGCAAGACCCGGCGACCGGCTTGTCTACGAGGTCAGAAGAGGTGAGAGCACCCTTCGGTTGCCGATCGTTTTTGCCCGGCCTCCCATCTCGGAGGTCCTAAGGAAAGCTCTGCTGATCCTGGTGGGCCTCAGTTTTGTGACCATAGGTCTACTGGTCTACTTCAAGAGAGCCGACAAACTTGCCCTGGTGTTCTACCTCCTGTGTCTTGCCTTCGGCCTGGTGCTTGTCAGCATCGTTAACTTCGAGATCTCCTCTGCCAGGCACGCGTACAAGGCGGCTTTCTATGATCTTGCGGTGCTGGCTCTGCCAGCACTGTTTCTGCACTTTTTCCTGATGTTTCCAGAGCGTAGTTCCGTTCTTGTAAGGCATCCAAGACTCGAGTACTTAATATATCTGCCGGCCGCGATCTTCTTCGGCTTCTCTGAGTTCCTCAACGTGATGGTCTTCAGTTACGGCAGAGCCTTTGCCAACGCCATCGGTCTTCTTCAGAGCGTCACCGCATCCTATTTGGTGCTGTTCGTTGTTCTCGGACTCGTCGCCTTTGTCCGGTCCTACGCCCGGGCCGGGTCGCCGGCCCTGAAGCAGAAACTGCGTCTGGTGCTGTGGGGGACCATGGCCGGGGTACTGCCCCTGATCTTCGTGCGGACCGTGATCAGCATAGGGCCTGCAGTCGAGATACCGGGGGAGAAGTTTGTCTTCCTGCCGCTCCTGCTCGTCCCGGTCGCCTTCGGACACGCGATCGTGAGATACGGGCTGATGGATCTTGAGATAGTGGTCAAACGCAGCCTAGTCTACACGATTCTCACCGCGGTACTCGCGTCAATCTATTTCGCCGTAGTCTATGGCCTCGGGCGGCTTGCCTCAGAGTATGTGGGAAGCGCCGATCTCCTCTTGTCGGTGATTTCGATATTCGTGATCAGCCTCCTGATCTCTCCCCTGAAGGCGCGGATTCGATCCAGCATAGACAAGATGTTCTTCCGGGAGGAATACAACTACCGAACGGTCCTGAAGCAGATAAGCCATTCGCTTGCGGGTATCGTCAATCTGGAAAGCCTCCTGAGCTACCTGGCTGTAAGGATCGGTGAGGTCCTCCACTCAGGCACGATCGCAATCTACATGCTGGATGAGGAAAACGAACAGTACGCCCCGCGTTACGCGGCAGACGCCGGCGTAAGTGGACTCGGCGGTTTTCCCAGGCGGGGAACCCTGGTTCGGGGCCTTGAGGCACGCCAGCAGACCTTGAACGTTGAGAGGCACTTGGCATCGGACCGACCGCTGCCGCTTGCGGAGGACGAAGCCAGGGCCTTAGCCGGCATCGGTTCGGCGCTTGTCGTTCCCTTTGTCTTCAAGTCCAGACTCCTGGGGTTCCTCTCGATTGGTAAGCGGCTCTCAGGAGGCTTCTACGCCTCGACCGATGTGGAGTTGCTGGAGACCCTGTGTGACCAGGCCAGCGTGGGGATCGAGAATGCGAGGCTCTACCTTGAGACCATTGAGAAGTATAAGATGGACCAGGAGCTTGAAGTGGCGAGAGAGATCCAGCGCCGCCTGCTGCCCAAGGCGTTCCCCCAGATAGGGGGCATTTCAACTCATGGCATGAATGTACCCAGTAAGCAGGTGGGTGGCGACTACTATGATGTGATTCCTTTGAGTCCGAGCAAGACCGCAGTGATAATCGCCGATGTCTCGGGCAAAGGCGTCCCGGCCGCCCTCCTGATGGCGTCCCTCCAGTCCAGTCTGAGAGCCGAGGCCGATGCCAGCCGGCGGCCCTCCGAGGTGCTCGCGACCCTCAACGAGACCATCTACGAACACACATCGGGTGAGACTTTCGTCACCATCTTCTACGGGCTTATCGATTTCGAACGCGACACTCTGACCTATTGCAGCGCCGGCCAGACTCCTCCTTTCATCATGCACAGGGACCTGAGTTTCGACCGGCTGGATCGTACCGACATCGTCCTTGGAATTGAGAGCCACGCAAGCTACGCCGATACCGTGGTTGCGATTGCCGAGGGAGACCTGATATTTCTCTATACCGATGGCATCAGCGAAGAGATCGACGACCACGACGAGCCTTATGGCGAGGAACGAATACTGGCAGAACTTCGAGAAGCCCACCGACTTGACCTTCGAACCATAGTCGAGAGAGTATACGGGGCGGTCATCAACCACACCGGCGGCAGGCCCCAGGACGACCTCACGGCTCTTGCCGTCCGGATAGAATCGCTACACGCCCTCCAGAAAAAGATCTAAACCCCGCCGCGGAAGGATCCGATCAACTAGATGAGCGAACCAGAAGCTCGCTCACAAACCTTTCGAAGGGGGGCGATAACGATGTTGCTCATCGGGCAGTTCCTCCTGTTTGATCTGGTAAGCGAGATCCTCGACCTTTTCTGGTGGCTTAAGTAGCGCAACACCTTGGAAGGAGCCATAGCGACATGAAGCAGATCGTCGCAGTAGCGCTAGCGGCGCTAGCCGGCTATATCATCTACTCATTTGCCTCATCGTGGTTCCTGACAGCCTTCAGGGTAATCTAGCCCTCGCCGCAGACGTAAGAAAGCTCCCTCTCAGATGAGAGGGAGCTTTCCTTTAACGAGTGATCTCGGTTAAGACTCCCGTATGCCGAGATCTACTTCCCAACAGGATTCGTAGGATTGCTGTGCCCGCGTTTATTCGTATAGACACCCACGGTCCGGGAATATGCGCTCTCGTTTCCGCTCCTGTCCAGCGCGGTCACCCTGAAGTAGGTGACCTCTACCGGCGCCGCACGGTCGGTGTACCAGGGACAAAGAAGGGTTCTGGTTGTCACCGGCTCAAATGGGCCGTCCTCGCAGGACGACCGATAAAGCCTGTAGCCGGACAGATCCACCTCGGCATTCTGGCGCCAGGACACTCGTACCATATCACCGGCATCAGGCGTCGCTTCAACTTCTACGGGCGGATTGGGTGGGACCGTGTCGACAGGCGTAATAGGACTGTCGGTCCCACAAGCTGCCGTCAAGACCAGAACCACGATTGAAACCATGATCACGTGCCTCAGTGCTTCCATGTGCGCTTGCCACCTCCTGCTTGGGTTCGCGTTGGAACTGAACAAAGGCCTGCCGTCTCCGACGCGTCCGTATCAAGCAAGTATTGTACCATCCAGCCACCGGACGTGCGCAATTAACTCGTTGTTATTGTTGATGTTATAGTGCTGGTTTAATACTGGAAGAGGCGATTCGAATGCTCGGCTGCAGTGCCAATGCAGGTTGCAAGACGACCGTGCACCCTGCAAATGGAAGCCTTATCCTGGAATCCGTGTGATCTTGTGCACCTCTATGTGAGACCCGCTCCTTATCGCTATGAAGTAGACGCCCGGCGCTAGCACACCGCCATCTGAGTTCCGGGCGTCCCAGACGATCTCAGATCGATCCGGCGAAGATGCCGTGATTGTCCGGACCACCCTTCCCCCGACATCATAAACCGTCACCTCACCGAGCGGGCTGGTGCCATCAAGACTGAAGGCTCTTAGCACAAGATGGTCTCTGAACGGATTGGGGGATGCGAAGATCCGTATCCTGCCCTCCCATTCGTGAAGCAACGAAAGGAAGAACTCTCGCAGGCCGGATACACTGTCGGCTGAGCGCAGGTCATGGTTCTCGGCGCCCGATCCACATCTGGCGAGATCGCCCCCAAAGAGGATTCTAAAATCCTCCGCAAAGATCTCGTGAGGCCTCGCGGCGTGCGCTTGAGATCCCGGAGCTGCACCGAGCGCAATCCCGCGTAAGGAGGCGTACTGTCTCCAGAGATCATCTCTTGAATCCGGCATCAGGGCATGCTGGACCACGTGTCCTATCTCGTGGGTCACGGCATAATGGACGTGCTCCTGCGGGTAATCGATACTTCCCGGGGATAGAAAGACCACCATACCCTCGGCCGATGACTCGGGCAAATCACGACGTGGTGTGGCAAGAATCACGATATCGGCCTCAATTCCATCAAGGGGGTAGGTTATTCTGGCGAGGGCATCCACAACTTCATCTAGCGGCATGGGTCGATAAAGATCCTCGCGGCCGAGCAGGGTGCGGCGCGTTGTTCCGGGGAACTCGATGTAGGCCAAGCCTCGATCCGTACCGCAGAACTGCGCAAGGTCTTCGTGGGAGTACACGGTCATCTTTCCGACCGACTCTTCCCCGCCGGCTCGGCCGCATAAGACCACAATGCAAGCTGCTGCCACCCATATCCAAGTCGACTGGCCACGGCTGTGAAGTCGATCGTTCACCCAGGGCTACCTCAAAAAAGAAAGAGCTGCCGAAAATGTGCGATTTTCGGCAGCCCGGCTATCCTTGCAGATACCAGAGCTTTGCGGGGCTTCACCCCACCTTTTCGCTATCGCCCCAAGGTCTCCGTTTGTGCCCCACGCACTACTAGTCTATCACAGGAAGGCACCCGAGTCAAGGGTTTTGGGGGCAACGTTAGGCCGGGGCAAGCTCGGGCTGAGCCCGGCGGCTAAGTTCATTCGGGTCGGGAAATCAGCGTTGGGCGAGACTCTTAAGCAGCTTGTCCGCGAGTAGCAATACCACTCCGGGCGCTCGGGCGAGCACCCGGTCTTCCCTCAGGGCCGCGCAGATCTTGCGCGCCCGGTGAATGTTCCGGGCTTCGTAGAGTATTTCGCAGGTTGACTTGGCGCTAGGCATTGACCTTCTCCGACTGGATGCCGATCATCTTTATCCCTTCCGCATAGTCCACGGTCGCAGGGTCCCTCAAGGAGCGCAGCCTTTCCATCACGGACTCGATCTCACGACACTCGGTGTCGATCTTGCCGAGAGTCTCTGAGGCTTCACCGGCAAGGACCTGTGAGTTCTTGAGGAACCTCGCCGCAGCTTGTATGCCTGCAAGGCTGTTGTTGACGGTGTGGTTTATACTTACGACTACCTCACCTATGGCAGCGAGGCGTTCGGTTCTTACCAGGTCGGCCTGGGCTTGCCTCAAGAGATTGTTCAGATGCCTGAGTTCCGCAACCTTGTTCTCCAGAGCCTGATTGGCAGCAGTCAGCTCAAAAAGCAGTCTATCGTTTTCGAGCGCAAGGAACCGTTTCTCCAATGCCTTCTCGACATGAGCGACAATCTGGGTCGACGTCAGGGGCTTGGTCAAATAGGATAGAGCTCCCCGGTGCATGGCCTCGACGGCTGATTTGACTGAGGCATAGCCGGTTATCATCATGAATTGAGTCAAGGGGAAAACATTCTTGACCCGGCCAAGGAGATCTAAGCCGGCCACCTCAGGCATTTCAAGATCGCACAGGACGAGATCGTATTCCTGCGAAGTTGCTGCAAGCAGAGCCTCGCGCGAGCTCGAGAAAAGATCAGGGTTGTAGCCGGCGCGCTTGAGCACCTCGCCCAGAAGGGCCACGATGTCCTCGTTGTCATCGACAATTGCGATTCGTGCCTTGTTCGCTTCCATGTCAGCCCCCGTTGCCTCGCGGCAGCCATACGCAGAACGTGCTGCCCTTGCCCGGCTTGCTCCGGGCGTCGATCTTGCCACCGTGCGCCTCCACGATAGCTTTCGCAACCGGCAGTCCAAGGCCCGCTCCATTGAACCTTCTGGTCTGCGTCATATCGACCTGGGTAAAACAGTCGAACATGCTGGACAACCTGCTTTTAGGTATGCCGATGCCGGTGTCCGAGACCGCAACATGGACGCCGTCCGGGTCGCTGGTCGCCGCGACCTTGATCTCGACCGAGCCGGACTCGAGATTGAATTTGATCGCGTTCTCCACAAGGTTGCTAAGAGCCACGCCCAGTTTCTCCGAGTCGCCTCTTATCCTGCTGTCAGCGTCGGACGTCACCGTGATCTTGATCTCTTTGTTTCTCGCGAGAGTCTCAAAACGTGACACCGACTCGGCAAGGAGATCACCGAGATTGATCTCGTCATCGGCGATCAGGAGGTCTCCGGCATTGGCCTCGGTCATCAGGAGCAGATTGAGGATGAGCATCTCAAGTCGCTCGAGGTTCTCCTTCATCGCGTGAAGCCACTTCTTCTCGATCTGTCCCATCGGCGCGCCGCCGTCCGCCGACTTCATGAGCATCATCAGATAGCCCTTGAGCGAGGTCAGCGGGGTGCGGAACTCGTGCGAAATCGTGCCGATGATGTTGGACTTGGTCTGATCGACCTCGACCATCTTTCTCATGAGATGGGAGAGCCCGAGGTTCTCCTTCGAGAGGTTGCGTTTCTCGATGCCGAGTCTCAGAGTCTTCTCAAGCTCGTGCACCGAAAAAGGCTTTACGACGTAGTCATAGGCGCCTTTCTTAAGCGCCTCCACGGCCGACTGTACGCTGGCATAGCCGGTCATGATGATAACCACGGTCTCGGGATCCACGTCCATGATATGTTCCAGGAGTTCCACCCCGTTCATGCCGGGTAGCCTGAGATCGCTGACGACGACGCTGAAGGACTTCTCGTGGATCAACGCTAAGGCCTGCCTGGAATTCGACGCCGTTTCGACTTCGTATCCTTTCAGAGAAAGAAACTCCGAGAGAGCGCCGACCAGGGTCTCTTCATCATCCACGATGAGGACGGTCTTCTTACTCTCACTGGTCTCTTTGATCGACTGGAATTCTCTTTCAAGCACAGCGGTAGATGACGCACGACTCATGCTGTTATGGTGTCCCACCTTGGTCATCCTTTCGGGTTAGTGAGTTGAAACCAGCTCATGCGCAACCACCTGACTTGCGATGGTTGCAGGGGCCTCAAGTTCTCCCGTATCCCGCTCCCCCAGCGTAGTGAGGAGCACCCCGCGTGTGGGTTTGAGCCTCCCTCTGAGCCTGAGCATGGCTTTGGTGTGTATCTGCGAGACTCGCGACTCGGAAACACCCAGAGTTCTGCCTATCTCCTTGAGGGTCATATCTTCATAGTAGTAAAGGGCCAGAACCGTTCGCTCCTTCTCAGGCAGATTCAGGATGGCCTTGGCAAGTACTTCCCTCATCTCGTCAATCTCGATTGGCGCCGAAGGAGAGTCGCCGTTCTTAGAGCAGACAAGGTCGATTATTCTCGTGGTCTTCTCTCCGTCCTGGTTGCCGACAAAATCATCGAGGGACAGAAGTCCGGCCGACGCCACTTCCTCGGTCATGGTTCTTAGCTCGTCAACCGAGATGTTGAGGCAACCGGAGATCTCTTCATCGCTGGCGGGCCTGTGGAGTTCGCTCTCGAGGTTGCTGTAAGCGTCCTCAATCTGTCTGGCCTTCCTTCTCACTGACCTGGGCACCCAGTCCAGGGACCTCAGATCATCCACGATCGCGCCTCGTATTCTCGAGACCGCGTAGGTCTCGAACTTGGTGTCCCGTTTAGGATCGTATTTCTCGATCGCGTCCATAAGACCCACGACACCGGAACTCACGAGATCGTCCAGCTCGACAGACGGCGGCACCGACATCGACATCTTGCCGGCGACGTACTTGACCAAGTACAGATAGTTCTCGATAAGCGCGTCCCGGAGGTGTCTCGTCCGGCTCTTGACATAATCGGTCCACATCCCGGTGATTTCCGCTTGAGTCATCTCCACACAGGTCTTGCTCATCAGGCCAGCCTCCTTGTCCCTGTCTAGTTCCTGCCCACACCGCTGAGCTTCTATTTGCAACGGTTGTGCCGAGGCTGGCAAACGCCACAAAATCAGAAATGCCAGATTAACGATCATAACGCCAATGAGTTGCCGCCGCGATTGTGAGGCCGCTGGCCGCGGAGGGGCCCTGCCGGCATGATATCAAGCTCCGGCAGCTGCAATCTATTGATTTATCAGAGGTTATGCGCGTGCGATCGATCCAGTTCCAAAAGGTCCATGGCAAGGTATTTACCACCCGCCACGCCAAATGCGGGCACCTGCGGCTGATAGTGGGAGCAATCAAGGAGTGGTCAAAACCCGCAAACATCAGACAACAAAGGGCTGGACCGGGCCACAAGGTTCAAACTGGAAGAGCAGGCGTACCTGGAGATGGTCAGATGGTAGGAAATTTGCCGGGTGGCTAGGAATTAGCCAGGCCCGAAGCCTTTATTTTCTGCCGGAGGGTCTGCCGAGATATACCCAGAGCCTTCGCTGCCTTGCTCTTGTTGCCATCGGCCCACTTCAGGGCCTCGGCAACGGCACGCCCTTCGGCTTCCTTGAGAGTGATCGGCAGATCCCGGCAAGGGCTTGAGCTAGAATCGATCCGGCCGGCCGAGACCTTATCGCGAATCTCCCTGGGCAAGTGCTCCTCAAGGATCACATCCTTGCTCTCCAGCAGAATCACCCGCTCGATTACGTTACGCAGTTCCCGAACGTTGCCGGGCCAGTCGTACGCCATCATGACTCCAAATGCCTCAGGGGATAGCCAGCGCACCGACCTGGCCAATTCCTTGTTGAAGGAATCAATGAAGTAGCTCGCGAGCATCGGCACATCGACTTTGCGCTCTCTGAGCGCCGGGATATAGACGGGAATAACCATCAATCTGAAGTAGAGGTCGTCCCGGAACTTCCCCTGCCCCTTGGCCGCGCTCAGGTCGCGATTGGTGGCAGCAATGATCCGCGTGCTTACCACGACATCCTCGACGCCCCCCACCCTTCTAAAGCGCTTGGTCTCAATCAGCCTGAGAATCCTCGTCTGAAGCGCAACCGGCATCTCTCCGATCTCATCAAGGAAGAGCGTACCGCCTTCGGCAAGCTCGACAAGACCCTGCTTCCGCGCCTTGGCGTCGGTGAAAGCTCCCTGCTCATAGCCGAAGAGCTCGCTTTCGAGCAGATTCTCCGGCAAAGAAGCGCAATTGATTTCGATGAATGGCTTTGTCCTCCCACACCCCTTGAAATGAATGGCCTTGGCCACCAATTCCTTGCCTGTTCCACTGTCGCCCTGAATAAGCACTGTTGACGCCTTGATGGCAGCGATCTTGTCGATCATCTCCGCGATCTCCCGCATACGGGGGCTCTCTCCGACCACCAATATGTCGGTCTCCCTCTGCCCAAAGACGACGATCCTTTGTCTCCAGTCGGGTTTCTCGATCACGGGCATCTCTATTCCTTCAAGGATGTTTTCAGGTTTCATACTACGTGGAAGGCCGGATTTAGTCAATGATCAAGAAGTGAGGACCCCGCCCTCGAGGAGGCGGGCTGCGATTACGCGCAGCACATGACCTGAGTTATAATAGCCGCTGGCGACTCTCATCCTGGCAGCAAGAATCTTGTCGTACCTTACCCCCTGAGTTTCCACACGGAGATCCTCCGCCATGCGCTTGCACTCGGTCTTTATACCGGGCGGGACATCGTCGGTACCGCGGCTGCGCGATGATCTACCCATTTATGTCGCGTCCCCCATTGTTTGGACCCGGGATGTGACCGTTATGGCCGTGGCTGCCGTTCAGCCTGTCCTTGCGCGGAGTCTTCGGCACCACGTGGCCGTTCTCGCGGACTATGGCCTCATAGACCTCTCTGCGGTGGACAGGAACAGTCTTGGGAGCATTGATGCCTATCTGAACCTGCTCCCCGCGTATGTCCACGACAATGATCTCTATTGTGTCACCGATCATTATCCGCTCATTGCGCTTGCGAGTCAGTATCAGCAATCTAATCCGCCTCCTTGCAAGAGGTCTGTCCGACCACCTCACTGGCGTCTTTGCATATGCTGAAGTACTTATCAAGATTGGTGATGGTGAGCACTTTCATCACGCGCCCATTCACCCCGGCGAGGGCAATCACCCCACCGCAGGATGCCATCGCCTTGGCGTTGCCGACCAGGGTTCCGAGCCCCGAACTGTCGATCGCCCCCACGGAGGACAGGTCGAGCACTATCGTGCGCACGCCGTCGGCTATCAGCGATTGAATCGCCTGACCGAGGACGCTTGCGGAGTAGACGTTTATGCCGCCATAGACCTCTATCATGGTCGAGGTCTGTCCGGTCCTGGTTGTGATCTTCAGAATCCATCACCCCTTGTCGAGATTGCAGTCTTTACTTCCAGATTTATTATCGGCAAATCGGGAGGGTATCTGAATGGGAATTTACTGCTCGGTTTCCTCGGGTTCCTTCGCGGTCCAAATCTCGTCCTCAAGGACGGTCCTGGTGACGCGCATCACTTCCTCAAGTGAGGTGACCCCGTTTTCCACCTTGTCGATTCCATCCTCGAACATCGCTCGGTAGGCGTTGCGGCGCGCGGCATGCTTTACATCTTGCTCGCTCGCGCGCTTAACTATCAGGCGTCTTATCTCGTCGTCCACTACAACCATCTCGTAAAGGCCGATCCTTCCCTTGTAGCCCGACTGAGAGCACTTTTCGCAACCGACGGGCTTCAGGGCACGCCGCAGCTTACGCACCTCGCCGGTCTCAGGGACCAAGAGCTCGACCGGCTGCGCGGCCTCAGCACACTGGTCACAGAGCCTTCTTACCAGTCTCTGAGCGACCATCGCGGATACGGACGATGCAACCAGGAAGGGCTCGATTCCCATGTCCACCAGTCTGGTGATGCTGGATACCGCGTCGTTGGTGTGAACGGTGGTGAAAACCAGATGCCCCGTGAGCGCAGCCTGGATCGCGATCTCGGCGGTCTCGACATCTCTGGTCTCGCCCACCATTATAATGTCCGGGTCCTGCCTGAGGATCGCCCTAAGGCCGCTGGCGAAGGTAAAGCCGGCAACTGGATTGGTATGGCCCTGGTTTATGCCGGAGATCTGGCTTTCTACAGGGTCCTCCAGCGTCACGATATTCTTGTCGGTTGTGTTGACGCTGTTCAAGGCAGCGTAGAGTGTCGTGGTCTTGCCGCTTCCCGTAGGTCCAGTGACGAGGACGATGCCGTGGCTCAGACCAAGCACCTGCCGGAATCTGCCCAGGATCTCTTCGTTCATGCCGAGATCATCAAGGGTGATCGTCATCCCCGATCTCTCAAGAATCCTCATCACGACCTTCTCGCCGTGAATCGTGGGAAAAGTGGAGACCCGTAAGTCGATCTTCCTGCCCTGAACACTGACCGAGAAACGGCCGTCTTGCGGGATACGCCGCTCTGCGATGTTGATCTTCGCCAGGATCTTGAGCCTGGAGATCACCGCGGCCTTGAGCATTCTCGGTATCACGATTTCGGGGTGAAGCACGCCGTCCACCCGGTATCTTATCTCCAGTGCCCGGTCGCTAGGTTCGGCATGGATGTCGCTTGCGCCTTTGGATATCGCCCGGTCGATCATCAGGTTGACCAGCTTGACCACAGGAGCTTCCTGGCTGAGCTTCTGTGATTCCACCACATCTTGATCTTCCACCACCTCTTCGACCGCCTCGGCCTCATCGGTTGTGAGATCCTGAATCGCCTCCATCACGTTGTCGGTTCTGCCGTAGTAAGTGTCGATCGCGGTCAGTATCTCCTGAGCCTTGGCGACCAGAGGCTCCACCTCACAACCGGTAACGAATCGGATCTCCTTTATGGCCTCGGAGTCGGTGGGATCGGCCATGGCAATCGTGAGATTCTTCTCGATCTTGAAAAGGGGGATCGCCCTAAGGTCCCGCGCCATCGATTCGGGCATGAGGTACACCACCGAGGGGTCCATCACGGTCGAATCCAGGGTGACGAATGGAATCTTCAGCTGTTTGGCCAGAGCCTTGAAGATCTGCTCTTCGCTGGCAAATCCCTGGTCGACCGCGAGCTCGCCCAGCCGCCTCTTGGTCACATACTGCTTCTGCAGCAGCTGCTCGAGGTCCTTCTCATTGATTATGCCGGCCTCAACCAGAATGGTCCCGAGCTTGTTTCTCGAGAGCCCGGTCTTTCTCATCTTCCTTGATCCCTGATCTACCATTCCCATACGCTACCCAAGAAGTCGCTCAAGATTGCTTCTGAAGGCGGGACAATCATAGCACCTTCTTGCTCCGTGCACCTCACTGTCCTTATCGAGCCCGCAAGCCACCTCGTCTTCAAGAAAACACCGCCAGTCCCCCGTCTTGTAGGCTCCGCACCGATCTCGCAAGCCCTGACCGCACCCAACAATTTCCCAGCACCTGCCCGCGATTCCCTCCGGAGCGCTGGGTGTCTCCCTGACGATCGCCCTCGTGAGATCAGCGGCTTTTTCAACCGCTCTGGTACACATTACTACCTTCTGGGCGATCGAGTCCAGTGCAAATTTCGCCTTGCTAAGATTAGCCTGGGCGTTATCAATCATCCGGATCACGGTCTCGTCGCTCTCGGCAACTCCGACCAAACACGCCCCGAGCCCCTGCCCGGCTGTCTGACCCGCCTCACGTGCCTGGATCGCGCGAGCAGCCACGCTCCTGGTGGACAGCGCGCTGGCCACCCTTGCGGTCATCATGCTCGAACGGTTAGTATTGAGATCGCTCATCTGACCGGACTCGAGGCGTCTTGCGATGTCGGTGAGCTTGTGAATTGATTTCACGACGCAGCTGCTGTCGATCCTGCGTTCGAATGTGGAGGCCGCAATCTCCTTTGCAAGGCTGCGGGAGGACTCGAACGATTCGAAGACCTTCTCCAGGACGCTTCCGGCGTCGCGCGCCAGCAGATCGCCCTTTTCCACGCTCTGCAGACTCTTCTTCATGCTATGGGCGACATTGGCCACGTTCCTCTGAACCGATTTAACCAGGTCATTGATCTCTTTGGTCGATGAACTTGTCCGCTCGGCCAGACCGCGTATCTCTTCGGCCACAACTCCGAATGCCTTGCCGTGCTCGCCCGATTGAGCGGCGATTATCGCTGCATTAAGGGCCAGTAGGTTGGTCTCATCGGTAATATCCTGAATCACTTCGACGATCTTGCCTACTTCCTCCGACCATCTGCCGAGGTCGTCGACCGCCGCACCGGCCTCCTTGACGCTGACAATGATAGCTTCGTTTTCCCTGCCAAGCTCGGTGACGACCTTGGTCCCCTCCAGGGCCACGCGGTTGGCGGTCTCCGTCGATGTTTCAAGGTCCTTGCCGCTCCGGGTCATGTCCTGAAGAAATGAGTCCAGCCGTGACATCGAGTAGGCAGTCTCTTCAATTGAGGCCACCAGTTCCTTTGCGTCATGATTGACCTGAGTTAAGACCTGTGCCATCCGGTCATTGGTCGAGACCACTTCTTCAAGAAGGGATGAGGTGTCGGAAGGGTCGTCGCTCCGGGCCTGAGGTCTGACCGGGCGCTCGCTCACCGTCCCGGAGTCCGCGTCGGCCGGCAGGCCATAAGATCGGTGTGCCTTCTCCAATCTGCAAATGGCATCTTCGAGATCTGACCAATTGGCACTGAAACCTTGAATCGTCTCGAGCGTCTCATCCCTCAACTCGGACATCGTATGCTTGGCATGACACATTACCGCAGCCAGGGAGTAGCATGTCCTAACGGATCTCTGATAGCGCGCTCCCGCCTCGAGGGCATGCTTGCTGTAACGCACCGCCGTCACCAGCCACGTGACCAGTCCCGAGGCGGCAAACATAACGGTCAAGCCTGCAAGTACGCGGTGGCCCCCCAGGATCGCGGCCAGCAAGGAGCACACAAAAGCAAGTGCCATCGTGGCTGATAGATACCAGACGTGGAATGGAATACGACGCCTAAGCAAGTGTCCCTCCCGTGCTCAAGTTGCTCTTACCTTATGTCTATCGTCACGCGCCTGTGGGGGCATTAGGAGTTCTCCGCCCCCAACCCCACGCCTACGGGTCGACCTGGGCACCGACCGTTGGCAAGAAGCGCCTGGAGTGCATGGCCGACGTCGACCACCGTTATTGTCCGGCCTTCCCACACAACCGTGCCGAAGCAGGATATGAGAGCCGAGCTCGGGCGGGCGGGATCGGGCGTCAGGTTCCGGACCGGAATCTCGTAGTCCCCGAAGGTCTCATCGGCAAGGATGCCGCATCGCTCGGGGTACTTGAAAGTGATAATCCTGGCGTTCCCCGCCCTACGTCCGGCAATACCTCGGGGTAGACTCAAGAGGCCGTGACACAAGCCCCTCACAAAGAAAAGGCCCTCCCAGGGATCGCCCACAACCGCCAATTGACCTACGTGACCTGCCGGCAGAACCTCGCTCAGGATCCCCAGCGCGACGGCATAGGTCTGCCCCCCCCGCCGGAAGATCGCAAGTCGCAAGGTTCGCCCCGGGCCGACCTCCAGAACGGGCGCTTTCGGCTGCGTCGGCCTGCGCGGAGCCCATAGACGCCGGCCCGTTTGATGCACCAGTTTAAGAAGTCCTTCCGGCTGGAGTACCACGGCGGGTCTACCATCGTGAAGCTCGGTTGCCCCCGTGAGGAAGCTGGGCACAGTCATCGCCTCGGGTAGAGGACGGCTCACGATCTCGGTCTCTCCCTTAACGTGTTCGACAAGAATGGCTCGCCTTCTGTCGCCTATGCCGACAACCACGACGGACTTGGGGTCCTTGCGAGGGGTGGTCATCAGCATTTCGGCAAGGCTGATTGTGGCAATTGCACTCCCGCGGTACTCGATCCTTCCCGTTCGTTCGATCTGCTCGCGCAATCCGCGCGTGAGACGCAGCACTTCGACTACGCAGCCAAGCGGGACGGCAACGGCGACTCCTCCCTCTTCTATGAGCATCCCTCGCGAGACGGCCAAGGTCAGAGGAACCCAGATTGAAAACCTGATACCCTTGGTCACCTCGGTGCGGATACTGACCATACCTTTGATGGCTTCGATCTCCTCTCTGACTGCATCCAGGCCTACTCCGCGACCGGAGATCTCATCCCGTGCCTCCTTGGTGGTGAAACCCGGTCTAAACAGGATCTCGATCGCCGATTCGCCATCGTCGATCGCAAGTCCCTTGGCGCGCGCCACCGCCTTTACCTTGTCCAGGTCGATGCCGCGGCCGTCGTCCTCAACATCTATACGTATGTGGGCGGCTTCCTGTCGAGCGCGCAGCAGGATGGTTCCACGGGGAGGCTTACCTTGGGATGCTCTTTCCTCGCTCGATTCGATTCCGTGGCTCACCGCATTTCTAATCACGTGAAGCAGCGGATTGTAAAGATTGTCAAGCAGGGCTCTGTCAATCCGCGTGGTCTCCCCTTCGCATACGAGATCGATATTCTTGCCCGCTTGCCTCGCGAGGCGCCGCACCTCACCATTGAAGCGGTCGTAGAGCATCGAGACCGGGACGAGCCTGGCCTCGACCACGGAGGCCTGGAGGTCCAACATCCGCTTCGAGAGCAACATGCTGACCTTGAGGAGATCATCTCGTAGTTTCCGGGTGGCACTGCTGCGAGGAAGCCGCCCGGCTATTCCGGAAAGCGCAAGTCGGGCTGAGAACAACTCCGATACCGAATTCATGATAGAGTCGAGCAAAGGAAGGTCGACTTTGACCGACAGGGAAACCGGCTGGCCATCCAGTGCCTTCTCGACCACAGTTGATAGCGCAGCAGTCGTCTCGGCCCCCGCGGCTCTTGCCTTGCGAGGCGCCGCTAGCAGACCCTGTATTCTCGCCTCTACAGACAGCGCCTTGAGCCTACCGCCGGCGCCGTCCTCGCTGCCGTCCCCCCTCAGCAGGACCGCCAGATGATCGAGCGCCTCCACAAGGAGGTTCACGACCTCATTGTCGACCTCGACATTCCCTGATCTCACGGCCTCCAAGAGGTTCTCGAAGAGTCCCGCGGCTCTTGAGGCCTCGCCGAGGCCGAACATGCCTGCGGTCCCCCGCAGCGAGTGTGCAGTGCGGAAGAGCGTATCGATAAGGTGTTTCGGATACTGGCCGGAGCGCTCGAGCCCGGCAAGTTTCTGGGATAGACGATCGATGGACTCGGACGCATCGGTCACGAAATCCAGCTTCATTTGCTCGATGGATTGATCAGACACTCCACTCCTCCAAAGGATTGGGTGCACACGTACACACAGGATAATCGGCATCGGCGCTGAACGGCTTTACATGAGGCCTGAATTGCCGAAGGACGTGTTCTTACGGAAGGTTCCTATCCGCGAGGTATTGCTCTATCACAAGTCTGTCATAGTCGCCGATATCGGTGAAGAAACAGCCGATCTCATAGCTCTTGACTTTGGGCGCAGGTTTCGCCGGCACCGTACGAACCACCATCCCCTTGCAGGTTATCACGTGATCCTGTTCCCGGCCGGAAGGTTCACTGACCGGAACGACCATCGAGAGGCTCAACTTGGTGAGCACGGGGACGAAGAAGGGAATCTTGCAATAGAAACCGCCGGCACTCAGGTTTATGGTCTTTGCCGTGAAGCTCTTGCGTGTGGCCTCGTGACTGTGGACATCCAGGGGAATCTCAAGAAATGCCCGTCTGTGTTTCCTTCTCTCCTTCACCATTCGGCCCTCCTTCCGATGACGTGATCCTATCAAAAGGCGCACTTCCTCGGCAAGAGATTTCATTTTGCATTGACTTCGGCGGGGATTGAAATAGTATTAGGTCAAAATGCCCACTGAGATGCCATGAAAACTCGCGCGATATTGCCGGTCTGTATTCTGGCAGTGCTGTTCGCATTTTGCTCCCGGGACAGGGAGATTACTCAACCCCAACCGCCCGCAATCGACTGGTCCGGCACCCTGGATGAGGCCAAGATCGAGGCTCAGAAGACAGGCCGCAGCATCCTCGCGAGCTTCGAGGCATACTGGTGCCCGTGGTCGCGGCTCCTGAGGGAAAGCCTATATGTCGCCCCCGCCGTCATCGAGTCGCTCAGCTCCTATGAGTGCGTGGCTATCGATGCCGACCGGGACAGTAGTCTGTGCAGGGAATACGACGTCAACCTCTATCCCACCATAATCGTGATGGATCCGTACGGAGGCGAGTTGCAAAGGATTGTCGGCCACTATCCGCCCCGGGAATTCCTTAGACAGCTCTCATACGTCCGGCAGGGCGATCAGGTCTTACGGGAAATGTTCCGCAAGGAGGAACAATCGCGTGACGACCCTCGGTTCTTGATGGACTTCGGGAACCTGCTGCGCAACATGGGAACGTACGACGCTGCGCTCTTGAGATACGAGAGAGCCGGTCAGCTGGACAGGGGCAACAAGCTCGGGATATCCGAGGAGGCGGCCTTCGCGATGGCCGAATGCAATATGTTGGCCGGTCAGTTCGGGGAGGCTGGCAACAGATTCAAGGTTTTCGCCGAGGCAAGTCCCGGCAGCGAAAAATGCGAGGAAGCGGCCATACTGGCGGCGCTATGTTATCAAGAGGCAAAGGACCGGAAGTCGGCGATCGCGGCACTGGAGGAGTACCTCAGAGGCAATCGAGATGGTGCCTTTTCAGAATTCGCCCGGGCGAGGATTGCCGGTCTGAGGGGCGCAAAGACCCGCGGACGCTGAACTCGCTGGCATCACCCCGAAGAGGCAATCGCTGGGCTCGCAATTCTATATACCCGAGAGTGGAATTCTCACGCCGACCCTGACGTCAGTGATCTCCGTGTTGCGCAGCAGATTTTCCCCTCGCCACACCTATAACGGTATGATACCATGCGCGTGCAGGCTGGGGGTAGCAAGTGAGGAACTGAGGCCAAGGAGGTAATCCTAAAATGAAATGCGCCCTGCTGATAATGCTCGTGCTCGTCTGCCTTGCCTTGCCGGCTTTGGGATTTGAGAAGAAGGCCTATCAAATTGGTGAAGACTTCGGCACGGAGACCGTCACCGAATGTAACCTGCAGTACTATTACTACATCCCCTGTCCGACCTTCTCGTGGTTCTGGGGTTTCTACGGCTGGACCTATGGCGACAAAGTCGGCCAGTTCTATACAATCGGCGACGCTTCAACGGCGGGGTTTGCCACTTGCGACCCCGAGAGCTGCCACAGCATCGTAGGCATCCGGGTGCTGGACTTCGCCGGATACGGCCAGATCTATCCCGGCCTATACACCGTGAAATTCAACATCTACTGCTCGAATGAACTGGGCTGCCCCGTGGGGGCCTCGCTCTGGGAGAGCCAGCCTATCGAGACTTCACAGGACGACTGGACCTTCATCGAAGTCGACCCGCCGGTGCCCGTGACCGGTTGCTGCGTCCAGGTCTCCCCTCCCTTGATGCCGCGCATCCTTGTCACGGCGACCAGCATCGGCACGGACAACACCTATCCTCAATGGGGCATGGATAACGTGAGCGCCGCCGCAATTCAGGTCTGCGCGATGCATGATATTGGATCGGTGCCGGCTCTGTATCCGAGGCCGGCCTCCAGCCACTACTCGACCATACACTCGGGCTACTATGGCGTCGACTTCCAGTACTGCCCGCCCATCTGGTTTAAGGATGGTGCCGACACGACTCAGGACGCTTCGATCTACGGCTACTTGGAGTTTGCCTGGAGGCTTTACGTGAGATGCTTCGGACCTCAGGGAACAAAGCCGACAACATGGGGGAGCATCAAATCGATCTACAGATAGTGATGAAATAAGCCGACGCCTGCGCAGAAGTGGTAGGGCCACGGGGATTCGAACCCCGGTCTGATGGCTGAGAACCACCAATCCTAGACCCCTAGACGATGGCCCCACAATATGCAATTCGGCCTTAAGAAGTTAAGGCCGAGCTCCTGTGCTTGTCAATACAGTTTTCCGAGAACATCTCAGACGTGCTACCTGCAATCCTCATCGAGGGGGCAGCTCCAGGGCGCCCTCAGAATCTGACTCCAAATCGATCGGCTAGGCACCCGCCTGGCCGGTAAATCTCGGCGAGACTCCGACCTGGCTCCGAGGGAGTCTGGCGAAGTTAGGGTCTGGGTGAAGTTTCGCTTGACTAACTCGCGATTTTCTGATACACTGCGATGCGTGTCAGGAATTCGAGCGCGAGTGAGGAACTATAGGTGAATTCCGACCATGGGTTGAGTATCCTGGTTCGTCAACGGAGCTCCCACAAGAAGTGGAAGCCGGGAGTAGCAAATGCGCGACCAGGCGCGAAGTGTGAGGTTGTCTCTCATGCTTGGGTTCGTCATTCAAGTGACGGATACCGTGGGTATCGAGTTGGGGGGAGGAGACGATGTTCGGGACCCTCAAGTTAGGAGTAGTCACTCCGTGTGGAAAGGAGGGCAGATCACGGTGTAATTCGCCGTGTCTTTCTCAGGGAGGAGAAGACGCCGGCCGTTGTCATGGATGAAGGGTCCGTATGGGCGAAGTCGCCGAGACGCGCAGTGCGTACGAGAGGTGGCTTTGCACAACCCAAGGATGGCAACAGGCTTGATTGAGGTTTGCGGGCTTTTCTAATCGAAGGGAGAACAAAGATGAAGACCGTAAGACTATTAGTCTTGGGAATGTTTGTTGCGGCAATAGGTGCTGCGGGCCTTGCCGTGGCTGAGACGCCACCCTTATGTAATACCGCCGGGCTTGACGACCAATTGGCGCCGTCCGGCCTGATATACCACGTCGGTGAAGTTATACGCTACCAGATTAGTCTCAAAGTCAACCCGCCGGCTTGCGACATCGCGGATGCCACAGTGAGATTCTTGCGTCCGGATGACCCGCCTGGGGACGTCTGCGAGGTCGGGCACGTGCTAGCGGGGGGGCTCTATATTCCCCAGAGTCCTCTAGGTTTTCCAGCGATAGTTTTCGATTGCACTACCCACCCAGCTATCCTCTGCTACACGGTCCGCCAAGAGGACATAGCGGCAGACGGGACCGTGAAGGCCTATTATTGCATTTACGGTACCGCCTTGGTTGGTCCTCCTAATCTAGAGATCAGGGATGAGAAACCAAGCGTAAACTTTGTCCCGACACCTTGCATAAATGTCACAAAGGAGGTTTGCGCCTACTCCAAAGTGGGTGACGAAGTCACCTACACCATCTGCGTAAGCAACTGCGGCGACACCGACCTTCAGAACATTTCGGTCATCGACGACAAGTTGGGCAACCTGTCGGGCTCCTTCCCGAGTTCCTTGACACCTGGCCAGACAGAATGTCGAGATATCACGTATACAGTGGCGCCGGGCGATGACCCCGGTCCCATTGTCAACACTGTGACGGCCGGAGGCTTCGACGCTAGCGGTTTCGGGGTCTCCAGGACCGCCGAAGCCACGGTGAACCTCTTACACCCAGACTTCACAGTGACCAAGACCTGTCTGGTGGATCCGGTTCCGCCGGGTGAGGATGCCCAGTTTAGGGTAACCATCACCAATACTGGCGATGTGGCACTGGACTTCACAACTGACGATGCGGCGATTGGCTCCTTCAGCCTCGACCCGCGCGGCGTTTTCACGCAGGACGTCACTCGGCCGTGTGCGGTTCCGCAGGTATGCAACACGATTAACGTGAGAGCTACTATTCCGGCCAGGTACTGCGCGCTCCCGAACGTCTTGACCCGTTCATCGGGCGAAGCTTGCTGCCAGTGCGGAGGTGGCGAAGCCACCCGCACCCCGGGCTTCTGGCAGACACACTGCGTCTACACTCAGACGGTCTTTGACCGGATCGGGCCCATCGATCTCGGTTGGAAGACTCTGGACAGCTACTCAGATGTGTTCGGTATGTTCTGGGCAAGCACCTCCAGGGAGTCCGATCGTACGAAGCGCGGCCCGATATGCCAGGCGCAGATGATCGGTTCGTTCCAGTTGCTGGCGGCCATATTGAACACCGGCTTGCCGAACGGCGCTGATCCTGGCGATATGATCGCAGACATGCGCCAGGCCCTAGCTGATTGTAACCGAGATGAGATTCTGCGGCTGAGCGGCTTGCTCGACGTGTTCAACAACAGTGGTGACGAGGTCGAGATCGAGGAAGTGGTTCCACCTGCAGATCCGAAGTGTGCCAGGGATCTGGCGGGTATCCCATTCGCGGACTGTGGGGATTGCGACTAGATCAGAAATGGCCCTGCATCGGGCAGCATCTGCTGCCCGATGCGGCTTTCGCAGCGGGGTATCTACTCGGCTGAGGAAGGAGCGTAGATGGGGTTCCGATCGTGCGATTTCCTGCGAGGGGCAGGGATGGCGACAGGCATGATCGAGGTTTGGGGGTTCCTCTGGTTGAAAGGAGAACAGAGATGAAAAGCCTGAAATTGATAGTCTTTGGGGTGTTTTTGGTGGTGATGGGTGTGGCGGGCCTTGCCGTGGCTGGGACGCCAAACGGGTGCAGTAGCGCCGGGTGCGACGACCAATTGGCGCCATCTGGCCGGCAATACCACGTCGGTGACTTCATAGACTATTCGATTAGTCTCAAAGTCAACCCGCCGGCTTGCGACATCTCGGATGCCTTGGTGACGTTTTGGCGTCCGGATGACGACCCTCAACCGTTGGCACCAGTCTGCGGTAGCCCCGGTGGCCATGCGATCGCTTTGGGGCTCTACATTGCCCAGAGTCCTCCAGGTGATCCAGCGGTAGTTTTCGATCACACAACGAACCTGGAGCTTCGGTACCAGATCCGCGATCAGGACATAGCGGCAGACGGGACCGTGAAGGCCTATTATTGCATTGATGGCATCGCTTTGGTCGGTCCTCCTGTCATGGAGTTCCAGGACGAGAAGCCAAGCGTGAACTTCGTGTGTCAGCCTTGCGTTAGGGTGACCAAGTCGGTTGACTGCGGCACTTCCAAGGTCGGTGACGAAGTGGTCTACACCATCACGGTCACTAACTGCGACACTCGTGGTAGAACTCCGCTGACCTTGGTTAGTGTGGTAGACGACAAACTGGGGGACCTATCGGGTTCGTTCTCGCCTGTGCTTGCATCTGGGCAGTCCGAGACTCGCACGTTCGACTACACAATCCTGCCTGGCGATAACGATCCGCTGGTCAACACCGTCACAGTCACTTACAGAGACGCGCTAGCCCTCGCTGTGAGCGATTTTGCCAGTGCCACAGTGGATCTTGTTCACCCAGAGTTCACGGTGACCAAGGAGTGTACTAGCGTGGAGCCGCTCCGGCCTGGTGATACTGCTAACTACCTCGTGACGGTCGAGAACACGGGTGATGTGCGTATGGACTTCACCGCGGTTGATGCGGCCATACCTGCTATACCTCCGTTCAGTCTGGATCCTGGTGGCGTATTCACGCAGACTGTCAGCCTGCTGAATGCACAGCCTCCGGAGATATGCAATGAGGTGACGGTGACGGCCACGATTCCGTACTGTGGTCTGCCGAATAGGATAGTCCGCTCGGCTCGTGATTGCTGCGGTGTCTGTCCTCCTCCTTGCGTGGAGATCGGCAAGTCGGTTGACTGCGACACTTCCAAGGTCGGTGACCGAGTCGTTTACACGGTCTCCATACGAAACTGTGGCCAGTCCGATCTAACGAATGTTGTGGTGACCGACGATCTGATGGGCACGCTGCCTGGGTTCCCGAGTACACTGACGCCTGGCCAGCGGGTATCCCTTGACTTCCCGTACACGATAGTTGCGGGTAACGAGCCCGGTCCGGTGGTGAACCAGGCACACGTGACTGCGATCGATGCCTGTGACCGGACGACTCGTGTGACGGATGATTCCGAGATAGTCAGGGTCACACTTGTGCACCCGGACTTCACGGTGACCAAGACCTGTCAGACGGATCCAGTTCCTGTTGGTGGCACTGCCGAGTTCTTGGTGACGGTGACCAACACCGGTGATGTGCGTTTGGACTTCACCGCGGTTGAGCCGGCTGTACCTGCTATACCTCCGTTCAGTCTGAATCCTGGTGGCGTATTCACCCAGACTGTCACGATGCCTGTTCCGGCCGGTGTGGATGAAGTATGCGATACCATCACCGTGACGGCCAGGATTCCGTACTGCCGTCTTCCGAACGAGCTGGTGCGTGAAGCCATAGCTTGTTGCTCGGTCGCGGGAGAAGACGGTTGTACTCCGGGATTCTGGAAGAACCATCCTGACTGCTGGGCTTGCTTCAGTCCGAGCACTCTGGTAGGTACCGTGTTCACTGTGCCGGCAACCCTGAGTGAGCTTGCCGACGACACGCTGATGGAAGCCCTGGGTTACCCTGGTGGTAAGGGCACCATCGGTGCCGCGCGCAACCTGCTGCGGCACGCGGTGTCGGCTGTGCTTAACGCCTGTAACCCGAACGGCGCTTACCCGATGAGCCAGGATCAGGTGATTCTTGCTGTCAACGCAGCTCTGGCTACGCTTGACAGGACCCAGATGGGTAGCCTCCAGAGCATGCTGGATCGGTACAACAACCTTGGTTGCTTCCTTGACGCGCACTGCAGACCGATATTGGAGCCGGCAGTGCCGATACCGGTGCAGCAGCCGCTCTTGGAGAACGGTCCGACGCCCATGGAGAGAGCCCTGCCCACGGAATTCGGTGTGACAGGCATCGTGCCTAACCCGCT
This sequence comes from Candidatus Eiseniibacteriota bacterium, assembly GCA_043808325.1. GTDB lineage: Bacteria > Arandabacterota > Arandabacteria > Arandabacterales > Arandabacteraceae > JAZDEY01. The sequence continues at coordinate 23,645 of JAZDEY010000013.1, forward strand.
GTCGGGATCGACAACCATAAGCTTTGCTATGCCAACTTCGGGCAAGACTACGGTTGACATTTACGACATGCTGGGAAGGAAAGTAACGGCACTGCTGAGCCAGGATGTGGATGCCGGCTACCATGCGGTGGTCTGGAATGGAACCGACGCGCGTGGTAACGCGGTCGCTCCGGGTGTCTACTTCTGCAAGGTCGGCTTCATGGATCAGGCGCCGATCATGAGGAAGCTCGTTAAGCTGCAGTAAGTGTCGGCGTTTTGGGAAAGCCCGCCCCAGTGGCGGGCTTTCCTTTTCTGTCTGCCGCAGATCACAGGCTGGCAACAACCGAAGACTTGTCCTCGAGGGCACATGATCTGGTGAAGTGAGCCGCCACTGGGCGCTAGGGTGACCGCACCTTACGAGCACAGCAACTGGCCGGCGGCAAGAGAAAGGCCGCTGGCCGGAATCCGTCAGCGAACCACAACCGCCTTCAGCGGCCGAGACCCGCCGGTAGCACCACGCAGGCGCACAAAGTACACACCCGCGGCCAAATCGCCTCCACTCTCATCAAGTCCGTCCCACAAAGCCGAATGCCGGCCCGGTTCTATACACCCGACAGGAACTGCTCTCACGCACCTCCCCCTCACATCAAAGACTTCCATGCTCAGGAGGCCCCTCCAATCAGTCTGGAAAACAACCCTGGTCGACGTATTGAAAGGGTTCGGCTCCAGAGAGAGAATCTGAAACATTGCCGCTCCGGGAACATCTCCAGGGTCGGGTACCTTGACGCCGCTTCCAAGTGGGCGTCTCACGCCCAGGCTGTTATTCTCGCTCGCGGCGATCGCCACGAAGCCCTGGTTCGGCTCAGGCACGTTGCACTGGCCGTCTGTGTTGTAACCCCAGGCTACGATAGTCCCATTCGCCTTAAGGCCCAAACTATGACCGACGCCCGCCGCCACCGCCACGAAGTCCGCGTTCGGCGTGGGAACCGTGCACTGACCATTATAGTTATCTCCCCAAGCCACGATCGTCCCGTTGGACTTGAGACCTAGGCTGAAACCCCAGCCCCCAGCCATCCCCACGAAGTCCGCGTTCGGCGCAGGCACGTTGCACTGGCCATAGTCGTTGTACCCCCAACCCACGACCGTCCCGTCAGACTTGAGGCCCAGGCTGTGATACCAGCCCCCGGAAACCGCCACGAAGCCCGCGTTCGGCGCCGGCACGTTGCACTGGCCATAGTAGTTCAACCCCCAGGCCACGACCGTCCCGTCGGACTTGAGGCCCAGGCTGTGAGACCCACCCCCGGAAACCGCCACGAAGTCCGCGTTCGGCGCCGGCACAGTGCACCGACCATAGGTGTTGTACCCCCAGGCCACGACTGTCCCATCGGACTTGAGACCCAGGCTGTGATACCAGCCCGCGGCAACCGCCACGAAGCCCGCGTTCGGCGCAGGCACGTTGCACTGGCCATAGCCGTTGTACCCCCAGGCCACGATCGTCCCGTCGGACCTAAGACCCAGGCTGTGCTGCTTGCCCGCGGCAACCGCCACCAAGCCCTCGTTCGGCGCCGGCACGTTGCACTGGCCATAGGTGTTGTACCCCCAGGCCACGACTGTCCCGTCGGACTTAAGACCCAGGCTGTGATACCAGCCCCCAACAACCCCCACGAAGCCAGTATTCGGCGCGGGCACAGCGCACTGACCATAGGCATTGTATCCCCAGGCCACAGCCGTCCCATCGGACTTGACGCCTAGGCTATGGTACTGGCCGGTGGCAACTGCCACGAAACCCGCGTTCGGCGCGGGCACGGTGCACTGGCCATAATAGTTGTACCCCCAGGCTACGACCGTCCCGTTGGACTTGAGACCCACGCTGTGACCCTCGCCCCCGGAAACCGCCCCAAACCCCGAGTTCGGCGCAGGAACGGTGCACTGGCCATAGCTGTTCCGCCCCCAGGCCACAATCGAACCGTCGGACTTAAGACCTAGGCCGTGATACCAACCCGCGGCAACTGCCACGAAGCCCGCGTTCGGCGTGGGAACCGTGCACTGGCCATAGTCGTTGTACCCCCAGGCTACAATCGTCCCGTTGGACTTGAGACCCAAGCTGTAATACCCGCCTGCACCCACCGCCACGAACCCTGCATTCGGCGCGGGCACATCGCACTGGCCATAGTCGTTCCGCCCCCAGGCCACGATCGTCCCATCAGACTTAAGACCCAGATTGTGAAACCCACCCGCAGCCACCGCCACGAACCCCGCGTTCGGCGCAGGCACATCGCACTGGCCCTTGGAGTTGTACCCCCAGGCCACGACCGTCCCGTCAGGCCTAAGACCCACACTGTGATACCAGCCTGCGGCTAGCTCCACGAGACTATCAAGCGCCAACGGCTCCATAATGACCTGTAAGCCCCATCCCACGATTGACCCAGGGGATTGCCCTTGGGCTGCACCGGTACCGACGAGAAACACACACAGGCACACCAGGCTCAACAATGATTTACTCAGCGATCCACTCAGCTTCATGATGTCTCACCCCCTTCATACATAAAGACGCTGTTGACGATGGTACCTCGACAAGGCGCTTGGCTAACCGTACCGCGCTCGCGGCACCGGGAGTGCGATTAAAGCAAGGTCCATGCCACGGCGGGACACATGACTGAGCCAGGAGTGCCGCATAGATGCAGGCGGGTTCGGAGTGGCACAGTCCCATGAGGTTGCAGTCGCTATGTAGTTGCATTGCGCGGCACAAAACTGCAGGCCATCGTGCAAAATTCACCATTGTTACGCCCCGCCCCACGGGTCGCCCAGGGCAGCTGCCACGACCGTGCTGCTAAGCAAACGGGCCACTGCCAGGGTAGGCTACCTTAGGCCATTCGATGTCACAAACCACAAAGATCCGTATGCACGGAACCGATGCCGCACACCGAAGAGACTTCGTGAGACTTCATGAAACAGGGCATCGTGTAAATTAACAAGAGCCCGTGTGGCGTGTCAAGCGCATTTTTAACAGCGACTATAGCCTTGCGTTTGAATAGTCCGGCCCATATAATCACCCTCGACTGCACTGGCTCTTGGGATGGGCGTCGGACGGCCGTGGAACCAGGCTTCCTGGCTCGAGGGTCGCAGGCGCTTCATGGAGAGATCAGCCATGATTGACCTGTCGCATCTGACAAAGAGGTTCGGCTCGATTGCCGCTGTCGACGATCTGTCTATCGCGATCGCGAGCGGCGAGGTCTTCGGTCTTCTCGGCCCAAATGGGGCCGGCAAGACCACAACGGTCAACCTGGCGGTGGGCCTGCTCCGGCCTGACAGTGGCTCGGTAAAGCTGGCCCGGCTCGGGCCGCCTTCATCCGCCAAAGTGCGCGCCAAGATCGGGGTGGCGCCGCAGGCACTCGCCCTCTACGACAATCTCTCCGGCGAAGAGAATCTGCGCTTTTTCGGGCGAATGCAGGGCCTGAGCGGACAGTGGCTCTCCGAGCGCGTAACCTGGGCCCTGGACTTCGTACAGCTCTCGGATCGGCGTCGGGATCGCGTTAAGACCTATTCAGGCGGAATGAAGCGCAGGCTGAACCTGGCAGTCGCGCTGATCCACGACCCGCCGATCCTCTTTCTTGACGAACCCACCGTAGGGGTCGATCCCCAGTCACGCAACGCCGTTTTCCAGAATATCGAGGCCATGCGCAAAGAGGGCCGGACGATTGTCTATACCACCCATTACATGGAAGAAGCCGAGCGTCTGTGCGACCGCGTCGGCATCATGGACAGGGGCAAACTCCTTGCGCTCGATAGCGTCGATAACCTTATAGCAGCCCACGGCGGCAAGACCGTGATAATCGCCGAGTGTGCAGACGGCGAGACTCGCATCGAGACCGATGATCCCATGAGCGAGCTGGCGGCTATCCAGCAAGGAAAGCGCCCGCTGCGCCTCAGGGTCGAACGGCCCGATCTGGAAGGCGTTTTCCTGAACCTTACCGGGCGACACCTGAGGGATAACTAGTGGATAAGGTTCTGGCTTTAGCTCTCAAGGATTTGCGGCTGCTGCTCCGCGACAAAGCGGGCTTCTTCTTTACGTTCTTCTTCCCATTGATCATAGCGGTGTTTTTCGGGACCATATTTAGCGGTGAAGGGGGCGGCAGCGCAATCCCGGTCCTCGTTGTCGATGAGGACGGCTCCAGTGAGTCCCAGGCATTCGTGAGAACCCTGGGCTCCGCGCCGGAACTGAGCGTCCGCCTGACGTCACGCCAGGACGCCGTCGAGACCGTGCGACGGGGCAAGACCACAGCCTACGTGGTCCTGACACCAGGTTTTGGCGACGCGACGAAGCAGATGTTCTGGGGTTCTCCACCGCGTGTCGAACTTGGGGTCGATCCGGCGCGGCGCGCCGAAGCCGGCATGATCGAAGGCATTCTGATGAAGTATGCCTCCAAGCGCTTCCAGGACTTCTTTTCGAATCCCGAGGCCCAGCGAAGGAATATGGCAGGGGCGAGAGATGCCCTAAACAAAGCGCCTTCAATGCCGCAGTCGGAGCGGCAGAACCTCGAGCAGCTATTTGCGTCCCTCGAACGCTTCTATGCAGGGCTGCCCGAGTCTTCGGACGCGCCCGATAGCAGTCGTCAGCGCGGTGTCAGCAACATCCAGCCGATTGAGGTCCAGAAGGTCGATGTAACTGTCCACCGGGCCGGACCGAAGAATGCGTACGCGATCACCTTCCCTCAGGGCATCATCTGGGGCTTCATCGGAGTCACTGCTGCTTTCGGCATATCGATCGTGACCGAACGCACCAAAGGCACTCTGCTGCGACTTCAGGTCGCGCCCATCGGTCGGGCACACATCCTGGCAGGCAAGGCTCTCGCTTGTTTCATAATGGCCGTTGCTCTTTCGACGGGACTTCTGGCACTGGCTTTCTTCGCCTTCGGGGTACGGCCCACGTCATTCCCGATGCTTGCGCTCGCCGTCATCTCCAGTGCGCTCAGTTTCGTCGGTCTAATGATGCTCCTCTCTGTCCTGGGCAGGACCGAGGAAGCCGCCTCGGGCATCGGCTGGGCGGTGCTGCTGGTTTTCTCCATGCTGGGCGGCGGTATGATCCCCTACTTCTTTATGCCGGGCTGGATGCGGGGCGTGAGCAATTTCAGTCCGGTCAAGTGGGCGGTGCTTGCCATGGAAGGCGCAATCTGGAGACAGTTCTCCCTGACGGAGATGCTTTTCCCCTGCGGGATCTTGATCGGCGTCGGCGCGATCTTTTTTGCAGCCGGGGTCCGTGCCTTCACTTGGACATCGGAGCAGTGAGGAGCGGTATGGTGAACTGCTTGTCGGATACCTTGCCGTCCGCATAGTCGACGACTGCCTTGCTGTCGAAGCAGTAGAGACACTCCGTGCCGACTTGGGCAACATAATCCAGGAGCGTAGCATCCGAAACGTAGGCGTAGGTCACCTCCACCCTATCCGGGAATACGTAGAAGTACCTTATTGAAGGATGACCCACCAGTGTCGCGCCCACGTCGATATAGTAAATGCCATTGTGCTGCTCCACCCGATTGGCATGAACATGTCCGTTTATGACGGCTACAACATTGCCGGCCCTCTCAAGAACCTCCCTCAGGTCCTTCATGCCTCTGTACTCGGCGTAGTGGCGGGTGGTATCGAATTGAGAGTTCCAGAATCGTTCCCACATGTTGTAGTGAGATAGAACGAAGGTCGGCTTGTCCGGGTTGCGCACCAGGTCCTTGGCGACCCACAGCCTCAGGGTACTGTCGCACCCCACCGCACCGGGGGTATAGGGGTTGTTGGTGCAGTCAATCGCGATGAAGTGAAACCCCTTGACGTCAAAGGTGTAATCGGTCGAGTCACGGTGTGCGAATCTCTTCCAGCCTTGCTTATTGTCGCTCTCGAAGTTGTCGTGGTTCCCAACAAGCGGATAGAGCGGACATGCCAGGCTATCCAGGATCTTCTGGGCAAGAGCAAATTCAGATCCGTTCCCCTTGTCGGTGACATCACCAAGGAGCACGACAAAGCCTACGCGGGGGCGGTGCGCGTTTATGTCACGAACGAATGTGGCAAGCAATTGGGGTCCCTTGTCGCCCGCCTTGATGTACTTATGATCGAAGGTACCGTTGACCGCGATATGCGGGTCGCCCACGGCCGCGAAGACGAAGAGAGGGTTGCCGGAGGGAATACTCTCTGCGCTTGCCAGAGGGACTGCCTTCGATGCGGGAGCTTCCGCGATGGCCGGACTCCCGGTTCTGGTCAGGCCACAACCCGCGGAGACCGACATCATGAGCATACAGGCCGCACACACTACGGCGACCAACGCGCGAGCCAGCCAACCGCCCGCGCCAGGATAGCAAACGAAGCGATCACTGTAGGACCTGGCCCCGAACGGTGTCCCGCGCATCATGCTCCCTCCACCCTTCCAGACTTCTCAATGTTGGCCCACCGGTCACGCAACGTCACCGTACGATTGAAGATCGGACCGCCGGGGGATGAATCGACCGAGTCAACGCAGAAATAGCCCAGCCTCTCAAACTGCCAGTGACTCCCGGGAGGTGTCACCGCGAGGCCCGGCTCGACTCGGCAGTCATTCAGGACTTCAACCGAATTGGGATTGAGACTGGATTTCCAGTCCTCACCCTCCGCCACATCACCCGGGTCTGCCTTCGTGAGAAGACTGTCATATAGCCGTACTACGGCACGGTGGGAATGCACCGCCGAGACCCAATGGATGGTTGCCTTTACCCGACGTTGGGCGGATCCCCCGTCGGTCGAAGCTTCCGCCGGAAGCGTTGCCGGATCATAGACGCAACGGAGCTCGACCACCTCCCCACTCTTGGGGTCCTTGACCACACTTACACACTTAACGATGTATGCATACCGCAAGCGCACCTCACGTCCGGGTGCCAGGCGGTAGAACTTCTTGGGCGGATCCTCCCGAAAGTCGTCCCTGTCAATGTAAAGCACCTTCGAGAAGGGGACCCTGCGAGTTCCCGCGGCAGGGTCTTCAGGATTGTTGACCGCTTCGAGCTCTTCGGTCCTATCCTCGGGGTAGTTATCGATCGTGAGCTTAAGGGGCCGCAGAACAGCCATCACCCGCGGCGCCCACCTGTTGAGATCCTCTCTCGCACAGTGCTCCAGAAGTGCCATGTCCACGACACTGCCGGTCTTGGCTACCCCGACGCGCTTCATGAACGTCCTGATCGATTCCGGCGAATAGCCACGCCTGCGAAGCCCGCATAGGGTCGGCATCCGCGGATCGTCCCAGCCGGTGACGTGTCCTCCCTCAACCAACTCAAGGAGCTTGCGCTTGCTGGTGATAGTGTAGGTGAGATTCAGACGGGCAAACTCGATCTGCTGCGGATGGTAGACCTTGAGCTGGTCGAGAAACCAGTCGTACAGGGGTCGATGATCTTCGAACTCCAGCGAGCACATGGAATGGGTTATCCCCTCGATCGAGTCCGAAAGACAGTGCGCAAAATCGTACATGGGATAGATACACCAGGTGTTGCCGGTCCGATGGTGCTCGGCCTTAAGGATCCTGTAGATCACCGGATCCCGCATATTCATGTTGGGAGAGGCCATGTCGATCTTGGCCCGGAGCGTCCGCAACCCGTCTTGGAATTCGCCGGCGCGCATACGTGCGAGGAGATCCAGGCTCTCCTCTACCGAACGGTCTCGGTAAGGACTCGGCTTGCCGGGAGCCGTAAGAGTCCCGCGGTACTCGCTGGTCTCGTCGGGGCTGAGATCGCAGACGTAGGCCTTGCCCATCTTGAGCAGCTCCATCGCATATCGGTAGAGCTGCTCGAAATAATCCGACGCGTAGAAAAGCCGATCGCCCCAGTCGAAACCCAGCCACCTGATGTCCTCCTTTATGGACTCGACGTACTCGACCTCTTCCTTGGCCGGGTTGGTGTCATCGAACCTCAAGTTGTAGAGGCCGCCGTACTCCTCGGCGATGCCAAAGTCTATGCATATGGCTTTTGCGTGGCCTATATGGAGGTAGCCGTTGGGCTCCGGGGGAAATCGGGTGTGCACTCGCCCACCGTACTTCCCGGTCTTCAAGTCCTCGTTAATGATGGCCCGGATGAAATCCACAGGTGTGTGGCTACCGGTACTCATATGTGACTCCCTTCAGTCGGCCCACCTTCGCGCGATTCGAAACCCACCGCACCGTCTAAGGCAAGCCTTCATCTACACAGCCGTAACCTCTTCGATTATGCTTATGTTGCGCCGTTCCAACTCCTTGATGAACTCCTTATAGAGGGCGCTGTCATAGCAATCCTCGGGAGCCACAATGCCCTTTGCCGTGATCTGTCCCCTGCCCACATGCACCGCGCCGATCGCCGCCGAAAACCCGGTCACTCTCGCCATCGAGGATATCTTGTTCACTCTGTCGGCTTCATCCCACATGAAATACTCGACCTTTGTCTTCTTGCCGTTCTTGGTCCCTATCACAGTGTTGTACATGACGCAGACATCGGTCTCGCCCGGGTTTGCCATCAGCCTTGGCTCTATCAGGGCGAGCAGGGCCTCGCGCGGCACTACCTTAGTGCCTTTGACATCCACAGGCGTGAGGTCCAGAAGGCCGCACTCCTTCAGGGTTTGGATTGCCTGCCAGTGGCCCGGCCAGCGGCAGGTCTTCTCGGCAAATTCCTTGAGATAGGACCGAGTGTAGATGAAACTGGGCATACCTGGGGTGACGAAACACTCGATCTCCTCGTCCTTGCCGAACTTGTTGAATCTGAATTTCTCGTGATCGCTCATGGCGGCGACGTCGACCACTTTGCCGCCCTTTATGATCTGGAGCTTCACCATGTACTCCCGAAGCACGTGGCTAAAGGCCCAGGTGATCATATACCTCAGTGGATGCCTCGCAGCAGCTTCCTTCGCGGGGATCCCTCCCACTCTTGCAAAAGCGATCTCAGCTTTGTCGAGTTTGCGAATGCCTTCGCCGACTGTGATGTTGCTTAGGCCGGGGGCGAAGCCGATGCCGCTCATGAATGTGACGCCACTCTGGAGAGCTTGATTATGAAGCCACTCGCCGTAATCCGGAATCGACATCCCCGCCTTGAGCTCCAGGCCCTCTGTCTCATAGAGGTCAGGCCTTCGATGGTATTCCTCAAGCACATCAACGATATTGAGTTCAGCCTCGATCGCGGCCTCGGCGACCTTGTAGCTGGTTCGACGGTTCGGCATGGAAATGATGCCGACATCGTACTGCTTCATCATCTTCTTGAGGTCTGCCTTATTCGCAACATCAACTGCGTGGCAGGCGATCTTATCGCTCTTGACCCAGTTCTTGGTCCTCTCAAGGGTCTCCAGCCTCCGGCCGACAATGCCAACCTGGTCAACATCGCTGTTTTGCCTGACTAGGTCCCAGGCCATCGCGGCCCCGACTTTTCCCGATGCGCCAAAGACGATTACTTTCATTGCTAGCCTCCTCCGATCCAGTGCTATGAGTTATCGGTCGCTCCAGGACATATGGATTGCCGTCTAATCCCGACGCGGTATACGGGGTAATATCGCACAGTTGCGGGCCCAAAATCAACCCCTATCGCCGCGGCTTTCATGGGCCCATCGGCCGCGTGGCTTCCTTACGACCGGTCGACCCGGGTCTCTCTTCGGCCGGCAGAAAGATCTGAAGATGCCCTAAAGATTTCCCCCTTAGGGCCGATACCACAGATGTACAGATGTCCTCGCCGACAACACCTGGCAAGTACTGGTCAAAGGGGTGTATCAGAATGCGAGATTCCAAGCCGCGAGGACATGCAACCACTGCACGGATCGCCACACTCAGTACGCTAACCATCATTCTCCTTGTCGTAAGTCTGGCTTTCGCTGCCGACCTAGGTGCAGGTGCCCTCGGTTCAGGCCAAGAGGCCGCGATGCTTGAGGCGGTGCCGCAGATCGCACCGGCCCGGCCTTCGCAGGCCGATGACCAGCCGCCCGGGCTGGGCTTTGTGCCACCGCCGGGCGATTTCTCGCACCTGAAGGCGCCACTGGCGAGCGGCTTCGCCATGCTGGGCTCAGCGCCGCCATCAAGGTTTGACTGGCGCACCACGGGCAAGATTACCCCAGTTAAGAACCAGGGCTCCTGCGGGGCATGCTACGCCTTCGCCGCTGTAGCCAACTTTGAGTCAAGGGTCCTGATCGATGCCGGCCACGCGTTGGACTTCTCAGAGAACAACGTCAAGGAATGCGAATGGTTCGGATCAAGCTGCGGTGGTGGCAATGACTGGAGAGTCGCCCACTATCTGTCGACCAAGGGTACGGTTCTCGAATCCTGCGATCCATACGTAGCAAGCAATGCTGCCTGTACCGGCAGCTGCACGTATCAGAAGACGCTCCTGGACTGGCGCGTGATCTCCGGATCCGCCGTACCATCGGTGGACGTGCTCAAGAGCTACATCCAGACCTACGGACCGATCTATGCAGCCATGTACGCCGGAAATCGGGACGCGTGGTACACCGAGTTCCAGAGGTACAACGGTTCATATGCCCTCTACTACAGCGGCGCCGGCGTTCAAAACCACGCGGTGCTGATCGTCGGGTGGGACGACAATCTGGCGCATGCCGGAGGCACGGGCGCGTGGATTGTCAAGAACAGCTGGGGGACAGCATGGGGCGGCACGTGCGGCTATGGATCGGAGCGGGGCTATTTCACGATTGCCTACGGCGCAGCCCAGATAGGTTCCTATTCCTCCTTTCTCTATCGATGGCAGGACTCCGATCCGACTCGCCAACTACTGTACTACGATGAGGCCGGTTACACGGGCAGTCTCGGCTACGGCGGCAAGACTGCGTGGGGATTGTGCAAGTTCGTTGCCTCACAGGACTGCTCCGTCGAGTGGATCGAGTTCTGGACGCTTGACGCAACAACCGACGTCGACGTTTACATTTATGATACCTTCAGCGGTAGCGCACCTTCCGCATTGCTTGCCAGCAGCCTGGACAACGCCTTCGATCTCGCCGGCTATCACTCGGTCGGCCTCTCATCCCCGCTGCGGGTGAGCAGAGGGAACGACATATACGTTGTGGTAAAGATCACCGATGCGACCAGCATTTATCCTGTGGGCTTCGATGCTGTCGGCCCGAAGAGCCCCGGATACTCCTATATAAGCTCGACCGGTGTGTCATTCATGCAGTTCAACAATGGGGATCTGGGCATTCGGATGCGCGTGGCTGCGGCCAGCTCGAGCGCCCCTATCGCAAAGACTCCGACCATAACGAATGTCAGCGACGTGCCGTCCGACAGAGGCGGATACGTCGAAGTCACCTGGACCAGGAGTAGCAATGACGACCAAGCCGCTTCACCACGGGTAAAGAAGTACGAGATCCGCAGAAAGCGCAAGGACGTACTGCCGAGCCTGCAGACCCTGGGCAGCGGGACCGGGCCGCAGGTTGGCGGATCCTATGAGTATGGCCCCGACGGCGCTGCCTGGGAAATCGTAGGGACGGTCGCGGCGGCGGGCCAGGCCTCCTACAGGTTCATCGCGCCTACAAATGGTGACGCAAGCGGCGACGACACATGTTGGACCCATTTCTACGTCACTGCGACCACGGGCCTGATGGGAGCACACTTCGATTCCCCCGTGGTGCGCGGTTTCTCGGTGGACAATCAGGGCGGACTCAATTTGCCGCAGGACGATCTCGATCCCGACAAGGCAGGGCCGGACACTACAATCTCCAGGGTCGTCTTAAACATGCCTGAGCCCAACCCGAGCTCAGAGGGCTTCCTCCTAAGATTCGAGCTACCCATGCCGGACAACGTCTATCTTGCCGTGTACGATGTTGCCGGGAGGCGCATCGCCGTGTTGGCCGACGGCTGGGTCGGCGTTGGCCGTCATGAGGAAAGGTGGACTCCGGGACAGGACGGCACACCCAGGCAAGTGCCAGGGCTATATTTCGCGAGGCTCGTGACCGCATCGGAGGTCCGCACGCTGAAACTGGTACTTACCAGGTAGCCCCGACTGCCGTGGCCGGCCGCCAACAAAAAAGGCCAGCGTGGAAGGTCACCACGCTGGCCTTACTGCTGATTGTTCCTATAGCTTCATCAGTTTCTGCATTGCAGCAAGCTGCCCCTCGATCTGGACTCTGCAGAAGTAAACACCGGAAACCACCGGCGCACCAAGATCATCAGTACCGTTCCAGGCGACGTTGCGGTAACCGGCGGCCACGCGCTCTCTGAGCACGGTCACAACCTTGCGGCCCTGAATGTCATAGATCTCTATGGCGACATTCCCATCCACAGGAAGCGCGAGACTTATCACAACACTGCTCCGGAGAGGATTGGGCTGTGCGGTCATTGAGAACTTCTCCGGCAGAGGCTGAGAAGCGCCCTCAGGAAGCTGACCATCGCCGAACCTATCCATGGTGCCGCTTGCCAAGAACGGCGGGTGCTCAGGCCTCCTCCCGTGGCCGCCACAGTCGCCAAAGAGCCAATTCATATAGGCGGTTGCAGCCTGGAGCCTCAGCAAACTGTTGCCGTACGGCAGCAACGCAGTCTTATCACCGCTCAGGGCGGCATCCGCAATCGCCAGGAGCTGATCCACAAAGAGACCCGAGAACCTAGGTACCTCCGGCGGCACGACCACGCTGCCGAAGCAGGCAATCCCTCCCGGGCCGGCAAAATCGTGGAAATAGCCACCACACGAGAACTCTCGGTTGAGGCGCAGCGCCAGGATCTCGCCATAAATCGACCCAAGCGCACCCCGCTGCGGATCGGTGTAGTTGCGTTTGAGGGCGGCCGGCAGTCCATAGCCGCACTTGAAGTTCTCAACCGCTGCCGCACTGGTCCAAACCACGTGGTAACGGGTGCTCGTCCCGACCATTAGCCCATTGGGGAAGACTTCGCTGAAATGATCATCGCGCACACAGGTCGGCGTCGTAGATATCGAGCGGTTGGGACCCTCAAGGCAGTCGTCCGCCCAGTCCCAACAGATGAAGCTGCACGATTCGGCGGGTGCCGGTCCCGACTGAACCGTTATGTTCTGGTAGCACTCGGTCAAGTTATCACAAGCATCCAATGCCGTCCAGGTCTTGGTGTAGACGGTGTCGCCATCCGCGGTCACACCGCCAACCACAGGCGGGCCGGACTGGAGAGATCCCGCCGCCGGGCAGGAGTCGTCGTATGCCGGTTCGTTGAAGATCAGCGGCTCCCCGGCCTGAATGGTCTTGGGGTCGCCACAGATCAGAACCGGCGGGGTCGTGTCTTCGACCCTGGTTATGCGCTGGCAGACCTGGCTCGAGACGTTGCGGGTCGCATCAACGGCGGTCCAACACCTCACATGAATGTACTCGCAGGGCCCTGACCCGGGCAGTACAGTCGTCGTTACATCGGAAATCACGGGATTAGGATCGCAGTTGTCGCGGATCTGGGGCTCCGTAAACTCCACAAGTGCCTTACACGGCAGCACAAGGTCTGGAGCTACTGTCAGCACCGGAGGAACCGTATCGACCACACTGACTACCTGGACGCATGTGCTCGAGTTCCCACTGGCGTCTCTGGCAACCCAGGTACGATGAATCTGGTAATCCTGCAGACTGGTTCCAAGTATCGTCTGGTCGCTCGAGGTGATAGTCACCTGAGTATCGCAGTTGTCGGTCGCAGTCGCCTCGCCGAAATCGATCGGCTGGCCGCACTGGAAGGTCCTATCGCTCGGGCAGGTGATCGCCGGCGGGGTTCTGTCGATAATGGTCACAATCTGCGTGCACTCTGCAGAGTTCTGGCAGTCATCGACAGCCCTCCAGATAAGGCGTATCTGGTAGCTCTCAGGGTTGCTGCCAGGCACAATCTCGTCCGAGAACGTGATGGTCAGCTGGGTGTCGCAGTTGTCGCTCGCTGTCGCCTGACCGAAATCGATCGGCTGACTGCACTCAAAGGTCCTATCGCTCGGGCAGGTGATAACAGGCGGAATCGAATCCTCTACATGAATCGTCTGCAGGCAGGTCGCGGAGTTGCCGCAACCATCGGTGGCTCTCCAGGTCCTCGCTATCGCGTAAGACTGAGGACAACTGCCGGGCGTCGTCACGTCGCTGTGGGTAACACTCGGCGGCACGCCAGAATCATCGGTA
>JAZDEY010000014.1:0-6072 GCA_043808325.1 Candidatus Eiseniibacteriota bacterium
CTGGGGGGCCCGATGGGAAAAACGACCTCGTAGGATGCCCCTGGATAGGTAATCAGGTGACCGTCAAGGGTACGGCAAGGAGAAAAAACGGTGGAGGTCATGCCTCTCTCATTTTACAGGAACAAAAGGACTTGACCCAAGTATCACAAGTACCAGCAGTAAGAATGCGATAGCCACAGGAACACTACGACCGATGGTCTTCATGGCAGCCCCCTTTGATAGGTAGAACCTCCGGAACCACTCTCGTTCCGCGTCCTTGCATTATATCATAAACCTATGGGCCTGTAAACTGCATCCGAGGTCGCTATGGGAGATGAACTCGACCCGCCCGGAGATGCGAGGGTTCATCCTGCCAGACAGTTCGACTTTTGCCTGGACCGGTTCTGAGGCGAAAGGCCATTTATCCCAGCGACAACCGGAACGGAATACCATTGGTTCAAGAAAAGGGTGGCAAGGGGAGAAACCCCATGCAGCCGCAATTCAGCCACTCAAGACCCTCCCCGGATATCCGACGATGCGGCCCATATAAGCTCACATGACAGCACCCTTGCGGCGGCAGATCAACTCCGAACTGCCACAGCAAGAGTCTGCGGCCATACTCCCACCAGCCTGACTTTTACCCAATAATCCTGTTCCCATACCAGATTATCGTGGGATTCCAAAGAAGGGTGGTAGTATGAGCAGGCCGCCAAAGCCTCATGATTCAGAACGGAACCGCTTCTGTCAGGTCTTGCTCGGCCTGGCCCTCTCGAAGCAAAGCCATGCCATTCAAGAACCCCATAATCTGGTTCCAATTCAAACTCACGTGGTGTACCACTTCGGATTCTTCGTGACCTGCCCCCATCTTTGACCAACGCGTGGCAGAGAACTTCTATGTGTGCACCGGGTTTGTCTCACTTCCACAGTGCCTTGATCTGTCCCCATGTAGTTTGCTCGGTTGCCGTTGATGGCAATTCGAGAATCCAGATGTCAAGCGGCAGATCATCGCATCTAGGACTCTTCGTATAAGCCACCTTATCACCTTGAGGGGAGACAGCGCAGCCCCAGTTACAGTCCGGGTCGCTTGTAAGTTCCTCTCTATACGCTCCATCCCGGCTGACAACCACAAGTTCGGGGTTAGAGGCCATACTCCACCCCGTGAAGATGATCTTCTCACTATCCGGTGTCCACCGTGCAAAGCTGCCAGTCTCGAATAGCCGTGTCTCGCCACCCCTAATCGGTTCCACTGCCAGACTGTCGTTTTGGGTGAAGAACGCGAGCCACTGACCATCCGGGGAAATAACACCGCCAGTGCCATGCCTAAGAAAGCGGGTTGTCCCACTGGATAGGTTGAGCGCCCAAATCTCATGATCTACCGGATCCCACACCGTGTAAAGCACCTCTTCTCCATCAGGAGTAAGGCTGAATCCAGGATCATCCCAGAACTCCGGTACCTGCCAGACCACGGACGGTCCACCATCAAGATCGTAAACGACGAACTCGTATACTTGAGGCAGCTCGTCACCTTCCCTGAACCGATGATAGACGATGTGTCTCCCATCCGGGTGCCACATTGGGCCAAATGCACCATTCGGGTCCACAAACAAGGTGTCCGGATCGCCTCCCCCCGCAGACACCATCCAAATCTGAATGTCTTGGTCTTCGTACGTTGGTGTAGGGCGGTTGCACACCAGCGCAGTTCCGTCCGGCGACCAAGAGGGGCTCCACGCATCCTCTAACAGGAGCGTCTCTCCTGAATAGGCCAAGTGGGGAAGCCCTAATACGCAGAGGGAAACGCAGACTACCATGACAAACCGTTTCATAATTTCGCACCTCCATCACGGATGCCGCCAGCCACATGCCGGACATTCAACCGGGCTAGGATTCCACTTGGTCATGCACGCCCGCCGCGATGCCGGCGCCTACCACGCTTTCAAGATGGATGCTCTCGACGATTTCTTTCGGTCTTGGCTTTCTAACGACCATTATAGCGCGATTCCGTCAGCATAGTCAAGCGCTTCCGCGTTATGCTGTCGGGGCCACTGTAAAGCAGACGGCAGGGGGAAGACCCCTAGAAATGGCCTAAACCAGTGCCGCCCCGTTCCTGCACTGCAGTCGTGTCGCGAGTGTGGGTCGCATGTGAGGCTTCCCCCGCGCAGAGGTGCATGTACCAGCCTCTGTCGAAAGGCCGGGGTCGCACTTTTTGCCCTTGGGGTTTCCTCAGAATTAATGTCTTTTCGATGGTGGGGTAGCACGGTTTCAGGCCAGCGCTCCGACCAAATCCACCACTTCTAGACACTCTTGCGACCTCAAGAAGTTGCGAAACTTGTCCTGTATGGCGTACTCAGTCCACCTGCTGGCCGCGCTATCGACTATTAGGCCATATGTCCGGTGAGTGGTTTTTGATCGCTTTCTCATCCTCTGCTCTCGAGACCTCTTTGAGCGTTTTTCGACTCTTGGAAGCAGCCGGTCTTCGAATCGGCTTCACCAGAGTCTTTACGAGCGACGATCTCACCCTCGGTTGAACCTGGGAGTCCCCCCTCTTTGAGGACCATCATCATCGAGTTCATAGACTCCGCAGGCAAGGACCTCACAGCCCCGATCTTCTCACGACGTCCCGTCAGCCACTCCCCATGCTCCTTGCTCATCAGCTCCGGATGATAATGCTCCACGATCACCAAGTATTGAGCTACCGTGCGAGGTGCCTTGCCTGTCACCTGGCAGATCGTTTCAACGTCGAAGCCCTTCCTCAGAAGTACCTTGATCCGTCTATAGGTCCCAAGGTAGTTGTCAACTGAGTCCAGACCGTGCCCCGTCGCCCGCGCTATGTCCGGGGGACTCATACCTTCCTCAAACTTACGACAGATGATACCCTTGTGGGTCGGGGAGCTGCCCATGTCAAGTACGTAGCCCTTCAGAGGAAGCGCCTCGCCTGTCTCTCGCTCGTAGGTCCGGACATACTCGTGTATCTTCATCAACGATCGGTTCATCAACAAGGATAACTCTGCACCAGTAAGAAGACCTCCTTGCTCGGCTGCACTCTTCACCAGACGAACAAGCGTCCCCATGCCTCGACGGAGATCCTTTCTCCGGTTATCTTTCGGGTCCCGACCAGGACCTGCAGCCATCCTTGACTCTATCTCTGACTTTGTTACCAGTGGCAACTGAACCATCTGTACTCCATACGATTCCGCCCGCTTACCCCAACTCACCTTCGCCCCATCTCCTGCCTTAGTTGTCGCCCAAAGGATCGTACCCGGTCTCTGATGCGTCGTCTCCGGAAAGAACTCGCGATGCAACTCCATGATCGACTCAACAATCATGCGAATCACTCGATGGCTGCCCACTAACTTGAACTCCGTCTCGAGCATATATCCCACTGCTGAGGCAAAGTCCCGACAGCCCACTGTCCTATAGCGATCAGGAAGCGTTCTCATCAGGACCCCCTTTTTCCCCCAACACAGCCACCAAGAACTCGCCGTACCTGGCGCGCTATCTCCTCCATCCGATCCTCATACTGTGGACTGGCATAATGCTTGCGAAGTCCCAGATACTCACCTGCCAGCCGCGCACTCATCCCCAAAATATAGCCCATCTCCCCAGCCTCTTCCACTCCCCGTTCCCACAACACCACCACCCGCCCGAAACTCTCCACGTAACGCTTGATCGCACTCGGGCTGTGACGCGCACGTCGTACTATCTCTGAATACGTCATCCCTTGAAGGTACATCTCAACGATCTTCGCCTTGTGCGACTGACCCCGCCCTATCGCCTTCACCGCTCCTCGTGTCGCTACCCAGTCTCCACCACCCCTTAGCGATGCTACATCCCGACGAATCGTACGAACCCCAGTCTGTAAGAGCCGGGCCAGATCCTCCTGCGTTAAGACTCCGCCCTGGTCCACTGCCTCCTCAGCCATCCGCATGAGCCGAACCCGACGAAGCCTGCTTGCGCCAAACCGCTTCAATATCTCAAGATCCTCCAAACCACCATCCACTGTCACCACTATACCCACTTTCTTCATCTCACTCAGCGGCTTGCCCGACGGCTCATCTACACTCACTGCCGTCGCTCGCAACTGCCCCTCTCGTATTTCTCCATTCCCTGATAACGGAAATAGCACCTGCTGCACCGCCGCCAATACCGCCCGCGACGTAGCAGGTGCTAACTCAAAATCCCGCTCCAACTCGTATAGAAACTGCCGCTCTACTGTCTTCTCGCTTAGCCGCTCCGCCTCTGTGCGTGCCATCGCGCCCTCCTTCTACTTCCGTCCAGATGTGGTCTAATCGCACTACACTATACAACAACCACACCACTCTCAACGGAAAGTGGGAGGACATATGGCCTTATCGCACGAGTACGAGTTTGTCCCTAAGAACTTTCCCTGTTGCCTCAAGTGTCACGAAGTAAATACCGCCCGTGACTTCCTCCCCTCGGGCGTTCTTGCCGTCCCAGAGAAGCGAGTAGTATCCGGCATCACGACGGTCATTGGCGACCTCTCGCACAATCATGCCGCGGACGTCATGAACCGTGACGAGCACCGGTCCGGCCGCCGGCACGTGGAAGCTTATTTGGACGCCTCCCACGCTCGGATTCGGGATTGCAGCGCACAGGGCAACATCGGCAGGGGCCGCACCCAAAGGCCCGGTGACATCGTCAACTGTGGTCTCTCGGGCCTTAAAGGCAGGGTCAGAATCAGTGGCCCGTCTCTCACCCAGAGTGCGCGCCATGTTCTTCCAGAGACTGATCCTGTGACATCCAGCGGCGTAGCCGTTGGCCGCTACGATGTCCTTGTCACCGTCGCCGTCCACGTCAGCTGCCTGCGCGGATATTATGTTTGGGCATGCGCTACCAACCAGGTAGCTACCCCATGAACCGGAGAACGGCGTGCCATCGTTCTCCCAGATGAACAAATCGCCCTTATTGCATCCTGTCATGATGTCGGTATCGCCATCCAGATCAAAATCACCGACTCCCCCAGTAGGTGCAGACACCGATCCGATCACGTTACTCGGCCATGATCCCGAGAACGGCGTACCGTCGTTGCGGAAGATACTCTGTGTGTACGATGGCGTGTAGCCGCAGGTGGTCACTATGTCGCGGTATGCGTCTCCGTCGAGGAAGGCCATCTCGACGTAACCGACCATGCCGCCGCAAGCGGAGCCGACGTAGTTGGACTGCCAGGCGCCGGAGAACGGTGTACCATCGTTCTGCAGGGCATAGATGTAGTATTCGTTACCACCGCAGGCAACGTCATCGTCGCCATCATTGTCAAGATCACCGACAGCAAGGCCAGGCCCGAGCGCATATCCTGAGAAGACCGTGTTGCTTGTCCAAGCCCCCGAAAATGGCGTGCCGTCATTCTGCCAGACCACCACGTTGCGAGTCTCCCCGCTATATTCGCACCCCAGAGACACGATGTCGAAGAAGGAATCTCCGTCAAGGTCTGCAACACGTATGGCGACTACCTTGCAGGTGAGCGTGCCCACCTCGTGAGGTGTCCAAGACCATGGCCCTGTCCTCTCCCAGGCAATTATGGGATAGCTACTCGACACGTCCGTACCGCAGCCAGTTACGATGTCGAGGTCGTTGTCGTGGTCGAGATCGGTTATGCCTATGCTGCAGACATCGTGCGTTGTTCCCCCGATATAGTGCCGCGGCCAGTGGTTCCAGAAAGGAGTGCCATCGTTTTCCCAGGCTACAAGCTCAAATGCTGCGGAAGCGTAGCTTCCGGAAATAAGGTCCAAATCGCCATCGCCATCCAGATCGGCAACCTGTATGTTGCGGAGCATGTCGGATAGTACTGCGACTCTGTACTGAGTGCCTCCGAAATTCATGGATGCAAGCGAAACGCCTGTCGTCAGTGCAATAAATGCAGATGCGAAAAACACGAGCCGTATAACCCGCTCGGGTCATGTCATAGACTTCCTGTAAAAGCAGAAGAGGTGTAATCTCCATGAGACCCTAAGAGAACGGGCTTTGGTAGAAGCCCGGAGGAGGTTACACCATGAGAAGAGTAGCACCGAGTGTGCGGATGGAGCAAGAGTTGTATGCGGGTTTGATAGGTAGTGGCGATCCCATAGGGGAGGCGGC
>JAZDEY010000015.1:0-3187 GCA_043808325.1 Candidatus Eiseniibacteriota bacterium
GAAACGCAGTTTGTTGGCCAGGATATAACCGGGACGCTCGGCCTCGTTGCGCCACGCCGCTTCGGATTGGTAGTTGGGGCGCTGGGTCAATACTATATAGTCATCGCCGACCTTGTCTTCGATGAGGCTTTGTGGATTGGGCTTGACCAGCTTGTAGCCGATTACCGAGTCCGGTGTCGGGAAGGACGTAATGATATAGGGGTTACCGCGCTCAAGGTCCCAGAAGTAGTGCAGGTTGCCGTTGGAGAGAATGACGACGCGGCAGTTCTGGGATTTAGCATATTTGCGAGCCTGTTCCTTGCCGACAAGCGGGTTCTTGTCCTCCGATTTGGCCTCCAGGGCGATGAGTGGGAAGCTGTTGGTGTCTAGCAGCAGGAAGTCGATGAAGCCCTTGCTGGTCTTCTCGAAGTTCTCGCCGAGGGCATCCAGATCAGATGATTTGATGGTGACGCTGGGTTCGAGGCAGATGTTGGCGGGCGCGTTTCCCTCCGCGAAGAAACGCCAGCCTGCCGCTTCGAGCAGCTTGTTGATCTTGATGCGGGCTGTGGCTTCTTTGTTTTCCATTCGGTTTCTCAGTATCACCACGGTTGTTCAAGCGTCTTGACGGTGTAGCTAAGCGGCGCGGCGCTTGCCCCTGCAAGTGCGTGACGCCGCAGTCTCCGTCCGTTTCAAGCCACCGGTTCGGCAATCATCGCCGTGTTACACTTCATCTGTCAACGTACTTCTTGGCTCAAAGCCACGCAGGGCGGGATTCCTCGAGTGCGGATTATCTCCCACCCTTGCCAGTGGAGCTTGCTCACATCGAGCTGCCGCGTCGGTACAACAACAATCGTCTGGAAGGGATGCTCGGAATCCGATAGGCGCTCCGTATAGCGTTGGAACCATGCTGCGTCCAGGCCCGCGAAACACGGGTCCAAGATCAATAGAACCGAATCGTATTTGCCGACCGTGGCACACAGTGCAATTGCAAACTCCATGACCACACGATCTTTCTCGGTCCGCGACAACATTGCAAACGAGAGTCCGGGAGCGGTGCCCTCAACATCAGCAAGGAGCCGTGCCCGGCCACCTTCTGCAAGAAATCGCACGTTGCTGACAGACCTGGCGTGACAACGACCTATGTGAGCAGCCAGATTCTGGATCACGGCGGGATCAACCCCGAGCAATATGGAAAGGAATTGAAGGTCGTCGAGATGGCGCAGCTCCCATGACTCGCGACTGCGGGGATAGATCACTTTCATGGGCAGCGGGCAGAGAGGCACGTCGCTATCATCGAGCGAGTAACCCAGGGAGCCATCATGGCCGATGGAGAGTCCCGCAGTATGAGGCTCAGGGTCGAAATAGCTGATCTCCACACGAATTGGATACTCGGCCGGATCACCAGACCTCCATCTGCCAACCGACTCGAGGGTTGAGAGGGCCGAAAGCCACTCGCACAGGGCTGTCTTGCCCGTACTATAGTTCCCGACGATCAGACTGATTTTCCCCAATGATAGGATCTGGTTGCGCGCGAAGATGGGGCCTTGGATCACGCGCATCTGTTGGAGCCACCGAAACGGGGTGTGAGATCCACCCTGTGCTCGTGCAGCGCGGGCTTTCTGCAGATGCTTGTAACTGAGCAGTACCGCAGGGGGATACTTTCCACCTTGGTTCGCATCGACTAACCGAGCGTGGTCTGCACACACCCAGATTCCGTTGTCCGGTCGGCAGAGTTCCTCGTCGGTGAGGCCGCCTTGGCCACGCGGTCCGCCTTCAGATGCACTGAAAATGTGAGCTGCTACGCCACTCCCCACAACTTCGTGGGGTCCCGCTCCCGGGCCCACTGTGGGCCGATTGCAGTATGGAATGTTGCACCGGTATCCACTTCTCGCAGCGATGACATCTTTGGTCTTCTGTGAGAACTCTATACGGGCTAAACCTCTCCTCCCGCCCATGGTCTTGCGGAACGGCGCTGCTCACCGGCGCCCGACCAGCCCTGGGGGTCGAGCGGCCGCGTGAAGCCGATCGTTCGCTCGTCCGATCACAAACCAAATGCCCTCTTGATGTCCTCAAAGATGATGGCAAATTCACTGATTCCGTTTGCATCAAGCGAGGTGGCAACAATGTTGGCTGCGCCCATCGCTTGTGCCACTCCCGGCGCTGCACTCTTAATCCGTCTGAGTGTTCCTTTGCTAAGGAGGCTACCAGCGCGATCAGTTGGCTTGCCATAATGCGGGATTACGCAGTCTATTCCAGTTACAGCGCTAACGGCGGAAGCATCTAGGTAGTTCTCAATCGCAGTTCTGGTCAGAAACTTCAGCGCGGAACACGATGTTGGGCACGTTGCTTGCAGCTCTTGGGCATCCTTCCCCATCGGACCAGCTGCTGCATTGCGGTCACTGTCCGCCAGCACTGCCCACGTCAGACCCGCCGAGTCCATACAGCACGTTGTAATACTGAAGCGCAGATTGCTGATGCCGCCACATTGAAGAAACAGAACAGCATTGGGATCCAAGGCCGTATGTCCGTCACCATGAAGCAAAGAAAGGACCGTCGTATAGAACTCCACGTCACGTGGGCCTTCGACAAGGATGACATGGTTCTTGCCGACCAAACGGTCGGAGGCTTCCACACCGAGTTCTGCGGCTATTTGGCGTGCGTCGATACGAGGCACTTGCCTCACCTCTGCTCGAGCATCTGGCCGGACGACCAAGACAACATCTCTTAGTGGTGCCGATGATGCGAATACGGGCGAGTGGGTTGTGAAAATGACAGCATGTCCGAGATCGGCCAGATCACGAAACGCAACGTCAAGATCCCGTTGGGCTCCAGGGTGTAGATGGACTTCGGGTTCTTCGACGGCAAAAATGTATTTCGGCCCTTGCGCCTCATGAAGCGAGGCGGCCGCCTCATATTGGAAGTATGCGACCATGAAAAGGCGCCGGACGCCCGCACCACGCAGCTCGAACGGAATGCTGATCCCTGCTGGATCCCCCCAAGACAAGCCAATCGCGTCGACCGCCTTCCTCCAGCTTACTCTAGTGTTTGCCTCCAGGGACGTAACAGTACTAGTGTCGTGTCCCAGAAATACGTTGACAAAGTCTTTCAAGCTTATGAAGGATTGAGTCGGCAGTTGCCGTCCAGACAAAAGGTCTTGGATGGAGGTTATAGTTATCGATATAGAGCTGGATTTTTTCAACGAGTGATT
>JAZDEY010000016.1:0-12380 GCA_043808325.1 Candidatus Eiseniibacteriota bacterium
GGCGAGTTATGCGCCTCGGCGTTGAAGAGGGCGAACTCCGGCCCGTTCATCAGCGCCGAAAGGTGGCTCTGCCCGCTCTTGTTGCTCAGGTAGAATTGATGGATGTTTCCCAGGATGACACTTGCGCTGAAAAGGCTCGACCATCCGCCCTCCTTGCCGCCGCCCAGGGTGGTCAGGTCGAACTCACTCATCGCGGAAGCCCAACCGGGAATCAAATCACGGTCCTTGAAGACCTTCCCGCCCTGGAAGTCCTCCTCCAGCCGGTCGCGGACGATTAGGTTGGGGCACAGCAGGACGAACTTTTGGACGTTGTGCGCGATACGCAGCCAGGCGATAATCGCCGCAATATCCGCCGTCTTGCCGCCGCCCGTCACGATATTGAGCAGCAATCCGTCCGCTCCGATCTCGGTCTTGCCCCGAATCTCGTGCGCATAGACCACCCGAAGGAACGCTTCCCACTGGTGCGGCCAGAGCGTCCCGGGCCGCGCTGTCTGGTCGTCGTCCGTCGAAGTTAGAAACTCGATATATTTGAAAGATTCTGTCTTCAGGCCGGGCATCCCGTCCCATCGCCAGTCGCGGAACGCGTCCTCGTATCGTGCGAATTGATTGAACATGTGCTTAGCTTACCTCGATCTCGGCGGTCCAGAGTCCTTCTCCGCCCATATCGTCCTGCACCTTGCAGGCGATGCACTTCTTGCCCGCCTTGGGGAACTCGTATTGTGCCTGCAATTCCGGTTCCTTCTTCCCCCCCCGCACGAACGAATATCCCGGTGTACTCGCAAAGCGTTTTTTATAGTCGAAATCCCACTGCACGTTTATGATCTTCGCCCCGGCGTTCATCACCACCGACTCGCTCACGTCGAAGCGGTAGGTGAGCGCCGCGATGCGCTTGTAGCCCACCTCGACCTTCGGAGGCTGCACGAAGGTCAGGAAGTTCTCATAGTCGGCGGTGCCCGTCGAGAGTGCCGCCACGTGCTCGCGGAAGCGCGGCGAGTCTATGCGGACCTGGTCAAGCCGGATGAAATTGAGGTCTGTCTGCTCAAGCCGCCGCAATCGCTCAGCCGCATCCATCGCGTCCTGTCGGAACGCCCACGCCAGCATGATGCCGTCGCGCAGGTTGTCCTGCCGGTAGCGTAGCGTCTTGCGGATTCCGTTGGCGAAGTCCTGCACGTCCTGGGCCGTCACGCCTTTCCTCGGGTTCGAGTCGCCCACCCAGACGGGAATCGCTCCCTTCATCCCGTGAATGCCCGGTTGATCTTCTTCCGCCACCGCACCGAAGCATTTGAGGACGAAGGCGCGGAACTGCTCCGGCGGCATGTCGGCCAGCCGCCGCGCCTCATATACGCCCCAGTGCTCGATGGTGAAGTCCGGCACGGGGAATAGCTTGCCCGTCTGCTCCTCAACCTGCCGCGTCAGCCGGTCCGCCGTGATCGCCACCGCTACCCGCGACTGGTCGCACGCGATCCAGCGGCGGCCCAGTCGCTGGGTTACCGCCGCCGTCGTGCCGCCACCGGTGAAGAAGTCGGCAACAACCCCACCTTCCTGGCTTGATGCCTTAATCACCCGCTCCAGGAGGGCCTCTGGCTTCTGGGTAGGGTAGCCAATCCTTTCGGCGGATTGCGATTGGATGCTGTTAATGTCGGTCCACCAATCCTCGGGTACCTTGGGATCGTCGAGGTAGTATCGATAATACTTTCCGGTCGCCTTTACTAGCTTGTCCTGATAGCGTCGTCCCTGCTCATCGGTGCCGATTATTCCGCCAAAGCTCTTAGTCCCAGTCTCTCGAACTACGCCGGCCGCCTTTCCGTCAAACACATACTCATCTGTCTTTGTATAGAAGAGAAGTACATCGTGCTTGCGTGCCCAGCGAGAAGAGCCTTTGCCGCCGACATTGTAGGCCCACACGACTTCGTTTAAGAAGGCACGCCAGCCAAAAATCTTATCCATCTCAACCTTGATGTAGTGGCTTGCATGCCAGTCGCAGTGGACGTAGATGCTGCCCGTCTTTTTCAGCAGGCGTTTCATTTCGTAGAGGCGGGCGTTGAGCCAGATCAGGTAGCCCGGCATCCCGCCTTCCCAAATATCCGAGAACGAGCGCAGTTCGTTCTGGTCGCCGAAGATGACGTTGTACTGCCGCCCGGAGAAGAACGGCGGGTCGATGTAGACCAGGTCGATGCTCTCGGAGGGGAGCTGGCGCATGACGTGCAGGTTGTCGCCCCAGAAGAGGCGGTTGGGTTCGAGGTCGGGATGGCCGAAGGCGACGCGCTCGACCACCTGGACGGGTAAATAGATAGCAGGGAAGAGCTTGCGGAAGCCCTTCCGCCGGTCCCAGCCCAACGGCTCCTTTTCGACCGGCACACTGCCGAAGCGCGTAGGCGGTCGCCAGAACTCCTCCTGCCGCGGCAGCGCGTCCGCCCGCTCATCCTGTTCCTCAACCTCCGGCGGCATGACGAACTCGCCCTTGGCCGGTTTTGATTCGACCGCTGACAGCTTCGCGCGTTTCTCCCTCCTCTTGCTCACGTCCTCATGCCCCCCTTCATATGTCCGTCGTCAAAGAATCCAGACTCGCTCGGGTTCGATTCTAATCCGTGGCTCCTCACCCTGCAAGCATTTCCTATGGCAGCCCCCGAGCCTGGCACCCCAGGCCAGACTAGCGGACTCGAAGAGCAGCCGTCACGAATCTGACAGTGTCAGGAGAGTGACGGCTTATGGGGACAGCCTCTGATGCCCGTAGGATTCACCTCTGGAAACGGGCCGATTTGCCATGCTTTTCGAGGATGGAGGCTGTTTCGGGGGGCATTTTCCTGAGTCGCACTGTCAGTAGAACGGATGCACCTACTCACTCCATTGACTTCCTGGGAAATTGCGATAGCTTACTGCTAGGTCTGCTCGGACAATGCTGGCCCGAGCTGGTCAGCTCCGACAAGTTCGGTCGGAGTGCGAGGGTGGGCCGGCTTCGGGGTCAGCGAGGTTTGACATGTAAGCGGAGGTCAGGGTATGAGCTCGAAGTACAAGCACCCGGAAGAGTGTCACTTCTGCGCGTCCGATGACGTTTTCTTGCCGGTCGTGGAATTGAGCGGCAACGACTATGCGTTCTGCAGAAAATGCCTCAAGAGCATGACGGCTGAGCAGTTCTGGCGGAAACTTTTTGAGAGCCTCGGGAATACGTGGCCGCCCAAACTATCCTGACAGGGAGTGGGGCTGGATAAGCCGGAGTCAGACAGGTAGATGCAGATATGTCGATACTTGATGTTCTTTCGCAGATTCAACAGATCGCGATTGAGCTCTACCGGGTTCGCGACGAATTCCAACGGAAACTCTCTGAATGGGCACCGCGATTCATCGAGGCTTTCGAGGCCATCCCCGACACGGAAAGGGTTCTTCTGAACCGCCTCGCGGCACACGGATGGTACCCAGAGCCTTGGACCATGACCACAAGTCAATTGGTGACCTTGGCCGCGATGTCAGACGGCGCTGAGGTGGATAGACACCTATGTCGAGTATTTACCCGAGAACTCGCCAGCATCGAGGAGCGGTTGACCAAAGCTCACCCGGGGAGGGCGAGAATACTCTCGCAAGCTTTTGCGGCGCATCGCGATGGCAGATACGCTCTCTCGGTACCCGTGTTCCTCGCTCAGGCTGACGGATTATGCTACGAGAAAACCGAGGGGCACTTATACAACGCCAGGGCACTCCTCAGACTCTTGGACGAGTTTGCGGCCGCGGGCGGGGACCGATTCGCAGAGGCCGCATTGGCTCCATTTGCGCCTGAACTGCCAATCTCAGCCAACCAGCGCGCTCGTTCCACGATGGCTGTGGCCGGTCGCCGTATTGTGGGTCCAAATCGGCATCTCGTCCTTCACGGTGTGGACACCGATTACGACACGGAGGAGAACAGCCTTCGCGCAGTTGCGTGGCTTCAGTATGTCAACTACGTGTTCTTTGAAGAGGGTGGTTGGCCTCAGCCCTAACTGAGGAATATGACGTGGGCACGAGTGCCTACAGTGCGGCCACGTAGCATGGCAATGGGTCACCTGTGGTCGAGCCAATGAGCATCTCAAAGCACAGCGTCAGGAAGCTGACAGTGTCAGGAAAGTGACGGCCGCAGGCTTTGGAGCCTCCTACAAGCACGCGAGAACTAGTTGAAGGCTCCATGATTGTGTGATATCGGTAGCTCAGTAATGATGGCGCCCGTCCAGGAGGAGTTATCCGGAGAAGCGAAACCATGATTAGACTCGAAGGGAAGCGAGCTATACGCCCCGCGAGGGTACTCTCCCGGAGAGCAGCCGGGGTGACCCGCCTGCCTCAAACCTCATGCTGACCGGCACACACGGGAGAGCGGGGAATCTCCTATGACCGCCCATGACCTCCTGACTGTGTCGAAGGTGGCTTGCCTGCTGTTGCTCATTTGGGAGCTTCTGAAGCATCACTGGGGGGGAGCGATACTCAGCGCAGTGGCAGGCGCAGTACTCTTGAGAGGACCGCAACACGTAAACGGCTTCTTGTCAGCCTTGTTGGTGGTTCCCATTGTTTTCGAGGAGAGATGGCATCCCCAGACCAGGAAGGACATGATGCGTGTGTGCCTCGCGGCCGGAATTATCGGCACGAACCTCGCTCTCTTGATCGTCTATTGAATGCCCGTCGACGAGCTAGCCCGACTGGCACTTCCTCATTCTATCCGCCGGCATCTGGCCTTACAGGCACATCCCATCAGAGCCCCGCACGAGCCAACGCCCGGGCCAGCCCAAGGTTCACGAGAATAACCCTCCCAAATCTGACAGTGTCAGGAAAGTGACGGTTCCGGGGAGGCAAACCCCAACCTGACCCCTGGCACGCGTTCGGGCTTCTCCTCCAGAAGAATCCTCAATTCGCTGGGGCCTTCCGATAGGAAGAACGATCTTGGGGTGGCCGCGACGCGCCAGGACGGCTATGAAGCAAACCGGCGAAGGTGGGCAGATCAAATCGACGTTGGCGCTCAGGAACGGCCCTGCGAAGGCACTCTTCGGCTCTCGTTGGGTCCGCATTCCCCTATCCAAGTACAGCCGCGCATTCCCTTTCCAAGTCCTTATGGACAGAATCAAGGGCAGCAAGCACTCGGTCGAAGCCGGTCTTCCCACCCTTTTCCAAATGGCTCCGATACGAGTGAATCAATCTAATGCACAGCGGCCTTCCAATGCACGCCCTATATGTATCAATGGCCTGTGGGCTCTTCAGAGCAGCCTTCATGAACGCCTTTTCCATGTCGGCCAGTTCAAGTATGAAATCACCAACGAGAGCGTGCACAAGGTCATCGTCTAGCAACGATTTATCTTCACCTCTAAGCATGTACTTGCGTTCCCCGAATGAATCAGTGGTCTCACTGAAGTATCCCTCTAACTTAGTGTCCTCCACGGGGAAGTGGAGAAACATGAAGAAGAGATAATAGACCATTAGAGACACTCTGGAGTAATGGTACACGCCGCTGTTGGATAGGGCCAGTCGGCTGGTGAACTCAAACGAGTCTGATTCATAGCCAAACAGAAGGGCCTTGAAGTACAGCTCTCGGAGCGCGGCATTGATCGTGCTCCGTGACCATCCCAAGGCAATAGCATGGGCAATAATCGTCTCCTTATCGACAAAGCTTCGTTCGTTTTCCAGGCCGGCCTTCTGCACGGAGAGCCTGTACATAATGGTCAGGAGATATGCTTTGATCAGATTGAGAAAGCGCTTTTCCCGGACTGGGGTGTACAATCGAAAGATATTCTCTACCCTTGACCCTTTCTGTGTGAAGAGGATTCCCTTGTTCGTTATGACGGACTTTAGCAGCAGGTCGTAGCTTTTCATCGTGAAGATGTGGTCTGGCTTGTATCTCTCTTGGTAGAAGCTGTATACAATATCCGGAGTTAGATTGACATGCTTGGTGTCAAGAACCGCTGAATAGTTCAGTAGTATCCACTTTATGTTCATATCGGACAGACAAATCAGTGTCCCTATAAGTTCATCATCGAGAAGGTTCTTGTTGACATAGTTAACGATCTCTATCATTCTCTGCCTACTTATCCAAAGCGTAATTCCATTCCAAGGGATATTGTATTCGCTCTTCTCCATTTGGTCGAAAATGAAATACTTCACCCGCTTCTCGATCAACTCACGGATAGGAGGCAGGTCAATTCTCATGAATATCGCCAGGCGGTAGCCACCCGCCACGTTCGCCATCAGATCAAGCGAGTAGAATCTCAGCGTTATCAAGACCTGTATGTCAGCAAGATGAGAAAGCTCAAGCGCGTCCCGAGCGAAACTCTCCTGGTAAGAAATGGGGATCGGATCAACGTTGTCCAGAAGCATAAGGACTTTGAAGCCATGACCCCTGAGAAACCGAAATCCGAGAACGATGGATTTCAGCTGATTCTTCTCTTCCCAGCTTTCAATGTCTTTTCGCAACTGATCTACATTGATCTTCTCATGATTGTCCAGTATAGCCTTGTACTTGCGGAAACTACGATGCTTGGCGTTTCGCACAACATACGTATAGTAGGCTTCGGACAAACCGTTGGACTGAATAGTATCGGCAATGGCCTCTCCAACTTCCCCGTGACACTCACCCTTCATCTGGGCATAGTCGCTTTCTGAGTTGATCTTGTCACGCCAAGGTGAGAAATCGAAGAAAATGGAGAGAGGCTTCTCGGCCCGCGCATCGTACGCCTTCCTGAAATGGTCAATAAATGTGGACTTCCCGCAGCCAATGTCGCCAAGTAGAAAGATGCACTTCTTAGCGCCATCAGCGACTAACCCGTATAGCTCGTCGGTATCAGTGAAATCCCTGAACTCAATATCCTTGGTTCTTCTCTTGATGTCTTCCCAAACATAGTCTACTTTCTCCTTGAGTTCCCTGGGCTCGACGTACAGAAGGCTCTCGTAGCCGGGAACATCCTTCGCATCTCTCCCAAACAGGCCCAAGTGGTCCTTCCCCTCGTGCATCAGAATCCTCTTGATATACTGATACAGAGTGTTGGAATGTTCTTCATGGCGTAGGACATCCTCATGGATACACTCTGCCAGGATCACCTTTGCCATCTTCATTTCCCTCCACTGAAGAGCGAGATCAAAGCCGTGCCCAAGATCGCAAGAGCAGCGATCACATTCTGTCTAGAAGCAGCCTGTTTTGAGTACTGCGCCGCCCATATCTTGAGCTCGTCCTCGGAGATTAGGGCCTGCGAGTCATTGCACGAAGGCCCCGAACCGGCGTTCCTCTGGAAATGCTCTTCATTTACCGGGCACCATTCTCGCTCGTTGTCGACCTGATAATGTATGCAATAACCCCGCCTACACTTGTTGGCTGCGCGGACGATGGGTTTCAGTTTCCTCTGCCTGTCAAAGACAATATAGACGATATAGGCTAACAGCGGGATGAAGACCACCAGGCCCGCGACTGAAGATCTCATCAATATCTTCCCCCTTCATCGGCGCTCTCCGGGCCGGAACAGCCTATGATTGGCTCATCTGACCTGTCAGGTGGCATCCTGCGCTCCAAAGATATTGGGCCTTCCACAGCTGCCAGTAGACCAACATCACTGGCGAAATAGTGCGCTACATGTATGACTGTTCAGACAATTGGCGGTGTTTGCTTGCAAGTAGCCTCCTGTAAGCCGACTATGGCTGATCATATTAACCATTGGGTCGTGAATTGTCAAGAAGAAATGGCCTCGTCGTACTTGCGTTCCCTAGCGCAGATGCCAGGAATCTCGAGCTTCGGGTAGCTCAGTTCATGCAGGACTCGACAATCTGAGATACTCCGGTCAATAGTGCTCCTGAAGCCAAGGGAATCTCAAATGCATTTGAGGGTAACGGGAGCCAGCCCTGATTGAGGTTGACTATAGCAGACGTAAGAGCGGTCATGTAGATGAACCCAAGGCGATGTGGAGGATTCCAATTTGAAGCTGTCCGGTGCGATCCGTCACTTCGAGATCCAGCTCCGAGCGGACGGCAAGAGCGATCACACGCGCAACGCCTATCTGCGGGATCTCGAGCACCTCAGGGGCTGGGTGCGCGCAGACCCCGACATCGCGAACATCACCCCTGACACCCTCGCCAAGTACTTCATCTCCGAAGTCCCGGCGACGAAGCCCCCAATCTCCGTCAACCGGACCAAGACAGCCATCAGGGTCTTCTTCCAGTTCCTGACCGATGCTGGCTACATAGACGCGAACCCAGCCAGGCTGATCAAGAATGGCCGGACTGAGCCGAAGATCCCGGCACACCTGACTGCTCGCGAGACAAAACAGCTCCTATCAGCCGCCCGAGACGCTGACGGCCAAGCTGCCGAGCGCGACCGAGCCATCTTGGCGTTCTTGCTCCATACCGGCGTTAGGCTCGGCTCGGCAATCGCGTTGAAGGTCCACGATGTCGACTTCAACCAGCGGACAGCGCAGATCAAAGGCAAGGGCGGGGCCAGGCAGTCAATCTACTTGACGTCGAGGGTCCGCAGACTTCTGAGATCGTACATCAAGGCCTTCGGACTCACCCCCGACGACCCTCTCTTCCCCTCTCGCGGCGGCGGTCACCTGTGTGCTCGCCAAGTCCAGCTGCGATTCAAGCACTGGCTTGACAAGGCTGGAATCAAGCGCCACCTCACGGTCCACTCGACTCGCCACACGTTTGCAATGAACCTGTACAGGCAAAGTGGTGACCTCCGGCTCGTCCAGACGGCACTCGGGCACCGGCACATCAGCACGACGGAGATATACGCCCGAGTCGAGGACAAGGCGCTCAGGAGAGCCCTCGAGAAATTGTAGCCCTTCCGTTTGAAAAGTCTATTCCGGGGGGCCGAAAGTCTAGTGAATTGACCCAAAAGTATAGTGAAAGTATAGTGAAAACTAGACCATGGTATAGTGGTTTGGCCTGCTCCTGCAACTCTTGATCTGTCAATGGATTAGTGGCATCGACCACGCCGTCCGACCCCCTTCTACCCCCGATTTTAGCCCGTTTTCACTAGACTTTTGAGAATCTCCGTGGAAAAGTCTATTTTGGTCTAGTTCGGTCTATTTTTCTTATTCGCATTACTGGGCTTATGCGAATGAAGGAGTTACAGCGATCACTTAAAGTAACTCCTGAAGTGTTGAGGTCGCGTGCCGCGTCGCGCGGAGAAGCTCCGGCTGACCCAGGTCGACAGACCAGTTCGGAGCCGCCGTTGACTGGGAACTGCTGGGGCGGCACCGTCCTTCTGTTAGCTTTGCTGTCCATGTCCCAAGGGTGGCTCGCAGTTCAGACGATGTATACGAATCACACGGATCATTCCTCACGCAACTCCAGCGAGGCGATGCGAGAAGCGCTGGCCAAGCGTTCAGAGGCCGTCTTCCAACATCTGTCGCGGATCTCTTCGGCGCACAGGGCTGCAACCCGTTCAATGCGGTAGTCACTCCCTTGCCACTTAATCTTGTAGCCCCATTCAACCTTGGCAGAGTAGTAGTTATCAACCGCCCCGCTCAGCTCAGTACTCAGGTCCTTCAGTGCAGGCACTGTGTCGGGTAGCACAGATAGTGCATTGTTGACCTTGGCTTTTGCATCGATGAGCAGCTGGCCGTATTGCTCGTAACTGACATCGACTTGTGTCGCAGCCTCCATCTTTCGTAGAGCATCTATCGCATTAGCTACTGCATCTCTCCGGGTAGCTCTCTCTGCAGCGGCCTTCCGCTTGGCTGCGGAGTCCCCACATCCGGAAGTCAATGATAGAAGCACGCATAAGGTTATGGCCATTACTTGCCAGTTTCGCGTGATCATCTCGCTCGTCCCCCATTGGGTCGCCAAAGCCCTGCGCCCGAGCTTCGCTCGTATCGGCTTTCCAGCCAATTACCCTCATTTCGGAAATGAGCCTGATGGGAGCTCACATAAGTATACCACCCGGGTATCATTTTCGCGAGGACTTGTCAATCCCTTCAGTATGGCCACTTTCAGTCTCGCCTCGGAAGTCATCGTGAGAAATAACCACGTTGCCCTGCTCACCTCCAAGCAACAGGGTGTGTCAAACGGGGTAGCATTCAGCAGCACATCACACATCCTCTTCGCCATCTATGCGGGCCCGATCTCGACCACCCAGGCCGCAATCTCACTGAATTCCTTGTCTCTGAGCAACCCCTGAGCCTCTCATAGTCCTGACTGGTCTGCACCATTTGGCCTTGCACCACATCCAATCTATCGCTTGGCTCGCCCCGAATGACTCGCTCCTCTTGCGCTGCCCTGGAGCATGCATCTGCAGGTGAAATTCCCCCGGCAGACCAAGTGGACCAACTCTCGAACCGGCGAGCAAGGATGTCCACGCCCCGCAGCTGCAGCATAACGCCACGGGCCGAGTGTTATCAGGAGACCGTATAATGCCAACCTCGGCATATACAACCGTCGGAAATCTGTTGAAATCAGGGCACTTCGTTGCTAAGATGGTCTGAGCATACCGCCGACAGGACAGCAGTCCAAGCGTGGTCCTTACGGATCAGTATAAACAGTGGTTGGGCACTAATCCCAAGGAGGGAGAAATGGAGCCGATCTACAATCGCGCAGGCCAGGTTGTTGCATGGCAACGTGGCGATGATATCTACCATCTCAACGGTTCCCATGCGGGCGTGATTAACGGCACTAATGTCTACGGTCACCGAGGCCAGCAACTTGGAATATTCAAGAATGGGCTATTCCGGGATCACGGTGGTGGCGTGGTTGCGTTCTCAAGAGGCGCATCTGGCGGCCCGGTTCTGCCGGTGCCTTCGGTACCACCAGTTCCACCTGTGCCATCGGTGTCGCCCGTACGCGCTGTTCCATCTGTACCTCGTGTGCCGGCCGTTCCATCTCTTAGCTGGGGGCAGGAGTGGGAGCAATTCATCAACGCATAGTCGCGCCCAACAGGGCGCTCGAGCCGACGTCGGCGCTAACACGCCGCCGGGTCTGATCTTGTTCATTGGGCGAACGTTGAGAGGTGGTGAATGCAGGGCAGAGTGCTGACGCTGGCAGCCGTCTTATTACTGTGCACAACAGCCTGTTCCCACTCACCGCGGCAGCGCGTGGAGGAGATTGTAGATGGGTGTGGTCACAATGCTGCTGGGAGCCCGCCCGCCAATCTGCTGGTCGAACCAGGGCTGCGGGGATCAGAAGACGTCACCAACATGCTCGCGTTCATCGTGCGCTACCTTGCCGATAGCTGCGTCACGGACACCACATACTTCGTTTCTCTTGGACGCGATTCAACTGGGGTGTGGATCGATCCGCCGAGCGCTCTGACTGAGCGTTTGGCCGGTGCGAGAATCGCATTGCGCCCGGTCTCAGAGGCACATCTCGCGCCAGTGCCGCGGGCGTTGCCGGGCCAGATCATCTGTGTTGAACAGCCCCCGATACCGGGGGTACTTTGGTCCCTCGAACTCAGAGAATGGACGGCAAGGGTGAAAGCAGTACTATACGTAGCTTTTCCCCGTGGCGGCGCAACGGTGACCCTTAAGAACTCGGGGACTGATTGGGCTATACAGCAATGGTTGGGCCCGAAACCCTGGTCGCCCAACCAGCCGCTCCACCCGACCCCGAAACGTGGCGGGTGAGCGGCACAGTTAGGCCCCATAAGGGCGGAGTGCTCTGTTGCCATCGATAGTAACTAGGCAAGATGTTCGACGAGCTCAGGCCGTGCCGTTCTGCTATCTATGTGGAGAATCCTTCCGGAAGCAGGAGAAGAGGCACCTGGACCACGTGCCGCCCAAGACAATCTTTCTCGAACCTGACCGTGACTTCCCACTTTGGCTACCGACCCACAGCAAATGCAACACGGCACAATCGGTGACCGATGAGCAGATCGGCCAACTTATCAGGCGGCTTCACAAACGTCCAGTAAGCCCGACCAGGTTGCGCATCAAGCTGGATGGGTGGAAGGATCCCACCTCGGGTGCGAAGACAGTCGTCTTGAGAGATCTCGATCTTAAGTCGCTGGTCTTTCGGTGGGTTCGCGCGTTCCACGCCGCGTTGTACCGGACATTCCTGCCCGGCGACCTCGGCACTCGAGCCGTGCATTTGCCATTCCCGACCGCCGTAGAGGAGGGTGGGAAGGTGCGCTTCCATCCCATTCTTCCGCAACAGCGGATGATCGCAGACTATCTGCGGCGCGCGCGGACCACCGGAACAATAGATTCTGTGCTCCTTAACAAGGGGAAGTGCCGCTACGAGTGCACCTGGGCGCAGTCTGATGGTGGAGCCTGGGCCTGCCTCTTTGGCTTTGACTTATACCACTGGGGCCAACTAGTGTCGTGTCCCATAAACAAGTTGATTAATGTATGGTTCTGCGCATATAGTGGGTACCGTTCCTATCGACAAGGAGGTACTCATGAAAGCCGGCCGGCCAAGAGGGCTGCTTGTGTTGTCGGATGAGGAGAAATCCG
>JAZDEY010000017.1:0-19827 GCA_043808325.1 Candidatus Eiseniibacteriota bacterium
TTCACCTTTCCCTTGATTCTACGTCCTACCACTCCCATACTCATCTTAGGCTCCTTTCCCTGGCCCTTGTGGCCGTTTGCCAACTCCACAATACCAGGTACTGGAGCCGTCTTAAATCTCAACTAACTTTGGCACACCCTCGTACAAGCCTTCGCAGCCTCCTACTATACGCCATTGGCTGATAGCAGTCAAGTGAAAGCTACCACCCGCTCTGGCCACAGCGAATCTCGCGTGTAAAACAGAACCACCTGTATCACTACAACTGACATATCGCTCTGTGTTTCACAACAACTGAAACACTTGCGGGCCTGCCTGCGAGTTACACGCTTTGTGCCTTTTTCCCCGCGGGCGTCCCCTCATAGACCTGAGCCTTGATCTGATTGAGCAGTACATCTCGGCTCCAACCGAGCCGAGCAGATGCCCGCAGATAATAGATGCGGGCAGCAGGTTCCTTGACCCTGTTCAGTATCAGAAGGTGCTGCTCCCACGGGACTTCCGCCAATAACCGTGGCATCTTCTTGTGGGACTCAGACGTGCCGACAGTTCGGCGCTGGGGCAATGGTCTTGAGCTCCCCGATTTGGCAACAGCCTGCTGCCAGAATCTAGGGGCGGAGTACTCCTCATAGAACTGCTTCATGCTACGCAAGTTCCGCGCGGAGTAGCCGATGTTTCCCGGGTCGGTGGATCGGAGATCCTCCGCGAGCATTTCGATGATCGACTCGCCCTGCCCCACGGTCTGCTGCCGCTCCAAGATACTTCGTCCGATGTCCCAATAGTGCAAGATCAACTGCCTGTTCACTGATCGGGCGGCCGCAAGACGTGCGCTCGCAATGCGCTGCTCCAGCTCCGCTAAGAACCGACCGTATTCAACCTGATTCGGAGGCACGCGATCCATCGTCGAATCCTCCTTCCGCGTCTCGAGAATCCACCCCCGCCGACAATGATAGGCAATGCCGACGAGAACGGAATCCCAATCAGTTGCTGGAGGTCGTACGCCTTGTAGCAGCCCCACAAAACATAAACCCTCCAGGGAGGAGCCTAGAGGGTCTTACGGGTGGAGTCTTGCACGAGCTGGGAGGGGCTGTCAAGAAAGATCTTGGGTCTCACCTCACCGCCATGGTCCTGCAGGCTGCCAGGTCAGATGTGCTGCAGCGCCAGAGGTTAAGCCTTCGAGAACGGGCACGATGAAGGCTCTGAGGGCTTCTCCCACGGATGCGAAGTCGCCAGGGGCTTCAGCAAGCCCGCTCCTGAGGACAAAGGCACGCCACTGCTCAATCCGCACCGCATCCTCGAAGAAGACTGGTGCTAAGCACGATGGCGTCGACATAGGCACCGGCGTTCGCCGTCGGCTGAACGTTGAAGCAATAGCGGATCCGAGCACCCGGCTGTCAAACTCGAAGTTCTGGGAACACACAAGCATGTCGTAGAAATCTTTCAAACGACCAGGAAGCAAAGACCGTCTTCGGCTACTGCCAGAGCGCAGATCTCCCTGAAACACTTTCCGATGGATTCCGCGCTGCCTCGGCCATAACCTAACAAATCAAGGTCTCTCGTGGCTCGATAACCTGCGATGCCCCAGAGAGCAAACAACCTTGCGCCCTTGAGCACGAACCGATCCCGATAGGCCGACTGCCCTATCCGGTAGAGGAGCCGTTCAGTGGCATAGCGCTGGAGCACAAACTGGAAGTCCTCTCCACGCTCCCGAGAGAGAGTCTCAAGCCGTGCTCTAACGGACGCCGGCAGATTCCGCGGCTTCTTGCTCACGAGGCAATGGCCTGAAGATAGGGCAGGATGATGGTTTTCATGCGAGATACCTCGGCAGCTCGCACTATTTCGTCGGGGGTGGCCCGATTGGTATTGAGTACATCGCGCAGCGCTTCCAGAGCGACATCGAGCCCGATCTTACGGCGATAACGAAAGCAATCCACAACTGTGCGTGCCGGGGATGTCACAGAGACCTCAACACCAAGAACCCGCTGGGTCACAACTGCGTACTTGAGCATACGGCCTGAGAAGCGCACAAGTCGGACCGGAAGGCCATCGGTTTTGGGTTTGCGTGCCTTGCGGTCGATTGCGATCCACACTTCCCTCGGGGCCTGGGTCCCGATGCCGTGCATATGCAGGGCGGTCAGGAGGCAAACGACCGCCCCAGGGACGCGCTTGGAGACCATCGCGATCGTCTGGTATTCGCTTACCTGCGCGGATCGGCGGCGATAGAGGCCGCGCGCGATCCTTTCCACCTCGCCCGAGCCGACCATCCTGCACAGACTACTTCTTGAGATACCCAGAGATGCCAGATCCCGGGCTCTGAACAGATCGGGAAGCCTCAGCTCGTGTCCTGACTGCCTTGTCCGTCTGCTTCGGGTCATCATTTGAGTCGAATGTACAATATGTCGGCAGTTAATGTCAAGTGCCGACATTTCGTACCACGGGGCCGGGCGCCGCAGAACCTCGACAGGTGAGCCAGAGAATCGCCGCATACCATTGGCTGGTAATGCCTTCCGTAATTCTGCAACAGCCTGCTGCAGAATTGGCCCGCGACCATAGGCCCCATAGAAGCGGCGCATGTCCCAATGGAGCAGGATCAACTCCCGGTTCACCGACCGTGAGGCCACGATCCGGGCCGTGCATATGCGGTGCTTGAGCTCCGCGAGGAACCGACCGTATTCAACCTGATTCGGAGGCACGCGATCCATCGTCGAATCCTCCTTCCGCGTCTGGAGATCCCCACCCGCCGGCAATGCTAGGCAATGCCGACGAGAACGGAATCCCAATCAGTTGCTGGAGGTCGTACGCCTTGTAGCAGCCCCACAAAACATGAACCCTCCAGGGAGGACCTAGAGGGTCTTACAACTGGAGTGTTGCACTAGGAGCGGAGGCTGTCAAGGCGAATGTGGCATCCATCCGCCCCTTGACCAGAACGGGCCATCACTCTTCAGCGGGCTTTGAGACCATCCTCCCGCTCGGCAGTCGCATGGGATCGGGTAAGCGTGGCGTCGGCCCCGATTGCTATAGAAAACCCTCTGGGTCGCAACCCAGAGGGGGCCACACAGGTTCAGTAAACCCGTATGGGGACGACTAAGAGTAGTATCGGGCGAATCTCAGCGCTAGAGTTGTTACAGAGATCTACGATTCCTTCTTAGTTTGGGGCCTGGATTCGCTTATCTGCTTGAGAATCTCTGCCAGAGGCAAAGCCTTCTCTGGCTTGGATGGAATGGAGGTTATCTTGACGGAATGTAGGTCCTCCCGCGCTTGCTGCTTACAGGCTACGGATTTCCGGCGCATGGCTTTCCTCCTTCCTTACTTGTAGTGTAACATTATAGTACATAAGAACACAACTGAGAAAATCTCCACATCTGGCTCTCCAGGTGTTCCCGAAAGTCATTGTTCTGAACAAGAACCTCAGAACCCGCGGCCATTGAGTCGAAGTTAACGACACCGATGATCTTGTCCGTATCGAAGTCGCCAGTTACAGAATCACGCAGCTTGAATATCGGGCACGTCATGGTCTTGCGGGTCATCCCCGTGGCAGTGCTGAGCAATGCCCCCGAGGACGGAATCCCAATCAGTTGCTGGAGATCGTACGTCCTGTAGCAGCCCCACAAAACATAAACCCTCCAGCGAGGACATAGAGGGTCTTACAGGTGGAGGATCACACAGGGTGCGGTGGTTGTCAAGGCGGAGATTGTCAGAGCGGATGGCGTGGGCTTTGACCTGTCGCAGAGTGCTACTTCAACCGATCAAGAATCGCTCTACGAATGTGATCCGGGCGGCTGACATTGACCTTGTTCCAGTGCAACCCATCAAAGATCTCGCACTTGCCCCGCATTCGCGCCTGATCTCGTCCTGTTCTGATCAGAATGGGCAGGATCTTCACCTTGTCAGCACCCGTCGACTCTTGCTCAGCAAAGGCGCTCTTGAAGATTCGCCCAATCTTCTCTTCCGTCCTCTGGCGACGTCGAGTGCCCGTACGAGCGACAGCCGTGTCCCGGTAGAAGTGGAGGATATATCCGGTGTCCTTGACCTTGCGCCCCAGCTTCGCGAGGTCATTCTTCAAATGAGCGGCGGTGTCAGCGGTTTTCTCAGTCCCGAGTTCCAATGCAAAGACAGGGTCGAGGTAGTCGCTACCGATCATCAGATTCGGGCTGTCAATCCTCTTCACGTCATCCGGCGAGAAAACCACCACATCTATTCGAGTGGCCCCGCCCCCACCGTATTCCCTGTGGATCAATGCCGTGGTGTAGCGGCCCTTCGAACCCTGACCCCGCCGGACAGATGTCCGATACTGATCCCGGAGACATTCGACTTTCTTCAGTTCCTCGACCAGGAGCTGCTGGCAGTCCGCCTCGGAGAAATATGTCAGAGGTTCTTGGATAATCTTCAGACAGAACTCTGCAATGGCCTTTTCTACCTCTGCTTTCTGTGGCCCGCCTGGCATCCCGTTCAGCCTCCTCTCACGGAGCGTCCGTAAGATCACCATTGTCCGATGCCCGCCTAGTGGTCGGGGTACTTGGGCGGGGCCGCCGTTTCCCAGCAGTCTCGGGCGTACCATAGATGGCTCTCGGATCCTCCCTCACATCCCACTTCTCTGTAGACCATATCAGGATGTCGTACAGTCTTACATTCTCAAACAGGATCGGGAGGTCTGACAGACTCCGCTGAAGGGCGCTGAACGCTGCGCGATTGGTTGCAAGATCCGCCCGGATCATATCAATGGCATCGCATGCTATGTCGATCAGTCGTTCCTTCTGAGCGACGTTAGCCGTATCAATCCCCACCAGGAACCTGACTACGAAGGCATCGAGTATCGGTATGAGCTTCGGCCTCTTGAGATGAAGGACCTTGGTGGCAACAGCGATCCGGACGCCATCCAGCGAGCAGGCATCTGATAGAAGTGCTCGCAGATTGCCACGGCGGGACGTCCACTCATCGTCGGGGATTTCTCCCAGATCCTTATTCTGGATTGACCTGAGGCGTTCCCTGATGCTCTCAGAGAGCATCATCCGTTGACCAGTCGCGCCAGAAATCCGCGCGAAGATCCGGTTCGCTGCAATGATGGTGTCACGGGTTATCGTATCGGATATGTCATGCCGATCGTCGTAGCCGGAGTAAACTTCCACATTGCAGTAGTCCCGTATTCTTGCTTCCGGGTCGCCTATTTCCCATCCGTTAGAGAGCTTGATTTCAAGCATCTACCGACCCACCTTCCTGTACCCTCAAGCGGTTGCCCATTCCTCTGATAATACCTCGGCCTGTTCCAGGACGGTTTGGGTCGCTTTAGCTTCCTTGTCAGGTGGATAGCCGTACTTCCGCAGGACACGCTTCACCAGCACTCGAAGTTGAGCGCGCACGTTCTCCCGGACGGTCCAGTCGATAGTGACGTTAGCACGGACGGTGGTGACCAGTTCCCGCGCAATGGTCCGCAGCGTCTCATCACCGAGCACCTTGACTGCGCTGTCGTTGGTCTCAAGCGCATCATAGAAGGCGACCTCGTCCTCCCTGAGACCCAGAGCCTCACCGCGTGCGCCCGCTTCGCGCATCTGCTTCGCGAGCTCAATGAGCTCCTCGATCACCTGCGCCGCTTCGATGGCACGGTTCTTATAGCGCAAGAGCGCCTTCTCCAGCATTTCGGCGAAGGACCGTGCCTGCACCACGTTCTTGCGGCGCCTGGTGTTAATCTCGCCGGAGAGCAGCTTGCGCAACAATTCCACGGCCAGGTTGCGCTGTGGCATGCCCTTGACTTCGGCAAGGAATCCGTCGGATAGGATCGAGATATCAGGCTTCTTGAGACCCGCCGCTGCGAAGATGTCCACTACGCCTTCGGATGCGACCGCGCGCGAGACTATCTGGCGCACGGCCAGGTCGAGCTCCTCCTCGGTCTTCGCCTCCCCCTCAGCTCGTTTGGCGAGACTGGCCCGCACGGCCTGGAAGAAGCCGACATCGTCGCGTATTCGAAGCGCATCCTCATGGGGTACCGCAAGCGCAAAGGCCTGCGACAATTGCTGAACAGCTCCGAGCAGGCGGTCCTTCCCATCCTCTTGCGCTAGGACGTGTTCCTGCGCCGGTGGCAACAAGCCTAATCTCTCGGCCGCGCTGCCCGTAATCCATCTCGACCAGTCAAACCTATGGAAGAGGCCGCAGCAGATCTCGTACTTCTCCAGCATTGCCGCGACCGCTTGCTTCTGATCCACAGCCGTCTTCCCAGTACCGCCACTCTCGGTATAGATGGCGAGTGCGGCCTTGAGCTCATGGGCAAGCCCCAGATAGTCCACGACCAGCCCGCCGGGCTTGTCGCGGAAAACTCGGTTCACCCGAGCGATTGCCTGCATCAACCCGTGCCCGCGCATCGGCTTATCAACATACATCGTGTGGAGCGAGGGTGCATCGAAACCGGTGAGCCACATATCGCGAACGAGCACCATCTTCAGCGGGTCGCCAGGGTTGCGAAAACGTTTAGCGAGCACCTCCCGGCGCGACTTGTTGCGGATGTGCGGTTGCCAGCCGAGGGGATCGGAGGCCGACCCGGTCATCACGACTTTGATCGAGCCTTCGTCGTCCCCATTGGCATCATGTGCAGGCCAGTCCGGCCGCAAGGCCACGATCTCGCGGTACAGCTCCACGCAGATTCGCCGGCTCATGCAGACCACAAGGGCCTTGCCTTCCATCGCGTCCAACCGCTGCTCGAAGTGCTCGACAATGTCCTTTGCGACAAGCTTCAGGCGCTTCTCCGACCCCACAATGGCCTCAAGCTGGGCCCACCTGGTCTTGAGTTTCTCCTTGCGCTCGACTTCCTCACCTTCGGTCACTTCCTCGAACTCGGGATCGATCTTGGGACGCTCCCGCTCGTCCAGCTCGAGCTTGGCGAGGCGGCTCTCGTAATAGATTGGCACAGTCGCCTTGTCCTCGACCGCTCGCTGGATGTCATAGACACTAATGTAGTCGCCGAAGACGGCGCGAGTGTTCTTGTCGGTGAGTTCGATCGGGGTGCCGGTGAAACCGATGAACGAGGCATTCGGTAGCGCGTCGCGCATATGGCGCGCGAAGCCGTCTATGAAGTCGTACTGGCTACGGTGGGCTTCGTCGGCGATGACGACGATATTGCGCCGCTGGGAAAGCACGGGATGGCGATCACCCTTCTCTTCGGGGAAGAACTTATGAATGGTGGTGAAGATCACTCCGCCCGCCTCAACCGAGAGTTTCTCGCGCAGGTCCGCTCGGCTTTCGGCTTGCACCGGAGGCTGGCGCAAGATGTCCTGACAACGGGAGAAGGTGCCGAAGAGCTGATCGTCCAGGTCATTGCGGTCGGTTAGAACAACAATGGTTGGGTTTTCCATCTTCGGTTCGCGGATGATGCGACCGGCATAGAAGGCCATGGTGAGACTCTTTCCCGACCCTTGCGTATGCCAGACAACACCGATCCGCCGGTCACCCAGATTGCCCCCTCGGCGGCCGGCACCATATCCCGGAGTCGGCTCGGCTACAAGCAGCGCCTCCCGGAGCTTTGCTGCCCGAAGCGTTTCCACTACCGCAACATTCACCGCATGAACTTGGTGGTAGCCGGCCATCTTCTTCACGAGATTCGAGCTGCCATCATCCTCAAAGACTATGAAGTGCTGGACGAGATCCAGCAGCCGTCGCGTCTCGAAGACACCCTCGATCATCACCTCGAGCTCTGGCAAGTGGGGATTGGCCACTTCCTCACCTGAGACGGTACGCCACGGCTTGAACCATTCGCGGCCGGCGGTCAGGGTCCCTATGCGGGCCTGGAGCCCGTCGGAGACCACCAGCAGGCAGTTGTACGCAAAGAAGGCCGGCAGCTCCGATTTGTAGGTTTGAATCTGTTGGAAGGCTGACCAAATTGTGGCGTTCTCGTCTGCCGGGTTCTTAAGTTCGATCAGGGCAAGCGGCAGACCGTTGACGAAGAGCACGATGTCCGGGCGGCGGACATGCTTGTTCTCAGCGACAGTGAACTGGTTGATCGCCACCCAATCGTTGTTGCCCGGATCATCGAAGTCGACCACTTGGGCCTGAGCCCCTCGAATGGAGCCATCGGGCGTCCGGTACTCGACTGTTACTCCGTCCACGAGCATCCGGTGAATCGCGCGGTTCCGCACTTCGAGCGTTGGCCCCTCAGGCCGGGTGACCTTTCGGAAGGCGTCTTCGATGGCCTCCGCAGGGAGATTAGGGTTGAGGCAGGCAAGTGCGTCCCTCAGCCTTCCCTCCAGCACGACTTGCCCATAGTCCTTGCGCTCGGCAAAGAGCTCGCCAGGGACAACATTGGCTCCATACAGAACTCGCCAGCCAAGTCCCTCAAGCCAAGAAAGCGCGACTTCCTCGACTTCCG
This sequence comes from Candidatus Eiseniibacteriota bacterium, assembly GCA_043808325.1. Taxonomy (GTDB): domain Bacteria; phylum Arandabacterota; class Arandabacteria; order Arandabacterales; family Arandabacteraceae; genus JAZDEY01. The sequence goes on from JAZDEY010000017.1 coordinate 8,345, forward strand.
ATTCGGCGAAGGCCTTGTTCATAGTATCCCTGGCGGGACCAAATCACGGTGACTATCTCGCAGCCAGGCAACGACGTCCTCACGCAGAGTCCCTACGAATTCTAGGAGCTCGGCGACGTCATCCCCGGTCACACCGCCCACGCTATCATACTGGATGGCGTTTCGCCTCCTGCTGCAATTTTCAAGATACGCCGCGTCAGCCTTTCGAACGGGACCCAATATGAGAGGAATTGCCTGAAGAGTCATCTGGTGATGCCGGGCACGCCCGACACGGTATCCGGACGCAGCGAGCAGTATGGTGGCCAGCTTCAGAGCAGCATTATAAGCGATGCCGAAGCGCCAATCAGCGGAAATGCTCCCGGAGGAAGCATCCTTGGCATCCCGGTCGGCAATCTGCAGCAGATCCTTTATCTCCTGCTGACTGGGCCGATGAGCTTTGATCCAGCCGTCAGCGGCCCATTGCTCTAAGCTCATTTTCGCCACCGATGATGAAGACCTTGGGTTCTGCAAGAATGGCTATCAGAAAATGATCCTTCTCCCGAACCCTTCTTTTGAACTCCGTCAGAGTCAGGACGAATGGGTTCACTTCTCGGCCAACCTGAGACTCGACCCCAGAGAGCATTGTGGAAACCTCACGCAGACCAAGGGATCCGACAACACAGAGGTCTATGTCACTCCCAGCCCTCTCCTCACCCTTCACGATCGATCCGAAGATGAAGGCGACCCTCACCTGAGGAACCTGTAACCTTTCCCTCAGGATGTCGACAAGCCCAGCGGTCTTGAGCACTATCATGCGGATATCTTCATAGAGGGGATGGTCCCGATTAGCCTTGTAGTAAAGCCTGTTGCCGTCCCGTCTCGCAGAGATAAGGTCCATTCTGACCATCTTCTTGAGATCGTCCCTGACGGTACCCACGGTGAGGCCCGAACGACGAGCCAATTCTCGGAGGTGGAGTTCATCCGATCCAGAACCAAAGAGGAGCCGGAACATCTCTGCCCGCACCTTCGACGACAGCATTTTGGCTAGTAGGTTCATGATTGTATGCTTATACCATACAATTGAATGGTATTACCATACGTTTCTGAGACTTCTGTCCGGAACCCAATCATGTGACCCTCTCCACAAACCTTCCCGGGTCCTTCATCCGTAGCTCGCCCGAGATGAGCTTGGGCAGCAGTGCGTCGCGCAGGGCAGCGAGAGTGCGGGATTCGCGCCTACAGTGTAGCGTGCGCGACAGCAGATTGGCTGCGGATCGTTCGAACCGGGAGACCAATCGCGATGGGGGAATCACTGCAGCTAGATTCAGAATGGAAGCGACCTGGGCGCGCTGATGGCTCTTCGAGGTTCCCGTCACGAGACCCTCGATCTGCTGCCGGAAGAGCGGCGAGCGCGCAAGACAATAGACGTAGCTCCGCGCAAATGGAGGCCGGGCCCTGAGCACCAGGAACTCAGTTGAGCACACCGCGCGCTCGCCCGGATGAACGTCCACCATCCAAACGCGTTCAATCTCGGGATTGAGCTTTGAGAGCAGGATCGCTCCGGCCGGCACGCGAGACTTGATGCTCTTGATGCTCTCTCCATACTCAGGCCTCGGACTTTGCCCCTCGTCGAAGGCTGGGATGCTGAAGTGGTGGAAAAGCTCACCCGGCGACGAGAGCGGGTTCTCTTGGTCCCGAATCTGCTCCACCACATCGCCGAGGCGACCAACCTCCCAGCCCTCTGGAATTTCACCGAGTTCGGAGTCCACTAGGCGGGCGGGGAAGAGGTCGTAGAGATCGGAGCGAAGGCCAGGGAGGGACTCGCCTTTGCGCCAGCGGCCCTCCATCTTGGCGCGGACGGGGTCGAAGTCCACGAACCACGACTTGAATAGCGCTCTTGCCATTGCCTCAAGCGTCTCGTTCATCCGCCGGTTCAGCTCGATCTTGTCGTCCAGCGTCCCGAGAACATGAGCGATGCCGCGCTGTTCTTGGAGCTCTGGCACGGGAATTTCAAGCAGCGCCAGATCGCTACCCGTGATTCCGGCTACGGCGACCTGACGTCGAATGGTATCCAAGGCGTAAAACCCATCTGTCGAATTGAAGAAGTAGTAGAGATACAGCGAATCCACCTTAGAAGGGTCCGGCCTCGCGCGGATAATCGATGACTCGAAGGCAGTTGGCTCGTTCGCGTCGATCACAACGCTACACTTACCTGCTCCCTCTGCAACCAACGAGCGGCGCGCGAACAGAAGATCCCCTTTGGACACGCCGAACCGATCACGTTCAGAACTAGATAGCTCCACACGCTTCATAGCTACTGAACGAAGCCGAGGATAAGCGAAGAGCTCACCCATATTCACAATCTTCACGCCACGGCCGTGGAACTCTTTTGGTTTGTATATGCCGTTGCGAACAGGCTCGGCAAGCAGCCGATGCAAAGGGGCCCTTTGCCACTCAGGCGCCATGGCCCAGCTCCTTTAGGTTGGCGGAGATGGCGGCGTCGAGATTCCCGGCCTCGGCCTGCTGCTCGCGCAGCGTCGCCGAGAGCCGCCTCATCTTCTCCCCGAATGGCTCGCCGTCCTCCTCCTGCGCCTCGGCGCCGACGTAGCGCCCCGGTGTGAGCACGTGGCCGTGCTTGAGAACTTCCTTGAGCGTGGCGCTCTTGCAGAAGCCGGGCACGTCGGCGTACTGACCCACTCCCTTTTCCCCGCGCCAGCCGTGATAGGTCCGGGCAATGCGCGCGATGTCCTCGTCGGTGAGCTCGCGGTGGGTGCGATCTACCATATGGCCTAGCTTGCGGGCATCGACGAAGAGCACGTGACCCCGGCGGTCGCGGAACTTGCCATCCTTACGGTCGCGCGTGAGGAACCACAGGCAGGCGGGAATCTGCGTCGAATAGAAGAGCTGGCCCGGCAGCGCGACCATGCAGTCCACGAGATCACCCTCGATCAGGTTCTTGCGGATTTCGCCCTCGCCCGACTGGTTGGAAGACATCGAGCCGTTGGCGAGCACGAAGCCGGCCACGCCGGCAGGTGCCAAGTGGTGGACCATATGTTGCACCCAGGCGAAGTTGGCGTTGCCCGCGGGCGGCACACCGTACTTCCAGCGCTTGTCCTCGCGCACGCGCTCGCCACCCCAGTCACTCACGTTGAACGGCGGATTGGCAAGGATGAAGTCGGCCTTGAGATCCGGATGGCGGTCGTTGTGAAAAGTATCCCCGTGGGCGATCTGACCCTCGATGCCGCGGATGGCGAGGTTCATCTTCGCCAGCCGCCAGGTGGTGTAGTTGGACTCCTGACCGTAAATCGAGATGTCGCCGAGCTTGCCGCCGTGGGCGGCGATGAACTCCTCCGACTGGACAAACATACCCGAGGAACCACAGCAGGGATCGTAGACCCGACCCTTGTACGGCTCGAGCATCTCGACCAGGAGCCGCACGACGCAGCGGGGCGTGTAGAACTCGCCACCTTTCTTGCCCTCCGCGCTAGCGAACTGCGACAGGAAGTACTCGTAGACTCGGCCAAGCACATCCTTGGAGCGCGCTTCCGCGTCACCGACTCTGATGTTGGTGACCAAGTCGAGGATCTGGCCAAGCCGCTGTTTATCGAGGGCCGGGCGGGCGTAATCCTTTGGTAGTACTCCCTTGAGAGACGGGTTGTCCCGCTCGATAGCAGCCATGGCGTCGTCAACAATCTGGCCTACGGTGGGCTGCTTCGCTGAGCTCTTAAGCAGCGGCCAGCGCGCCTCGGGCGGCACCCAGAAGATGTTCTTCGCTCGATACTCGTCCGGATCCTCGGGATCGGCTCCTTGAGCCTTCTCGGCCTGGAGCTTGGCGTGGTGCTCCTCGAAAGCATCCGAGATGTACTTGAGGAATATCAGCCCGAGGACGACATGCTTGTACTCCGCGGCGTCCATACTGCCACGGAGCGCATCCGCCATCTGCCAAAGCTCGGCTTCGTAGCCGACGTTAGCACCCGTGGAATTCTTTGGTGTCGCGCCCCTCTTTGCTTTCGCCATCACCTACCTCGCACGCGCTCAACCGTCAATACTATGTGAGTCATTGACCGCAAAGCCCTTGACCTAACCAGCATCTGCACCTGGGAATCGATTTCGACGGTATGCTGACCATCATATCACCCAGATTCATAGCTTTCAAGCGCTTATTGGAGCGTTCACTTGCGCCTTTCTGCGGCAGATGTGATGTTACACGACCCTCGCCTAGGGCCGGAGGGTTTTCCCTAAAGCCCGACCGCATAGGTGACGAATAAAGAACTTGACAGTGACCTAGGCTCCTAGGTATACTGTTATAGTCATAGGATGGTAGGGTGATCTATCCGGTGACTGAGCCGGCGCGGCCGACCGGTACAGAATGCCCGACCTTTTTGCGCCGGCCTTTTATTTTTCCTCGAAAGCCCTCTTGTTAGGAATCCGTGCGGGTCTCCATCCAGCCAGCTTCCGAATTAGGCCGTTGTAGTCTGAAATCGGATAGGCGGTCTTGAACTTGAACGCACCGCGGTAATCCCTTTCACCTCTCCGTGCGATCACCACCCAATAACAGTTGTCTGTCTTTCCATCACCAAGTTCAATTGAATACTCAGACACATACATCAGGACGAGGAAACCTTTGTATCTCTGCTCATAAATCTCCCGTGAGTTCCTCAGAGTATGCCTAATCCAAGGCAACCGCTTGCCCCGCTTGGACACATAGTTGCCTGGAGCCGTTTCGTGTCTCCCGGTTAGTTCATCCTTGTACAAAAATACCTCAGGGTTCTGCCCGAAAACGATACTACGACCGAATTTATCGGTAATGCTCTGCCCGTTAAGATATGTCTTGCAGAACCTCAGTGTCTCTGCTTCATCGAAACCCCCGAAGCATGAACTAAGGTCGTGCTTTGCAGCAAAACTCTCGCAATTCCAGTGATGATAGCGCACAAGATCTAAGGCCCGCGCTATTTCCTTGCGGTCGAGATCGACCTTTCTATTACTATCTGGCTGCACTCGCCCCGCTTTATCCATGTGTATATAGTAGGTAATCTTCAGAATATCATAGAATAGCCGCGCCACTAGTCGTCCGGTATCAAAGGGCAACAAACCGAATAACCGCCGCAATTGCTTGGCGATTTCGTCCTCCGTATCAAACTGGCTAGGATACTGTTTCATGTGCTGGCTCCAATAATTATCAAGTCTATGTGTCGCCCAGCACGAACGTCAAGCGGAATGGGTTCATCCGGATTAGGACACTGCCGGCAAGCGGCTGATCGACGAGAACGTCGGGCGCTACCTCGGCACCCGTGGGTAGAGCAGGGAGCCAATCCTCACGAGCAAAGCAGTTGCCGCCACGAGCACCCCGAAATCCAGGGCCAGGACGCGGGTCGCGCTCCCACCAGTCAACATCGACATTCGCAGAGCATTGACTTCGTACGTGAGCGGATTGGCGTGGGCGATCGCGCAGGCATCATCCCCTGGTCCACGCGCGCAGCATCGCCTGCACCGATCGGGTCAGTTCTTTGGTGAAGTCGGCATTGAATTTGCGGAGATACATCTGCTGCCCGACATTGGCCGCGGCGGGGACCGCACCAGCGGCCGCACCGGGGGCAAGGCCGTGGACTCCGCTATCTTCACCTCCCGCTGCCGCCATCCGCGCTTCCCGGTCTCGGTACATCTCGGCGAACTCGCTCTTGCTGAGTCGCCGGTACTTATTCTCGAATACAATGAACTTCTCGCCGAAGCGCGGGGTCAAAGGTCTCTCCTGTTGTTGCTTGGTCGGGTATCCAAAACAGATCAGGCAGATGGGCAAAGCATACGGCGGCAGCTTGAACAACTCCTGGTGGGTCTCGTAGTTCTCCATGATGTCGCCGATGTAGCATGAACCGATCCCGAGAGATTCAGCCGCAATGACGGCGGTCTGGGCCGCTATCAGGGCATCGCAGCAAGCAATCATAAGATCGCCTTCTTGCGGCCGGCGCAGCACCTCTCCCTTCCCCTCGGCCAGAGCCTCCACCCCCGACACGGCGAAGTAGTCCCACCATCTTTGATAGTCCGCCAAGAAGAGCAGCACCAGCGGCGCCTTGGCTATGAATGGCTGGTTATCGCAGGTCTTGGCCAGCGTATCCTTGGCAGCCTGATCTTTGACATCAATGATCGAGTAGAGCATCATGTTGCCGGCCGTGGGAGAGCGCAGGGTCGCCCGCAGGATCTCGGCTTTCGCTTCCTCGCTGATTGGCCGCTCTTCGTAGGCACGGACTGACTTGCGATTGAGCAATACCTGCATGACCTGGTTCATATCTGGCCTCCATCGGTCGATTAGTGCCGACCGTCGGACGATTATCGGTCGATTCCACGACCCGGACCACGTTCCCTGGGAACATCTCGTTCCGCGCCCCCAATAGGTTTACGATTACGGCCATGGACTTTACGATTACTTTACGATTGACCCAGCCCCCTAAGGTGGTCGCAGTTTGCGACCGCCCCATCAATCTCGGTCCTGCTCCCCTCATGGTATCACCCTACCAAGATCAACTCCAACTGAAACCAAATCTCCGGCATCAGATCGCCCGGTGCACAGCCGTCTGCTTCATTAGGACTAAACTGCCCAGGGAATGAATGTGATGGGTGAGAACGGCAAGCAGGCGGGCAAGCGGGCGGTGTCCTAATTCGAGGCGGTGGGACTTTCGACGGCTAAAGGCGTCTAATATGGTGGGCGATGGAAACAAGTAGAGAATGTCGAGGGCCGTAACTGCGGCTTGCCAATTGACGAAGGGGTATGGTACGGTGAGGCCCAGAGTGAAGCGAGGGGGAAATCGGTCAATGAGCAAGCGTGCAGTTCTTGGACAGCCCACGTCATTGAATCTGCCGAAGAAGTACGCTGGCCTCTGGGTCGCCGTGAAGGGAACAAAGGTCGTCGGTGCCGGGCCGACAATAGACAAAGCCCTGGCGGACGCCTCAAAGAAGGGCGAAACATCTCCTAAGCTTGTGCGTGTGCCACGTCAAGACGAGCATTACCTCTTTTGAGCCTGCTTTGGTGACAGATGATTAGCCGTTCTCTACTTCCGTCGAGATACCAGATACCTAACTAGGCAATTCCGCTATCTGCCACGGAAGGCAGCCGCTTCATGCCCCGCTGCATGCCTTGGATGCCATATGTGATTGTCTATCTGCGCGCCATCGGTCGATTTCATGGTGCCGAGAAAGTGAATCGGACGGAGGCCAGCATATTGCGCACGCCTCAACGAAATATTGGGTCGCAGTCACATTGGGGCACGTATTCGAGATCAGATACAGCCCATTGTTACTAATAGCATTACGCTGACCGCCGGCGGAGGCACCTAGCAAGAGATTGCGTGTGGATTGCGTGTATCCGTGTCTCCACACGCAATACGGATGGGCCGCGATCATCCGCCTCAGGCATTTCGAGCCCTCTCAGGTCCCTCGCGGGAGGACTTCGCTGGAACTACTGCGATCCACTTTCCCGCCTTGGTCCTCCCCTCCACTTGCACCAATCCTTCAGACTTGAGCTGGCGCACCAGCTATTGAACCGAATGAGAACTCAATGAGGGCAGGACCTGTCTGAGCTCTTCTAGGGTGGCCCCCTCACGGCCGCTATCCCGAATGTGTTTGAGCAGCAAGGCCTTGTTCGTCTCTCGGTCGAGCCCGCGCTTGCGCGTGTAGACAGGTCGCTATGATCGCGATGGGTCGGTGCTACTGCTGCTGCTCATCATACTGCAGCGATTTTTCCTTCGCCTTCTTATCCGCTCGCCCAAAGTGATAAGAGATCCCGAAGTAGGCCAAACGGGCGTCCCGCCTGAAGGTCACGTGCTGTTTCATCTCGGCGACGTCCAGCGTGACATCCTGCCGCTGGGTCTTGAACACATCCGAGACCGTGAGCGTGAGCGAGACCTTCTCCTTGAAGAGGTCCTGCCGGACTCCAGCATTGAGTCCCCAGCTCCGGCGGGAATTTCCCTGGGGCGTGAGCCGTCCCGAGCGGAAATTGGAGTTGATCTGAAGCATAGTGGTCTTTGCGGGATTGATGTTGAGATTGCAGGTGCCGCTAAAGGATACGATCGATTTCTTGGTGCTGTATCCGATGTTGGAGGCGTCGATCTGCTCATAGAAGACGTTGCTGTTGAGGTTGGCCGTCACTAGGTCCCCGAGAGATGCGGCGACCACGGTCTCGAGCCCGCCCGACTGGTCGCTCGCGAGGTTGGTCATGGTCCTCAGGAGCGTGGAATCGTTTATCGCTTGGGTTATCCGCGTGAGCCCATCGTACTTGTAGCGGTAGTAGATGCTCGGCACCAAGGTCAGCCCATTGTTCCGCCATTGGTAACCCAGCTCGACCGAGTGAATGTTCTCGGGCTTGAGATGCGGGTTCCCGGCCTCAAGGTTTCGCGGATCATTGTACTCAGGAAAAGGATTGAGCTCATCGACTTCAGGCCGATTGATCCGACGGCTGTAGTTGAGCTGAAGCTCTCCGGTCTCATTCAGTTTGTACGCCAGATGAAGTGTGGGATAGAGGCCCGAATAGCTATTGGTGATGGTGGAGTCGTTGCTCACCAGGTTGGGTTTCACAGTAGCATGCTCGACTCTAAGCCCTCCCAGGAGACTGAAATCCCCAAACGAGCGCTCCAAGGTACCATATAGCGCGTGAACCATCTGGTCGACTTTGAACCGATAGATCTTCGTCGCATCCTCGACGAACTTGTCTTGACCGGCATCGAAGTATTCGGCATAGGAATCCACGTCCTGCCGGGAAAGCTCTCCCGCGTAACCGGCCTCGAGCTTCGAGTTCTCACTCAGGGGATTGGTGTAATCCACGGAGACTTGGCCTTCCTGCTCGCTCTGCTTGATCCGGCTATTGTCGTACTGAAGCGGCCCCAGCGGGATCCGGAACACGTTGGTATAATGGCTGGTTTCCAATTCCGGGGAGTCGGTGGCGTTAGCTTCGATCCGCACCTGGTGATCTTCCTTTGGGAAATTGTGCTGAAACGCCGCCGTAAGGCCTCGCTCGCTCTCGTCTTCATAACCCGACTGGAGCCGGTCATAGTCCTGGATCACGACGGCGTTGCTGTCCAGCCCGACCACGGTTGAGATGCCATTCATGCGTGGCCGCCGCTTGAAGTATTCCCCACTCAACTCGAAGCTGTTGCGCTCACCCGGATGATAATTGAGGCCTAAGGTCCCCATATAGACATCGGGGCTGAAGTTCATCCGGCCGTCCTCTCGGGAAGAGGTCCCGATATCCGGCGTCAGGCTGGATTCCTGCCGCTCATCCGTGCTGAAGAACGATCGGTGCTCGTGCCGGTAGCCGTAGTTCCCAAAGAGATTGAGTTGCCCCGGATTGTAATTGAACGCCAAGCGCTCGTTGTTCCGGCCGACCTGGCCCAGGTACGCAGTCACGCTGCCATTCATGCCCCTCTTCGTATCTTTCTTCATCACGATGTTGATGATGCCGGCGGTACCCTCGGGCGAGAATCTGGCCGATGGGTTGGTAATCACTTCGATTTTCTCGATGGCGCTCGCCGGCATTTGCTGCAAGACGTCCGCCTGGCTCCTCTTCATGATGGGAGAAACCTTGCCGTTCACGAGAATCGACACGTTCGGGGAGCCTCGCAAGCTGACGTTACCGTTGATGTCCACCTGCACGGATGGGATATTCTGCAGGATCTCGCTGGCGCTGCCGGACTTGCTCATCATGTCCTGATCGACGTTGTAGACCTTCCGGTCGATGGCGTAATTGAAGAGCTTCTTCTCCGAGGTGACGACCACCTCGTCCAGAGCGAAGGGCGACTCGGTCATCGCAATCGGCTTGAGGTCTATCTTGAGGTGCCCGGCATCGATGGTGAAATAGGGCGAGTGATAGGTCTCGCGGCCTATGTAGCTGCATTCTATGAGATAGTCCCCCGCCGGCACCCCGGTGAAGACGAATTTTCCGTCTTTGTCAGTGGTAGCCGCCCTGACAAGCGAAGTGTCGGCTTTGTTGATGAGGGCGACGTTGGCGAACCCCAGCGGCTCGTTGGTCGCGCTGGCTTTGATCATACCGGAGACGACCCCCTCACCGGTGGGCTCGGCGAAGAGGGCGCTCGACAGGAGAAGAATCAGAGTTACTAGACTTGCCAGACTTACGGCGATAACGGTGCTAACAGCTTGCAGTTGCCTCATCGATGTCTGCCTTTCAAGCGCGGCGTTTCTAAGTCTACCTATCTATGTTTGCCTCTCAAGGTCAACCTTTCAAGGTCTGCCGTTCAAGGGTGGCCGGCGTGCCCGCCCGGCCTAGGGTTGAATTCGGATTCCCGGCGCTGAATCCCATTTCCCAGCACCTTGAGGGAATCTAATAGATCATTACATCTTAGGGCACGATTTACTTCCCATAGAACACACCGCGCTGCCCTAGTGTCGTGTCCCAGAAATACGTTGACAAAGTCTTTCAAGCTTATGAAGGATTGAGTCGGCAGTTGCCGTCCAGACAAAAGGTCTTGGATGGAGGTTATAGTTATCGATATAGAGCTGGATTTTTTCAACGAGTGATTTGACGTTGCGGAACGTTCCGCGGCGAATTGCCCGTTGAGTGATGAGGTTGAACCAGATTTCGACCTGATTGAGCCATGAGGCATACGTTGGCGTGTAGTGGATATGATAGCGTGGTCTTATTGCGAGCCATCGTTTGACCTTCGGGTGTTTATGGGTGGCGTAGTTGTCAACAATCAGATGGATGTCCAGGTCATCCGGGACATTGGCGTCGATATGTTTGAGAAACTGGAGATATTCTTGATGACGATGTCGACTCTTGCATTGGCCGAGGACGGTGCCGCTTGCGATGTCGAGAGCGGCAAAGAGGGTGGTAGTGCCGTGCCGGACATAATCATGGGTGACCCCTTCGACATACCCCAGTCCCATCGGCAAGACTGGCTGAGTACGATCGAGGGCTTGGATCTGACTTTTCTCGTCAACGCACAGCACCACAGCTTGGTCGGGAGGATTGAGGTACAGTCCTACGATATCACGGACTTTCTCGACAAAAAATGGGTCGTTGGAGAGCTTGAGGTGGCGCTGCCGATGAGGTTGAAGCCCAAAAGCCGTCCAGATGCGGTGGACGGTGGATTTGGAAAGATTCTTCTCTTCGGCGACGGTACGTACGGTCCAGTGCGTGGCACCTTTCGGGCGACGGCGCAAAGTTGTACGTATCAGAACGGCGACTCGCTCATCCGAGACCGTACGCGGCCGGCCGGGGCGCAACTCATCATGCAATCCCTGGAGTCCTTCCGCCCGATAACGACCTTGCCATTTTCCCACGGTTTGCGTACTGGTCCGCATCGCCTGAGCGATCGCCTTATTGGTCAACCCCTCGCCGGACATCAAAACAATGCGGGCGCGATCAACCAACCCATGTGGCAAAGAACGGGATTGAGCTAATGCACTCAACTCGGATTTCTCCTCATCCGACAACACAAGCAGCCCTCTTGGCCGGCCGGCTTTCATGAGTACCTCCTTGTCGATAGGAACGGTACCCA
>JAZDEY010000018.1:0-50192 GCA_043808325.1 Candidatus Eiseniibacteriota bacterium
GAACACCACCGCCGCACCTTCCACCAACTGCCGCTTCCAATGTGCTATCACCGTCGGGTGAACGCCGTGCACCGAACTCAACTCGCTCAGCGTCTTCACCCCCTTTACCGCCTCCAGCGACACCCGCGCCTTGAACTCATCGGAATGCTTCTTCCGCTTATGGCCCATCGACTCACCCCGTTTCTTGGCTCCCAACTCTACCAAAATCTTGGCTTAACTACCTGTCCAGAAAACGGGGGGAACTTCAAAGATGCTGGCCCTTACCGCCGTGAGGAGGGCCGAGCTCGCGCATTCGGATATTCGCGATATCGACCTCGAACGGCATCGCGTCCAGATCCACGATGGCAAGTGAGGCGGGTCCCGACACGATACCTCTTCGCTTAAGTTCGAATTGGCTACGACATTCCACGGCAAGCCCGACGCCTGGCGTTCCATTATCTCCGTGGTCGTCTTAGCGACATAGCCTGAGGATGACCATCCGCAGTTCGCGGTGGTGCCAGGAATTGGAGAACCTTAAGGGGTTTTCGTTCCCGCCTTCGCCGGCGGGGTCTGCGGCCAGCGGGAACCAAGGATCTCGCTCCAATTCCCTATTGATATCGCCGCGGATCCGCATAAGATTAAGTAGGGCCATGTCTTGGCAGAGGATCTCACCTTTGCTGTAGCGGCGCCAAGGTTCCGGTCGGGGGCTGGCAGCAAGCGTAGGAGTTGTGCGTAATGCCTGAGTGTATCGTCCGCGGAGAGCCTCTGGGCGAGGTTCTGGATCCGCTGAGGGGCACTGCTCCGAGGGCTGCAATCATCGTTATCATTGACGGCTGCAGAGCAGACACACTCTACGGCGCTCTTCATGACGGGAAGATGCCGCATCTTAAACGGCTCATGGATGATGTGGGCTTCGTCCGATACGAGAACTGCTTCACAGTCTTCCCATCGGTGACGATCACGTGCCATGCAAGCATAGTGACAGGCACGTACCCAGGGGCCCATGGAATCATTGGCAATGACTGGTTCATCAGAAAGAAATGGGGATCTCACATCCGAGACCGGGGCGAGTTCCTCAAAGTGACGCGGGAGTACGTCAAGTTCTCGTGCCTTGACCACCAGTCCGACCCCGGGCTGGCAAACGGGCTTGTGTCGGGCGGTTACTTCGCTATTGCGAATGCAGATATGCATGAGGAAGTAAGGACCCTGTACGAGGCGCACAACATACGGATGGGCTCTCCACTGAGGTCCGACAAGAGCAAATCCATCTACGAGATGATAACCCGAGGCGTGGCGTACCCGGATTATATTGATACTGATGATGGCGTTCTTCTTCCAGGCGTATTGAAGTCGGTCTATTGGTCCGCCCGTGGTAGGTCTGACCTTGCTGTGTCACACCTTAGTAGGGCCCTCGATAGTGCCGCGATGAGAAAGCAGATCGGGATCATCGGAGATATGAAGGCTGGTCGTTACGGGATCTCGGTGGCTTGGCTTTCGGGAGTGGACGGTTTCGGGCATAAGCGGGGAGCGAGCAGGCAGCGCGAGTATATCGCCCTCCCCCAGAGGGGACACAGAGCCGAAGGCTCGCACTTTGATCACCAGTTTGCCTTGCTGAGGGCGGAGCTTGAAAAGCACCGCATATTGAAAGATGTGCTCTTAGTCATCACGGCAGACCACGGGCAGTATGATTGCGGGGGATCGGACGGTAGCCGAATATCGAACGCGGACCTGTACCGACATCTGATCTCTCACGGTACGATTGGGTCGAGGGAGAAGTTTCCGCTGACCCCGGACGGCGGCGTTGACGATCACTGTAAGGATGCTAGCATCGTTGTAATGGGCAACGGTGGCGCATGCCATGTGTATGTGCGAGCAGCGAGTGGTGATTGGTCGGAGCGGCCAGGTCTCGCGAGGCTTGATGGGTTCGTGGATGCACTGCGGTCGTGCGAGGGTGTAGATCAGATACTCGTCCGGGCCGATGATGGCAGGTATCGGATCTGGGACGCGAAGGAGCGCATGTATCGGGAGCCGAGCCGACTGCTGGACACCCATGTATATCCATTCGCGAACGAGAGAGTGAATGGTCTCGCTTGCACAGAGCATTGGCGGGCCGGTGACATCGTTCTCTCTGCGGCCGATGGCCACTACTTCGCAGAGAAGACGATGGCAGGCGAGCACGGCAGTCTCCGGCGTGAGGATAGCCATGTTCCTTTGATATTCATACACGGATGCCTGGGAAAGACCAACGAGGCTAGAGATATAAGAGTGATTGACATTGCGCCAACAGTTGCGGAGGCGATGGGTTGTGTGGCTGAGTTGAGACAGAAGGGTACCAAGTATGACAAGCTAACTGCCATACTTGATGTAATGGAGAGTCAGCGCGGGAGCGTGCCGTATAATGAGGGTGATGATGCCGTGTTCGGTCGGGCGGGACGGTTGATGTTCCTTCAGCGAATCGTAGACATGTGGAATGCTGAGGGAGATGACATGAGGGACGACGTGGCGGCAAAGATGAGTCGGTATCGGCAAGATGGCCAGTTGACATCATCGCAATATGAGGATCTCAAGGCCAGATACGAGAGTCTCGTAGGCGAGCTGCTTCCCGACAAGTAGAAGGTCCTGCCGTGTGGCGCTCCTCTATGGCCCGGCGTCGCCCTGAATCGCCATCCAGCATATCAAATGAATGTCATCGCGCTCGATGGGAGGCAGCGGCTCCGGTGGCTGGTAAGGCTCAGCGCCAATCCGGCCGACCTCCTCCACAATGTAGCGCGAGCGTTCCCTCGGATCAGGAAACTCCTGGCTCCATGCAACGCGCAGCTGATTCTCCTCTCGTCGTGACCATGGTGCTTCTATGGCGTCGAGGCAGGCGTGCAAGCGCTCCTGAGGAACATCCACTGGCGGGTGCTCACGAAGGAACGCGGCGACCTCTCGGTTCAATCGTCGCACCTTTGGCTGGAGGTTCGCCGGGTCAGTCTCGAACATCCATGCCCGGTAGATGTTCTCCTGTGCTCTCTGCCAGGCATCGTAGGCAGCAAGGGCCATCTCCGAACTCAGCACAGCAGGAGTCTCCTCTGAACACTCGACGAGCCTCAGGCAGGTGCCGGTCTCGCCTATGATCTCTTGCCCTGCCGGTAAGGGGACAAAACGCAGATAGATTCGCTCCCCGATGGATGCACAGAAGAAATGTCCAGTCTTATCGCCGCGTACGATACCAGATCCGATCCTCCAGGGCAGGTTCTCAATGCGATCGCCAAACCGAGCGATAGCGCGCCGCAGTTCCAGGCGATATTCCTCGCCGGTCTGCGCCGCACCCTTGGTACCGCCCTCCTCGTAGACGGCTGGATCTTCACGATATAGTCTCTCGATCTCTTCGCGAGTCTCTGCGAAGGACTGCTCCCGGGATGCCCCGTGCTCAATGGGGGGAGCCTCAACGCCCACCGATGCGGCCGCCTGGGCGAGTTTGCGGCGTACCCTTTCCTCAAGATTCAGAAGCTCGTCGAGCCGCCGATCCGGGAAGAAGGTTCTCAAGAAGACTTCCTCATGCTGGCTTCCAATCCTATCGATCCGGCCGTGCCTCTGGACGAGACGCATGGGATTCCAAGGCAAATCGAAGTTCACGATGTTGCGACACTGCTGGAGATTCATACCCTCGGCCAGGACATCAGTAGAGATCAGGAGATCGTAAAGGTCGTCGTCGTCCGGTGGCAATGCTCCAGTCGAGATTGGTGCGAACCCATTGATAGCCTTCGATCGGGAAATCCCGTTCCGCACCTCCTGGCCACTCACTGATGCCACGCGGCCGCGATACCTGGCCAGGCGTCTATCCTTCTTGATCGCCCTCGAAAGATGGTCCTCGATCCAGCCAACAGTGTCCTCAAAGTGGGAGAAGACCAGGACTTTCGCTTTCTGCCGCTCGTCCTCGGCGTCGATCGCATCTTTGGCTGCCTGCTCAGCTATGGAAACGAGCTCGCTCACCAGGGCCTTGAGCTTCGGGTCCCGCTCGGCTGAGACCCGCTTAGCATGGGTTTCCATTTCGCGGAGGAGAGCAAGGTCGGCCTCTACGTCCGCTTGTAAGCGGGCAACATCGTAAGCACCTGCGTCATCAGCGTGCTCGGTTGCGTCGAGTACATCCTCAATCTCGCCTTCATCGCCGGCAGCCGAGAGCTCCCGGAAGAACTCCTTCGACACAACCCTGCCACTGTCAAGGGCCTTGAGGAATGCCGTGTGCTGGTCGATCATCTTCCTTGCGGTGCACAGAAATGCGTGGACCGAAGATTCGAAACGCTTGAGCAGTGCGGATCGGAGCAGTCCAACCAGGGCACTGTCCTCCTCGCAAGGGCCTGTGCCCTTGAGGTAACACTCGGGTTGGTAACGCGCCATCTTGAGAAGCGGCGCGCCACGCTCGGGCATAAGGATCTCCTCGAAGCGCTCGAAGAACCCCGGGATGACCTCATCCAAGTTGTACGTGATTGACGAAGGTCTGGGTTCTGGGAAGCGAATCGGCGCGAGGCGACCGTCGGGCCCACGGATCATGTCATTCTGGTAATACTTCTTCACGAAACGCCGCGTGCGCTTGACGGTGGTGGCGTCAATGACGGGATAGAGGAGATCCGGGTTAAGATTGAATGGATCTGTCTGCATCGCCTCCTCGAAGCGCTCGCGAATTGAGCGGACCCCATAGGTTGCCAAAACCGCGTCCTGCTTCATGAAAAACCTCAGTACGTGATACAGGTCCCAGAGGGAATTGTTTACCGGGGTCGCGGTTAACATCAGGAGGTCTGGTCTCTTGCCGGAGAGGAGCCTTCGCATCACTGCCGCTCTTGTAGGAGCATCGGGGTTACGATAGTTGTGCGCCTCGTCCACTACCACGAGGGCGTAATCCTCGAGCGGGTTCTTGAGATGATGTTGATCTCCACCTAGCTGGGCCTCGTTAGCGAGCTGTTCATAGGAGACTGACTCCACGAGCAGTTGGAACTGGTTGAGAAACTTCTTCCAGGTGGTATCTCGCAGGGATGCGGGACACACCAGGAGAACGCGCTGGCGACGGCCACGGTACTCGTTGATTATCTCGCCGGCCGTGAAGGTCTTGCCCAAGCCCACCCCATCGGCTATGAGAACGCCACCATAGTTGTGGAGGATGCGCTTAGCCCGCCAGACTCCATGCTTCTGGAAGGTCGTGACAGGGATTGCACCAGTCTCCTCCTTCTCCTCGTCAAGCTCCGTATGATAGAGGTGCCAGAGGACCAGCAGGTAGATGAGGTATGGCGGATACTGAGCTAGCAGCTCCTTGTAAATGCTTGCAAGATCAAAGGGTATTGCCTGTTCCCACAAATCATCGAACCATCTCTCCACGCGGGCAAGCAGTGGATCGTCGTAGTGGCCAAGGTTGAGCTCCAAGTTGGAGCTGAGCCCCGCGCGGGTAAGGTTGGATGAACCTACGAGCATACCGCGATCCTTCCCCCGGAACAGGAAAGCCTTGGCATGGAGGAAGTGCCTCTCATAACGACGGACATCAACGCGGCCGGACCTGAGGAACTCAAGAACTACTCGGACAGCCTTGTCACCCTCAGGGTCAAACGGAATCAGATTGCGGTCACCCCGAAGGGCCTGCTCCATGCGTGCCAGTGCCGAGTGCACCTGTTTGTTTGTGAACTCGGGCTCCCGTGGATCGAAGGGGCCCCGGACGGGTCTTGCGGCCTCAGGGGTCGGCTCACTGCCGAGGAGCAGCCTGATATGCCCCAAGTGCCGGGCCTCCCCGGCGAGGAGCTCAAGACCCTCGGGATTGAAGTACGCGCTGGCCACGCAGAGCTCGTCCGGCGTGGCTCCGAGCCCGCGCAGCTCTGCTAGGCGGTCAACTATGGCGCGGGCCATGGTGTTGCCGTCCTGGTTGTCGACGAAGACAGGCTTCACGGTCGATCTCTCCACTTCCGAAAGTGTTGCAGAGTTGCTCTGAGGCGCTCCTCGTAATTCCAGCCTTCGTGGAAGGTCTCGAAGATGTGAATGAGATGCTTCTCGGTCAGACCATATAGGTGAGCGACGACGGCGTCGAGCTCGTGAATCTTGTCTTCCTTCTCATCGGGTTCCAAGGGGCCTGCCTTCACGCCTACCCCTTTCGCCCAGGCTGCGAAGCGCTCGTCGGGGCAGGCAAGACGGCCCGACAGCGCGATCGCGCGCCGCTGCAGTGTATCACCTTCATCCGGCCTTGGAACCGGTATCGGGTTGAACACGAAGAAATTCAGGCTGATCTCTACGAATCTACGGGCGTACCAGTCTGTTGGGATCGATGAGAGTATGCCTACAAGAAAGGCCTGGTCCTTCGCACTGCCTCTCGGCCAGAGCAGGTAAGGGCCCTTGTTTGTGACGAACACCTTGGGAGGGAGCAGGGCAGCGATCACCGTGCGGCGGTTCGTACGGTTTGTAACATCTCTGAATGCGATCCTGGCATGGAGGCAGGGCAGGGTCTTCGGGTCACGCACCCAGGCAGGGTCGAACTCGGAAAACGGCGAGCTCTTGAGCTTGCCGCCGTGCATGCGTTTCGCTTGGAGGTATGGAATCACAACATCCGGGTCAGCCCAGGCATAGTAGGTACCAGAATCGGGATTCCAGATGTCGAAAGACTCACCCTTGCAGACCGGCCAGAATCCCCTTGGGCACTTATCGGACTTGAGGTCCATGCACTTCTTCTCATTAGTAGCGTGGAGCTCCGTGTGAGGCCGTGCCCTCCATGACTTGCCGTCATCGAAGTCAAGCCGCGGCGACTTGCGGAGCTGAGCGAAAACCTCCACCGACTCCTCTGTTGGGAGGAGTGGCAGGGACGCTGTGTCATTCCACTCCTTTATCTCTTTGCCATAGAAGACAGCTGGCTCCTTCACGATACCGTCGGTGTAACGCTGGTAGCTGGGGTAAGGCCCTCTCAGAGCCACGGGTGTGCGCTTAGATTTCTGTTTCTCGAAGGCAACCAGGCCGATTGTGTACTGCGGATGGACATCTTCGAAGAACCACTGCCTGTTGTTCAGGAGGGTAGTCACATCCATGTTGTCAGCATGTTCGAAGAGCTCTACGCGAAACTCCGTGGAGCCCTTGGCAGCCAGGGCTGACCGCGGCAACACGACGCCAATCCTTCCGCCGTCCTGGGCACTCAGGTGCCAGAACCGCCAACAGAAGGCCTTATACAAGTCGGGATCGCCCGTTCCCATACCGGGAAACGCCCCGGCTGTCAAGGCGTGGCGCAGCGATTCCGCCGCCGCAAGTTCACGTTCGTACTGGGCGTAGAGATCCGATCTGTCCTTTCGCAGTTTGGTCTTAGCTGCTTCCTGCTCGCGCTGCGACAGCCCGCGCAGCCCGGGCACATGGCGCGCCCAGAAAGCGTCCTCTTCAAGAGTAGCTTCCTGCCAGGGTGGATTTCCTATGATCACGTCGAATCCCGGTCTGGCCCTCAAGAAGACTTCAGGGAACGCGATCGGGAAGTGCAGGGCTGCGAGTCCTTCAAGCGTCTTCTGCGCCTGCCGGTGGTGCTTGGAGTTGACTATGTCTCGCTTGACCTCCCCCCAGTCAGTAGCGTCGAAAGGCAGCGACTCGCTTTTGAGGCGCCGCGCAGCCACGATATCGCAGAGGGCAGCCGTTGGGGCTATGACCTTGAGAGCAGCATCCCAAGCCTGACGAGCGCGCTTCAGATCAGCTGGATTCGCATCGGCTATCCGCCCGAGACGCTGAAGATGGGTGCGCGCCTCGCCTAGCAAGTACTCGGCGTCAACTGGAAACATTGGTGAGCTCTGTTCCTCAATCTTCGTCGAAATCTCTGCAAGGGTGCCGATCCCCACGAGCGAATTGCCGCATACCAGATTGTGGTCCAGCAGGGATAGCGGAAGTCCTGGAACGAAAGTATGAATCCAGATGGCCAAGCGTGCTAACTGCGTGGCTGTCGGGTTCAAATCAACGCCATAAATGCACCTTCTGGCGATCAGTCTCCGGAGCAGTTGCGTGTCATCAATCTCAACTTGGTCGGCGATTGGGCCCAAGGTCTCAATGGCAGCCGCTCGGAGTGCTGCAATCTCGGTGCGCACTCCCGGTAGGGAGCGGCGAGTCAGGTAGTCAGAAAGCCTTCGCTCTATGTGGTCAATTGCCGCCACGAGGAAATGCCCTGACCCCATTGCAATATCCGCAACCCGAAAGTCGAAGAATTGCTCGCCGGCCTCGTCATCGGACACCTTATCGAGGCGGGTGAGGTGATCGTCGAGGGCAGGCTCGAGGGCACGTTCCAAGAGATGCTCTACGGCAAAAGGCTTGGTGAAGTAGGATCCTGTGGACTTGCGGGCACCCGACGCGTTGTGGAGATAGATCAAGCCTTTGGCGATGAGCGGCTCCTCACCCTTCTTACAGGGACGATAGAACTCGCGCTTCGTTCCCTTTTCCGTCTTGGTTTCAGTCGTAAGATCGGTCTCGGCCACGGAGAGCTCGCTTTCAAGAAGACCCTCATAGATAGTTCCGAACTCACCGACGCCGAGGCTCCGGAAATCCACCGGGCCCAGCCCTTCCGGAGAATCGACAAGGAGAAGATCGCGCAGCGCCGGTCCGAACACGCCGTTGGGCAGGCATATTTCAGAAACCAAACCGCCGATCCTGGATACTTCCGTGTCCTGCGAGAACAGGCCGCCATTGTAGGCAGGCACACTCCATTCGCGGTTACCGCTCTCAACGGCCTGGAACAGGCGACCGACCTCCATCCAGAGGGAATCGCCTTCGGCGAAGTCGGTGCCGGATTGGAAAAGCTCGAGAATTTCCTGGGCCTTGGTCTTGAGCGAACGCCTCTGATAAAGCCCGTTCCAGCGATAGGGCAGCAGGTCCTTATCCTCCGCATAAGCGATGAAGAGCAGGCGGAAGAGGACCGTCATTGCCATCTCATAAGTCACACGAAGATGTTCGGCCGATGGTCTCTTCAGGCCACGTGCGGCAGCAATCCCCTCGGCGAGTTTCGGTATCACTGATTGGTAAACCCGATCGCGCAAGCGCTCGGCAAGATCCCCAGAGAAACGACCAGACGCCTCAATCAACTGCTGGAGGCTCCCGCCTTCAAGGAGAGCCTCCGCGGAGAACAGGAGCCAGAGGAGAGGGAGATCCTTGCTGTTAAGAAGACCCGTGTGGCATTCGGCATAAGTCTCTGATCGGCCACGCCGTCCTACGCCAACGCCAACGTGGGTCGGATAGAGCCGTATCTTTGCTTCATGTTGGACAACCACGTAAGGAAGGTTCTCGCGGTCGGCGACTGCCAGCGCGTAGCCGACCGGTGAATGGTCCGAGAACCGCTGGGCCTGTAACTCGGGCGACTCATCGCGGTTGAGAAGCACCGCAACGGCGATCTTGCGGTCCTGCGTTCTCAGGATTGAGGTGACCCGATCACACGGTTCAATCCGGAAACCAAGGCTCCGCAAGAGATCATGCCCTCGGTGATTGAGTGCCCGCGCCGCTCTCCTGCCGGCGTCTTCCCAATCCGCTCTACGGCGAGCCCCCATCAGGAGCTCGTGCGTCGCGAGAAATCCCTCGTTTCTTATCCCGGCGAGCTCTGATTTGATCGCCGGCAGGGCGTCGCGAAGCGAACGAAGAGCAGCGTGGCGATCGGGCTGCTCAAGGGCTTCCAGGCAGATCCTCTCCACCTGGGCCGGGTCGAGGTTTGTATGTGCTGGGGCATCCTCACCGGAGGGACCGCACAGTGCGGCTTTGTCTGCAAAGAGGACAACCAGCAGCACCGGTGCTGCTCTGCCCGCCTTACGTTCTTTCCAAGCAGCGCGGAGTGCCGGGAGTGGGGGCGCAGTGTCCGACTGGGCAACTACTACTTCTAGGGCCGATGGCCCCTTTCCCAGGGCCAAGCCGAGTGACTTGAAGGGGGACCCAGCGGGAAGCCCCACCGGCCTTAGAGAGCAGTCCCGCAGGAAAGACTGATCTGATGTATCTCTCTGGATGTCTTTCTGGCTGTCGGAGTGCTTAGGGTCTTTCTTGGGATCTTCCACAATCTGACTCCATCTCCACGGCTATAGCTCTGCGTTCTTCTGCTACCGCGCAAACACGGCATGTCTCTGTCACAGCCTCGTCGCGGCTGCCAGCCCCGGGATGGACAAGACGCCTTAGCCCATCCGAAGCTCGGTTTAAGCGTTGATTAGCTTGCAGTCTACTCCGCCAGGACGGCCGTGTCAATCCAACTATCGTGGGACCGCCTTCCCCAAGAGCAGTGGATTCGAAGGTCCGAGTCAGCGGCTCAGGAGTCTAAAGCTAGGAAACCGCTTGCCGATAGAGCAAGAGAAAGGTCTTGACATATGATATCGTATACGATATCATAGTACCAAGCAGCTAAGGAGCGGGCACAATGTTCTGCGGGGTTATCAAATCACCTGTTGGCCATAGGTTGGCATTAGGGGACGCAGCGAATCGTGGGAAGTGGCGAGGAACGCAAGGCACGTCGGATTAGAGAGGCGATATTCGATCGTAGCCGCCAAACGAATCTCAGAATCGGTGACTTTATATGGTACTTGCGATACAGAGGTTTCGAGGTCAAGGGGACGGCGTGCGGGTACAAGACTTATCACCGCAGCCTATTGAAAAGGGAGGGTATACCGCCGATTTTGACTTTCCACCGTTGGCACCCCAGGCAGAAATCAGGGTACCAGGTTAGTTTCGCTGTAATCAGTGCTGCGAAGGCAATGATCGAGGCGCTTGACGAAATCGAGCAATAGGCCGGGAGGGAGCGTGTCAAAGCGGAGTCTGGAGCAGTATCTCAGCCTTAAGTATCCCATGCGTGTGACCGAGCGAGAAGGTCTGTTCGAGGTGGAGTTCCCGGACCTGAAGGGTTGCATTGCGCACGGCGCAACGCCGAACAAGGCTTACAAGAACGCCCTTGCTGCCAGGAGAGAGTGGCTTGAGACGGCGATGGAGCTCGGGATAGAGATCCCGGAGCCGAGACCCGAAGAGGCCGAGGACTACTCAGGACGCTTCCTGGTCAGATGTACGAAGGCCCTGCACTGGAACTTGACGCAGCTCGCCAAGCGCCAAGGCGTGAGTCTCAACCATCTTGTCGCAAGCGCACTCTCTACCTATGCAGGTGCCGAAGGTGCATTTGAGGCGTACTGGACCCTGAAGCCGGAAGTGCTGCCATATCGCCGCGTGGACACTGCAGGTTTTGGCAGCGCTTCTGTTGGAGAGCCAGTGCCCGCAGAATATCAACGTGGTTGGGAGCATCACCCACCGGAAGTGTGCTGAGGAGAGCGTTTAGATGAAACCCAAGTCGGATCATACAAAGCGGCCGTCACACCGGCTTGAGCCGGCCGAGTACGAGGCATTCATCAAAGGCCTTGAGATAAAGGAGATCCTCCTGTCGGATGCTACCATCAAGAACCGGGCTCCCCGCCCCGTTCCACCGGGGGCTACGCTCAGGTTTCAGAGCAGCGCCACGCTCGCTGATAGGCGAAGTGACGGGTTCACTGTCCGGTGCGAGTGCCAGCTCGCGGTGGTCGATGGCAAGTCCAACAAGGTCATTCTAGATATTGCCGCAGCCTTCCTGCTGGAATATGGGACCCAGATGCCTGTCAGTCCGGCCATCTTTGAGGTTTTTAAGCAGACCAGCCTCTATCTGCACGTGTGGCCGTACTTCCGCGAGTTCATCCAGTCCGGGATGGTGCGCTGTGGGGTCCCCTCCTTCACGCTTCCGGTGGTGAAGATTGCGGGCAAATCTATACGAGCTGAACTGGGAGCTCGTCGGCGGATGCAGGCGAGCAAGACGCAGGCAGTAGTGGACAATCCATAAGTGCGGTGAATTCAGTAGCACGTGCATGACGAGGCGTTGGTCATCTATATTTCCGAACTCACCCTGGGTTCAAGTACGGAGTGGGGGAGACGTCGAAGGTTTCGTCCAACCCTTCCTTCTCCCGACGGGTCGTTCGATGCCCGTCCTAGGGCAAGACCTTTAGCGGCCGCTGACATTCACCGCCCGGAACATCTTTGACATCAAAGTACCCACTCAGGTGGTCTCTGATTACCATCCCGTCGGCCAGGGGCACTGACTTAAGAACCTCGACCAGATCGGAGTCAGTGCGGCGTATGAATATCGGCCCCTCGTTGATTCCACACGGAGCATAGGAAAGCCATTTGTCCAGCAGTACGGACGATTCAATCTGGCGGTAGTGCGTCTCCTCGATCAGACCGCGAACGATCCGGAATATCGATGGCATGGCGCTGGCTACGATCTGTGGCGACAGTTGGGCTCTCCGGGTGCTTATGTCTCAACCTCAACAACGCCACGCCCGACATCAATCCAGACTCGGCCAGGTCGGCACAGAGAGCGGGCCTCGCAGTCCTTCATCGGGCAGGAGCCCATGTCCTTATCTCTCTTGACACATCCGTACTTCGACAGGTGCCAAAGGGGCTCATCCACATCAAAAGCAATCATCGGCCTGCCGCCGGTCTCAAGTCCCCGCACACCCTCGAACCAGGCCTCGCGAATCATCTCAAAGACAGCGCTCAGGCCGCCCTGGTAGGAGCCGCGGACCGCGCCCAGCGCGAGGCTTGCCCGCGCTATGTGAATGTCCACGGGGATGGGAACCTTATCCAGATTTGTGAGCTCGGCTATTCCAACATTGTCTCTCAGCATCCTAAGCCAGAGCGGGCCGATCTTGTCTCCCCGGAGATACGGGAAATCGGGAACAGGCCGCTGGTTGTATAGGTGGCTATCGCTCTTCAATCGCCTGAGGATGGTCAGGCAATCCCAGTGACAGTCGGCAAGAAGATTGCGCGGATCGCCGGCCCACTTCTTGTAGAAGCTGACTCCGACCGTTCGCCAGATGTTGGCGTCCTTCTCAGGCTTCTTGGAGAGCCGGTGCCTCTGCATATCCTTGGCGACTGCCCGCGGGGGTGTTTCGTGTAGCATTTGCGGCTGGAACAGATAGCGGGTCTCGGGATCTTCGAAGGTAGCGCGGGAGCTAGCCCACAGATCATCGGCATCCCGCATATAGTCTATGGAAACCGTGAGGGTGGCGAAGAGGAGGTGGTCGAGGGCACCTCTTTCAGCACCGCGTGGGACAATGTCCTCCGGCATCTCGGTTTGGCCGAGGACTCCTGAGGTCGCGAATGCCTTGTGGAGAAGAGTGGCCGCCTGGCGCGCCTTGTCAACATCGATTGAGAGACTCATGCCGGTCTACCTCTTCATGGCTGAAGACGCAAGCGGCTCAATCGCGTCCTGCAATAGGCGATGGCCCGTGGCTCGAAGCTGCTCAAGGGTGACGGACCTGCCGGCCAATAGGCCCATGTCACAAGTTGTGACGGCCTCCTCAAGGTCTTCGCTGCTCGCAAGCATCTCTCTAAGCCCTTTATCGGCTGAGGCTGCCAAGTCTCGCCAACGTGTCGGGAAACGGTCCCTGATGGCTTCTTCCCACAGTCCTGGCCATTGCTGAATCCTCGCGTCCCCACTCAGCCTTGCCAAGGCAAGCGCACGTCCGAGGTCCTTGTTGCTCCGCTTAAGGGCGCGGTCCTCAAACATGGTACTCATGGTCTCGGGGCCAATGACAGGATGTGACAGCAGGTTCGCCAGCGCCATCATCTCCGGTCGAGCGTAACGAAGCCCAAACTCAGTCTCATAAGGTTTGTAGCCGGCAAGCGAGAGGAACTCGAAGCTGGATAGCCCGAAGTATCCATCGGCGAGGTGGATGGGAATCCACTTCCTCCCCCTGTCATTCTCCGATTCGGGAGGCGTCAGAAGTTCGATGAACCAGGTCTTCGAATCCGGCGGATAGAGCCGGATAGCGGAGAGGTTCTCAGAGGGAGTTGGCGCTTGCTGTGGTTTGCCGAACTCTCCCTCGGTACGATGAGTCCATCCGTCAGCGAGCAGCTTGTTGGCCAATGCCTGACCTGATGTGACTGCTTCCTCTCGTGGGGACAGGAGGCAGTCGACGTCCTTCGTCCTGACAGGATGGTTCTTCTCACGGCCGAAGAAGTGGTAGGCTGCAGCTATGCTTCCGATAACCACGATGTTCTTGCGGCACTCCGGCGGAACTGCACCGGCTAGCTGCTCGAGTACCTTGCGTGGGGACACTTCCTTCATCTGTTTTCTCTGGAAGCAGTGAAGAACCTGAGAAACTCAAGGGCCTGCGGCTCAAGGTGTAGCTCGTGCAGGTCCATCAAGCACTCCGCAGGGCTTGCCCAGTTCACGCCATCAGAACTTAGCTCGAACATCGGGGTTGCCTCACGGACCACGTGGATCGCCAGTGATGCTGGCTCTTTCGCGTTTTCACTCTTGACCAGGGCTGGGTCGAGCCGGCTCACGAAGTCAAGATCGAGCCGGTCCCCAGGGCAGTGAATCGACAGGTCGAGTCGTGGATTCCCAACAAGATCAAGGTCTGGGTCCCAGTGCCGTGCGCCGAGGCTGCCCCCGACCGCAATATCTGGCCTGTGCATCTGCTTAAGGCGGCGAAGAAGAACATCAGGTGAACGTGGTTGCCCCGATCTGTCCACGAATCGAGTGGTCGCACGGGCGTTATCGGAGAGTGCAAGCAGCTGTCTCCACGCCTCCCGCGGAAAACGGTCTAGTTCAACCCTCCGGTCGGGGTGCCTCTTAATCACTTGCCCGAGGCGCTTAAGTGCTTCCGCCACGGTGGGGTACGAGCAGCCCGCCGTCTCCATTAGCCACCGAGTGGTGAGTGGCCCACCGACGCACAGCCAATGATTCACAAGGATCTTCAGCACCACGAAGAAGTAATCCGGGCGTGGCAGCCTTGCTCCAGGCGCCTTCTCCCTGGCGATCAGAGCGGCCACGTACCTCTCAATCCTCTTGTTTGGGCTATCAGGGATGCCTGAGTAATGTCCGTCTCTGACAATGATGAGGCGCAGACGCAGTCTTACAGGCTCACTGAGTGCGTGCAAGGCTGCTTCCCATTCGGTGCGGAGGCGCGCTTCCGAGATACCCGGGTCCACGAGAACAAGGTGTGCTTCCTTGGTCGGACTCTTGTCGAGTGCATAGGCAAGCGAAAGGATGCTCGCACGCAGGCTGCGGATGGCGCGTACGGACTCCCTTACCTCGAAGATGAGATTGCCGGTTCCCAGGTAGCCGTCAATTCCCCGCTCGGCCACTGGCTTCTTAGGCATCTTCGCGTCTTCACTCATGTCATGCCTCCCGGAGTCTATCGGTTTTCATAGAAGCTAGGTGCAACTTCAACATTGAGTATACACTTTAATATTGAAGTTGCAACTCACAACTAGCGAAAATCTCCAAATCGTCCTAATAGCCTTGCAGGATTGAGGGCTAGCCGATGCCGCGACAAGTTGCGGCAACTCGCGGAAGAGTGCGAGAGCCCCCCGGGCCGGACAAGGAGAAATCGGCGGTCGTGATGATGATCACTACGGCCGATGGTAGCCTAGGCGACGTCATCATCATGATCATCATCGGGTAGGTTAAGCCCTCAGGGGGGTCACGCCAATGTGAAAATGCGACGGTCCCCTCCGTCATTGATTCAAGCCAAGCTCTCGGCCGAGAATCTTGTTGACGAATCTCTCGCCAAAGGTCTCGCCAGCGACCAGCTTGCGAATACGTTCAAGGGTCTCGGGCACGCACCGCGCATTCTCGGCGGCTTTCATCGTGTGATCGTAGACCGCCCGGACATCCAAACTGGTGATTTCATAGCCATAACCCTCAACCAGCCATCGAAGCGATGCCATACCGGCTTCAACGGCAAATTGAGGCTCGCTCGCCGCCATATCCCGTGCCGCCCGGGTGAGTGTCTTTGGATCACAAGGAGTGCGGTTGGCCAATTCGATTGCTGCACCGTAGAGCCCCGCGGACTTGGCCGCGGCGAACCACTTGCCTTCATCGCCCGGAGTACTGGCAACAAGATCACGGAGGACGACAGCCGGATCCTTGTGCGGGTATTTCCTGGCGACGGCCCTAAATGCCGCCAGGTAGGTCGCTCTCTGATTTGCCTCGATGGCATAGCGGCCATAAGATTCTTCAGCCATACCGCTTGAAAGCACGATCTCTTCGCAGGCCTGCGCGATCTCGATCGGGTTTTGGTTCCGTCCGCGCGAGACCTCCTACTCTGTGGGCTTGCGGCAACTCTTGCACAGTTGGCGTTTAGCCTCGGATCAAACGTGCCGAATTTGGGAGCATCGGGGGCGATTGCGGGGGTGCTCGGTGCGTACATTTTGCTGTTCCCCCGGGGAAAGGTCAGAGTATTGCAGGGCCAACAAGTGATTCAAGTACCCGCGCTGATAGTCATTGGGATCTGGATCGTTCTGCAATTTTTTAGCGGCATCGGTTCCATTGCCAACACGGCGAAGACGGGTGGCGTCGCTTACATGGCGCACATCGGCGGATTTCTGGCGGGGTTCGTGTTGACCTTCTTGTTTCGTGGGAGCCGCGGGGCGCGGGCAACGGGCTGAATCGCTACGATCGTAGATCATCGTTGACGAATCGAGTATAATAAGTTTCGGCCCCAAAGTCCCCTCGGGGGTCTCACCCCGATGGAGTTCGTTGAGGGCTAGACGGATTTCGATCAAGAGAAGGAGCAGAGCGGATAGATGCCGCTCGGCGGGAAGGTTGTTTTCTACAGACTCGTTAGGTCAATAGAGCACAGAGGGAAACAAACATGGGCAAGGTGCTTGTGCTGCTGTTGATAATTCTATTGGCTTCTGTGTCGGTGGACGGCTATCTGTTTCTCAGCGAGAGGATTACTGTCGCGGAAAGGCGAATAGCCGATGGCCAGAGAAAGCTTGAAAAAGGACAGCGCACGCTCGAGGAGGGCAACGCTAGGTTGGAGGCCGGCAAGCGAGAGTTGTCAGAGGGCAAGAAGGAATACGAGCAAAGTAGACGCAACCGGTTCTTGGTGTTAGCGGACAGGCTGCTGAAAGGCGGAAAGGGCTTCGAGGAGGCCAGAGAGCGGATCGCCGAGGGAGACACGCAGGTTGCCAGAGGACAGTACAAGGTTGACGCCGAGGAAAGGCGACTTGATGCAGGCGAGCTGAAACTGCGCCGAGGGAGGGAACGGTTGAGGCTGGCCAAGGGCGCACGCGTTGCCTGTGCGCTGGGAGCGGCTGGTTGTGTCTCTCTCTCGATTGTGCTCGGGTTCCGTTGGAGACGGTCACTGGCCCGGATCTTTATGCATGCTGATACCTGACCAGCGCATCAACCCGCTGCGCGAGCATCTTGACACGGAATTGAATTTCCTCTAGGATAATCCCTATGGCGAAGTGCAATGAGGTAATGACACAAAACCCCGTGTGTCTCAGACACTCACGCATGGTAGGGTGAGGATGGCGCTTCATCTACCTTCACAACCGTATGATTGGACATTCCGGCGGGTTGTGTGGGCGACTCTGGTGCTCATTCCTATCATCCTTAGTTTCTGGCTTCTCTATCGGTTTGACCAAGTCGTTTTTATCCTATTTATCGCCATCGTAATAGGCACGGTAATTAGACCAGTCGTAGCCTGGTTGCATCATCGAGGGCTCCCTCGGATAGCGGGGGTCCTTCTTGTCTACCTCCTGCTGCTCATCCTGCTCACAGGCTTCCTGCTGTTGGTATTTCCGTTGGTCGTCGAGCAAGGTACAAAGATTGCTGCCGCAGTGCCGGCCTATTACCACAGTCTGCGCCAGTGGGTAGTTCATTATCCCAATCAATTATCTGAGCGCTTAAATGAGCTCCTCCCAGCTAGACTACCGGACCTGAATCCAGTACCACAAACGGAACAGGAGGTGATGGCTTCAGCAGGGCAGGCGCTGGGTCACGTAACATTGGTGGCAAAGATTATCTTTATGGCTATAGTTATTCTGGCACTAGCTTCTTGTTGGGCTCTTGATGGGCCGCGAATCATCCAATCATTCTTACTGCTGGTTCCACAAGACCGGCGCGAGAGCATTAGGGAACTCATTTCGGCCATGGAAGCCAAGGTTGGTTTCTTCATAGCCGGACAAGGTGTCCTTTGCCTGATCATAGGCATTATGTCGCTGGTCGCCTATCTGCTCATCGGTTTGCCCAATGCTCTGGTGTTGGCGCTCATGGCGGGTGTACTGGAAGCTGTACCGATGATTGGGCCGCTGGTTGGCGCCATTCCTGCGGCACTGGTTGCGCTGTCCATTGCGCCTGTCAAGCTGGTTTGGGTCATCATCGCGACAGTCGCTATTCAGCAGTTGGAAAACAACCTGCTGGTGCCACGCGTCATGAGAAAAGCGGTGGGGGTCAATCCATTCGTCACATTACTGGCGATTTTTGCCTTTGGCTCATTGTTCGGCATTGTCGGCGGACTCATGGCAATTCCCATGGCGGCCATTATTCAGCTATTACTCAATCACTTCGTCTTTCATCCAGCGACTATGGAGCCGGGGGCCTCGGCCGGACGCGATTATGCCAGCCGGCTGCGCTATGAGGCACAGGATTTGGCCCAGGACCTGCGCAAGCAGGCGCGGCTCAAGAAAGGGGGCTCGCACCTAAGGGTCAAGCAGATTGATAAGGTGATGGATGAGATTGAGACTATAACAACCGACCTT
The DNA here is from genome assembly GCA_043808325.1 of Candidatus Eiseniibacteriota bacterium. Lineage (GTDB taxonomy): Bacteria > Arandabacterota > Arandabacteria > Arandabacterales > Arandabacteraceae > JAZDEY01. Next base: position 18,493 of record JAZDEY010000018.1, read on the forward strand.
GATGCACTATTGGCACAGGCCGGTACTCCGGATGCATTATGACGAAGCGACTGACAGTGGTTGGTGCAGCGGTTATGACCACCTTGCTCGCACTGGTGGTGCTGTGGCGGTTCCGCATTGCAGTCGTCTGCGTTCTGGTCTCGTTTGCGCTTGCGGCAACAGTCCGTCCATTTATTAAGGACTGGTCTCGGCGCAGCTTCGTGACGCGTCTGGTCTTGATTCTGCTCTTCCTGGTTGGCCTAGGCAGCTTGGGTTTTCTAATCTTCCTTGTCGGTAAGTTCGCGGCCCGTGATATTCAACTATTAGCCCAAACGTTATCGGTGCAGAATGAGTGGAAGCTGCCGACATGGTTGAAGGGCAGCTCGTTCCACGAGGTGCTGGTTTCGCGGCTGCCATCGCCGAGTAAGCTCTTCGAAGCAGTTACCCGCCAGCTCGTGCTGCCGACCATACTGGGCTTCACTGCGGGCATTGGCAGGGTCGTGAGCGGCGGACTTGCCATTATGTTCTTGAGCGTCTATTGGAGCATCAGTCAAATTCATTTTGAACGACTCTGGCTCTCGCTCCTTCCATCTGGACAGCGCAAACAGGCGCGTGATATTTGGCGTACAGTTGAGCTTAACCTCGGCGCCTACATACGGAGCGAGTTGATCCAAAGCTTCCTGGCGGTATTGCTATTAGGTCTTGGTTATTGGCTGCTCGGGTCCCAATACCCAATGCTGCTGGCGGTGACCGGCGCGATAGCATGGCTGGTGCCCGTAGTGGGGGCGGCCCTGGCGGTGATTCTGCCACTGTCAGTGGGACTGCTGACCAGTGTGCAGCTTAGCCTGCTTACGGCTCTCTATACGCTCATCGTCTTAATTGCCCTGCAAGTATGGGTCGAGCCACGCCTTTTCAGGCGCAGGTGGCATAACCCTATTCTGACCTTAGTCATATTACTAGCCATGGCAGACGCTTTTGGTCTGCTCGGCATCATCGTAGCCCCGCCCCTGTCAGCTGTATGCCAAATTCTGTGGAATCGCCTGGTCAGCAACCGTCTTGCTTCAGGGGCTGCAGTTCGGGTTTCAGATCTCAAAGAACGGCTGGCACGCTTGTGCGCTACCATAGGGAAGATGGATGAAGCGCCTCCGCCATTGGTGATCAGCAGTATGGAGCGGCTCACCAATCTGCTTGGGAAAGCTGAACCAATCTTGCAAGCAGCTCTGCCGGCTGAACCCTCCGATCTATCCCACCCACCCCAGCCTTTCGCTGGTGAAGATGGGTCACCTGTATCCACAAAATCGTAACCCATAACTTTCAATTATTCTGCTGCTTGATTTGTACGGAATATGCGTGCGGAGTTTCTATTGGTCGAGGGGCCAGCTGCCCGGCCGCAGCGCTATGAGGAACTCCTCGCAGGGCAAGCAGAGAACCCCGTCCTTGACCAGCCTATCCTTGCCACGATAAAGAAGGCAAGCCCGTGCCTGCGGGTAGTCGTGCGTGAACGACTTGAGGCCTCTCAGATCCTCGGGTTGAACGCGAAGAGCATTCTTGATCTCAAGGGCATAGATGCCCACAGGGCCGTAGACCACGAAATCCACCTCGACGCCGGAGCGCGTTCGCCAGTAGTAGAGGAGGCTGTCTGTGGCCCCATAGTCGATCCAGGCCCGAAGATGCTGACCTACCAGGCCTTCAAGGGCAAGCCCATCTATTTCCTGCGGACGATCGAGCGGGCCCTTGGGTCGAAGGGCGCGGTAGACGCCGGCATCAAAGATGTAGAACTTGGGGTGTGCTGTAAGCGCCCTCTTTGCGCGCTTGGTGAAGACGGGGATCCTGTAGCCGAGAAGCAGGTCTTCGAGGATCGCCACGTATCCCTCCACCACCTTGCGCTCTACCTGGCAGTCACGCGCGACGCTGCTGATGTTCAGCTGCCCGCCGTGGGAGAAGCTGATGGCTTCGAGGAAGCGTGAGAAGCTGCCGATGTTTCTCACCAGACCCTCCATCTGGACCTCCTCCCGCAGGTACAAGGCCGCGTAGGTCTTGAGAACCTGCTGGGCCTTCGCCGAACCCAAGACAAGCGGGAGCATACCGTCCTGCAACGCTCTTTCGAGGCAGAAGCGTCGGCCAAGTTCCGCAGCCATGAAGGGATGAAGGCAGGCAAGGAGCGCCCGGCCTGCGAGCAAGTCAGCGCCGGTCCGCTTGATCTTACGGGAGCTTGATCCGGTCATGACGAAGCGGAGTCCTCGCCTCTGCTCGATCAGGCTGTGAATGAGGCCAAGCAACTCGGGTACCTTTTGGATCTCGTCGATCACGACGGTGGAGATCTGGGGCTCGGCGGACAAGCGCTCGCGGAGGAACTCGGGACTCGCCGTGAGGGTCCTGAAGGTGTGAGGATCGAGGACGTCAAGATAGAGGGCGTCCTTGAACTGCCTCTTGACGAGGGTGGACTTGCCGGTGCCTCGTGGGCCGAACAGGAAGAAGCTCTGTTTCGGGGGCTTGAAGAATCGGTCGATCGTTTCCATTTTGCGCCTCATTTTGGAAGTGTACTACCCAGAATATAGGGCGGACTTGTGCCTGTCAAGAGCGAATTCGAGTCCTCCTGGGGTGGCCCGCATCCCCGCTTCGAATCGCCATTTGGCGTGGGCAGCCTTGCCAATCCCAACGAGGAACTGGCGCGTCTCACTGCCTACCTGGCCGTAGACGCGCAGCGCATACGCGAGGTAGACGTGGCTGCGTTCGTTAAAGAACCGCGTCAGGCGAATCCTCGGCTGATCACCGGATGTCCTAGTATGGGTGGTATACTTTTACTTCGGCACTTATGGGTAATATTACTTCGGCATTGACAGCAGGATCTCGTCGGATAGGTGCTTACAAGCGGCGATCCCCGCCTTCGTTGTAGCTTTCTTCACTGCTCCGGACCTGCCTAACTCGCCTGGCTGTCTTGGCTTCGTTTTCGTCATCATCTTCTCCACGGTTTGTGGCGTCTTTTTCCTCCAAGGGATACCTTCTTTGGACGCAAGAAGTCCAGAAGCGCGACAGTCATGGGTCCAGGACCACCCTTGTCAGCATAAGAGGGAAAAGAAGCAAGCCCTCGAACCTCAAGAGATTCAAGGGCTCTATTTGGTAGCGGGGGCTGGATTTGAACCAGCGACCTTTGGGTTATGAGCCCAACGAGCTACCAGACTGCTCCACCCCGCATCTATTTCGTTGTAGAATCTACTTCGCCGTAAACTCGCCTATCGAGATCGTTGCCTCAATCTATCCTCAGCTATCCTACTGGGCGAGAGGCAATTTGTCAAGTGAAGCGTGTTCGATTCCTGAAGTGGCTACGGTGTCCGACTCGGGGAAGACAAATATCAGTTCGCCGGGTTTGTAGTAGCCGCATCGTTCGCGCGCAAGTTTCTCAAGCGTGAAGGGGTCGTTCGCGAGTTTCTGCTTCTGCTCTTCGAGCAGGCACTGCTTCATCTTCCAGGTCGTGATGTCGGCTTCGAGTTTGTGCTTTTCCTTCTTGGCCTCGACGATCCTTACCGCACCGTACTCGCCGAAGGTGATCCCGCCCAGGCAGAGGAGTATCACCAGGATAAGCATCACTCTGGTGTTCCTGGTCCAGAAGTGCAGCTCGCGGCGGATGCGAAGGAACTTCTGCTCAAGTCCCTTGGAGATCGCTTCGGTTCTTGGATCGGATCTAAGCCTGGGTCGCTCGAACGCCATCGTGCCTCACTAGTGCCTTAGTGCCTTCTTAGTACGTCGCTTATTTCGCCCCCGATGAGTCACTGGGCATCGGGTTGGGGACATGATACGGAGGGTGGGTCAATTTGGCAAGGAATTAGTTATGGAGATGCGCGCAGGGGGCGTGCAGCGGGCGCAGAAGGGAGACCGCAAGATGCGCGCAGGAGCGCCGGCTTGGCCTAGGAATCCCAGGGGCGCAGGATATCTCCCAGCGTGCGGTTATCTTCCTCGGCTTCCTCTTGCTCGGCGAAGATCTCTTTCCAGGAAGTCGGCTTCTTCTTGGGGGTCCACTTGGCGTCCATCTCGCGCAGAACCTCGCGAAGGGTCGTCGCGAGAAAGAGGGAGACAAGGCTCGAGGCAAGCACAGCAATCCCGACGCCTGTGATGCACAGGAGCACGAAGAGCCCGAATACCTGCAGAAAAAGGAGCACGGTGAGGCCGGGCTGCAAAACAACCAGTATAGCGCTCCACTTGATCACTCGTCGGAGCTCCCAATCCTTAGTAAAGAGGATAGGCCAGAGATAGACCTGCATCAGGACACAGAAGGCCAGAATCCAGATTTGGATGCCTGCAAGGAAAAAGCCGAGGACGCCGTGGCCGACCTCGATGCGACCGTAGAATCTGATGCTCAGGAAGAGGAGGTAGAAGACAAAGCCGAAAACCACGCTTAGCACCAGCGTGCGCGCATAGTACCGTCGCCCGTCGCCAAAGAACTGCCGGATGGTTGTGGGTTCGCGCCGCACGATCCTCGCCGCCGCGGCAAAAACACCCGAGCTCGCGAATGAATGAGTGAGCAGGGCTACGAGAAGGGTCGAGACGAGCCGGGCGAACCCGGCAAGCGGAATCAATCTGAACCACACATAGGTCACGACCGGGAACATGGCAAACCAAAGTGCGTTGAGGACAACTAGCCTCCCAATGTTGTCGTAGCTGCTCCAGAAGAATCTGCGGTAGATCCGTGAAAGTAGGGCACCCATGCGGCAGAGTGTAGGGGATAGGTCCTGTGAGGTCAACGATATCACGGGGTCATATCAAGGTTCGGCATCATGGTAGAGCTTCTTACATCAACTCCCCAATCAGGGTTGGTACATCAACGAACTGCACAAGAGTGTTGGCGTAGCTCCTCTGGAAGGTGCGGTCAACATCGTGGGCTACCACATAGTTTTTCCCGGCAGGGTACTGTCTCCGGAACGCCAGGAGGCCCTTTATGTCAAACTCATCCGCTGACAATTTGCACTCGATTGCGATGGGTCTGGCGCCGCGCCGAGCATAGACAAAGTCGACCTCGTGTCCGCGCTTGTCTCGCCAATAGTTGATGGTTCTAGTCTGAAGAGCCGCGTGGATCTCATTGAGAACAAAGTGTTCCCAGAGCCTTCCCATGTCCTCGGGACGTAGTCTATGCCAGCCACGATAGTAGCTTATGAAGCCGGTATCGAATCCGAAGACCTTGGGGGCGGCCACAATCTCAGAGGGCTTATGCTGGTTGAAGGGTCGAATCACATGGGTAACGAAGGTTGCCTCCAGCACGTTCAGGTAGTTGGAGATAGCAGTGTGACTGACCTCGCAGAGTCGCGCGAATCTGTTCGCCTGGAAGATTCCGCCGCTGTGCGCCAGGAGCAGCTCGGCAAACCGCTGAAACGACGCCCGTTTCCTGAGGCGGAACAACTCCTGAATGTCCTTCGCCCAGTACGCATCCATCCACTCCTGGAAGTCCCGCTCTGGCAATGTGCCGGCCAAGAAGAATGGTGGTAGACCTCCTCGGAGCAGACGGTGGCCCATGTCCTCATTCTTGAAATCCTTCAGGTCGTGGCTCACCATTGGTGTCAGCCACAGGTCGGCCTTTCGCCCAGTCAGCGTATCCTTGAACCGTGATGATGCTCCAAGCGTAGATGATCCCGTGGCCAGAATGCGTACACTGGGGTAGTGATCCGCCGCGATCTTGAGAATCTGGGATGGGTTCTGAAGGCGGTGGATCTCATCGAGCACTATCCGCTTTCCCTCAAGACTGGACAGGAATCCCTCGGGATCCTCCATCATTCGTCTTGTGCGCGGGAGCTCACAGTCAAAGTATTCGATACCGGGAATTGATCTGGACAGAACAGTCTTGCCGACGCGGCGGACTCCCGAGAGCCACACCACCGACTTCTTCCGCCATGCAGCCTCGATCTTCTCCATCCAGAATTGACGCCGTACCATATGCAAGCAGTCTTGCATATAGTACGACCATATGCAAGTGGATTCTCATCGGGGCCGCCATCTGGTCGCCACTTTGCCAGGGCAAATCGGGCTGCCGTGCAAGCCGGTATCCGGCGGGACCGAGTCGTACCATATGCAACCAGGATTGCATTCGGTACGACCATATGCAATCCGATCTCGCTCACATGAGACGCAGGCAGGTCTTAAGAGCGTCACTAACACACACTTTGTCAATCGGTTATGAATTTACTCAACATACTGAGTAATCTTACTCAGTCCATTGAGCAGGCGTCCAAAGGAAACATGCCGACTGTGCAGCATGGGAATCTTCCTGGCCTCGCCAGATTGAGGCCCCTCAGCCTGCCGGGATTGTCCAGGTGCAGCTGCGCGTATGCAACTTATTGTGGACTCATTGGGTCACAGGTGCTATCAAGGTGGCGAGCCAGGCACCGGAGAGCCATGGGCGGTGACGGCCAAGGGCGCCGGGGCCACAGGCCCCGCGGGATTCTGAAACAAACCAGGGCCAGGGATCGTATTCCGTATGGAGACCTTGAACGAGACAACTCTTATAGAGGGTGCCAAGAATGGAGATCGGGCTTCGCAGGAGGCCATCGTCAGGCTTTACGAAAGAAGGGTATACGGCCTCATCCTGCGGCTCGTGGGCAACCGGGAGGACGCGCGTGACATCTTGCAGGAGACCATGGTGAAGGCGCTCACCAGCATTAACCGCTACGACGGCTCTTATCCATTTCTGAGCTGGCTTTTCAAGATAGGTGCCAACAAGTCGATTGATTTCCTGCGCCGACGCAAGATCGAGCTCAAGATGTTCGCCTACGAGGATGAAGCCACGCGCATCGAAGATCTGCCTGATGGCGGTGCCCCTGGAGCCGGGGGGCTTGACGACCGAATCGACTGGGCGATTGTCGAGCGCTCGATGGAGAATCTCGAGCCTCGATATCGGGCGGTGCTCTTCCTGAGATATCGGGATGACCTATCCTACCAAGAGATCGCACGCGTGCTCTCGATTCCGATGGGCACGGTCAAGGTCTTGCTCCACCGGGGGCGGCTTGAACTCAAGAAGCAAGTGATGAAAGAATTGGGCACTATGCCGGACACACAGGAGCCAAGGAGGTAAGTGATGCGCTGGGTTTGGAGAGAACGGATCCCGAGAAGACCCGCACTGCGGGCGATTCGGGCGCTTGGGGCGCGTTGGACGCTGGCGGCTGTGGCGGCTGCCCTCGTGACTATGGTGCTCGCGAGCTGCACTATCGATGGTCCCTTCAAGTACACCGAAACCAAGATGGAGACCAGGACGGTGCCCGTGGAAGGAATTGCCACCCTGGAGACCAGGCTTGGCTCGGCAGATATCACGGTCGTGACCAAGGAAGGCACCGACGCCGAGTTCATCATCACGAAGACCTACAAGGCCCATGAAAGGGAGTACGGCGAGAATCTGCTCGCCGAGACTGCGGTCAAGATCGAGCGCCAAGGGTCGAGATTGGTGCTCACTCGCGAGAACACCAAGAAGGTCAATGTGGATGTGGTTTTCAAGGGCTACGTCTCGATCGAGATCACGGCCACGCTCCCAGCCGGTATTGCGCTCGATATCTTGACGGGCAGTGGCGACATCTTGGTGGGGGACCGTACAGCCGCGATCCTGATCCACTCGGGTAGCGGAGACATCACGGTAGGCGGCGCCGCGGGCGGCATAGATGTCAAGAGCGGCAGTGGCGACGTGCGGCTTCAGCAAGCAAAGGGCACGGTAAAGTTCACCTCCGGGAGCGGTGATTTCTTCGGTGGCGACATCGAGGGCGTAGCCGAGGGCTCGACCGGTAGCGGGGAGGTCAACATTGAGAAAATCGTCGGCGACCTTACGGTTTCGACCGGCAGCGGCGACGTATCGGTTCTTTCCGCGACGGGAAAGGTGTCCGCGAGAAGTGGCAGCGGCGACATGGAGTTCCGGGGCCATAAAGGTGGCGCCGACATCCTGACCTCAAGTGGTGACATCGCCTTCGCAACCTCGGCGACCGAGGGCGAGATCGATCTTAAGACTTCGAGCGGAGATATTGGCGTCACGCTTTACGGCGTCGAATCGGCGGAACTTGACATCTCGACGCTGAGCGGCGCGATCACGAGCAAGGTTCCCATTGTCATAAGGGAAGCGTCCCGCAGGCACTTGGTCGGTGTCGCAGGGGATGGTCGGCTGAAGCTCAAGATTGAGACCAGTAGTGGAAGCGTCAGTGTCGACAAAGGCAGCATATAAAATGGGGACACATCCCATTTATGGGACGGATGAAATCTGCAGTGGGACACGGGGGAACGCGTGGCGTTCAGTGACATTCAGGGACACCATACTGATTTCGGATACTCGGAGACCGAACCAGGTAGGCGAACTGGGCACGAGATAGGAAGCGGAAGTCGATAGCGTGACCAACCAAGATCTCACATGTGAAGAAGCCAGGAGGCTGGCAGAAGCCCTGCTTGAGAGCGGGTCTGGGGCAGAAAATGGGGTGTGTCCCCATTTTCTGAAGGCGCACGTCGCGAATTGCGCGGCCTGCAAGTCCCGGTTCGGCATGGATCTGGCCCTCATCGAAGCCATTGCCGATGCCCCGGCCGAGGCCTTTCCCAGTGTTTCGCTCGAAGTGATGGCCCGACTCCAGACGAGGGAACGCAGACTCAGCGTCCTGCGTTGGGGAGTCGTGATCTCGGCAGCGAGCCTCGCCGGCATCGTGGTGAATGCGTTCGGCACCAAACTGGTCGAATATATGTACACGCTTGCGACCCGCGGCGTCACATCGAGCGGTGGGTTCACTGTCTATACCAAGCTCGTCGGCATTCTGAAGAACACCATCGAAATCCTGAGTCTCGGATTCCTCGAGGGCACACTCGGCGCCGACCTTAGTCCCTATCGTGCGCAGATATGGGCGATGGCGATCGGTTCAGTCGCGGTCGTGCTCTTCATCATGTACTTCATGGGCCTCTGGCTCAAGAAACCAAGGGGGGTAAAGTCATGGATCGTTGGAAGATCGTGGCTCAGTGGCCATCAGGTCTGGTAATTGCTGAGATCGGCATCGTGGCAGTCTTGATGGGGCTACTCGCATTTGCATCTCTCAGTCCGGCCCAAGCACGTGACTCGCTCGTCACCAACATTGAGATCAACGATGAGGGCATCAAGGTCGGGGACACGGTGATCAAGTCCCACGAGGGCGTCATAACCGATCGCGAGGGCGAACCTGTACGCGGTAGAGTAAGCGGCGACGACGTCGTACGATTCGGAGATGATGTGATCATCGATGAGGACCAGGTGGTCCAGGGCGATGCTGTCTCCATCTTCGGGAGCGTCCTCGTAAATGGTGTAGTCGAGGGTGATGCGGTGGCCGTGGGCGGGGGCCTGAGTGTGGGGCCCAGGGGTCGTGTCGACGGCGATGGCGTCGCAATCGGGGGTGGTGTCACCAAAGAGCCTGGCGGAGTGATCCGGGGGCAGATGGTGAGCATCGGCAAGGGCGGGCATTACCTCAACGGGCAGTGGTTTCCTCATGCCCGGCATTTCCCCTACGGCGTTTTCTCGCGGACGGGGAGACTGGTTACGTTGATCCTGTGGACGCTGCTCTTGATCCTCTTGGCTCTCCTGGTCACGGCGGTTGCCAGGCGTCATGTTGGGAATGTGTGCGTCAAAGCCAAGAAAGACGCCTTTCTGATGGGTCTCATCGGACTCGGCGTAGAGGTGCTCATAATTCCGATCATGATTCTCTTCTGCATCACCATAATCGGGATACCGATCGGCATTGTGGTGATCCCGCTGCTTTTTGGACTGGCATTGCTGCTTGGGTACACCGGTGTCGGTCTCGCTGTCGGCGAGAGGATAGCTAACGGCAGCGGCAAGTCACCTTACTGGAGCGTGGCGATGGGCGTGCTCATGCTCCAAGCGCTCGTCCTTATCTCAGGGCTGGTCCGCCTGCCGGGTGGCCCGCTGCGCATCATCGGGTGGATCCTGGCGTTCCTGGGCTGGGCGGTGATCTATGTGGCCGCGACCGTGGGGTTGGGCTCAGTGATCATGACGAGATTCGGGACGCGGGCGCCCAAGATCGAGCCGCAGGGGCCATCTCAGCCGCCTGCACCTCAGGCATCGATGCCGTAACTGACCTTGGCGCCTCGGCGGCGGAAGCCCTTCGCTCAGTAACTGATATTCGCTCCGGGCCAGCCGCCAGCTCGCTGCCTGGGCTCCTACTGGCTGCGGCTTGCGAATCTCCCCGAAAGGGTATGCCAATCGTTGGTGGCGGTCGAGTACTCGCCCTCAATAATGTTGACCCCGGTCATTAAGGAGAGGGATGCCCGCACGGTCTTATTGCCGTCGCCATCCGTGAAGTAGGAGAGCCCCGAGTAAATGTTGTACTCGAGCCGGGCGTAGATGCCTCCGCCATAAGCCAGGGCGTCCCGCCAGGGGCTCTCTTCGCTTATGACATCGAAGAAGAAGGTCAAACGGTGAGGCACCGCCGTGACCGCGATGCCGCCTTCGAGGTACCTTCTCACGTCCTTCCGTTCTCGCAAGTTCCTGCCGACCAGGCCCAGCATCATGCGATCTCCGACCCGGAACATAGTGCCGCAGTCGAAGTTGAAGCCGCCTTTCCACTTTCCCGTGAAGCCTAGCGAGAAGCTATTCCACACGTGGGGCGAGAGCGTAAAGATAGTGGTGGTCTTGGTGCCCTCAGAGTAGTCATCGCGCATGAAGCCGATGCCGAAGCCTCTGGCTTTGGTCAGGAGGAAATGAGTGCCGACCTTCCTCGCGTCCCCAAAGTAGGTGCCTTTCCACGAGTAGCCAACATAGTAAGCCTTCGACATCGCAAGGCCTGCCGGGTTCCACAGGATCGCGGTCTCGTCGGTTCTCATGGCGACCGAGGGCGCGCCCGGTGGCAGGAAAGCTTCGCGGAAGGTGAAGGTCGAATCGATCTCATCGGACCGGGCGGCGCTTGACATACTAAGGCCGAGCAGCAACCCAAGCACTAGCGTGAACACGAATGCAAAGCGGACTCTCACTGTCGACTCCTCATCTGTAGTCTCTCGAGCAGCGCCTGGGCTCGGCCGCTCTCGCGGCTCTCAGGGAAGCGCGAGACCACTTCTCCGAGAACGCGCCTGGCCTCTCCGGCCTGGCCGGTGCGCGAATAGGCAAGTCCAAGATTATAATAGATCTTTGACATCATCTCATCCGGAAGGAGCGACGGGTCCTCAGCCTTGCGCTCGATCAGGTACTCGAAATCCACAACTGCCCTCCCGGCCCGCCGCAGAAACCCAGGGAATACCAGAGCAGTGAAACCTCTTACGGTGCGCGCCGTGATGTTGGTCGGGTCCAGGTTCACGGCCCGGTCAAGCACTCGCCCGGCCTTCAAGAAATAGAAAAGCCGCCGGAAGGGCGACCGCGTTGTCTTGACCTTGATCGTGAGATAACTCCCGTAGATCGCAAGCGCCTCGACGTGCCGCTCGTCCTGGGCCAGCAGGGCCCCGGCAGCGGCGCCCGCCCGTTCGAGCCCGGCCTGGCTCCCCTGCATGGCCAGCCGGTGGTAGTAGCGCGCCGCCTCCACCAGGAGGTCGGGATTGGTGGGATCCTGCTCGAGCCGCTCGTCGACATGCTTCGAGGTAAAGTCGTCACTCATGGGGTGCGCCACTCATCGGTCGCTTACGAGGCGGGCGCCGTTCCCGCAGTCTTCTCACTTGGATAGGGCCTCGAGAGCAAAGATGTTGCTCTTGGCCTCGGCCTGTTTGGCCTTCGAGAAGATGTCCACCACGAATCCCAGCAGCCCCCCGGCCTCACTCTTGGCACCCTCAGCCCGTCCCCCGAGCCAGCCTTCTATCTCCTTCACCCTTTCGGCACTGAGCGATTGAATCGCAGCTGTAATGGTCACGTAGTAAGCGGCTTGATGATTGAGCTCTGCGATCGGGCAGGTCTTGAGGCGCTTTTGATTGCACAGGATATGGATCAAATCGGCAACGTTCTCGACCTTGCCGGTCTCTTGTCGGCCCTGGGTCAGGGCGTCCACGCAGTAGAGCGTGTCCCAGTTATCGTAGGCGATCTTGTAAGAGAAGGTCGTGGTCTTTATCAGTCGGTCGTACCAGTTGGATCTGTCCTCCCAGACCTGCACGCGGTAGCTCAGGAGCGCAGGAACGCCGTTACGGACGGAGGTGAGTATGTCCTTCTCAAGAGCGTTCTTGAGATAGAAGTCGATGCACAGGGAGTTGTCTTCGCTGTAGAGGCTCAATATGGAAAGCAGCGGCTGGGCCGAGCCCGCGGCGGCAGAGGCGAGGACTATGCAGACCAGGGAGGCTGCCAATGCAAGCTTCATTCTCATACAGGTACAGGGGCCCCCGCGTGCATCCTTGTCCTAGACCCTGCCCCGGATCTTGTTCTGGACCCCGTCCTGGGTCCTATCCGGAACCTAGAATGGGCGACTGAGTCTCATCGACACCATAACAGGTTTATCCATATCGTCAAGCCGTTTTGCGACGCTCGCGGTGAAGGTGCTGTTGCCGGGCTTCTCGAATCTGATCCCGACACCGGCATCGAACCTGAACTTCATCGCGTCGATGATTTCCGAGGTGGAACTGATCTTCTTACTGATTTCCTCACGTTCGTCCTTGCTTCGAGCGTCACCGCCGTTGCTGAAGAAGAGCAGGCCCATCTTACCCTTCAAGACGTAGACGTACTCCATGTTTACTAGCAACAGGTGGGTGCCTCGGAATTCCTTGTAATCATAGCCGGGCATGGTCCCGATGCCGCCCACGTAGAACTCCTTCGGGAAGAAGTCCTCCGGCGCAGGGACGCATCCGCACTGGGAATTCTCGGGGATTCCCATCGCGCCGGCCATCAGGCGGACATTGTACTGCTGCTTGGTGGTGAGCTTGTTATAAAGCCGAAGATCGGCGGCATAACGCGAGTAATAGAGGTCACCGCCCATATCGTCCCGGGCCCACTCACCCGTGAGTCTCGCCCACAGCCCCGAGCACGGGTTCTGGGTGCGGTCCCGGGAGTCAAACTCGTAGGATGCGCCCATCGCCTTGAGGATGATCTTGTCACATCCCACGATCTTCTCGCCGGTCACGGGGTCATGGCATATCTGGCGCGGATTTTCGGTATCGCGCCAATCGGTTATGACCGGATTGTGCGGGTTGGGCGCGAAATCGCTTTTGCGCCTGAAGATGGCGGCATGCGCGCGTGTGTCGAGCGGCCGGTACTCGTCGCTGGTGTAGGAGACCTTCACCGTGTGGCGCTTCCAAGGCCTCATAGCCGCATACCCCGTCACGCCTCTTCGATCGAAGTAGTCGCGGTAGTCCCGCTTGACGAAGCCCGAGGAGATGAAGTTCTCGGTGTCGGTTATGATCTCCTTGTCATAGGAGTCGGTCTTGTCATAGAGCGAGCCCCCGAGCGAGAACCTAAATGGCCCCATAAGCGGCTGCTCGATTTCAAAGCTATAGAGCCACCGATTGCGCTGCTTGGAGTAGCCGCCTTCGACATAGAAGCGCGGCTGCGGGAAGAGATTGGACTGGTTACTGGCGATCATGGCCAGATATACCCCGTCCACGCGGTTGTAATCCATGGCCGGGCTGAAGTTGTTCCCCTTGCGTTCCTTTATATCCTCGCTGACCTTGAGACCAAAAGAAACCGCCGGTTTGGGCTTCACGACAAACGGGGTGGCATAGCCGCCCTTGCCGTCATCGACCTGCTCGGCGACATCCGGATCGGGCCCCCACACGCCGTCGATATAGAACTTGTAGAGCATCTCTCCAGGCTCAACCGGCCAGGTCACAGCCCAGGTCCCGCTTTCATCCTTGGTCATCTTGATGCCTTCGGGATCCCAGTTGGTGAAGGTCCCGGTGACTCTGACGTCATTGACTTCCGGCCGGTAAAGCGAGAACTTTATGGGAACCGCGGTCTCCGATTTTCCCTTGGCCGGCACCGTAAGCACCGTGGCATAGCCGCCCATCCCGTCTTCGGTCTTCTTGTCCGGTTCGTCGGGATCGGGCATCGGCTTGCCGTCGACGATGAACTTATATAGGTGGCTACCGGGCGGGAAATCGTAATAGGTGAGCCAGGTCCCTTCGTCATCCCGCTTCATTGGGACGCCCTCGGGATCCCATTTGACGAAGGTTCCCGTAAGCCTCACGTCCTTGGCATCGGGCGCATAGAGACTGATACGGTATCTCACGGTCTTGGAAGCAGCCCACTCGCCCTTGATCTTCTGAGCAGCCTTGGATTCTTGAGCTTCCTTGATCTTGGACTTGCTGCGGATTACGGTGCGTTCCCCGACCAGGCTGGTCTCGACCACGTCGCCGTCGACCGTGGCGCCCTCTTCCATTTCGACCTCGCCAAAGACGGAAACGACGTCACCGGTCACTCTGGCCGTAGGGCCAAGCTCGATATCGCCGGAGGTCGCAACCACGTCACCCTCGACCTCGCCATCGATCCTGATGTCTGCGGAGACGCTTACGACATCACCGTGAATGACCTGGCCTTCCTCGACGTGGATGTCCTCGCTGATTTTCACGATCCCCTCGGGGCCTTCCATGTTTACCAGGCCTTCGGGCTCCTCCACGGGTTCAACGTTGCGGGGCTCTTCGGGCTCGCCGAGGCCCTCGATGTCTCCCAGATCGATCGACTCCTCGGGCTTCTCAACGACCTGGCCCAGCACTGTGGCGCCGTCTTCACGCTCAAGGATTCCACCCATCACGACGACATCGCCCTTGACGACACTCGTGGAGGCGAGGTACATCGAGCCGCCGACCACGACCGCGTCGCCCAGCACCGTTCCCTCAACCGTTAGCGCACCGCCGATGATCACGATGTCGCCCTCGATGGTCTCGCCCTGATCCACGGCGAAACTTGCGCCGATCCTCAAGACATCGGCATCATTGATGTCGATGCTCAGGCCCGCATCTTTGATCGCCTGCTCGCCAACGATCTTGGCCTTTTCCTTGTTATCGTCGACGCTGCCGAACTTAAGGGTCTGGCAGTACGCGGCGGATGCGGCAAAGCACAAGCACACGATAGTCACACAGGTTACGCACGCCAGCGCAGAGCCGATCCTCAATCTCAGCATTCTCGACAGTCTCAACTTGTGGGCTCCTCCGGTAACCATGTCAGACCTCCTTTGATTTTGCCGTTGCTCTCGACTCTATGCTATTCTGCCGGGAGCCGCAACTTCAACTGATGTCCCAACGCTCAGTTGTCTTTACGCCCCTTACCTTCCAGGCAGCCGAAGCGTCCCAAGTTAGGGCACTTATGGCGCTGGACGCTAAGTGCAACCAACGTGCCAGATGATCGGGTGCCGGCGGAGAGGAATCTGGGGTGTAACTGCTTGAGGTGTCGTCGATTAAGAAGCGTGTCCGGGCCCCGGCCGCCGCTGCTCCTAACTAGGTGTCAATTCGACACTCCCGCCCGGCCATATGACACAGGGTCTCCACAGGACCCAAACGGGGCCTGCGCGGCACCTGCGCAGCACCTATTGGTCGCGGCTTATGGAGTACCTGCGCATCTTACGGTGCAGGTTGGCCCGATCGATACCGAGTTTGGCGGCGGCCTGGGAGATGTTCCAGCCGGTCTTGTTGAGCTCGCGGAGGATCAAGGCCCTCTCAAAATCCTCGACCGAGTCGTTGAGCGATCTCGAGGTTGCGGCGGCCGGCGCCTGGTGGGTGAATGGGCGGATGCCGGCATCGGTCACCAGGGTGTCATCCGTCATTATGACCAGCCGCTCGACCACGTTCTTCAGTTCCCGCACATTGCCGGGCCATTCATAGGACATAAGAACGGCCATCGCCTGGTCGCTGAACTGCCTGAGCGGCCGATTATATTCCTCGCAGAAGATCTTGGCGAAGTGCCTCACCAGGAGGGGAATATCATCCTTGCGCTCCCTTAAGGGCGGAACCCTGATCGGTATGGCGGCGATTCTGAAATAGAGATCCTCTCGGAAGGAGCCCTTCCGGATCTCTTCCAGGAGATCCTTGTTGGTCGATGAAACCACTCTCACATCGACCTTGATCGAGGTCTTGCCTCCCAGACGCTCGAACTCGCCCTCCTCTAGGACGCGCAGCAGTTTGGCCTGGGTGTCAAGGCTCATATCGCCGATCTCATCCAGGAGGAGACTGCCGCCATCGGCCAGATCGAAGCGGCCTTCCTTGCGCGTCAGCGCCCCGGTGAAAGCGCCCTTCTCATGGCCGAAGAGCTCACTCTCGATCAAGTCCTTGGGGATGGCCGCGCAGTTGAGTTTGACAAAAGGTCTCTCCCGGCGTGGGCTGTTTTCGTGGATGGCTGCGGCGACCAACTCCTTGCCGGTGCCGTTCTCTCCGACGATGAGGACGCGCGCCCGCGAGGGAGCGGCGCGCATGATCTCTTCGCGCAGCTTCCTCATGGGCTCGTTCTCGCCGATCATTGTCTGGCGCCTGCGAAGCTCACCGGCGAGGCGGATATTCTGATTGCGCAGGTTCTCCATCTCGAGGGCGTTCTTGATCGACAGGAGCAGCCGCTCGGGCTGCAAAGGCTTCTCAACGAAGTCGGCGGCGCCCAATTTGGTCGCCTTGACCGCGGCATCTATGGTCGCCTGGCCGGAGATCATGATCACCGGGGTCTCAGGCGAAATCCGTTTGATGCGCGAAAGGGTTTCGAGCCCATCGATGCCGGGCATGAAGATATCGAGAAGCACTAGGGAGATGTCGGCATCGGGCAGCTTCGCCAGGCCCTCAGTGCCGCTGGGTGCGGTCATCGTGCGATAGCCTTCGTCCTCGAGGAGGCCGGCGACGGTGCGCAAGATCTCAGGTTGGTCGTCTATCACGAGGATGGTGTACTTTTTCAAGCTTTGCCCTCCGGTATCAGTGGATCAAGAAACCATGATGATTCATCGATCCGTCATCCTGCCTTGGCCGAAGCCGCCGGCAAATCAACTGTGAAGGTCGTCCCGGTCTCTCCGGTTGTGAAGCTTATCCTCCCCTGGTGATCCGACACTATCCTAAAGGCCAGCGCCAGGCCGATCCCGGTGCCGGTGGATTTGGTTGTGAAGTAGGGATCGAAGATCTTCTCACGGATTTCCTGCGGTATGCCCGCGCCCGTATCGGAGATCTCGATTCGCGCTCCGGGTTGGAGGCTCTTGCCGACCGGTGCTTGCAGGGTAGTGATCGTCAAGGTCCCACCCTCGGGCATGGCTTCGAAGGCATTCTTCACCAGATTGGCCACCACGCTTCGCATCTGGTCCTTGTCGGCGCGTACGCGGGGCAGGTCGGACGATAATAGGTTGCTCCTCACTTGGATATTCTGGGAAGACGATGCGTAAAGCTCGAGTACGCTCTTGATGACGTCATTGATGTCGAGCGGCTCGAACTTGGGCTCGGGCAGCTTTGCAAACGAGGAGAACTCCTGCGCGATTGCCTTGAGCGCTGTGACCTCCTTCAAGATGGAATCCAGGGATTCCTGGATCACCTCGCGGTCCTTGATGACAAGAGCTTCCGGGGAGTCGGCCTCGATACGCTTCTTGATCCGATAGATCGCAATCTCGATCGGGGTCAGCGGGTTCTTGATCTCGTGGGCGATCCGGCGAGCCACGTCTCGCCAGGCCGCGATGCGCTCCGCGCGGATCAAGTTCTGTTTGTTCTCCTGGAGTTCCTCAGTCATCTTGTTGAATCCCGTGACCAGGCTTTGGACTTCATCGCGGGCCGTGACGGTCACCCGGTGCTCCAGGTCTCCCCGTGCGACCCGCTCGGTAGCCCGGGCAAGCTCGGTAATGGGCTGGCTGATCCTGCGGGCCAGGAGTCTAGAGACCAACGCGGAGGACACGGCCAGGATCACTACTAGAACGGAGGTCACGATGATGATGTATCTGCGCAGGACACTGACATAGAGCCCCACCGCGTGATAGCGGCCCAGGTCGGCTCCGGTCCGCCGCATTTTCTCGGTGAAGCCTTTGCCGAGGGCGAAGCCGGCGACAAAGAGCGCGCTGTCCTTCACTACGGCTGAAGCGATCACATCCTGGTCGGGGAAGGCCACCTGGACGGGATCGAGGCTGCCGGGCGTAGCAGTTGCGGCATCCAGTCTGATCTCGGGTTCTATCCTGGCGAAAGCCTCCGGATAGGACATCTTGATCTTCCAGGAGCGGCCCTCAAGCGTATAGAGAGCGGTGAAGTCCGCGCGGGTCTCGGCGCTGACCTTGCGCAAGATGGTCTCAAGACCTTTCCCGGCCTGGGGACGACCGGCCCGGGCGTATTCATCCGCGAGCCTCACGACCGTGCAGCGGGCATCCTCTTCCAACTTTGCCGCGAAATCACGGGCGATCTCCATGGAGTTGGTGAAGGATTGCTCCACGGCGGGGTTACTCACGAGTTCGACCGACCTCATGAAGTAGCGCGTACTGAAGAAAGCGATCAACAGAGTGGGAAGCACCGACAAGAGCAGGAAGAAGACGACGAGCCTCCGCTCGAAGCCGCCGACCCTGAATGGGTTTCTCATAGGTTCCCCGGATTCTAACTATCGTCAAATCAAGTCGTGCTGCACACCCTTCAAGTAGTTCTTCTTATGACAAGTATCGAGATATCATCGGTCTGCTCGGCTCCTGCCATGAAGCCGTCGACGCTGCTTAGGAGCTGCTGCATAGCATCAAGCGCGCTCAAGCCACGGCTGCTCGCCAGCGTCTTGGCCTGCATGGACTCGCCATAGAGATCACCCTTCGGGTTGGTTGCCTCGGTAACGCCGTCACTGGCAAGAACCAAGGCATCGCCGGACTCGATCCGGCACGCCCCGGTGCTATAGGGCGCTCTCTCGCTCACACCGAGCACCATCCCCCCGACCGTGAGCGCCTCCGGCCGCGTGTCTCCCGAGCGCAGAATCACTGCGGGTGGGTGGCCGCAATTCACATACCACAGTTCGCTCGTTTGGCAATCAAGCAGGCCCAGGAATGCGGTGACGAACATCTCGGGAGTTCGAGAGGAAACCAGGTAGCGGTTGAGCTCCGCAACCAACCTGGCGGGATCGTCCTTGAGATTCTCCGGATTGGCTTGGATCGCGCCGCCCCAGCTCCGGATTATGGCGTGGACGCTGGCCATCGTGATCGATGCCCCAACACCCTTTCCCGAAACATCGCCCTGGGCAAACAGCACCTTGCCGGGGCTTATCTCGAAGATATCGTAGTAATCGCCTCCGACCACCTTGGCCGCGCGACAGATCGCGGCGAATTCCCAGCCGCAGACAAGCGGGAGCGCAGTGGGGAAGAGGCCCTCCTGAACCTGGCGCGCAATCTCGAAATCCCGAGCGATCTGGGCTTCACGCTTGGCCATGCTGATCAGGTTCTTCTTGTTTTCCTGGAGTTCCTCGGTCATCTTGTTGAACCCCGTGACCAGGCTCTGGACCTCATCGCGGGCGGTGACCGTCACCCGATGTTCCAGGTCCCCCTTGGCGATCCGTTCGGTGGCATCGGCCAGCACGGTTATGGGCTGACTGATCCTGCGGGCCAGCAGCCTCGAGACGATTGCCGAGGATACGGCCAGCACAACAAGCAGGACACCGGTAACGATTACAATGTATCTGCGAAGGACGCTCACATAGAGGCCCACGGCATGGTAGCGGTTGAGGTCGTCCCCGGTGCGCCGCATCTTCTCGGTCAAGCCTTTGCCGAGAGCATAGCCGGCAACGAAGAGCGAGTTGTCGATCGCCACGCCTGAAGCGATCACATCCTGATCGGCAAACGGGATTCTGGCGGCCGCACTTGTGGCGGCGTCCAGTTTGATCTCGGGTTCTATCCGTGCGAAGGCCTCCGGATAGGACGTCTTGATCTTCCAGGAAGAACCAGATGAGGGACTCCCAGATGAACCGTCGGCGGAGGCATCAAGCGTATAAAGGGCGGTGAAGTCCGCGTGGGTCTCGGTGCTCACCTTGCGCAAGATAGCCTCAAGACCTTTCCCGGCCTGGGGACGACCGGCCCGGGCGTATTCATCCGCAAGCCTCACAGCCGCGCAGCGGGCATCCTCTTCCAACTTCGCGGCGAAATCGCGGGCGATCTCCATGGAGTTGGTGAAGGATTGCTCCACGGCTGGGTTACTTACGAGCTCGACCGACCTCATGAAGTAGCGAGTGCTGAAGAAGGCGATCAAAAGGGTGGGCAGCACCGACAAGAGCAGGAAGAAGACGATCAGCCTCCGCTCGAAGCCGCCGACCCTGAATGGATTTCTCATAGGTTGCCCGCGTCCCAGTCGCTTGTTACGGAATTCAGTTTGATGTCACCGGATCAGCCGGTCCGGGTTCATCATTTAAGATCCTGTCCGAGCTGCCCGCAGCCGGCAAGTATGTCACAGCCGAGGCTCCTCCGCAAGGTCGCCTTCTTGCCCCGCTGATGGAGTATGGACTCGAAGCGCTTGACGTTTGTTTCGCCGACGCGCATGTAGGGACAGCCGGGGAAGGGATTGACCATGATCAGGTTGATCTTGGCGGGAAGGTCCCTCAGCAGGTCCGCAAGGGCATGGGCATCACGAATGGAATCGTTGAGATCGGGAATGAGAACGTATTCGAAGGTGAGCATCCGGCCCTGCTTGGCATAATAGTAGCGGGCGGCGGCGAGCAACTTGGAGAGGGGCGTACGCCCCGCAACCGGCATTATCTCTCTCCTTATGTCGTCGTTCGGTGAGTTGAGCGAGATGGCGAGACCGATCTCATAGGGCAGGTCGGCAAGTTGCATGATCTTGTCCGCCACGCCGGCGGTCGAAACGGTTATGCGGCGCGCGCCTATGCCTGCCTCCTTGATCAGGATCTCGATCGCCTTGACGACATTCTCGTAGTTTGCAAGCGGCTCGCCCATGCCCATTAGCACAATGTTGGTGAAGGGGCGGGCGCCTTCGCTTGCCTGGGCGCCGGCGTGGCGGCCGGCACGCTCGTCCTCATCCGGCAGGTCCGGGTCCGACCTCTGCCTGTCCTGTGCTTCCAGGATCGGCCCTTCGAGGCCCGTGCGGCCGGCACCGATCCTCGCTTCCAGGTATTCCTTTGTGAAGAGCACCTGGTCCACGATCTCGCCGGGCGAAAGATCGCGCTTAAGTCCCATCTTGCCGGTTGCGCAGAACCTGCACCCGAAAGCGCACCCGACCTGAGTGGAGATGCACAGCGTGGCGCCTCGCGGATGGGGAAGAAACACACTCTCGATATGGTTGCCATCGGGAAGCCTGAGCAGGAACTTGATCGTGCCATCCTTGGCCGATACCATCTCCTTTGTCTTCTCAAGCCTGATTATGGTGAAGGATCCTGCCAGCTCGGCTCGCAGGGCGGCCGGCAGATTGGTCATCTCGTCGAAAGTCTTGGCGCGTCGGCGATATAGCCACTCACAGATCTGCTTGGCCCGGTAGGCCGGCTCTCGGCGCGCTGTTAGGGCGGCGCGTATCTCCTTCTCGCCGAGATCGTTCATGGGCTGCGGCCCGATGGGCCGGGGCTGAGTGGGCCGGGGCGCAGGGCGACGGGGTCCTTCCGCCCTGGTCCGGGGCTTCTCGAACTTGGGTCTGGGTTTCTCAAACTTGGGTCGGGGCTTGTCAAATCCGGGCCTGGGCTCAGTGGGCCGGGGCGCGGGGCGACGGGGCCCTTCGGCTCTGGGCCGGGGCTTGTCAAATCCGGGCCTGGGCTGAGTGGGCCGGGGCGCAGGGCGATGGGGTCCTTCGGCTCTGGTGCGGGGCTTCTCAAATCTGGGCCGGGGCTCAGTGGGCCGGGGCGCAGGGCGACGGGGTCCTTCGGCTCTGGTCCGGGGCTTGTCAAATCCGGGCCTGGGCTGAGCGGGCCGGGGTGCAGGGCGACGGGGCCCTTCGGCTCTGGGCCGGGGCTTCTCGAACTTGGGCCGGGGCTTCTCGAACCTGGGCCGGGATTTCTCAAATTCGGGTCTGGCCACTCTTCTTGGGCTGACCGCACGCTTCTGCCACGCGGTCTCCCGCTGGCCACGCTTCTCCCGCGTGGCCTGCCGCCCGCCGCGACCTTTGGGTACCGCCCCGAGGGGTCTCACCGGTCGGCCTCCCGGCCTGCCTGCGGGTCTCCTGGCGGGTGGCCCTCCGGGTCTCCTGTCGGGCGGCCCTCCCGGCCTAGTGCCGGGTGGCGCTTCGGGCCTTCGGCGGGGGTGCTGGCGAGGACCATCATTGCTCCAGCGTTCCCTCTCCTTGCTTGGACCTGTGCTCTCCTCGCTCCGATGGGGACGCACTGTGCCCCGGCGAGGAGGCACTGTGCCCCGGCTGGGACGCTCTGTGTCCTGGCGCGGGCCTTTCCTGTCCGGGCGCGCGCGCCCCTTGCTCGATCCCCTCTTACCTTCTTTCCCGGTCATCACCTGCTCCTTGCCTCTTGATGGAAATGCGCGACGGTCTCAGAAAACGAACGGCCTCAGGAAATGGGGTGTGTCCCTATTTTGGTGAGGCCGAAGGGTTTCAAGGCCTGGGCCATCACCTGGTTCAATTCCTTAAGTCTGGGTTCGGCGAGCGTCGGCCTCTGGTACTTATCCAGACGCCTGTCGACCTCGCGCGAGGCCTCCTCGATCAATCTCCGCGCATCCACACTGCCTTCCTGCTTGAAGACCTTTCGGTCGATCAGCTTCCCGGGATAGTAAGCCTCTTCGCGATAAAGGCGGAGGGTATCGTCCAGGGTGAAGAAGCTGCCCTCCTTGATTCCCTCCACGATCGCATCAAACCCAAGCGTCTTGCCCCTGGGCTCCAGGCCGCGCTTGAAGCGGCGGGCCATGCCGCAGATCTCGTTGTCGAGCACTAGTTTCTCGAGTGACTGGCAGTTCTCGAAGTTGAGCATCCCGGGGCCCGAGATCAGGTCGATCTTGCCCGCAGCCGCGATGAGGATCGTCATTGCGGTTTCCATCCCCGCCTGGGCATCCAGCACCTTGGCGTCGCTCATCCCGAGATAGGCCTGAGTGGGTAGCCCCAGATGCTTTCCAACCTCGGCATAGGCGATGTCAACCAGTAGGGTCTCCACTGCGCCCATCGGAGAGGTGGAGTAGCGCATATCGAAGATCGCAGGCGAGCCCCCGTAGACGATCGGCGAGCCCGGCGCCCATGATTGGTGGATCAGAATTCCGCTGAGGGTCTCTGCCGTATGCTGGACGACGCTTGCCACGAGGCTCATCGGGCTCAGGGCGCCGGCGAGCGGCATCGATATCAGCTGCGCAGGAACCGCATTCTGAGCGCACATCCTCAAGTCGTGGCAGCCGAGCTCCGACCACCGCAGCGGCGAGGAAGGGCAAACATCGAAAATGGCACACGGCTTTTCCCGCAGCGAATCGCGTCCCGTCCTCGCGAGCAGGAGGCCCAGCATCACCTTAAAGCCCTGCTCCGAGAAGGTCCCGGTCACCACAGGTTTCTGTGAGTACAGGCAGGAGAGATAGAGCCGGATGCTGTCGCTCGCGGCCTCGGGCACGTCGGAGGGGACAACGCCGGTGCTTGTGGCCTCGATGTTCTCCAACGTGTCCACGACCTTGACGAATCTTACGACGTCCTCGACCACGGGCTTACGCATCGCCGCGGCCTTGGCATCCAGGATGAAGAGGGCAGCCGAGCCGGGATCGAAATGAATCTGGCCGTCGCCGAATCGGAATCTCTCGGCGCCGTCGAGATCAAACATCGAAAGGCTCTTGGGGGCCGATGCGATCGCGTTCTCCACCATCGCCCTGGTCGGCTTGACCCTTCGCTCGGTCTTGGCGACTTCGGCGCCCATCTGGCCGAGGATATCCAGCGTATCGTCCTCTTCGACCGTGATGCCCACCTTGGCGAGCAAATCCATGCTTTCATCCAGGATACCATCAATGGCCTTGTCCGATAGGATCGTAAGGTTTGGTTTCTGGGGCTCCATGACTCACCTGCCTTTCCCTCTTATCCTTGATACGAGACGCGACAGGGCGTGTCAAGCCAAATGAACCCCACAGTAATGAGCCTCCCAGCTAAGTGTTGTGCCCCCGAGATTCGACGGTCCGGCGAGCCGGCATCGTGGGGGGCGGAAACCGGGCTTGAAAATTAGAGTTGTTTCACCGGGGCCGGTTGTTGTATAAACATATGCGAATAATTGAATAGGAGGGGAAGATGATTGATGCAAAGCTTTTCCAGGCTTTATCCGATTCCACCAGGCTTGATATTCTCTCGCTCCTGGCCGCAGGCCCGATCAACGTCTCCCGGATTGTGGCCCACCTTGGGTGTGCTCAACCTGCGGTGTCGCGGCATCTCCGGGTACTCCGGGAGACCTCGCTTATTGGGGACAGGCGGAAGGGCAAGGAGGTGGAATACTCGATCAATCCGGAAGCGGTCGCGACAGCCATAGCGTACCTTCAGGGCTTATCCGCAGGCCCCGCCGGCAAGAAGTCGGCAGGCGCCAGGCGCCCCGGGGCAAGGAGGATTGCGACGCCTGAGGCCGCGGGGCCCCATGCCCCCGCAGACTTCGGCCCCAAGGAAGCGGAGTACGCGGTCGAGCGCAGGCCCTCGGCCATTGATGATTTCCTGCTTTGAAAGTCGCTCGCTCGTGTGGTCTAATCAGGATTTGGCGGAGGCGCCTTGGGGAGCCAGGCGAGGGAGCGGGGTTGATGCGGAGGCGAATGGGGTTGCTGAGCCGAAGCACAACCCCCCGACCGAGGGCTCGCCGTCGGTGGCCCTTGCTGCGGGACCCCACTTGCTGCGGGCCATCCGCCGGCTCGCGAGCACGCCGCCTCGGCGACCTGGGCAGGAACTTTGGCGGGGGCGGGTTGTGGAAGTCCGATGGAGACCCTAATGCCACATAAGAACGCCGGACGGATTCTGGTCGTTGATGATGAGAAAAGCATAAGGAATACGATCGCGCGGATTCTCGAGTACGAAGGCTACGTTGTCCGCGAAGCGGATGACGGCCGGGCGGCGCTAAGCCTGGTCGGCGAGGAACAACTGGACGCGGTGGTTCTCGACATCAAGATGCCGGGAATGGACGGGATTGAGGTGCTCCGGCGCGTCAAGGAGGTCGATCCCGGCTTGCCCGTGATCATCCTGTCGGGCCATGGCACCATCGCCACCGCGGTTGAGGCCACGGCGCTCGGCGCTTTCAACTTTCTTGAGAAGCCGCCGGACCGGGACAAGCTGCTGATCAATCTTAGAAACGCGGTTGCCGGCCGAAGGCTTGCAAGTGAAAAGGCCTCACTCGAGAAGACGTTGACCAAGGGCTTGAGGCTCGTGGGCGAGAGCGCCGCCATCAAGAATCTCATTGCCACCATGGAGCGGATCGGCCCGACCGACGCCAAGGTGCTGATCACGGGTGAGAACGGCGTGGGCAAAGGGGTTGTGGCGCGGGCGATCCACAAGCAGTCCAAGCGGGCTGAGGCAAGGTTTGTGGAGGTGAGCTGCGCGGCGATTCCCGATGACCTGATCGAGAGCGAGCTCTTCGGATACGAGAAGGGAGCCTTTACCGGCGCCGTAGCCCGAAAGCCCGGCAGGTTCGAGATTGCCGACGGCGGTACGATTTTCCTCGATGAGATAGCCGACATGAGCCCGCTGGTGCAGGCCAAGGTCTTAAGGGTGATCGAGGAGGCCGAGTTCGAGCGAGTGGGCGGAACCGACACCCTGAGGGTCGATGTCAGGCTGGTGGCGGCGACCAACAAGGACCTCAGGGCCCTGATCAAAGAGGGCAAGTTCCGCGAGGATCTCTATTACAGACTCAACGTCGTGGTGATCGATGTGCCGCCGCTTCGCTCCCGCAAAGAAGACATCCCCGTGCTCGCCAAATATTTTCTGGATGTTTATTGCGAGATGTACGGGCTCAGGCCGAAGACGCTCGATGGCGCCGTCCTTGACCGGCTCAAGGAATACGCATGGCCGGGCAACGTCCGGGAGCTCAGGAACATCATTGAGAGGATGGTCATAACTTCGCGCGCTGACACTCTTCGCCTGGAAGATCTGCCGCCCCTCCTGGAGACGCTGGCTGAGACGCTGGCCGCGCGGCCCGGCGGCGCGGTTCCACTCTCGGGCGGTGAGACCTACGAAGAATTCAAGAACCTATCCGAGAAGAAATTCCTGGAAGAGCGCCTCGAGGCCAGCAACTGGAACATCTCCAAGACTGCCCAGGAACTCCAGATGCAGCGGAGCAATCTCTATAAGAAGATGCAGAAGTTGGGGATTGCCCAGCGAGACAAGATCTAAAACAGGTCCTGCCATGTTCGATGTAAAAGGCTGGGTCAGGCTCGCGGAAGGTGAGGACCAGCGGCTGCGGGACGGTCACCTGTGGATCTATTCCAACGAGATTGCCGAAGCCGGCGGTGACTTCGCCGACGGCGATCTCGTCTGGGCCAAGGATGCCGCCGGGCGCACACTGGGCTCGGGTTTTGTTAACCGGAACTCCAAGATCGCAGTCAGGCTCCTCACCCGGGGTGCCAAAGAGAGTTTTGGCGGCGAGTCACTTCGCGCGAGGCTCGCTGCCGCGATCGACCGGCGCCGCCACCTCGCGTGCGACGCCAAGCGGCTCGTCAATGCGGAGGCCGATCTCCTGCCGGGGCTGGTAGTTGACGCCTACGGTGATGTGGCCGTGGTCCAAACTCAGCTTCTGGGCTGGGAAATCCGGCGCGACGCGGTGCTTGATGTGATCGCGGCCCTGCTTAAGCCTACGGCGATCGTACTCAAGAATGACTCGGGCTCGCGGGATGCGGAGGGCCTGGAACGATACAGCACGCTTGCACGAGGCACGCTCGCCGGCCCCGTGGTCATACCTGAGAATGGCCTCAGTCTGGAAGTGGACGTCGTCTGGGGCCAGAAGACGGGGTTCTACATCGATCAGCGCGAAAACCGGAAGATGGTGCTGCCCTTCGTGCCGGGACGGCGCGTACTCGATTGCTTCTGTTATACCGGTGCCTGGTCGCTCGCGTGTGCCCGGGGCGGCGCCGCCGAAGTCCTGGGCCTGGATTCCTCCCGGCCGGCGATCGAACTTGCCCGGAGGAATTTAGAGAGGAATCCCGAGAGGGACGGCCGAAGCAGCTCGGTCCGGTTTGCGGTCGCCGATGTCTTTGACGAGCTTCCCCGGCTTGCGGCAGCCAAAGAGAAATTCGACATCGTTATCCTCGACCCGCCTTCACTCACGCGAAACCGCAAAGGCTTATCGGGTGCGGAACGAGGCTATGTCCATCTCAACAAACTCGCCCTGGGGCTTCTCAGTCCGGGAGGATACTTGGTCACCTGCTCGTGCTCTCATCACGTCTCCGGCGACGCCTTCCGCGACATGCTCAAGACCGCGGCATCGCTCGCCCGGAAGCAGGTGATGGTGCTTGGCCGGGGCGGTCAGCCTGAAGATCATCCCTCCCTCTTGGGGCTCCCCGAGACTGACTATCTCAAGTCTTTTCTCCTGACAACCGCGACGTAGATCTCGTCGCGCGTAAATGCGACGTAAATAGTGAACACTTCTGTGTCTCTTGGACACAGAAGACCGCTTCGTCCTCCCTGTTCCGTCGGCTGCCCGCCCGGCAGCCATCGGCCTCCCGCTTGCTCTTGCCCCATCTAACTTATTGGTTGGAAGGGAGTTAACACCAAGAATCCCCTGCTGGCCCAGCCCTGCTTCCGGGAGAAGGCACCGGTGGCACAACCTATGCAACATTGATAAGGGCAGATGATGTAGCAGGTGATCCGGATGATGCGGAGGCAGCCATGAAGCAGTTTGAAGTGATGAGGCAGGCGCAGGCAAGAGCAGCCGCCATCACCTTCTTTATTGTGGCCTTTGGTATCGTCGGCCGCGGTCTCAGTGCGGCTCCCGTCGTGGTCGTCGAATCGGCCGCAATGACAGCCGAGCAGTCTCTGCCGCGTGAGTCGACTGGTCCTGAGCATGGCCTCCTGATCGTTGACGGCGAGAAGCTGGAATTCGAAATCTACTACGGTGCGATCCCGGCCGGGCATGCATCCCTTGAGGTGCAAAGCGACCGGACCGAGGATGGCGAGATCTATCGTATAACCTCGGCGGCGCGGTCCAACGATGCGGTGTCCCTGTTTTTCGACGTGGATGACCGGGCGGTCTCCGAGGTCGACGCCGCCACGCATGAGCCTATACGTTTCGAGAAGCATATAAGTGAAGGATCGTTCAAGAAGCATGTGAGCGTTAGCTACGGCGATAACGGAGTCGTGACAGCGGGGGATGAGACCTTCCGCGTGGAGCCGGGCACAAGGGATCTTCTTTCCGCCCTGTACTACGTCAGGGGACAGGACTTGCAGGTAGGCGAAGATGTCATCGTCAGGACCTTCGAAAACGGCAAGTGCTACCAGGCCCGCGTAAGAGTCTTAAGACGAGAGAAGGTCTCAACTCGCTGCGGCGACTATCAGTGTCTCGTGGTTGAGCCCCTGATCGACGTCGGCGTCTTTGCGAAAACGGGACGGCTCTTGATCTACCTCACGGACGATGCTCTGAAGTTGCCCGTTCTCCTGAAGAGCAAGGTCAAGGTCGGCAGTTTCGTCGCGGAACTGGTGGGCCGGACCCACCTTGGAGGTTAGCCATGAAAAGGATAACGGACCATGTGCCCCTGCTCCTGGTGGCGGTCCTGGCCGTGGCTTTGATCGCGGGATGCGATACCTGTGACACCTGCCTGGACGGCTACGACCATGATCGTCAGGCTCCGGCAGTCCCTACTGGGGTAGGTTCTATAACCGGAGACGGTTATGTAGTCGTTTACTGGAACCCGGTCTATGAAGATGATCTGGCAGGTTATGGTGTCTATAGGTCCAGGTTCGAGCAAGGCCCCTATGGCAGGATCGGTGAGGTCGCCCGGGGCGAGAAGACCAGGTTCGTGGATGAGGATCTGACCAATGGCGTCACTTACTTCTACGCGGTGGACGCCTTCGACTATAACGGCAACGAGAGTGATCTTAATTACGAGACCGTCGACGATACTCCTCGGCCCGAAGGATGGAACCTGCTGTGGTACTCGAAGGAGCACGGCCCTGAAGCATCGGGGATCGCCATTCTGCCTGAGGAGTCGTCAACCCTCCTGGTGCTGCCTTTCAATCATGCCGATGCTCAATACTACCTCGGCCATGATCTGAGGGGGTGCCTCAGGATTGTGCCGCTGAGAGACGCCTACGGGGCGGCCAATCTGATTCAGGACTATGGCTATACCTACTCGGAGGACGATGCCGACGTTGCGCCGACCGAGGGCTGGTCTTCGTGCGCCGACGGGGTCGAAGTGATTGTCAACCATACTTACATCTTGAAGACCTCAACGGGCTACTACGGCAAGCTGCGTATCCGCGAGATCAGCAGCGAAGGCATAGTCGTCTACTGGGCGTTTCAGATACAGCGATGGTCAACGGAGCTTGCGCCCCCACGGGGTGCGAGTCCCAAGAGGGGGTGAAGAAGATGTGTAGAAGCGGGAGTTTCTTGGGTATGCGATGGCTTATCGCAGGGGCAGCGGCAGTTCTCGTGCTGTCCGGGCTCGCAGGAGCGTCGGCGGTCCAGGCATCGATAGTCGGTGAGGGACCTCAGGTCAGTGTGTGGACTGACCGGGGAGAAGGTGGTGTCTATCGCGTCGGCGACCTCGCCGCGCTTCACATCCAGCCGGCAGAGGATTGTTACGTGATTGTCTATGAGATCGACACCGACGGCTACCTTCGGGTGCTTTATCCGCGCGATTGTGACGACGACGGCTACCTAGTGGGCGGCAGGACCTACAGCATGGGCCGCGAAGGCTCACACAGGTTTTATGTCAACGGGCCGAGCGGGGTTGAATACGTCCACGTGCTCGCCTCATTCGAGCCCTTCAGGCAGATCTACTGGCACGGGTGCAACGGTTACGAGGATTATGCTATCGATGTGACCTGGCGCGGCTTCAACGATTATTGGGGTAGTGCTCTGCCGCCGCGGGTCTATGGCGACCCATACGTTGCGATGCAGACCATCGACGAATTCATCTGCCTCGATGCGCTCGAGGCCGGTATGGTGTGGGCCGACTTCACCTACTTCTACGTTAACGAGAGGGTGCGCTATCCGCGGTATCTCTGCTATGACTGTCACGGGTTCGCGCCGTTGGTGCGGCCCTATGATGACGTCTGCGTAGGTTTCTCGGTATCCTTTGTGGATTGCGATCCCGGCTATCGTCCGTGGTCCTGGTGGTGGTGGTCTTCGCCCACGCGGGTATACTGCGGGCCGCGCTACGTGTGTCATACGACCGGGCATCAATGCGACGATAGCTGTCGAGGGCGCCACGGCTCTGGACACGGTTGGGCGGGAGTGGGCGGTACCTATCCGAGCGAGTACAAGTGGAAATCGCGAGTTGAGTCTCACGGGATCCAGGCGCTTGAGACGATGCGCGGGCGCGCAGCGGAGAGCGGGAACACGACCGGTGCATTAAGGGTTAAATCGAAGGTGAACGCGAGAGAGCAAACTCTCTACTCGCGTCGCGGATCCGGCTCGAGCGAGGATCGCGAGACAAGGGCGAGAGAGACCTGGCAGCGGGAATCGGCCGGCCGGACCTCAGTGCGATCAGTCGAAAGTGAACCCAGGGGCGATACCGGCAAGAGCAAGGTGGATGTCCGCGTGGAGCGACCCAAGAGGGAGCGTTCGAGCGCCGAAGGTCACAGCATTCTGCGCAGTCTCCTCGAAGACACGAAAGCCACGCGTAGCGATGCGGGAAGCGATAGGAAGAGTGAGGTCAAGAGCGACCGTAGCAGGGGCAAATCCTCTACAGAGAAGACCAAAGGTGTCATACCCCAGGTGCGAAGGGGTGACAAAGGGAAATCACAATCAGCAAGGAGGACGCTATCGAAGTAGAGTAGCTGAATTCAGGGGATCGGCGCTGCTTCATCCTGACGGGCAAAATGACCAGCCTGTCGAAAGCACCGGCCTCGGGTCACTTAACAGGGGAAGTGATTCGGAGGCCGGTGTCTTTTTGTACGTAAAAAGGGTTGCGGTGTCAGCGATATCGGAATCTGTGCAGGACACTGCACATACGAACAGCGGCAACATGGGCTTGCCCGGCCCGATTGCAGGCGGTGGGTTTGGTCGGGACTGGTGGCTGGATTTCGGATCTTCGCGCATCAAGCTGTGCAACAGCAACCTTCTTTGAAATACCGCTTGACTTTCCCTTACTCCGTATTGTAAACTATCCATATCTGTGCTTCCGGATGCAGTCAGTTGCACAGAAATGGAGCGTTGGTACGGCATGGCTGATATTCTTGATGTCCTATTCCGTTTTCCCCCCGATAAAGGATCTGGCCAAGTCTTTGTTGAACGTGTGCTCAATCTCCTCGGCGTAGTGGCGGTCGTGGTCGACAGCAAGCTTCGCATCCAGACGATGAACCTTCGCTACACCGAGAGAGTTGGGGAACTGGTCGCCAAGATGAAAGGTCAGACCAGGCGTAGGAACCTCAAGGCTTTCTCGGCCTTGATCAGGCCGCACGTGACACACTGTCTCAAGACCGGCACTGCCCAGATTGTGCCGCGCACCGAACTTCCGGGCTCCCCGGGTGTTTGCTTCGATCTCGTGATATGCCCGGGTGAAATCCAGGGTGTGGAGGTTGCATTTGTGCTGGGGCTGCCGCCCGGATCCGTAAGCGAGGCCGGCAAGGATGGCGCCGCCGACTATCTCTTAGAGAGGTTCGATGGGGCGGTTCTCTTTCTCGATTGCTCTCTGCGCTATCGGAAGTTCAACCGCCATTTCCTTGATGTTTTTGACCTTGGCGAAGTGGAGCTGGTCGGCAAGTGCGGATTTCGGAGATAATTGACCACCGATTTCGGAAATAATTGACCACTGATTTCGGAGCAAAATGACCAGTGATTTCGGTTTTAATTGACCACTTTTGGGGGGAGTCCGAAACAGGTGGTCACTTTGGACCGAAAC
>JAZDEY010000019.1:0-2158 GCA_043808325.1 Candidatus Eiseniibacteriota bacterium
CGGAGGCCCTGATGTTTCTCCACAGGCTGAAGAGCCATCCGCCACCCAAAGAGACGAAGCTCGTGGTCTACCCCGATCCGCCGATGGCACCGGAGGAACTTGCACTCGTGCAGACTCCGGCGCCCACGCTGATCTTTGCAACACCTGCCACTCTCTACGTCTGCTCGAGGAGCTGAGCCCATGGGAAAAGCGTCGATTACCAAGCTCCTTACCGGCCGGGAGATTGCCCTTTCTCTCTCGGAGAGTCCGGATCTCGAAGTCCTGGGCTTGAGCCTTATGCATCTGCAGGACGCCATGGTGGAGTTCGCCCGCTACCTGTTTGCGGCAGATGCGCGAATCTTTTACGGCGGCGACCTACGGCCGGGAGGGTTCACAGAGATCCTCTTCAATTTGGTGCGGACATACCCACCCACCGTTCGCGAAGGCGAGCCAAGCCGAAGCGTTGTCAACTACCTGGCTTGGCCCCGGTGGCTTCGGCTGACGAAGGCGCAAAAGGCGGACATCCTCGGTCTGGCGGAGATCCATGAGGTGCGTCCGACTGCCGGTCTGGTTGCAGACGAGGGGGCGTACCTGGAGCCCGACTCAACAGCAAGCCGCTTCGTGTGGACAAGATGCCTCACGGCCATGCGCGAAGAAATGAACCGAGACTTGGACGCCCGTATCGTCATGGGCGGCAGGTTGACCGGGTACCAGGGATGTTATCCAGGCATTTTGGAAGAGACTCTCCTGGCTTTGCGAGATGGTAAGCCTGTGTATGTCCTAGGCGGCTTCGGAGGTTGCGCAGCGGAGATTGCTAACGCCTTGGAAGGAAAAACGCCCAAGGGGTTGACGGAATCCTTTCAGTTCGAATACAAGGAATACCGTGACTTGGCGGACTTCTACAACCAACGGGTGCAGGAAGACGCTTCCGTCGGCCGACCGATCGATTACCAGGAAATCCTTGAAATCCTCCACCGGACAGGAGCCGTCGGCCTTGGAAACGGCCTCAGCGAGGAGGAGAACCAGCGGCTTTTCCGCGCCGTTCATGTACCCGAACTCATTGCGCTTGTTTTGAAAGGACTTTCGCAGCTCTTCGAGGGGCGGGGAGCGATGCGAGTTTAGTCCGTTTCGGACAAACAGAAAGGCAACGTTTTAAACTCTTTACTCAACGGATCAATTTTATCCCTGAGCAGCAGATGCTGTTCGAAAGGAGGTTCCCTATGTCCAACACGAAGAATGTCTTCATTTCTCATGTGCATGAGGATGACGATTTCCTGCCGAAGCTGAAGGATCTTATCGGACGCGCCGGCATGGAAGTCCGCGACGGCTCGATTACCAGCGACAAACCGAACCAGGCCCAGAACGAGGAATACATCAAAAATGAGATCTTGGCCCCAAGGATCGAATGGGCAGGCACCTTGGTTGTGTTAATAAGCAAAGACACGGCTGATAGCTGGTGGATCAATTGGGAGATAAAACATGCGGTGGAATTAGGGAAGACTGTCGTTGGGGTATTTGCCCAGGGTGCAACAGACGCGGACCTCCCGGAGGAGTTACGGCAATGCGGTGACGCTGCGGTCGTTGGATGGCAAGGGGAGCGAGTCATTGATGCCATCGAGGGGAAGATCCGCCCATGGGACAAACCTGATTCTGGAGACCCTAGGAGCCCGGAGTGGCCGGTGACACGGTATACCTGTCCATGAGACTATTCTCCTATATCGTTGCTAGAGACTATGGGTTCGCACCGAATCCATTCTATGGCTGGTGTACGCTCGCAACTTGCAAGCCGATAATTCGAGCCAAAGCAAATATCGGCGACTGGATTGTCGGTACTGGAGCGAAGACCAATTACGATTTGTCTGGGCATCTCATCTTTGCGATGCAGGTTAACGAGATCTTGAGTTTTGACGGTTATTGGACGGATCCACGGTTCAAGTGCAAAAAACCGCTTCTAAATGGGAGTCTGAAACAGGTCTATGGCGACAATATCTACCATCGCAGTTGCGAGCGCTGGATTCAGGCCGACTCTCATCACAGTCTAGAAGGCGGTCTCCCCAACGACCGTAACATTGACAGGGATACGAGCACCAATTGTGTCTTGGTGGGGAGTCGCTTCGTGTACTTTGGGGCGTCTGCCCCAGTTATTCCGAGAGTTTTTCGCCCCTTCAGCTCTACCGGC
>JAZDEY010000020.1:0-45390 GCA_043808325.1 Candidatus Eiseniibacteriota bacterium
ACTGAGTATCAGCTCCGGGTTGGCAACTGCTTCGCAGACCTTCTCCCACACGGCATCCTCAACCCATCTTGCCGTGACCGACCCACCTCGACACTGGCTCTTCAGGGGGAACGTGCGTGCCCTGTCACCACACCGGTAGGCAAGCCGCCCTCGCGAGGCCATCCCGTACATCGGCGCGCCGCACTCACCACACTTGAATAGGTTCCGAAGGAGATAGTCGTGCTTGACATTCCTCTGCGATCGTTCCGCATTCAGCTTGAGCTGCTTCTGAGCTGACTCGAAGGTCTTCCTGTCCACTATCTCAAGCGACTTGGGCAGCGGAATTGCTGTCCACTGGTCCTTCGGTCTGAGGCGTTTGCTTGAATTCTTGGTCCTCCTGTACACGGCACCGGTCCGGAAGCGTTTAGGCTCCACGCTGGCGAACTTGCCGTAATAAGTCGTACCGATATAGGTCTCGTTCCTCACAATTCGCTGTACGGTACCATGCCTCCAGCACCTTCCCTGCCGGGGGGTGATGCCTCGCATCACCAGTTCCTTCGTTATCCCTCTCACCGATAACCCGTCATGAACAAGCATCCTGAATATGAGCCTTACGACTCTTGCCTCTTCAGGCGCCACCTCGTAATGCCCGGGCTCCTTCTTGTTTCTGTCCCCGAGTACGTACTTGTAGCCGTAAGGGGCCCACCCTCCGATCACGAAGCCACTCTGAGCCTTGTGGAGCCTGCCACGTCTTGTCCTTTCCAGTATCTTGGTCTTCTCGTACTCGGCAATCACACCCTGGACATTCTCCAAGAGCTTCTCTTCCGGGGTGTCCTTGCTTTCCGGCCGATTGAGGTACTTGATCTTCACTCCAGCCTTTGCCAGTTCCTCTTGAAGGATACCCAGGTGTATGAAGCTCCTGGAGAGCCGGTCCGGAGAGTGCACCAAGACCGTGTCGAAGAGGCCCCTCTTGGCATCGTCCCTGAGGCGATCCAGGGCCGGCCGTCCCAAGAGCTCTCCCGTGTAGCCATCGTCAGTGTATTCCATGCACCCAGCCGAGCCGTTTCCACCGGCGAATGTGCGCAGGTCTGCCACCTGAGACTGGATAGTCTCCTGCTTCTCCTGCTTCTCGGTGCTGACCCTGGCATATATCACGGGCTTCATGTGCCACGTCCTTCCATTGCCATGGAACATACACGGATAGTGCCCGGGACATAGCAAGTCAATTCTCGCCCTGCCAGGTCGATTTCTGAGGCTTCCGGAAGGCCCAGCAGAAACTGGTACACCCGGAGGAGCCTCTCTTCAGCATCGTCAGTCGGATCGTATTGCAACTCAACGTCATACGCAGGCTCACCCAGTCCCGTTCCCATCGTCCCCGTGCTCACAACCCTCACCCTCCTCGTCTACCCCACACCTGAGTTTCTATTAATTCCCTGCGCCGACACGTGCTCTAGCAATCTCAGGATCCCGCTCCCGCAATCGTGAGGTTTTGCAATTTGCAGTACCCTATAAGGAGGGTAGGTCTGCAAAACCTACCTCTTGCAGGTTCAAAGCTCACCCGCTTGCCTTCGGCGCGGGGCTTTGAATATGCCCCCGCGCCCGGAGTCTGCGCCTTGCGGGCTACGACCATTGCAATGCCCCTACCGCAGTGAGAAAGCTTTGGGGGTCTTGGCCCTGCCGTTGGCAGTGTGTTCCACTTTGTCGCTTTCATTCAACTTGCCCTCGTCCTTCAGCCGCTTGAGCGCGTTCGCGAATGTCCGCGAGCTTATGTTCTCCCCCCTGCACCTGCTTTCAAGATCCTTCCGGAAAACAGGCTCACCTGCCTCAGCAAGCGTGTCGATGATGAGACCCTTCGCCTGTTCGACCTTGGCATCTTTCTCGTCCATTGCTGCAAGTCTGACGGATCCATCTCCTCGGTCTTCAATCCTCACAAGAAGTGGCGCCAGCGCTCGGGCATACCGGGCTTTGTCGTGCTCGATTCTGATTTCACCCCCGCTCCCTCTCGCATAGAGGTGGAGATCCACTGCTGCCTTGAGCTCGGAGGTGCCCCTGAGCATCTGGCCGGCGTCGTTCGATTCCTTGGTCTTCTTCCTGGCATGGTGAGTCAGCAGTATGGCGCAATCCTCCACCCTGGTGATCCGGGCAAGGCCACTCGTAAGGATCTTCATGTCGCTTGCTGAGTTTTCGTCGCGGGTGTGCACTCTAACCAGCGAGTCGATGATGACAAGCTTCACCCCAAGGCGCCGGATCTCAGATGCAAGCTCTTCCTGGCCCCCTGGCGTATCGAGTTGGGGGCCCTGGAAACACGCGATCCACAATGGGCAGGGAGAGCTTATCGACCTCGCGCCGAGCAGCTCCAGCCTCTTCTTGAGCAGAGGCTCACCACTCTCCTCATCGATCAGAAGCACGGTGCCGTTCGTGGTCTTGAAATGGCCTAACCACAAACCCCCTTGTGCCACCGCGAGGGCCAGGCCCAGCACAAGCCATGTCTTGCCACAACCGCTCTCCCCGGAGAGAATGCCGAGGCCATTGCACGGAAGCAGACCGTCGACACGCCATGATGTCTCCTCACACTCACGGTCAAGAATGTCCGACAGCGACTGCACCGCGTATCTGGGCGAGAGCCGTTGCACTACTGAAACTTCCTCAATGCTCGCGGTGATCTTCTCTGCGACAGCAGATAGATCCCCTCCATTTCTGATGTCTTCGCGTGCCACAGATAACGCCCGGTCAAACTCGATGCGGCGGCTGGCGTCGATTATCTCCTGACTGTACTGCCCAGATGAGCTGTCAACCCCGGTGTTCGGTAGTCCAGAGAGATAGGAAGCGCCTCCCGCCTGCTCCAAAAGACCCGAGGCTCTGAGATGATCAACGACCGTAACCAGATCGGGTTGCTTGCCTTGTCTGATGAGGCCGACCGCAGCCTGATATATGATGCGGTGGCGAGTATCCGTGAAGCATCTACCGTTCCCCAGAGTCTCCACGATCGTGCCGGTTTCTTTTGAGAGCTCAAGAATGAGTCCCAGCACGGCCTGCTCCGCGATCAGCGCTCCACCGATGGGGCGGTAGGCCCTGTCTATCTGCTGTCGCCTTGGGTCACCCATCTCTCGTAGGCCCGTCGAATCAATCTGCTCTCTTGCCAAATCACTCACCACCCTACTCCGAATACCTGTTCCCATCTTTCCCTCAGAAAACCCCCACCTTTTCCCCCTGTTGTTTGAAACCAGGCCCATTTCCGTGACGGCCTGCGCTCGCGTGGAAAGGGTTATGACCGAAGCGGAAGGGATGCAGGGGGCAGGTCGACGCCCTGCAAGACCGCACGTCCTTGCGACTGTTTCCTGAACAATCGAGACACTTGGCTCTGATCGCCCTTAGAGGTGAATGTGCGGACCGACTCATTGACCTGACCTCTTCTCAGCCACTCCCGGTCGGCTTAAGGCCGACCGCCCTGATGCTCATATTCGGCGATAGCTGCTGCCTTACCCTTATCGCATTCGAGGCGCGGAAGGCAGCGCGTTCAATTTCCATCGACAGGCTGGCGCTTCCCTGGCTGTCTAGACCGACCAGAAGCATTTTCTCCCCATGCATGGCCAGCGCGGCGGCCGTTGTCCTCCCGGTCCCGCCCTTGTTATTGATCAGGGAGATTATTTGTGCCTTCATGCCGTCATTTCGCCTTTCCTTCGAATAGCTCAACCAATCGGGCACGTTCAATGCCTTCCCATTCCTGGACTGCCGCCAGCGCCTTCAAGTCCATCCGGCTTGTCACTTCTTCTTCCAGGTGGCGCCGCCGAGACCCCTGTGTTTCTCTTGCCGTATTCATGTCTAGATCAGCACCTCTTCAGAACGTCGTCTGGCACATTGTCTGGCTGAATACTAAGAGGTATTACTTAGAAAGATCGATAGTTCGCGGGGTAGCGGGATAGAAGGTGACTACCTTTTTGCGTGGTCATCGCTCGAACGAAGCAATGGGATAGTCACCGATAGCCGATGTCTGATGGAAGCAATCTCACGCTTGCGCAGCGTGTCCTTGGGTCGCGCATCTCTGCTCATGGTAGGGGCGGAAACATAGAACATTGTGCTCGGCGCAGACTCCATATGCTTGAGACACTCCAGCATCTTGTCGATCTTGAGGGACTCGACCGAGTTCCTAACTCCTGCAAGACATTCCTGTTCCCTCTTCATCTCCTGCTTAAGGTTGCCGGGTGTCGTACCACCTACACGGCTGGCTTGTTCCAGCGACAGCACAGATGGCTTGTACTTCCAACGAAGGTCGGTCTCACGCTGGTCCATAATCTTCCCAAGCAATTCGCGATCAAACATGGGGAATTCACGCTCCACGCGATTGGTATCGCCGACCATGTCATAACGGTCGCGCACTTCTTGTATCACGGCCTTGAACATGAAGTATGCAGCAAATGCATTTGCGACTCTCGAACCCTGCAACAGGCGTTCGGGCAGGTTCCGGCTGGGACAGACGAATACGGAGATATAGAGCCTAATGAACTTTAGCATGAGCTCGACCTGCACTGATGTCTGGCAAGCGTCGAGGCAGAAGAGACGAGACCGGAACATAGGGAATTCCTCTGCTGAGCCAACCGCAACGTCCAAGAAATCCCTATACTTGTTCCTGAACTCTGTCTTCCTTTTGAGCACTCTCTCACTTGCTTCCAGATAGCCCGCTCCAATTGCAAGATTGCCAGGCGGTAGGATATGCCTCTTCTGTCTGTTCCGTCCGGCCGCGCAGATCCGCGGCCGCGGACGCTTCAGCATTCTCTCAAGAGCAAATACATCGAGCTCCCCACTGAAAGCCTCAACTCTCGGGCTATGCGGCAAGCCATATTCCGTCTCCACTTTCGGCTCAGGCACGTAGATCACCAACCCAACACGTTTGCCTTTCTCATTGACACGCTCACCCCTGTATATGATTAGCGCCTCTTTCTCCAATTCCGCATCCACGGCTTTAAGGTCCTCCAGCATTCTTTTAAGGGCGATAACGTCGAGATTCCAACCGATAGTCTTAATGCTCCTGCTATACATGAAGACGGTGAGGGTCATGATTCCAGAAAACGATTTGTAGTAGTCCCTCTTTCCATCCTTCTTGAATCCCTGTTTCATGAGTCGCCGCTCAGTGAACTGCTTTACTAGTTTCTCGGGCACATGAGTGCCTAACTTAAGTGCGTCAGCCCCAGTGAAGACCGATGGGAAGGCAAACCGCGACACGTTGGATCGATGATCTTCGTTCATTGTCATACGTTCTTCCTCAGAGTATGGGGTCAACTGAAAGCATCCGTCTGAAGCAGATTACTCGCAATCTGAAGAAGTGACAACACTTCTGGTAGGCCAGAATCCAAGAGAAGGATCGCTCATTGGCGGAACTGTCACACACCTGCCGTGGGGCCCAGTAGGCTACCGACCGGCTAGCCCAGCATGCAGATCCGCGAACTTACTCCGCAGCCGCTTGCCTGCCGTGGAATCGACCGACGTCTCGCCAGGCAAAGAACCCCGTCGGCTCCCCGAGCTGTACCACAGGCAAAAGTCTCAGGGGGGAGGCTCAGGCGGCCGGGCCCCACGCTCAGTGCTTGCCGCAGGTTCCTGATGGGGGAGAATTGCTTCAGAACCGCGAAGGTAGCGGCCAGCCCGATGAATCATGGGCTGTTGGAAGACAGGACCACGTCATTGCATTATTGACCAGCGAAGAGTCCACTGCCCGGATGGAACTCTACCCGACTGGCTTGGGACACGACACAGGGCTAGCCGAACTTCCATCCCTCCGCCCTCATCATCCCTATGAGGTTCATACAGGGAACAGAGAAATGTTGACACACGAGCGGTATGCGCGGGCGGCTCGGCGTGCCCTCGTTTTTCTCTCCAGTGACGACCGTTGCACGTAGGACTCTAGCAAGGGCAATCACGAAGGGGTCTGCACGGCTGCGGTCTTTGATTGCTTTTACTAGCTCCGGAAAGGCAGCGAGAACCTCGGAGGTTGCACCCTGTGTGGGGTCATCCAATGGGACGAAGATCCGGTACCGTGTTTTCGCCCATTTATGGACCTCGTCATCCTTCCTACCAAGCTCGTCCAAGACCTCTTCGGATGAAATCAGAGTCCCTCCACGAATCATCGTTTCTATCCGATCCCAGAAAGCAGGAAAGACGTCGGGCGGATAATACCGCACCCACCCATCAAGTATCGCACTTGTGTCAATGCAGTAAAGCACAGGCATACTCCGTCCGTAAAGAGACCCTATACGAGGTCATGCTCGATATCCGGTATGTGCTTCAGATTGACTCCAAGGTAGTCAGATAGATCCCCAGAGTGTATAGCCTCTCGATAGTACGCCTCCAGGACCAGCCGGACATATGCTTTGCCCAGGTCCCGCACCACCACTCTGTGAAAAGGCGGAAACCCCGATTGCTCGCGCTCCCCCAACCTGCGGTAAGACTCCAGCAGCTGGTTACGCTTCCCCTCGTAGAATCTTTGGGTCGTCTTTCCCACAGTCAAGAGTCTACGCAAGATAACCTCGCTGCTCACCGAGTACTTGTTGGCGAGCTGTCGAATCTCCGAATCCGTCCAGGATTCGGCATCCCGAGTTCTAACTACGGCCTCCTCTCGGAGAAAGGCATCTCCAGGCACCAGCAGTGAGGCCGCAAACTGATTGCAGAACACTTCAGCCTGCTGCTCCGTCGAATGATCCGATGGGTTCTCATGGAAATCGCACAGTCCTCCTGTGCCCTGCAAGATATGGCAGAACTCATGCATCAAGCTGAACACACGCCCGAGGTGAGCATCGCTGGCGTTTAATACAACAACCGGCAGCGGGCGCAGATCAATTGAGAAAGCACGCATCTCACCAAGATCGATGTCACGTGCATGGAACACCAAAACGCCGTTATTCTCCATGGCCGACACCCAGCCGCTAAGAGCCTTATACTTGTCGCGCCATCCAAACTGTTCTTGTAGCCCAACCCCCAGGAAGTGTCTTCCCTTCACCGCAAGATCGTCCGACCCACCCCGATAGCGAGATATCCGCGGGGCTTGCGGCGGGGCTTCACCAAGATCCTGGTACAGCTCTAGGGCAATTTCTCGTCGCATATGTGCACGACGTATAGCAAGGTTGAGTTCCGGAGAGTATTCCGTGTGAACCTGGCCGGGTAACCGCCTGAAATCCTTGAGAGCATCGAAATCGCGAGGTGGGGCGGGCAGGTAGAATACCGCCAGCGGGCGTTTATAGACGCCCGCGACAGTCCGAAGCTGAGGTATAGTCGGCGACCCCTCACCGGCCTCCCATTGACTCAAGCGTTCAAGCTTCACACCGATCTTCTTTGCAGCTTGTTCGGGAGACAGACCTATTGAGTCGCGGGCCCACACCAGAAGCTCCGGCTTGATACGCGCTCGCACTCTCCCCATATTCTACATCTCCATGCTCGGCACCCCGCCGCAGCCCACGCCTACCGCATACCCGCACCGTGGTTCCATCATATGCCTCTGCGAAGCTCTGGTCAAGCCTGGACCGGCAAAG
The DNA here is from genome assembly GCA_043808325.1 of Candidatus Eiseniibacteriota bacterium. Classification (GTDB taxonomy): domain Bacteria; phylum Arandabacterota; class Arandabacteria; order Arandabacterales; family Arandabacteraceae; genus JAZDEY01. Next base: position 7,497 of record JAZDEY010000020.1, read on the forward strand.
TGCCCGGAGTGGAAACAGCTATCTGCGGCCTGTTTCTTGCTTGTCAAGCTGAAGACTGCATCTACCGCATCGCTGAGAGTCTTGGTCCTGGGCTCCCCGAGCTGTACCACAGACCCGCCTGCCGAAGGCCGAGCCTCGGGTAGAAGACGGGTAGCGGCAAGAAAGGCTACCGGTCCAAAGGCTGCCCCGGCCCGTTGAATTTGCGAATGTTGTCTCGTAATAGACAATGCGGCGCACCTTGACACTGCAACGACGTGATGATACCCTGAAACTAATCAGGTGCAGGCTGCCCACCGATCTGTCGCCGGGGCGCCAACTTGCTGTTTGTGCTTGGGGTGCACAGATGAACGTTTTCGACCTTCGCGATCGCCTCGTTGGTGATTACGCTAGCTATACACGCAGTTTCATTAAGATTGCGGACCCTCGTATTTCGAACACGGTGGAATACGCCCTGAATGCGGGGGCCTTCTGGCCGGAGCCGTTGTTGCAGCTCAATCCGACCTTTCTACCAGGAGGCACCATCGACGATTTGGTGGCCCAAGGGACGCTTGACCCCGAATGCGCCAAGATATTCCGGCTCGACAAATCCAACACCGACCACACGGGCAAGCAACTTCTGCTCCACACTCACCAGCGAGAGGCGATACTCAAAGCTAAAGAAGGCAAGTCTTTTGTGCTAACTAGCGGCACAGGGTCAGGCAAGAGCCTGACGTACATTGTGCCCATCGTCGACCACGTTCTGCGAAACGGCTCCGGCAAAGGCATACAAGCAATCGTTGTGTATCCGATGAACGCCCTTGCCAACAGCCAGGGCGAGGAACTCGGGAAGTTCCTGGAGAAGGGCTATCCGAAAGGCAAACCACCTGTTCGCTTCGCTCGCTACACGGGGCAAGAGAAAGGCCCCGATCGCGAGGAGATTCGGAGCAATCCCCCCGACGTTCTGCTGACCAACTATGTAATGCTCGAGCTTCTGCTCACCCGCATCGAGGATCGGGAGCTGGTTCGCGCCGCACAGGGGCTGCGTTTCCTTGTGTTCGACGAGTTGCACACCTATCGCGGGCGGCAGGGCGCAGACGTCGCGCTGCTTATTAGGCGCTGCCGTCAGGCTTTCGGTGGTCACGATATCATCAGCATCGGCACTTCAGCCACAATGGCTAGCGAGGGCTCTACCGGCCAGCAGAAGCAAGAAGTCGCCAAGGTTGCACAGATGCTCTTTGGCGTTCCGTTCGACTCTTCGCAGGTTATCGGCGAAACCCTGGAGCGCGCCACGCCGGAGGCAAATTTCGGAGACCCACAGGTGATCCGGACGCTCCGACAAACGATCGATGCGGACGCGCCTCCACCCGATACCTATGATGACCTTCGCGCCCACCCTCTGGCGTCATGGATCGAGTCCACCTTCGGTGTGCGCACCGAGGCAGGAACGCGCATGCTTATCAGGCAAGTCCCGCGACGTATAGAGGGAGAGGCCAGCGCGGCTGAAGAGCTGGCGCGCTTGACTGCGACCGATGATGTCTCGCGGTGCGCGGCAGTGCTACGGCGCTTCCTACTCAAGGGTTCGCAACTGCGGCGCAGCGCCTCGAGCCGATTCCCCATCTTCGCCTTCCGGCTGCATCAGTTCTTTACGCGCGGCGATACGGTCTGGGCGACCATCGAGCCTGAAGCTGAGCGCCACCTAGAAATGTCAAAGAAGGGGGCCAAGCCCGGAGAGCCCGACAAGCCCCTCTTTCCCCTAGTCTTCTGTCGTCAGTGTGGCGCCGCTTACTACCGAGTAAAGGTGATCTCCGACGAGAACGGCAAACACCTTCTACCAAGGGAGGATCACCGGGAGCAAGATGATGACGGTAGCGTGGACGGGTACCTCTATGTGTCTGAATCTTCACCCTGGCCGCGGGCAGAGGGGCCGGACCTCCTGGGGCGTGTACCGGCATTTATGAAGGAGACCACGCCCCAGGGTGCTGAGCGTGTCCGCCCAGACGCACGAGCCGATCTTCCCGAGGCTGTCTTTGTCGATGCCAGCGGGCAGCTCGTGCCGGATGGCAAAGGTATCCCGACGGCGCTGATCCGGCGGAATTTCCAGTTCTGTCTGGAGCCCTCCTGCGGCATTGCCTACACGAAGAGCCAACGATCCGAGCGCGCAAAGCTGGCTACCCTCGGCGTCGACAACCGCAGCACGGCAACCACTATCTTGGCAGTTCGGTCTCTCATCGAGCTGCAGCGCGATTTGGACCTCAAGCCCGAGGCTCGCAAGCTCCTGAGCTTCATGGACAACCGACAGGACGCCTCGCTACAGGCAGGACACTTCAACGATTTTGCCCAGGTGGCGTTGCTACGCTCGGCGCTCCACAAGGCGACCCAGGAGCAGGGTGGGAAGGGACTGAGCCACGGGGACCTTTCGCGCAGGGTGTTCGAAGCCATGCATCTTCCGTTCGATGAGTATGCTGCCGATCCGGATGTTCGAGGCCCGGCGAAGAGCGCAACCGACGACGCCCTGCGTCGTGTCCTCGACTACTATATCTATCGGGATCTACAACGCGGCTGGCGCGTGACTGCACCCAACCTCGAAGACTGCGGCCTGCTTACCTTCGACTACGAAGGAATGAATGGAGAAGATGGCCTGTTGGGGGAGAAGGAGCTCTGGGAGGCTGGTTTCTCAGTTCAAACTGGCCGCGAGAGCGAGCAACTCATTGAGACCCCCGCGCCCTTGCGCGCCTGTCCCCAGGAGTTGCGTAAGGAACTGCTTCGGACGCTCCTAGATGTTCTGCGTCGGGCCCTGGCGGTTAAGGTAGATGCACTCGACCCACAGAAGCAGCTCGATCTGGTGGAAAAGACAAAACCACGCCTGCAGGAAGGTACGGTCTGGTACCTGGAGGATGCGCAGGAGCTCGAGAAATCTGCGATCGCCTATCCACGCCCAAAGCAACGCCAGGACCGGGCGGGTTTCTTCGTCTCGTCCTACGGCAGCTACGGCCGCTACCTGAGGCGAGCATTGAGGGATTATGTGCCCCAAGGGCAGGGCTTTGGTCGCACTGAAGTCGATCAGGCGATCCATTTTCTGATGTTGGCGCTCAAGCGCTATGGCATCATCGAGCAGGTTCGCAGCGGCGACGTTCCCGGCTATCAGATCAATGCTGACGCGCTACGTTGGCTGCCTGCAGATGGCGAGGTTCGCCCGGTTGACCGGACACGTCTGCTGGAGGCCGGAGAGATCCCACCGGAGGTCAACCGCTACTTCGTGGAGTGTTATCGCTCTTTCGTGAACCTGAAATGCGTACTCGAAGCACGCGAGCATACCGCCCAGGTTACGTCCGAAGACCGGGAAGCGCGCGAAGAGCGCTTCCGCACCGGTGATCTGCCCCTCCTCTTCTGCTCTCCTACGATGGAGCTGGGCGTCGACATCGCCCAGCTAAACCTCGTCAATCTCCGAAACGTTCCGCCGACGCCGGCCAACTACGCCCAGCGCAGCGGCCGTGCCGGGCGCGGCGGCCAGCCGGCTCTGGTCTACACCTACTGCGCGGGCCGCAGCCCACACGACCAGTATTACTTCCGCCAGCCGAATCAGATGGTCGCTGGCTCGGTGGCGCCGCCGCGCATCGACGTCCGCAATCGCGACCTGCTGCGCTCCCATCTCTACGCCATTTGGATGGAAGTGGCCAAACCGGACCTCGGCAAGACGCTGACGGCAGTTCTCGATCTCGGCTCCGACGATGGAAGACTTCCGCTCCCCGTTAAGGCCGCGCTTGTGCAGGAATTGAAGGACCCGGCCCATCGGGCGGCCGCACTGGCGAAGGCCAACCAGCTCATCGCCGACATCCGCGACGAGTTATCCACGACGGCATGGTTCCACGAGAATTGGACCAAGGAAACTCTTGATCAGATCGAGCGTGCTTTTGAGGAGTCCTGCGAACGCTGGCGCAGCCTCTACCGCTCAGCTGTCCGCCAGCGAGAGCTGCATCACAAAATCATCCTCGATCACACTCGGCCCGAGCAGGAGCGCAATCATTCTCGCCGCCTGCGTGCCCAAGCCGAAAGCCAGATCAAGCTACTCACCGAAGCCGCAGGCATCTACGAGGGCGATTTCTACTCCTACCGCTACTTTGCTTCAGAAGGTTTTCTGCCGGGCTACAACTTCCCGCGCTTGCCCATCTCGGCGTACGTGCCAGGGCGACGCGGGCACAAGGGCCACGATGAATTCGTCTCTCGGCCTCGGTTCCTGGCTATCTCCGAGTTCGGCCCGCGTGCCATCATCTACCACGAGGGGGCGCGCTACCGGGTCTACAAGGTAAATCTCGACTACGGCTCCGGTGACATAGAGACAACGCATGATCTCTCGACCGCCACCATGAAGCGCTGCTCGAAATGCGGTTACGCGCACCTGGAGCAGGGGACCAACTTGGTCGAGGTATGCGATCGCTGCGGGTCCGCCCTCAACGGCCCGGCCCGCATGGAAAACCTGGTCCGGATGCAAAACGTCAGCCTAAAGCTCGCAAAGCGCATCACCTGCGATGAGGAGGAACGGCAGCGGTTTGGCTACAAGCTTGTCACCTCCTACCGCTTCCCGGACACCGGTGGCAAGCCTGATCGTAAGGATGCCGAGGTTTACCGCGGCCCCACGCTCGTTATGCGACTTAGCTACGGCGATGCTACCGATCTTTACCGCGTCAACCTGGGCTGGGCCAGCCGTGGCAGCAGCCAGCCGCCGGGCTTCAACCTTGACTTGGAGCGCGGCTACTGGTCGCCCAACCAAGCCGACGACGAGGATAAGGATGACGCTACCGCTCAGGGGCGGATTCAGCGTGTGGTGCCTTACGTCAAGGACGCTAAGAACGCGCTTGTGATGCGGTTCGAGCCGCCCCGATCGGGTCCGGAGATGGCAAGCCTGCAGGCCGCTTTCAAGGAGGCCATCCAGAAGCACTTCCAGCTTGAGCCCCGCGAGCTCTCGTGCGAGCCGCTGCCCTCGGCCCAGGCGCGCCGCGAGATCCTTTTCTACGAAGCCTCCGAAGGCGGCGCGGGGGTACTGCGCCAGCTAGCCGAAGACCCTGCAGTATTGCCGCTGCTTGCTCGGACGGCGCTGGAAATCTGCCACTTCGATGCGAGTACGCTCGAGGACAAGGGCGCGCAGACCTGCGGCAAGGCGTGCTACGAATGCCTGCTGGATTACGCCAACCAGCCGGACCATAAGGACTTGGACCGCCATCTCATCCGCGACCTGTTGGCCGACCTGTCGCATTCAGAGTGTCGCCCCGCCAGTGGCGCTGGATCGCGAACGGAACGCATAGCCGCGCTACGCAAGCGCTGTGACAGCCAACTGGAGATGCGTTGGCTCGACTCCGCAGATAGACTGATGCTCCGACTGCCGAGTGATGCCCAGTATCTGGTCGAGGCATGTTCAACCAGACCCGATTTCTACTACCGCGAGCATAACGCCGCGATCTACATCGACGGCCCGCCGCACGACGAGCCGGACCAGATTCGTGAGGATGAGGACATCACCCAGCGGCTGATGGAGATGGGTTATATCGTGATTCGGTTTCATCACAAGGCGGACTGGAACGAGGTCTTCCGTCGCCATCCGGACATCTTCGGGACGGCACAGTTGTGAGCACGGCCACGCTGTCTAAACCGGGCACCCTGATCCACGCCCGCGGGCGTGAGTGGGTCGTGCTACCTGAGTCCACAGACGATCTTCTCATTGCGCGGCCCTTGGGTGGGCTCGATGAGGAGATCACGGGCATCCTGCCTGCCGTTGAGCCGGTCGAGTCCGCTGCGTTCCCACTTCCAACTCCTGATGACCTCGGCGACTTTGCCTCGGGCCAGCTCCTGCGCGACGCAGCCCGCCTTTCCACCCGTGCGGCCGCTGGCCCCTTCCGCAGTTTCGGACGCATTGCTGTCGAGCCACGGCCGTATCAGCTTGTGCCTTTGATGATGGCGCTCAAGCTCGACCCCGTGCGCCTCTTGATCGCCGACGACGTTGGGATCGGCAAGACCATCGAGGCGGCGGTCGTCGCCCGGGAGTTACTCGACCGCGGTGAGATTCGTCGGCTGGCCGTACTCTGCCCACCGCATCTTGCCGAGCAATGGCAAGGCGAGCTGGCCGAGAAGTTCCACATCGATGCCGAACTCGTCCTGAGCAGCACCATCATGCGATTGGAGCGGGATCTGCCTGTGGGCGTCTCGGTATTTGACCGCCACCGCTTCACCATAGTCTCCACCGACTTCATCAAGAGCACGCGCCGTGCTGAGGATTTCATTCTGAAGTGTCCGGAGTTCGTCATCGTGGATGAGGCCCACGGTTGCACCCTGGCCGCTGGCGTGGGGCGCGGACGGCAGCAGCGTTTCGATCTTCTGCGCCGCGTCGCAGCGGACCTGTCCCGGCACTTAGTGCTCGTCACGGCCACGCCTCACAGCGGCAACGAGGAAGCCTTCAGGTCGCTCTTGAGCCTGCTCGAAAGCGATTTCGCTAACCTGCCTGCGGACTTGGACCGCGCTGAGCTTGCAGGTATTCGGCGGAAGATTGCCCGTCACCTTGTCCAGCGCCGGCGAGCTAACATCCGCAACTACTTGGACACCGATACCGCCTTCCCCGAGCGCAAGGACAAAGAGGCAACCTACACATTCAGCCAGGACTACCGCACCCTCTTCGATGACATCCTCGCCTTTGCGCGTGACTATGTCTCGGGAGAGGACGGGGAGCGCAGGCGCCGAGTGCGCTATTGGTCCGCGCTGGCCCTGCTCCGCTGCGTTTCGTCGAGTCCCGCCGCCGCAGCAGCTACGCTGCGAAGCCGCGCTGCTGTGGACCAGGCCACTGATGAAGACGTAGATGAGGTTGGCCAGCGCACGGTGCTCGACCAGGGCGATGCGGACGACGTGATCGCTGTCGACTTCAGCCCCGGCTCCGATACCGAGGGTGGCGGCGAGGGCACTCGCCGCAAGCTGCTCGACTTCGCCCGGCGTGCCGAAGCCGTCCCGCCAGATGCCGACCAAAAACTCCAGGGCGCCATCCGTGAGATCAAGGCGCTCATGAAGGACGGCTTCCAGCCGGTCGTCTTCTGCCGCTTCGTGGACACAGCCGACTATGTGGCTCGCCAGCTCCGCGAGGCGCTGCCCACGAAGGTGGCTGTCGAATCCGTGACTGGCTTGCTCCCGCCCGCCGAACGCGAGGCGCGAATTGCCGCTCTGGTCGCCGAATCGGGCCAGTACGTTCTCGTCTGTACCGATTGCTTGGCGGAGGGCATCAACCTGCAGGAGCACTTCAACGCCGTCCTGCACTACGACCTGGCCTGGAATCCCACGCGCCACGAGCAGCGCGAAGGTCGGGTCGATCGCTTCGGCCAGGAGAAGCGCGAGGTCCGCGTCATAACTTACTACGGCACCGACAACCCCATAGACGGTGTGATTCTCGATGTCCTCATCCGCAAGCATAAGAGCATCAAGAGTGACCTCGGCGTTACGGTTGCGGTGCCGGGCTCGAGCGAGCAGATAGTCGAGGCCCTTTTCGAAGGCGCACTTTTCCGGGAGAAGACGAAGGCCGGTCGGAGTCAGCTGACACTAGACTTCATCAACGACCTTGAGCCGAAGAAGCAGGCCATCCACGCTGAGTGGGAGAACGCCCGTGACCGCGAAAAGGCCAGCCGCTCGCGCTTTGCCCAGCACACCTTGAGCCCTGAAGCCGTCGCGGCGGAACTGAAGAGCGTGCGTGCCGCCATCGGTCGCAGTGAGGATGTCGCCCGCTTCTTCCACGCCGTGCTGCAGGCAGCGAATGTCCCGATTCGGGACAAGGGCAGTGCGGTCACTGTGCACCTCTCCAAGGACGTGCCGCGCTCCCTGCGCCAGGCCATCGGGAGTGACGAGCCATTCAGCGGCCGCTTCGACCTCCCGCTGGAAGCGGACGAGGTCTATCTTGGCCGTACCAGCCCGGTGGTCGAGGGTCTTGCCGGCTGGACACTCGATCAGGCGCTCGATCCAGTGGCCCGGGAGGCCAGGCCCGTGGCTGCCCGGTGCGGCGTGATATCCACCTCAGCCGTAAGTGCCCGGACGACGCTCCTAGTGGCACGCTTACGCTATCATCTGCAGATCGCGGAAACCGATGCGGAGACCATCCTTTGCGAGGAGATAGTCCCGCTGGCCTTCACCCGTGCGGCTGACGCGCCGCAGTGGCTGACTCCCGAGGATGGCGAGCGCCTGCTGGCCGCCAAGCCTGAGCGTAACCTCGTCGCCACCGCTATCGACCAGCAAATTGCCATGCTGATCGCGACCCTGCCGAGAGTCCAAGAGGCTCTCGCGCCCATCGCCATGGAACGCGCCGCTACGCAGCTTGCTGCCCACGAGCGGGTGCGCGAAGCCGCACGAAGCAAGGGCCGCGTCACCGTTCAGCCGGTACTCCCGGTTGACATTCTCGGGGCCTACGTCCTCTTGCCGAGGTTGAGCTGACCGTGGCGCGCCGTACCACCGATTTCCAGACCATACGCTCCGAGGGTGGCCTCCTGCCGCCGGATCTGCTGCGGCGCGTGCTTGACCCCAAGCAGAGCCTCGAGGGAACCCAGCCCGAGGATTACAGCCTGTCGCAGGGCGAGCGCTTGAACGAGGTTATCACCCAGTCGTGGAGCCGCCTCCGCAAGTACTGGACGGAGTTCCGCGCCGCTGCTGCCAATCTACCCCAAGGGGAGGCGGGCACCGGCCTGACCAATGACAAGTGGAGTCTGCCACTCCTGCGCGAGCTGGGCTTCGGCCTGCTGCCGACGAGTGCCGGCCACGATATCGGTGGCCGCACCTACGCTATCAGTCGCTTCTTCGGGCCGGTGCCTGTGCATCTGGTCGGGAGTGGCCTGAGCCTCGACCGTCGCGCAGCGGGAGTACGCGGGGCAGCCGCCGCCAATCCCCACGGGCTCGTGCAGGAATTTCTGAACCGCAGCCCCGGGCATCTCTGGGCCATCGTGTCAAACGGCGCGAGTCTGCGCATCCTGCGCGACAGTCAGGCCCTTTCCCGCCAGTCATTCCTGGAGTTCGACCTCGAGGCTATGTTCAGCGGCGAGGTTTACTCCGATTTCGTTGTGCTCTGGCTTGTGGCCCACGCCACGCGCTTCGCTCCGCGCGAGGCCGATCACCCCGAGACCTGCTGGCTGGAGCAATGGACCAGGCTTGCCGCTGAGCAGGGTACCCGCGCCCTCGGCGACCTGCGCATAGGCGTAGAGAGAGCGCTACAGATATTAGGAGAGGGCTTCACTGGCCACCCGAAGAACGCAGCGTTGCGCGACGCCTTGCGCACCGGGCGGGCGTCGCCTGCCGACTTCCACGGCCAACTCCTGCGCGTCGTATACCGCTTGATCTTCTTGTTTGTGGCCGAGGACCGCACCATAGATGGGTATTCGCTGCTGCATCAAAGGGATGACTCCGAAGCTGCCCGGCTCGCCCGCGAGCGCCACGCGACCCACTACAGCACCACCCGCCTGCGCGAGCTTGCTTCAAACATCAAGGGCAGTCGGCACGGGGACCTGTGGCGGCAATTCCAGCTTCTGGTCCCTGCGTTATCAGGCGATGCGCGCTTTGCGGCTATACGTGAGCACTTGGCCTTGCCTGCCCTGGGCAGCTTCCTATGGGATGCGGGTGCGACAACAACGCTCAATGATGCCGAGCTAACCAATCACGATTTTCTGGAAGCCATGCGCTACCTCGCCTTCGCCCGCCAGGGGAAGGTCTTGCGCCCGGTGGACTACAAGAATCTCGGCGCCGAGGAGCTGGGTGGGGTCTATGAGAGCCTTCTGGCTCTCACTCCACAAATCAGCGCCGATGGGGCCGGCTTCGCCTTCGCCGAATTCGCCGGCAACGAGCGCAAGACCTCGGGCTCCTACTACACGCCCGACTCCCTGGTACAGTGCCTGCTTGATTCGGCCCTTGATCCTGTGGTGGAGGAGGCCGTGAAGGGCAAGACGGGCACCGAGGCCGAGAACGCCATCCTGGCCCTCAAGGTCTGCGACCCCGCCGTCGGCTCGGGCCACTTCCTTGTCGGTGCGGCCCACCGGCTAGCCCGGCACCTGGCCCGCGTGCGTGCCCTTGCCCAGGGTGAGAGCGAACCCTCACCACTTCTCTATCAGCACGCCCTCCGCGACGTGATAGGACACTGCCTCTACGGCGTGGACTTGAACCCTATGGCCGCGGAGCTCTGCCGCGTGAGCCTGTGGCTAGAGGCCCTCGAGCCCGGTAAGCCACTCACGTTTTTGGATCACCACATCCGTGTAGGAAACAGCCTCGTGGGTACGACGCCGGAGCTCATCGCCGCGGGACTGCCCGATGATGCCTTCAATCCTATTGAGGGGGATGACAAAAAGGTCTGTGCGGCCCTCAAGAGGCGGAACAAGCAGGAGCGCGCCGGTCAGCTGGATATGGTCGCTCTGATGGTCGCCGAGCCCAAGGCCGAGTACGACTCCATCGAAGCGCGCACGCGCAGCATCGAGGAGGCCCACGACTACACCATGGACGAGGTAAGGCGCAAGGCAGACGAGTTCCAGAGGCTGGTCGTTTCGCCGGAGTACCGGCACGCCCAGCAGGTTGCGGATGCCTGGTGCGCGGCGTTTGTCTGGAAAAAACAGGCGAACGCGCCCAGCGAGCCCGTTACCACCGAGACCATTCGCCGGCTTGAAGCCGATGCGAATGCACTTACGCCTCTTCAGTGCCACGAGGTGGAACGCCTCTCAAGGCAGTACAGGTTCTTCCACTGGCATCTGGCCTTCCCCGAGGTCTTCGCTAAGGGCGGCTTCGACTGCGTGCTCGGTAATCCGCCTTGGGAGCGCGTAAAGATCCAGGAGAAGGAGTGGTTCGCCGAGCGCAGCCCCGAAATCGCCAACGCGCCTAACGCCGCTGCCCGCAAGCAGCTGATCGGGGCGCTCAAGGCGGGCGATCCCGCGCTCTACACGCAATTCGTCGATGACTCGCGCAAAGCCGAGGGCGAGAGCCACCTGGTGCGAAACAGCGGCCGCTACCCTCTTTGCGGCCGGGGTGACATCAACGTCTACACGGTTTTTGCCGAGGGCATGCGCAGCTTGCTCAACGATCGCGGCCGCGTTGGTTGCGTGCTACCCACAGGTATCGCCACCGACGACACCACCAAGTTCTTCTTCCAAGATGTAGTGGAGAAGAAGTCGCTCATTAGCCTGTTCGACTTCGAGAACAAGGGTATCTTCTTTCCCGGCGTTCACAGCAGCTACAAGTTCTGCCTCTTCACTGCGGGCCGGGGACTCGGACGGACGGCCGAAGCCGCCGAGTTCGTCTTCTTCGCCCACGCCGTCGAAGACCTCCGCGACCCCCAACGCCGCTTCACGCTCTCCGCTGAGGAAATCGCGCTGATGAATCCCAACACCCGCACTTGCCCGATCTTCCGCAGCAAAGCTGATGCGGAACTTCTCAAAGGAATACAATCTCGTGTTCCGACACTCTACTCCCAAAAAGGTTCCACCGACTGGTGCTTGGAAGTCTTCCAAAAGATGATCGATGTAACTATCCATGCTCGACTCTGCAGTTTCACGGCAGAGCGACCAAGCCCCGATTGGCTGCCCGTCTACATTGGACGGATGCTGCGACATTACAACCACAGAGCAACGACATATGCGGGCGTATCTGACGCGGATAGGGAGAGCGGCAACGCGCGTGAGCTAACCCCAAGAGAGCTGGACGATCCGTTCGTGAGCATCCACCCAAGCTTCTGGGTGCATCGCGATACGTTTGTGGAGAGACTTGGTGGGCGCTATGCTGGCGCAAAGTGGTTACTGTCGGCGCGCTACGTTACTAATACAACAAACGAGCGCACGGTCATTGCCGGCATTCGACCATTCTTGCCGTCAAATAACATGCTGCCCACATTGCTTGTTCAAGGAACATCCACTATCCGAGCATGCTTCGTATCGAACATATCCTCATTCGCATTCGACTATGTAGCGCGCCAAAAAGTGGGTGGAACCACCCTTGCTGGTTACATTTTCGAACAACTTCCGACGCTTTCGTCTTCAACCTACTTGAGATCGTGCAGGTGGAGTATGGATTCTCGCTTGCTAAGAGAATGGATTCTGTCCCGTGTCCTGGAACTGACCTACACCGCCTGGGATCTTGAGCCGTTTGCGCAAGACTGTGGCTGGTCGGGCCCGCCGTTCCGCTGGGACGAAGAACGCCGCTTCTTGCTCCGCTGCGAGCTCGACGCCGCCTTCCTCCACCTCTACCTGCCCGCCGACCCCAACGGTGACTGGCGCCCGGCGCGCCGCGCCGACGGTTGCCCATATGAGGAGACGCCAGAGCAGCTCGCTGATCTCAAGCGGCACTTCCCGACCCCCCGCGACGCTGTGGCCTACATCATGAACACCTTCCCCATCGTCCGCCGTAAGGACGAAGAGAAGTACAACGGCGACTACCGCACCAAGCGTGTGATTCTGGACATCTATGATGGGATGGCCGAAGCCATACGGACCGGCAAGCCTTACCAGACCCACCTCGACCCGCCCCCGGCGGACCCGCGTTGCTGCCATCCGCCTCGGGCCGGACAGCCATGAAAAGACACGCGAAGCGAGTTCATACTCGCATTCCAAGGAAATCCCTGATAGATGCCTGTCGTCGTGTGCTTGAGCTTGCGTCCCAGTACAAACCAGGGGAAACACCATGGGGAGTTGGGATACGATGGCCTCATATTTGGTTACTTGGACGCGATGTTCGGCAAGATGAGACGACGACACCGTGATCAGCATCCAACGACTGTCCGAACTTGCTTGACTAACCGCCCGCATGAAGCGTTCATGAATGCAACTCCATTTGGCCCAAAGGAGGTAGCAATTGAGACTGGCCACCGCGATCCGGTGTTTCGACATCCAGCTCGCCGCTGATGGCAAGAGCGAGCACACTCGTGGCGCCTATCTCCGAGACCTTACGAAGTTCAGGGACTGGCTGCGTGGCGATCCCGATATCGTCAGCATCGCTCCCGGCACTCTCGCCAGGTACCTGACCCGCAAAGCCCCAGTAACCATACCCGCAATATCCGGCAATCGAACTAAGACGGCGCTGCGGGTCTTCTTTCGGTTTCTCGTCGCCGCCGGCTACATGGACACCGACCCTGCGCGGCTGATCAAGAATGGACGGACCGAGCCCAAGATCCCGGCGCACCTGACTGCCGCCGAAGCACGAAGGCTCATGTCAGCCATCCGGGTGGCGCGGAGCAATGCGGCAGATCGGGACCGCGCACTGTTTGCCTTCCTGCTTTATACCGGCATCAGACTCGGGTCAGCGATCGAACTGAGGGTTCGCGATGTCAACCTCGGCCAGCGGACAGCGCAGATCAACGGCAAGGGCGGGGCCAGACAGTCGGTCTACCTCAACTCGAGCGTCCGCAGGTTTCTCAAGTCACACATCAAGGCCTTCGGACTCACCCCCGACGACGCTCTCTTCCCCTCCCGCAGCGGCGGTCACCTGTGTGCTCGCCAAGTCCAGCTCCGATTCAAGCACTGGCTCGACAAGGCTGGCATCACCCGTCACCTTACGGTCCATTCTACGCGGCACACCTTCGCCATGAACCTCTACCGAAGTAGTGGCAACCTCCGGCTCGTCCAGACCGCGCTCGGGCATCGGCACATTAGCACGACCGAAATCTACGCCCGAGTTGAGGACAAGACCCTGAGGCGAGCGCTCGAGAGATTGTAGCCCAATCACCGCGAAAGCCCGTTTTCCCTACTTCGTTCAATCGGCATTATGCGAAGCTGGCCAGAGTCACGACCTCGCTGAACCCTTCAAGCAGCGTATCGTCATTTTCCCCGGCGCGTTGCTTGGTGTCGACCTTTCCCCGGGAGATCACGTGGGTCTACTCTCGAACCGGTGAGCGCAGTCTCATCTCGAAACCGTATAGCACATGTCATGACCTTCAGTCTTTGACAGAGGCGTCAGACTGTGGTATCCTAAATGCTCGGCTTATTGAGCATTGTGCGGCAGAGCAGTAACCCAAAGGCTGTCATCTGGAAACGGCATAAGCCGCGGCTGGGCACTGTTAGAGGTAGTATGATCGAAGAGAGTGCTCTGCGCTTCTTTGCAAGTGATCTGGGGGCGCCGCTCTTCGCTATCCCGCAGGCGGCAGATGATCCGAATCATCCCCACTTCCAGGCAGTCCAAAGAGCCCTCGGCTCCATCGATCAAATCAGTGTCGACGACATGAAACTCAACCCCTCGTTTGCCTTCCTACACCGTGACGTGCCTCCCGCTGAATACGAGCGGAAAGCACGGATTTACGTCTTGATCGAGTACCTCAACCATGAGATACCGCGCCGGCGTTGCTCGGAGCTCGCCGCCCAGGACTCATGCCCGAGGCCTGCGCCGTACAATCACCCGAGCCTCATAGACCTTGAGCTCGATAGTGATCGCTTGGTCGCACTGAGTGAGTTCAACATAGTCGGCGGGGTGCTCCTTCGAAATGAGTTCGCATCCACCGTGACTCCCCCGGTCCAATCAGTGAATGCCGCATACTGGTTGCTGCAGATTCTCAAACGTCCGGCCCTCTATCAGTCGGCCCGTGTGCGTCTGGATCCATTCTTGTTCCGACCTGCCAAGGAGGTTGGGCATATCGGCTACCGGATGTGGATTTACGGGGTGCCGCTCCAATGGGATCGCATAGCCGAACTAAAGGAGGAAGAACACGGGCGGTGGTTTCCGGACCCTTGGCCCCAAACCGATATCGAGTTCACCGATTTTGTTTGGTCGCCCCGAGGTGAAGAAGTGCACTTTCTGTGCGAGGAAGTCCCCAGGCGTGACGCCGTGGAGTTTCGGGGTAGCAGGTACTTCCATGCCGTACTTACCCGTGCCAGCCGCACATTTTCCCATGTGGATGGCGCCGTCCGTCTCTACTCACAGGATGATTGGGGCGACCGCGTGCAGACCCACGTCCGCAGGGCAGGAAAGTCCGGCAGGCGCATCAAGGTCTTCCAGATCAACGCGGAGATCACTTCCCAGCTTGTCTGCGACTTATGCCCCTCCTTCTTTGTCTGGAATATGGACGTAGCTCGCTATTTTGGCTCTGGTCCAGACAGGCCAGCGCCATGGAACACTGGCAACAGTGCCCAACGAGTGGCTTGAGACGGCCGGACGTTGCGGCGTCACGGCTCTTGCAGGAGCAAGCGCCGCGCTGCCTTGCTGCCGCTGACGCGCACGATTATGCTGGATCGGCATACTCTACCGTTGGCAGGGGACGCACAGTGTTGAGCAGTAAGGGCATGATTTGGCCTGCGAAGGCATTGGGCAATGCAGAGAGGAGGCAAGGTGATGGCCGGAGATACACGTAGGCTCTTGGAGGATTTGGCGCTTGCCAAGACGGCTCTTGATACAGATGAAATCAAGGATGAACTCACACACCTTCGCCAAGCGCTTGAGGAGGAGCAGCGAAAGCAGGAACTCGAGAGAGACGAGAAACAGCGCTCTGAGAAGGGGCAGAAGTTTTTCACCTTGGGCGAAGAGAGCTTCCGTTCCGCCAAGTGGACGGAGGCCATCGTAAACTACGAAATTGCCGCGAGGTCATTCCCAGGCACCTACTATTTTACGAGTAGTGGTATATTCAGCTCTAAGCTCGCCCTTTTCGAAATCGCCCGATGTCTGCAGCGCTTAGGCAGGTATAGTGAATCGCTAAAGGTGTTCGATGAACTTTCCGCAAGCAAGGACAATCTGGCCACCGATTGCGATTATCTCGATCTATTCATGAAACAGTTCAACCCCGAATTCGTGTTGGCCTGCGAAGGTCGCCTCGAGCAACTCGAACAGGGCTCGAGTGCTGAAGCAGACTCTCACTCCGAGCGGAAAGACCTTATGGTGAGGGTATTCGAGCTTGCTCCTGACACACATCCAGAATATGAGGAGGCCTTTCGAGAACAGAGGGAGAACGAAAAGAAGCAGGCCGAGACCCGCCGCGCATTGCTTCGAGCTAAAATGGCCGAGCGCGTCGCCCATCGCAAACCGTGGACTAGGGCTCGTGTCGCAGGCTTTCTGTTGGCTTTCGCCTGCCTCATAGGGTTTGCCTCGGTCAGTTCAGGTACGACTGATCTGAGCATCAGCATGTACAACATGTTCGGAAATGGTTTCTGGCTGCTCCTGCTCCTAGGGATGGTCGCTTGGTATTTCGTGAGGAGGCAAGGAAAGGAAATCCGCCGCATCGAGGCCGAGATCAAAACACTCTCCTCGCTGATTGCTAGCATAGATTCGGTGTTGGATCGGCAGAGAAAGCCACAGTGATTGCTTGCCGCTGGGTTTCGGATGGGCTGCCCACTGATCTCTATCAGTTGGAGATGGGAGTAGAGGCTCTCTGATTCCTATGCTGCCGGTGGTAGAATATGGACCTTTGACAACCTCCCCGAGAGAGCTAGGCACGTGGATGGCACACCTGCTTACGGAGAATGGAGTGGTGGGTGGCTCGGTGTTGCGCAGAAGCAGGCTGAGGATTTGAACGAGCTTATTCGTGCTTGGACTGGCTTTTGAGCGGGAACCTTGGTTGTGAGGAAATAGGGGTTTGTGAGAATTGTGAGGGGTATAATTCTGGCCCCACTTCCTGGTAGAGGTTGGTGGTATCGTGCCATGGAGCGATGGTCAAGAGATTCACTGGGTTGCGGAAGGACGTGACCACTATCTCTATGATGGTTGATCCTCTGGCCGGGCACATCGCGCAGGAGGAAAGAGAATTCGAAATAGCCGCCTCACAAAGGCAGTGCGAAAGCTGTCAGGCAGCAGTCGGGGCGGGTCTCAACCTGTTCGCTGGGCCTTTGTGCAGGCTGAACGTTCTGTGACAGCCCAGGCGGGCCCTCGTGTCATGATGCGGTCAAAGCCAAGAGCATGGAGGAAACGATGAGGATACTACTTTGCCTCCTACTGAGTGCAGGGGTGGTTATCACCGTGGGAGCCTGCAACAATCAGCGAACACGGAATGAGACACGCGGTTCGTCTATAGGGCTTCAGGAAGGGGCAGGCGATCGGTGGGTTATGAGTGTCTGGCTAGACGTTTATGATCAACCGAGTAGTGGAGGCAAGATTGTGGGAACGCTGCCGCCGGGCTCACTCGTCGTGATCAACGTAAGGTACGGCACCGATCCCATCTATGTAGGTGCTCCAGCAGGCTGGGCCTATGGGACCTCTGAAGACGGTAGAATCACAGGGTGGGTGGACACGAACCTGCTGACTGTGACTAGGCCCGAGCATTACATCCCCGTGGGCAGTCCGGATTCTGCCCACCAGAAAAGAAATGAAAGTGTGCTGTCCAGGACATCGGGGATGCTCGCTCTTATCCCAGCCGCTGTGGCCCTGGCAATTGTCTTGCTGCTTGGCATATTCTACCTATTCCTCGTGTCGGACGCGCGTGCTGCGGCCATAAGCTCAGTAGCAATAAGTCTCTTTGGCGCTCTCAACATCCTATTTGGTGTGTGCGCAGCTCTTAGCCTAGTCCCGCACTTCCATTGGGACATCATGAGGGAAATTCGGTTGCTCTATCCGGTCAATTACACCCTCATTGCCGTAGATATAGTCAGCGCTATCTGGTTACTTGTGTCGGGCATAGGGCTCCTGCGCGCTACCGCATGGTCGCGCAGAGCGACAATGGCATATGGTTGCGCCGCGATTCTCGATGTTGCGCTTTTCCTGGCTGGCGCTACGCCTTTTGGCTACCTCCTGACGTCATTCCCGACGATCTACTTAGCGACTGGCGCCGCCAAACCATGGGGCGCGGCCGCCAGCCTAGTCTATCCGATCTTGCTTATCGTGTTCATGAAGAAACGACAGGTGCGGGTGGCATTCGAAAACAGCCGCCCCGACCAACGCACGGGGGTACGTGGCCAAACATCTGCTTTCCTCCCCCCTCACCAGATTGCAGAAGCAAGTGCAACGCGTGTTGGTCCAACTGAAGGGTCTGGCTCAACATGTGCTGATCTCTACTGCCCCTCCTGCGGCAACAGCGTCAAGAGAGGCGCCGTCATCTGCATCCATTGCGGTGTGCCGAATAGAGCTGCCTACTTCCGGGGGTACCCAGTCGAGAAAAAGAAGGACACAGCAATGCTCCTGGGCGTCTTCCTCGGGTTCTGGACATGGCTCTACACCTATAAGAGAGATGCGTGGAAGTTCTGGCTATGTCTTGGACTCGGTCTGCCTACGTTTGGTGTCTCCGTTGTCGTTGGACATATCTGGGCCATAATCAATCAAGCCGTCAGACCGAATTCGTTCTTCAGGGATTATCCCAATGGATAATATGGGTGTTGGGTGATTTGCAACAGCACAGGATCGCTCGGTACACAGCTGAAGAGCGGCCCAAGGGCTGTTATCTGGAAACGGCATAAGCCGCAGATGGCGCGAAGGAGATGCTGGACCGCAGTCGAGCGGGCGGTCGTTCGCAGGCATGAGCTTTGCGCGTTCACCTTGAATGACGCGGGAGGATCACGATGTTCACGCTATATCTTATCGCTTTCCCGGTTCTGTGGGTCGTAGTTGGAATTGTCGTAGCCTATCTCCTCTACGACGCACTTTCCCGGGTTCCCGAGCGATACCGCGCTGCACCACCGTATTTCGCATGGCTCACGCTCATCCCTGTTGCAGGAGTGGCCTTCTACTGGATCTTGCTGCCCTTCAAGGTACCGGAGTCGTTTCAGCGCTATTTCTCTGACCACCCCAATGAGACCGCCAAATCCCAAGACTGCGGGAAGGCACTGGGGCTTGCGTGTGTCATTCTTGGGGTGTTATGTCTTATACCCATTCTTGACATCATTGCTTCTATTCCAGCGTTGATTGTCTTGATTCTCTACCTGCGCCGCGTCGCCGCGATGGCGAAACTCATCCCCGTGCAGGCACCCCACCAACCGGTCCAGCCCACATCACTTAAGAAATGTCCCTATTGCGCTGAGTTCGTCCAGCCGGAGGCAGTCAAGTGCAAGCACTGCGGATCACCGCTACCGAAATGACCCTGGGGATCTTCCATCTAACAAGGATAGACAAGCGTCTTGAGCGGACGGCTGCTATGGGGTCACGGTTCTTGCAGAGCAACTGCCGCGCCGTTGGGTAACGAAGACTCGGCATTCAGATTGGGTAGTGCCGGTGTTCAAGTTGCAGTGGAGGTAGATGCCAATGATACGCAACTGCGCAGCCGCCGCGACCGTGCTCACACTAGTTCTACTCATATTCGACATTGCCACCGCCCTAAGTGGAGCGGAAGCTCCGGAAGGAGCGAGGGTAGACGTCAATCTGCTATCCGGCAAGACCTTTCATGGGACGTTGTTGGAGGTTACACCTGATTCGCTGGTCATCGACCGGGGGGGAGGGGGCTCACCCCTTTATCATCCTATAGCTCGGTTTTCTCGTGCGGAGATATCCGCCATACGGTTGTCGGAAGACCTCACATTCTTGCCTCTACCGTCGGACACCACTCTGCAGGACATGTTAAGAAGCATCATAGCTGCGAAATCGGTTCGGCCATCGGTTCGACCACAGATCGATCTCAATCTGGAATCTGGCAATATTCTCCATGGGGCTTTGCTGGATGTTACGCCTGATTCATTGGTCATTGACCAAGGGGGAATGAGATTCCCCTTCTATCATCCGATAGCCAGCTTCTCTCGTTCAGAGATATCTGGTATTCGGCTGCGGGGGGAATCCGCGTTTTCACCCATGCCCCCAGACACAACTCTGGAGGACACTCTCAGGGGCATGATGAGTGCGAAGTCAACCCGGGACTCGCTCGAGACCACGACAGATATTAGATCAACTGGGCCACGATACATACGTGTCTACAAATATGATAAGCTCGCATTTGTCGGACTTACGATCGCCGGAGGTGTCTTTGCCGGTGACCGTCTTAGCAGAGCATCGGCGAAGGATGATCTGGCTGACTTCATGGATACTCAAAAGCAGCATTCCCTCGCCAGCAGCCTCAGGGGCGATGCGAAAGATGCTAGGTCTCAAGCCTATTTCGGCGTAGCGGTCGGTCTTGGAGCTCTTGTTGCTGCTTGCTGGCCCTCTCACGAAGATATTCTGGTTCCCTCCGTTTCTGCTGAGAACTCAGGAGGGGTGAGAGTTGCTTTTTCGATACCTCATTGGTGGCTACCCTGAATCGCGCGTGCTCCAGTCCTGTGGTCGAGGGCCCCTAGGGTAATATGACATCGGGTTGCCCAACCGTTAGATTGAGACGGTTGACTGCCGCGACGTCGGCTCTCGCCGCCGCCAGGCGTAGTAGGTGGTCTTATCTTATGGGGTAGGATTGCCCCCGTAGAGACGTTATAGGCTGCTGGCGAGGCGATTGCCGATCCTGAAACTGCAGGTGCAAACCAGTCCTGTCCCCGGCGATACGTTCATTGGTCTTTCCTCATATGCCGACGGCATTCCTTATCTTGGCATATTCGGGATGGTCGTGGATAAACCTAGTCACTTCATCACCGATATCACCAATAGTCCGGCATTCTTTGTCAATCTCCTGGAGTTCACGCTCGCACTGGCTGATCTCTTTGACAATCTGGTCCAGTCTAGTTTCGCACTCTTTCCTGTGTGCCTGGATATTCCTGCTTTTTGCAGGATAGGCGCGAATCTCCTGTTGAAGATAACGACGGTCAGCGAGTTTGGTCACTAAGAAGAAGATGGAAACCACTGCGAACGCGAGGCTGAACATCCTACCGTTCGCGGATCGGGTGATGAAGGCCAGGACTATCAAGAATGTGGCAATTCCCGCCGCCAAGACCAATCGCCAAGACTTACCAGGTTGCGCCGGGGGGGGCGGCAGCTCCACAACGCAGTTCTCCAACTCGCTCTCTGCGTCAGGTCTCTTTGCCATTAGATCGCCCAGCCCTCGCTCCTTCGCACTTTGAGTCATCTTCAGCGCTTTTAGCCTTATGAGACTTTCGCATCTCTGCCTCTCTGCCTGGTCAAGGAAGTGGACAGTCCCGTCACGGAAATCCTGAAGCCTCTTTCCAACATTACTTGAATACTCCTTCTCACTAAGGGTATCCATCTCTCGTGTTGCCAATTCCAGTGTTCGGGACAGAGTATCGCCTTGCATTCGTAAGAACATGTACTGGACTGCAGCGTCCTTCAGAGAGGCAACCCCCTCAATAGTATGCTCGATGTCAAAGACCAGATTCTTCAGATCATTGAGGCGACGCTCCTTTGCTTCAGCGCGCTGCAAAGCTTCCAAGGTCCGCTCTGTGTCGGATGTCAGCCTCCGGAGCAGAGCATCTTCTCGGGCCATCTGCTCAGCAAGGCCGGCGGCGCTGGCCTTCAGCTCGTCGACACCGCCCTTAATCTCTTCAGCTCGCCAGCTTTGCTGCAACTGGAGAAAGCGGTCCAGCCAGTCCTGTTCTTTTCCTTCGGTCATAGTGCCTCCGGGTCGGTCATTCCTTTTCTTCCAGCCTAACCTTCCTTATCTGCCTTCTAACCATGAGAGATTGGAGCCTCTCGATGAATTCCGGTGGCCAGAGCTCCGGCTGGCTATTGACCATATCTGATCTCATTGCTGAAACGTCTGGGTACTTGCCGGAGGAGATAAGAAGCTCCCGCAAGGCACTCCACTTCTCGGGATCGTCACCCTTGGTCGGAGCACAGACGTGGTCCTCTATGGTCACCACCAGCCGATGGTTAGGGCCGTCAATAACACGCATGTTCTCCCGTTCGGCGAATTCGATAGCGGCTTCCTCGATCTTCGCTTGCTGTTTGCCGCCAGCGAATCCGGACTCGCACGGCGTCCATTCTAAGACACGCGTTCTCTCTAAGCAAGTGCTTGGTATCGGATATGTTCCGGCGTAACACCGACGCCATCCCCAGCGGGGTCTATTTTCATGAGCCGCTTCGCCATCTCTCTGAACTCCTTGTCCCTCAGCAACCTCTTCAGCCTGTCGTAGTTCCCCTCGCTTTGCATCATCTGCTCCTGTACGAAGTTCAATCGGTCGCTTGGCTCTCCTCGGATGACTCGCTCCTCTTGCGCCGCCCTGAAACACGCATCTGCTGGTGGCCTTCCCCCGGGAGATCACGTGGGTGAACCCTCAGCCTGGTGGGCGAGCATGGCTGTCCAAAGCTCGACCGATGCAATCTGATCCCACAGACCGCAGTCTATCTTGAGACTGCATAACACATATCGCGGCCTTGCAAGCGCTTTGACAGGTGCTTGAGAGTATGGTAATGGTGGAATAGCAGCAGTCGAGCTTCGTGTGGCAGAGCAGCAGCCCAAAGGCTGTTACCTGGAAACGGCAGAAGGCGCGGTTGGCGCGAACAAGATACCAAACCGAGGTCGAGCGAGTGATCGTTTGGTAGACATGATCTTTCCACGTTCACGTTGAATTGCATGGGGGATCACCATGGGCCGAGTAGGATCTACTGAGATGCTGTTGCTATATCTTTTCGCTCTCCCGGTATTGTCGGTCGTCGTCGGAATCGTCGTAGCCTATCTCCTCTATGACGCACTTTCCCGGGTCCCGGAGCGATACCGCGCTGCACCACCGTATTTCGCATGGCTCACACTCATCCCCGTTGCAGGAGTGGCCTTCTACTGGATCCTGCTGCCCTTCAAAGTACCGGAGTCGTTTCAGCGCTATTTCTCTGACCACCCCAATAAGACCGCCAAATCCCAAGACTGCGGGAAGGCACTGGGGCTTGCGTGCGTCATTCTTGGAGTGTTATGTCTTATACCCATTCTTGACATCATTGCTTCTATTCCAGCGTTGATTGTCTTGATTCTCTACCTACGTTGCGTCGCCGCGATGGCGAAACTCATCCCAGGGCAGGCACCCGACCAACCGGTCCAGCCCACATCACTTAAGAAATGTCCCTATTGCGCTGAGTTCGTCCAGCCGGAGGCAGTCAAGTGCAAGCACTGCGGATCGCCGCTACCGAAATGACCCTGGGGATCTTCCATCTGACAAGACTCAACAAGCGTCTTGAGACGGGCGGCTACTGCGGCGTCACGGTTCTTGCGGTGGCAAGCGCCGCGCCGCCTTGCCCCACCACCCAGCCACGCCGTCATCTGCCATATGAGTACTCAATCAGAGACTTCTTCATGGGAGGTCTTCCGTGACTGATATCCTGCTGATCGTGACCCTCGTACTGCTCGTCGCCGCGGTGGCACTCCTGCTCATGCTCTTAAGGAAAGCGTCGCAAACCGATGCATCAGTGCTTGCTTCCCGTCTTGGTGCTTTCGAAAGCGCACAGGAGCGTACCGAGCGTGCGGTAAGAGAGGAAGTATCCCGGAGCAGAGATGAACTGGGCAAGGCGGCGCGAGAGCAGCGGCAGGAGCTTACCGGAGCTTTCAAGACCTTCGGTGATTCCGTGGTACAACGAATGATGGACGTTGCCAATATGCAAAAGGGGCAACTCGATGCTTTCTCCGGTCAGATTGCCTCCTTCGCCAAAGCCAGCGGCGAAAAGCTCGACGGTGTTCGTGTCGAATCCGCTACTGGAGCGAAGCAGCTTCGGGAAGAAGTCGTGACGACGCTGAAGAGCATCTCTGAGACGATGGCGAAAACAATGGGCGAGTTGGCCAATCTTCAGAAGGCCCAGCTTGAAGCCATGTCATCTGCGATTGGGAAGCTTTCGGATTCAAATGAGAAGAAACTGGAAGCGGTCAGGGTCACGGTGGAAGGTAAACTCCAAAGCATGCAGGTTGATAACGCCAAGCAGCTTGAACAAATGCGGCAGACCGTAGACGAGAAACTCCAGGGGACGCTTGAGAAGCGTTTGGGCGAGTCCTTCAAGCAGGTCAGCGAACGTCTGGAACTGGTACACAAGGGGCTTGGAGAGATGCAGACTCTTGCCACGGGTGTTGGCGACCTTAAGAGGGTGCTCACAAACGTCAAGACCCGCGGGACATGGGGTGAAGTGCAGCTTGGGGTGCTATTGGAGCAGGTGCTGAATCCCGATCAGTTCGCTGCGAACGTGGCCACGAAGGAAGGTGGCGAGCGTGTCGAGTTTGCGATAAAGCTGCCGGGACAAGCCGCTGACAAGGATGAGATCGTCTGGCTCCCGATTGATGCCAAGTTCCCTATCGAAGACTATCAACGTCTGATCGAAGCTCAAGAGAGGGCCGACGTCGAAGCGGTGGAGGTGGCGGGAAAGCAGTTGGAGACCCGTGTCAAGGCCTGTGCAAGGGACATCTGCGGGAGGTACTTGGACCCGCCAAAGACTACTGACTTCGGCATTCTATTCTTGCCCATAGAGGGGCTCTTTGCCGAAGTCATCCGCAGAACGGGTTTGACCGAGGCTATCCAACGGGAGTGCCGCGTGGTCATCGCTGGCCCGACTACGCTGTGGTCCCTTCTGAGCAGCCTTCAGATGGGTTTCCGCACGCTTGCCATCCAGAAGCGTTCTAGCGAGGTCTGGAACCTCCTTGCTGCGGTCAAGACCGAGTGGACGAAGTATGGCGCCGTTCTGGACGCAGTGCAAACGAAGCTGCATCAGGCATCAGACACAATCGAAAGAGCCAAAGTGAGGTCAAGAGCCGTCGGCAGGAAGCTCAGGGATGTGCAAGAGCTTCCCGTTAGTGAGGCTACCGCCCTGCTGCCCCTTGATGCGCCGGAGGATGATAAGGGGGATGATGAGAGCGATGATGTGAGAGGCTGATGGATTGTGGGCCCGCAGAGCATCTATTGGCGCTCAACCAATGCAGATAACAAGGCGGTCCCGGGACGGCAATTCCGCTGCGCTTCATAGCCGCAAGTGAGCCTCACCGTTGACATGACTTCCGATGTCAGGCCTCAGATGAACACTCTATTGCGAAGGTCTTTGGACTCTCGAAGCCGTCCTCCAGTATCCTCCGAAGCGCCTTCACCTGCTTGGCCGGGCACCAGCTGCGGCAGTTGGACAGCCATCGTTCATCCTCCCCCGGTCGCGGGTCCGCCTGTTTCCCCGCCTTGCCCCTCACTCGGATTGCTAGCATCACGCCATTCTACGATAATTCTGGTCTGCTCGCCTGCCCCCCGTTCCTCTCTCAAGAACTCTTCCAGCCTGATAAGCTTGTCCAAGTCCGCGACGGTGACTTTGACCTTGCCCGCGGCTTGTAAGCGCTTTGACAGGCGCTTGAAAGTGTGATAATGGTGGGATAGCGGCTGTTGAGCTTTATCCGGTAGAAGAGCGGCCCAAACGCCCTTATCTGGAAACGATTTGAGCCGTAGTTAGCAAGGTATTAGGGAGGGTGAATGACAGGAAGGCCGCGTCCGGAGATACCAAGGTCCATTCAGGTCGAGGTTTTCTTTCGGGACCGCTGGCTCTGTCATCTCTGCCATCGCCCCACCGTGTTTGATCTCGCTTTCAAGTTCCTGTCAGAGATGGTCGATTCGGAGCTGCCGGGCGTACTGGTCGCGATGTACGACCTCCATCGGCGTCGCGACAAGGCCCCGTTGCTCGACGAGATTGGGGCGTGCCTCGACCACGTCGAGTCGTACGTTGGCGGCGGAGCACACGACATCAGCAACTTCGCCACCGCGTGCGCGCGGTGCAACGCGCGCAAGAGTGACCACACCAAGGACCAGTACTTGGAGATTAGCCGCCCATGGAAGGTGAGAGGACAGCACGGCGAGCCAGAGCATTGGGACGGCTTGGCCTCTCTATTCGTGATCCTAGCCAGACACTCAAACCGGCCGCTGACAGGAGCTGAGAAGGGCTGGCTGCGTGCATTCGAGGAGCACTATGCTCAAAGGGGTGTTCGCTAACAGGGGCGTCGAGACGGACTGCGCTTCGCGCTGCCGCTGATGCCGACGAAATCGCTTAGCACGATACTTGACAGGGATTTCGCGCGAGCTGGCGCGAGAGATGTGATCGACTTGATCTGCCCTCTCCTGCGTGAGCTAGTCAACCACGCGACGCACGTATTTCAGCGCTCCCAGGCTGCCCCGGCGGAGCCCCCTGGCGTCGATGAGGACATTGCACCGCTGTGCCTATTTCGGACAGTGACGGAGTGCACTGACGCCGTCGAGGAGCTCATAGCGGAATCGTGCGGCTTCGGAACGCTCCCAGTGCTGCGAACCTCCTTTGAGGCGGTCGTGTCGCTTGAGTATTTGAATCATGGGGACTGTGCCAAGCGCGGACTCTGTTGGTTCTATGCGTATATTCGAGATCGCCGACGATCCTATCGTCTGCTTAGAAGCGCATCGCCGGAGGGACAGTCCTTTGACGAGGCGTGGAAACGTCAGTTCGGAGTGGCCTTTCATGAGCCGCCAGACGTGGACAAAGCCATCGCCAATCTCGATCGCCTGCTCTCGAAACCGCATCTAGCTCCGATAGATGCCGAGTTTCACCGGTTAAGGAGCGCACGGAGAAGTACGCCGAAATGGTACGCCCTGTTCAGAGGACCCACGACCCTCAGAGATTTGGCAATATCGGTCAATCGCGAGGCTGACTATGAATTCCTGTATCGGTACTGGTCCAGTGTGGCACATGCGCATGACGCGTCCAGCCTCCTCACCGCATTGAGAGACGGTAGTCCAGGGTTTTGGAGCATGCGGTACCCTGGCCGCCTCCAGCAGGTCGCTCTCTGGGCCGCAGAATTCCAACTAAGTGCGACTCGGTCCATGCTCAAACGCTACCGCCCTACTGAAGAGATCACGCCCTGGTATCTTGCTGAGATAAAGCCGAAGATGGACAAACTCAGGAACGCCAAGTTCACAATGAATATTGTAGAGGAAGGGGAGTTTCCTGGCTGACCACCGGCGTGAGGCGCACGGATGCTGCGGCGTCAGGCTAGGATTGAGCGCCAAATAAAGCTAGTCATGCCGGATCGGCATAGGCCGTGGTTAACCTGCTAAGGAATGAGCCGCTTGAACATTGACTGGAATGCGATCAGGCCGCTGAACGGGGGACGTGATAAGGGGTTTGAAGAGCTGTGTGCCCAATTGGCACGTGCCGAGAAGCCCGCTGGTTCGCGCTTTGAGCG
The DNA here is from genome assembly GCA_043808325.1 of Candidatus Eiseniibacteriota bacterium. GTDB lineage: Bacteria > Arandabacterota > Arandabacteria > Arandabacterales > Arandabacteraceae > JAZDEY01. The sequence goes on from JAZDEY010000020.1 coordinate 34,375, forward strand.
GAAAGGGACTCCTGACGCTGGAGTCGAGTGCTACACCATCTTGCCCGACACCTCAGAGTGGGGATGGCAATCCAAGTACTTTGATGGGCTGGGGGACCCGCAGTGGTCTCAGATTGATGAGTCTGTCGACAAGGCCCTCGAGAAACACCCTCGGCTCGTGCGGTACTTCGTCTGCGTCCCATTCGATCTCCCGGACGGTCGCATCAAGGGGCGAAAGTCTGCGAAGGAGCGGTGGGACGATCACGTCAAGAAGTGGACCAAGTGGGCCTCCAAACGGAAGATGACGGTTGAGTTCGTCTACTGGGGCAGTCACGAGATGCTCGAGCGGTTGGCGCAGCCGCATAATGTTGGGCGTGTCCGTTTCTGGTTCGACGTACGGGGCTTCGACGGAGCCTGGTTCTCCGCGCGACTGGAGGAAGCACTGGGGACCGCAGGACCGCGCTACACCCCCCAGATTCACGTTGACCTGCCGATCGCCGGCGAGTTCGATGCATTCGGTCGGACGGAACGGTTCTTTGACTGCGTCAAGGCGTGTGCTCGGAAGGTCCGTGATAAGCTTCGGACTTTCGAGTACTCCGACCAGAATGTAGCCGCCGAGGCGAGCCTTGACGCCGCTGCAACCTCACTGATCACAAAGGTCGAGGCAGTCCTGGCAGAACTTGCGGATGTCCAGTTTCAGCCCATTGGGCCCCTTCCGTTCTCGCAGATCGCTGGACAGGTCGCCGTCGCGGAGGAGGCTGCCGAGGAAGTCGAACGGTTCCTCTCCGAGCGCGAACGAGCGCATGATGCAGAGGCGTCTGCGAAGACCGGAACGACCTCGAGAGCGTCCTACCCGAGCAACCCTTTCAGGGAGCGGCGACTCCGTCTGTACAGCCTGTCAGCTGAGCTCAGAGAGGCGCGCGAAGCGCTGACGCACGCTGACCGCACCGCGAGCGGTGCGCTGATGCTCCTTCGCGGCGATGCGGGCACAGGCAAGACCCACCTTCTATGCGACGTGGCTCGCCAACGTGTTGCCGCGAATCGGCCGACGGTACTTCTCCTCGGCCAGCGCTTCGTAAGCAACGATGCGCCGTGGACGCAGGCGCTTCAACATCTCGACTTGGCCGGCCTTTCCGCTGAAGAGTTCGTCGGCGCTCTCGAGTCAGCGGCGCAGGCTGCGGGCTCTCGCGCTCTTGTCCTGATCGACGCGATCAACGAGGGCTCGGGCCGGGTCATCTGGCCGAACCACTTGGCTGCCTTTCTCGCCCACCTCGAGCGATCTCTATGGGTTGGTGTGGTGCTCTCGGTTCGTTCGTCCTATGAAGAAATCGTCGTCCCCGAGGCGGTGCGAGAACGTGCCGCTGTGGTGACGCACAACGGGTTCATGGATCACGAATACGATGCCACTCGAACATTCTTCGTTCACTACGGCCTGGAGCTGCCCTCGACTCCACTTCTCGCGCCGGAGTTTCGCAACCCGTTCTTTCTCAAGACCCTGTGTGAGGGCCTCCGCACGAAGGGGGAGCGACGGCTGCCGCGCGGCTTCCACGGCATCACCGCCGTGTTCGATCTGTACCTATCTGCGATCAACCAGCGCTTGGCGTCAGCCCTTGGCTTCGATCCCAGAACTCCGCTCGTCCGGCAGGCCCTGGAGGCTGTATCCAAGGTACTCGTCGATTCCGGAAAGCGGTGGCTGACGTTGGCGAAGGCAGGGGAGATCATAAACTCCCAGCTTCCTGACCGTGAGTTCGAGCAGTCTCTTTATCGCGGCTTGGTCGTTGAAGGTGTCTTGGTCGAGGATGCGGTACGTCGCCAAGACGCAGACCGAGATGAGATCGTCTTCGTTGCCTACGACCGCTTCGTCGATCATCTGGCTGCCAGGACGTTGCTCGATAGACATCTCGACGCCGGTAACCCAGCGTCTGCCTTCGCTGCAGGAGGTGCCCTGGCGTTCCTGGCCGACAAGAAGCAGTACGTGCCACCTGGACTCCTCGAAGCCATGTGCATCCAGATTCCTGAGCGTACCGGTCAGGAGATAATCGCTCTCGCCCCCGCGATCTCGGAGCGCTGGGAAATCGGTGATGCCTTTCGGCAGAGCCTGGTGTGGCGCGCGCTCAACGCCTTTTCGGATGGCACATGTGAGGCGCTGAACAAGCTCAGTCGAAATGACCACGACTTACGCGACACGTTGGACGTGCTGCTGACTGTGGCCACGTTTCCAGGCCACCCGCTCAACGCGACCTTCCTCGACCGGCGGTTGCGCAAGGACGCCATGCCTGAACGCGACGCCTGGTGGAGCACCTACCTTCACGCAGCGTGCGGTGGCCGTGGCGCCGTCGATAGGCTCGTGGACTGGGCATCCTCAGTGATACCGGATACCACCATCGACGACGAAACGGTAGACCTTTGCGCGATTACGCTTGCCTGGATGCTCACAACATCGAATCGATTCCTCCGCGACCGGGCCACCAAGGCTCTCGTGAGCCTGCTGACTGGCCGAATGCTTGCGGTCGGACGGCTCGTCGAGCGGTTCACCGATGTCGACGACCCCTACGTGGTGGAACGCATTTACGCCGTCGCGTACGGAACTTCTACGCGATGCCACGATCCCCATGAAGTCGGTGCCCTAGCGGAACGAGTGTACGCCCGCATGTTCGCTGCCGGCGCTCCTCCGCCACATATCTTGCTCCGAGATTACGCGCGCGGAGTTGTCGAGCGTGCTCTGTACCTCGGATCAAAGGTTCAGGTCGACGCAAGTCATATTCGACCGCCGTACAAGAGCCAGTGGCCCACGATTCCGACAGAGGAGGACATCAAACCGTTCCTCCCGGATTGGTCGCGGGGCTCCCATGACAGCGGGGACCTTGAGTGGTCTCGCAACTGTATCGGGAGCTCTGTGCTGGACGGTGACTTCGCACACTATGTAATCGGGTCGAGTTCGAGCAGCTGGCTATCACTGGGGCTCGAAGACCCGGCTTGGAAACCGCCTGAGCGACCCGAGGATCAACTACGCGCTCTTGCCTCCGAATTCTCGGACGAAGAGAGAAACGCCTGGAAAGCATTCAACGCAGCAGAGGCTGCACTCCAGGCAGCCTCATACTCGTTTCTCGCCGGTTGGTTCGCTCAACGCGGAATGGGTGCGAATGGCGATGCCGAACTCTCGGACGTTGATGCACTGAAGCAGTGGCTTGGGAAATCCCACTCTCAAGAGATTGCGGCCTTGGAGGCGAAGATAGGGCAGGCGCACGATGTGCTCTACGCCGCACTCACGAAGCAGCATGCAAGGAGGCTGGAGGAAATCCTTACGGCGAAGGAGGCCTATCACGACACACGGCGGCCTCCGCGCCTCGAGCTTCGCCAGATCCAGCGGTACATCCTTCGACGTGTCTTCGAGCTCGGATGGACCACCGAGCGCTTCGGGCACTTCGACCGCTTCTCGGTTGGCTACCATGATCGCGAAGCGTCGAAGGCCGAGCGGATCGGGAAAAAGTACCAGTGGATCGCTTGGCACGAAATCATGGCGCTTGTGGCCGATCATTTCCAGTACCGCGAGGAGCTCCGCGAAGAGGGTGGGGACCAAGCCTACGACGGCCCATGGCAGGCCGACTTCCGCGATATTGATCCCTCGTGCACAATCCGGTCCTTGCGGGGGGGGACCTCATGGGAAGGTCACTCTCCTTCATGGTGGGGCGCAGCGCCGTATGGCAACTGGGGCTCTCCCGGCGATCCGAGAGGGTGGGTGGTTCGCTGCGACGATCTTCCTGATCTCGCGGATCTGCTAATCGTCACGAACCCTGAGGACACGTCGCGCTGGATCAGTGCACAGGGCTATCTCATCTGGCGGCAGCAACCGCCGGCGGATAAGGAGTCGACCGACGTCGAGCTGCGCGAGCTGTGGCTGCTGTGCACCGGCTATCTGATTCGGACGGAAGACGCCGAGCCATTCGTAAAGTGGGCTGAAGGCATCGATTTCTGGGGACGCTGGATGCCGGACCCGGCACAGGTCTGCCGGATGTTTCTCGGTGAGCACGGTTGGGCACCGGCGTCTCGATACTTCCAACAGCAGTACTTCGGCGATGCCGGAGAGACGCAGTCTGGCCACGGATGCCCGACGAGCATGCGCACAGTCGCGTTCAAGTACCTTCGCGAGGCGAGTGGCGTCGACCGCTCGGTGGACGAGAGCTACACCCTTCGTCTCCCCGCAGCCGAACTCGTGGCCGGAATGGCGCTTCGCTGGGTTGGGAACGGTGCGGACTTCGTGAACACTGAGGGGCGGCTCGCTGCGTTTGACCCAACCGTCCACGCGGCTGGCCCAAGCGTGCTTCTTCTTCGGGAAGAACTGCTGCAGGAGTTTCTTGCACGAGAGAAACTGACCGTCTGCTGGACTGTGTTGGGAGAGAAGCGCGTTCTCGCGCCCGGGTTCAGTCCGGGCCATCGCTATCCGGCGCTCCGGATGTCAGGAGCATATGTGCTCGCGGACAAAGGGTTGGTCGGCTTCCTAAAGTGCACACTCGATGATCCGGACACAAAGGAGACCTCCTCCCCTCCAAGAGTCCTTGCATTCATCCGGAGCCCTGTGTGAGGCGCCGACTGCGGTGGACGCTATGTCTGCTTGGAGGGAGCGTGGAAACGCATCGGTAAACCCGGAGCAGCCTAACAGCCTGTTGCAGCAGACGGCGCTGCGCGCTGGTTGAAGCCGTAACGTATGCGCCCTGCTACTCTATCCATAGTGGCCAGTAAACGGGGGAAGGTCACCCTCCACCGAAACAAAGTGCCAATATTAGCACAAAGCGGTGGGTTATCATAGATAGCCTCGTTCCTTCGTTGATACGAAGGTGCCATCTCCGACGATTACGTGGTCAACAACGTCGATGCCGACGATGGTCCCGGTCTTGACCATGCGACGGGTGATCACAATATCTTAGCGGCTTGCCTCCGGCGAACGACTTGGGATCACTGCCATCGCCTAGGCCCCGATTGCCAGCCGGATAGCCCCCCAGCGAACCCCCTGAGTGCGAGAATTCGCTTGTAGGCCACGATCCTAGAGAAAAGATATCGGAAGCCGGGGTTTCCACTACCAACCACACAGGTGAGTTTCTATTAACCTCCATGTGCTCCTCATGGTATACTGGGAGTCCAGCGTAGCGGCAGAGTGGTGCGGGGACAAGGGGTCTCCATCTCAGTCGAGCAAGAGTTGGATGGACACAGGAGGCTGATAATGAAGCTATGCATTGTTCTTCTCTTCGCGGTGGTTCTGCTTTCGAGCTGTGGCGAGAAGACGACCGAACAACAGGAGCCGACCATTTACATCACTTCGCCCGCTGATAGCGCCAAGGTCTTCGAGATCACGAATATCACTGCAGAGGCAAGCGACGACAAGGGTGTTGCTAAGGTCGAGTTTTACATTGACGCCAGCCTGAAGGCTACAGACGTGCAGGCCCCATATTCATACTCATGGAACACGACTTCCTGCAGTGACAGCAGCTTTCACACCATTTTCGCTAGGGCCTACGACACCGACGATAATATTGCCGGCTCCGAGCTCATAACCGTCATGGTAGATAACTCACTAGGTCGCCCCAATCCGGTCGTTCTCAACCCCGCTTCGGAGATAACCGCTTCCACAATGTTGCTGACTTGGAGCGAGAACACAAACGACGATTTTGCTATCTTCAAAGTCTTCCGAAGCTTAGGGGCAGGTGTAACTGAGAGTTCTGAGCAGCTGGCTACCATACATCAGGACACGACGACTTCATATCCGGTCAGCGGTTTGCAGGAAAACGAAGGGTACCATTTCAGGGTCTTTACCTACGACGTCTTCGGTCATTCATCCGGAAGCAATGAGGTCATGGCGAAGACCTTGAATATCGCGCCCCGTGTTTCGACCCTTCAGCTATGCCCCACGACGCCTGCCACGGAGAGTTCGGTCCCAGTCTGCTGGAGCCGGAACACGAACCATGACTTCATCTCATACAGGTTGTACCGTCTCCTGACCGCAGATGTCGATACGAATTCAACTCTCATCTTCGAAACACAGAATGTGGGCGAAACCGCTTATACTGACACAGGGCTTGCCGCAGACACGAAATACTACTACCGAGTCTATGTTTATGATACTGGGCAGATCGGGAGCGGGAGCAACATTGTCGGCGTTACGACCCTCTGTCAAGGACCAATGGAGAGTCTCTGGGAAGTTACCCGGGGCTTGGTGATCCTTGGGCACTCCACACTCGATTGCTGTGGCCAAGACATACGGGACATGTTCGGAGGCACGTTCTCGACTAATCCCGTTGAAGTCGGCAACGTCGTCTTCGACGATGCTCCTGCCCCTGGATTCGTGGACTTCGTTGAATGGCAGACTCCCTGGTTCGCGAGGATCTCAAGCTTCACTCTCACATACCGGGATGATGGTCCTGGGCTCAACTGGAGGAACCTTGCGCATTTCACATTGCGGTTTCTCGATGAGACATCCGGCGGTTGGGTAACTGTCTATAGCGCTGACACTCCGCAGCATGTGGGGGCACACACGATAACGGCCTCGATCAACGGTCCTGTAGCAAACAGGTTCCGTGCGGAGTTTACCAGGGGGCCGGCATCGGCCTCAGATTCGGATGCGCCACGAATAATCGAGCTTGATGGCTTCGGCTGCATCATGAGTGCGGGGGACTGATAGCGGGGATAGGCAGCCACTCCAACAGTTGTATCTGCCTTGTGCGTGCCCTACATCTGAGTCTCTAGTGCTTCTCCGGATAGTCATTGCCACTAGACCCTTGGTGCCATATCCCATAGCTGGGTTTCTGGTATTCATCAGCCCTTCGGGCGTGGTATACTGGGATTCCGGCGTAGCGGCAGAGTGGCACACCAAAACAAGGGGGGACACTTCTATGGCACGATGGCTACTGCTTGTCTGCGTTTTGAGCCTCGTTATACCCGCGGCTGGTTTCTCACGTACCTGGTACATCAAGTCCGATGGTAGCGGTGATGCGGCGACTATTCAGGACGGCATCAACGTGGCCAATCCTGGGGATAGTGTGGTCGTGGCCCAGGGCACTTATTGCGAGAACATCCGAATGAGAAACTGGGTCACTCTTTGCAGTGAGCTCGGCCCCGAGCTGACAACGGTCAACGGTGGGGCTTCCGGCCTCGTGATCCTGTGCGAAAGCGTTCAGGGTTGCACGGTCGCGGGTTTCACTCTGACGAACGGGAGATCGGTAAATGGAGGGGGTGTACTCTGCACCCAGTCTACGGGAATCGCTATCAGAGGGAACAGGATAATTGAGAATACAGGTCTTGATTCAGGAGCAGGAATCTACTGGCACCTATCATCCGGAATAATCGAGTGGAACCTCATCGCAAACAACTCGGTGGTTGGCATCTACTGTTCCTACGCGTCACCTGAGATCGGGCACAATACGATTTCGTCCAACCTCGGGCCGGTGAACCTCACCCTGTACTATTCGTCACCGGGTATCCACCACAACATCGTGGTCAATGGTCAGGCAGGCATTCGGTGCGAGCCCGGCTCGTATCCCACCCTCTGGTGCAACGATGTCTGGGGCCACACCGATTGTGACTATTGTTGCATCACTGTGCCTGTGCCAGGTTCTCTGGACATCAGCATGGATCCCCTTTTCTGCGACCCGGACAACATGGACTTTCGCATTGACCGGCAATCGCCCTGCGCGAATCAGCCTGGGTGTGGTCTGGTTGGTGCCTACGGACCGGCGTGTGGCGCAACCGGGATCGAAGGCAATAGCTGGGGCGCAATCAAATCCATGTACCGTTAGGAGGTGCCTTGTGGCAAAGAAGTTCATGTTTGTGTGCTTGGGAATTCTGGCTCTCGCGGTCGTGTATCATCTTGGTGCCGCGAAGGCGGAGTCATACACAGGGAGTCCATTCGTAAGCCTCTGCTATGACGCTCATGATGGCTATCTTCTTGCACTTACGGAAGACAGCTCTGTCTATGCTACTTATCAGGCGGCCCCCTGGCCCACCCAGTTCCCTGACTGGTACTTGTGGGGTCAGATCCCAACGGGACCCACAGGGACACAAAGCACCACCTGGGGGCAGATCAAGGCGCAGTTCGGGAAGTGAGATGAATGCCGGCAAGACAGAGCTGACAGTCTGCGCACATGTAGAGGCATGGCATGGCTACTGACAACAACCTCTTTGGGGCCTTACACCGATGGGCAGCAGGCCAGGATGAGAACTTCACAACCGGAGCCTTGGTCTATCTGCTGCAATACCTTGTAAAGACTGAGCCAACCGCTGCCCTGGCCGTACTGAATACGCTTTGTGGCGAAAGACTCAAATGGAGCCCCGCTGACGCAGACAAGGTTTCGATCAGATGCCAAGCCTGCACCGAGCGAGGAATCCCCGATATCAAGATTAGTACCGACGATAGGCTTGTGTATGTTGAGGTCAAGGTAGAGTCTGGATTCGGTCGCAATCAACTATCCAGGTACCGTGATCAACTCAAACACAGCGACTATAATGAGACACTCCTGGTCGTCCTGACGATGGGTTCCATTGAAGTTCCGGCTTTCTCAAAGCAGTCAGATGTGCTTTTGCGCTGGCACCACGTGGCGGAGTGCTTGGAGACCCTGAGGATCAAGGATCAGGCAGCCATCTTTGTGGTGGCCCAATTCATTGAGTTCTTGAAGCGGAGGGGACTTGCCATGGATGCAGTGAGCTGGGAATTGGTGGCAGGGGTACGGTCTTTGCGCAATCTAGTGGACATGCTGTCCGAGGCTCTATCCGCCAATGGTGTTCAGTATTCCTTTTCTGCTGGCGGGCGATGGTACGGTTACTATGTTGAGAACAAGGCGTTCTTCGTGGGTCTGTACTATGACAGCCCGAACTGCATCAGATTCAAGACATACGACATGGCTCTGAATGCAGGAGGCAAAGACCTTGAGATGGGAGAAATGGAGGGTGACATTTGGACTAATGTGCTCCATCTGGACTCAGAGGAGACCCATTTCTTCGCCAGGACGAAGGCGAGTCAAATCAAGTGCCTTGAGGACTTCGTAAAACTCAGCCTGGACTATGGGAGAAAACTGGCAAAGTGATCGGCAGACTTACCCCGGTCTCTCGCATCCTGCTTAGACAGCCCAGGCTAGTTCAAAGAGGTTGGAATGTGCGGTTTCTGCCGACGAGGCTCCTGGGCCGCGCTCAGATATCGCATCTGCTCCGGGATCGATCGCAAAGCAAGAGAGAGAATACTACCAAGTCCTTGGGCCCCCATTATCGCCATCTGCGCCGCTCTCTCCGACGCCTGGGAGCAGATCAAGGCGCAGCTCAAGGAGTGACTGTCCAAAAGCTGATACTCTCATTCCAGCGCCTTTTTAGAGTGCCAGATAGCAAGCTACGCGCCCGCAGGGCCAATGCAGGCAGTCCGAGGGCCTTGGGCGCTGAGGGCTGAGCTGAGCATGAACTACTGCGCTAGGAGGACTGGGATGCTAACCAAACGCACTAACGTCGCTGCATGCTGCATTTGTCTTCTGATGTTGGTCGTACTTAGTTGCGGTAGGGATAAGCCAACTGATTCCGGGGGCAACACTGCCCCCACAGCGTCTTTCACCATAACCCCGGCGATCGGCGACATGCTGACGTCTTTCCAGTTTGATGCGTCAGGCTCCTCTGATGCTCAAGACCCCGTATCCGCTCTCCAGGTACGCTGGGACTGGGAGAATGACGGGACGTGGGACACCCAGTGGTCTGCGACGAAGACAGCGAGCCATCAGTATGGCACACTGGGGACTAAGACAATCAAGTTGGAGGTCGAGGACACCGGAGGCTTGACAGATGACACGTCACGGACGGTGACGGTAACTCAGAGGCTCACACCGCCCGAGATGGTTCTGGTGCCTGCGGGGACATTCACGATGGGTGACGGTGTGGCTTATTGTGGTGTCGCTAAGCACCAGGTCACCCTGAACCGCAGTTTCTACTTGGGCAAGTACGAGGTAACCAACAAGGAGTACCGCGACGCCCTCCAGTGGGCATACGACCAAAACCCGAAGATGGTGACGGTAGAGGGTTCCGCGCCTGGAACGAAATATGTCTATGCAATCCTAGATGGACACTCTTCGGTTCTGCTGGCAACTCTTTTCCCAAGTGAATGCGAGGTTTACTTCGGCGGGGACGCTTTCACGGTGAATCCGGGCAAGGAGAACTATCCTATGGTGTGTGTGTCCTGGCGTGGGGCAGCGGCGTACTGTGATTGGCTCAGCATGAGTCAGGGGCTTGCGCCTGCGTACAATCACTCCACCTGGCAGTGCAACAGCGGGGACCCTTATGGGGCTAGTGGGTACCGCCTTCCGACCGATGCGGAGTGGGAGTACGCGACTCAATACGGGGGCGAGCGGATTTATCCATGGGGCAATGAGAGCCCGAATTGCAGTCGGGCCAACTACCGGGACTGTGGTTTGCACTTGCCTATCGCTGTGGGGAGCTGCCCGGCGGGGGCCACATCACTGGGGCTGCACGACATGGCGGGAAATGTGTATGAGTGGTGCAACGACTGGCACACCTGCAATCTTGGAACCTCATCAGTGGTTGACCCTAAAGGCCCATCAAGTGGCTCGTATCACGTGATGCGTGGGGGTGCGTATAACTTCTTCAACGACGACCTGCGGTGCGCTTACCGGCACTTCGACACGGGTACGCCCGGCTACGGCGGGTTTCGATGTGCCCGCAGTCAGTGATGATTCTGGATTTCTGTTTTCTGATTTCTGGACTCGGGGGGCACAGGGGGCGGAACCCCCTGCCGCTCTCGTCGCCGCCACCTTCCGCCCCTTCGCCTTGAGCAGAACCAGCCACGCTCTCTAAGAATAAATTTAGAACCTCGAACCCGAAAAAACCTCCGGCCTGATCAATCTTGGCCCGGATAGCCTAGTGTCGTGTCCCATAAACAAGTTGATTAATGTATGGTTCTGCGCATATAGTGGGTACCGTTCCTATCGACAAGGAGGTACTCATGAAAGCCGGCCGGCCAAGAGGGCTGCTTGTGTTGTCGGATGAGGAGAAATCCGA
>JAZDEY010000021.1:0-104949 GCA_043808325.1 Candidatus Eiseniibacteriota bacterium
AGCGAGGCGGCGTGGCGCCTCGCCCCACCCTCAGACGCGGAGAAGAACCATGAACGAGACTGCGATTCGATCCCTGGTTGATGACCTTGTTGGTGCCTGGAACGATCGAGATATAGACCGGTTCATCAGTCATCTCGATGAGTCCGTGATTTGGGACGACCCGGCAATGATTCTTGGTCCAGCGATAGGTCGGAGTGCGGTGCGAAAGTTCAGCGAGAGCATCCTGCGAGCCTTTCCGGACTTTTCATACCGCATCAGAGAACCGATCTGTGTTGCCCAATCGGGCAGTCGTTGTGTCGTCCCGTGGGAAATCACTGCCACTCATACAGGCTATTTCGATCACCTTGGATTTGCTCCAACCAATCAGGTAATAACTATGCAGGGTGTTGATGTCCTCGAGGTGACGGGCATGAGGGTCACCAGAATAGAAACACTCTTCAACGTTCTGCCGGCTGCCGAGCGGGCACTGGGGCTGAAGCCTTTTGCCCAGAGCGGCGTTAGCCGAGTGGTTATCCTCTGGCTTCAGAGGTGCCGGGCTTACTGGCTCCGGCGGACGACGAAGGTTGAGAAATGAGCGCTGCGTCTAACAAGCCGCTCCACCCGGCCCCCTGCTACGCGGGGGCGCGTGAGTGGCGCCGTTCGCGTGCAGGGGTGGGAAGTGGACCTGGTCGCCATTGCTGGGAGATTCGGCTTGACAATCGAGGCACTGCGTGATTACAATGTGATCACGGAGGTCAAAGCGCCATGAGAGCAAGAATCGTCAAGATAGGCAATTCGCAAGGCATACGCATTCCCAAGCCGCTGATCCTCCAGGCGGGGCTCAGGGGGGAAGTGGATCTGGAGGTGCGGGATGATCGGCTGATCATAAGTTCCGCACATCGGCCTCGGGCCAGATGGGCAGAGGCGTTTCGCCGAATGGCGGACCGCGGCGATGATGTTCTGCTGGACCCCGGGGTGGTGAGTTCGAGCCGGTGGGATGAGGAGGCATGGGAATGGAAGTGAGGCGGTTCGAAGTCTACCAGGTGAACCTAGATCCGACTGTGGGAAGCGAGATTCGCAAGAAAAGACCATGTGTTGTGATATCGCCAGACGAGATGAACGAGCACATTCGGACAGTGATTGTTGCCCCGATGACGACGAAGGGCCAGGGATATCCAACTCGGGTCGAATGTCGGTTCAGGGGTAAGTCAGGGCAAGTGGTCTTGGACCAGATCCGGACGGTCGACAAGGCTCGCCTGGTCAAGCGGCTAGGACGCCTGGAGTCGCGGACCGCGGAACGTATTTTGGCGATTCTCGGCGAGATGTTTGCACGCTAACCAGCCGAAAAAATTAGAAGTATGGAGGTGACTACTATGCGGATTCTGGCGTGCATTGTGGTGCCGTTTGTAATCACCGCATCGGCTCATGGGCGGGAACAGACGTGCACCCCAAAAGTTGGACAGTTCTGACCCCCGGTTATTGTGACTATTCTCTTGGTTCGGGGCGAGAAGATCATGATAGATGAGGATTTAGCCGAGTTCTACGGCGTCACGGCTCTTGCTGCGGCATGGGCCGCGGCGGCAGGCAGCGTCGGGCCAAGCATGGCGGGTACAAGATATGGCTGACAAAAAGATAGACCTGCACGGCCTCCGGGAGATTGATGCACTAAGGAAGTTTGTCCGCGACTACAACGCCTGCGTAAGGAGTGGATGGCGCGATCCCATCTGGGTCATTCACGGATATGGATCGTCTGGGCACGGTGGGGTAATAGGGCGTGCCGTCCGCGCCTACATATCCGCCAATCTCAGCCGGTTCGAGAAGGTCGTTGAAGGCGACAGCCTCGCCAATCCCGGGGTGACCATCGTGTACCCGAAGCGTCTCCTACCGGACCCAGGAGCGAGAGAGTGATAAGTACCATTGGGAAGGAAGGGTATGCTCGAGATTCGTGCCACTCGCGCCGCTGATTGCCGGGCTATTCTCGATATCGTTGAGTCTCTGCCCGAATGGTTTGACGAGGATGCCCGCCTCCGCGCGATACCCACGGACATCAAGCACAATGATGGGTTTGTTGCCATATCGGGAGGCGACATCGTTGGGTTTATCGCACTCCATGTTGGTGACGGGCGGTTGCATATCGGATGGCTTGGTGTAAGGAGGGATTGTCATCGGCAAGGGATCGGCGGCCGCCTGCTCCTTGCGGCGGAACAGAAGGGCAAGGAAATGGGGCTGACGGAGATTGCCACAGTGACGCTGGGCGAGGGGGTAGACTACGCGCCATATGAGGCTACGCGTGCATTCTATAGGAAGCATGGGTTCGTAGTCTTTCAGAGGAACAAGACTGACAACCCCAACTGCCCCGAGGAAGTGAAGATGTCCAAGAGGCTTGCCCAACAAGGGCTTGGACCGTGACACGGACATCCTGGCGGCTGCTGCGGAGATCACACCCATCGTTGACATGACTACCGATGTCAAGCGCGGTCTCAAGTTTCTAGCTCATGGGTTTTGATCTCCTTTCATGTAGTTGTTGTCTCGGGAAAGGGTGGAGCCAGTAGCTGTCAACAGTTGACCACGCCGGTATTCGTGGGTCGGCTACTAGCTTGCTTTTCCTCGTCCGGCGCCTTCCTCAGCCAAGGCTCAAGTGCCCAAGTGCCGATGGAACCTAAGAAGGCAACATCGGCGGATTGCTCCTCGGGAGCATGGGCTACGGAGATAAAGTCTTTATGTCCATCCAAACCGACGCAAAGTTTGGTATAGTGCGTCATGGCTGACCTCATTCTAATGGTGGGTAGTCAGATTATGAGGCTCTGGTCTCTGTGAGGCCAATCCTCGATTGTGGAGGTCAGCATCTAATTCACGGAAGTCATAATGTCTATGGGGAAACAGTTAGGATGCCTCGTCCCAAAGGGCCATGATGATTGGAGCGATCTGCCTTGAGGAATGATCCTCATATCTCTCTTGTTGTTCCCGCCCGGAACGAAGGAGAGCACCTGAAACGACTGCTTGACACGGTGGATGATGCCCGTGCCCGGTATCGAGGTGGGGCTCACGCTATTGAGGTGATTGTCGCAGATAACGGCTCCACCGACAGCACGCCCGAGATCGCTATGGCTAGGGGCTGCTCTGTGGTTAATGTCTCCACGCGTTGCATCGCCGCGGTGCGAAACGGGGGTGCCGCCGTTGCGTGTGGGAGGCTCCTGGCCTTCGCTGACGCGGACTTCGGTATCCATCCTGAAACGTTCAATTACATTGACACTGTGATGCGGAACCCAGCCTTCATCGGTGGGGGCACCGGCCTAGTTATGGAACGGCGGTCGCTGGGCATTGCTGTGACCTTATTGATCATCATGCCACCTTTCTGGCTGATTGGTATTGACGGAGGCGTTCTGTTTTGCCGCCGATCGGATTTCCTCCTGGTCGGTGGGTTTGATGAGAGCTTCCGTGCCAGCGAGGATGTTCGCTTGCTCAGAGCATTGAGGTACCTCGGGCGGAGTCGACGTCCCAGAGAAGTACTGGCTACACGTCACGCAGCGCGCCGGCTGCGGGTGCCGCAGGCACTCGCTGTTGTTTCTTGTCGGAAGTTCGACAAGCATGGTGATTGGCACATGCTCGCGGGTTTATTTCGCTGGGTTTTCTGGCTCTTGTTTTCGCGCAAGAAGATGGACGATTTCATTCAACGTTACTGGTATGAAAACGATGACCATTCATGAAATGTGGGGTTCCGAGATTGAAGGATCATACACCCCATAACCCCGGCATGCAATTGACGGCAACCATCTGTCATGCCGGCTGCAGAGCACTCGGCCAGCCGCTCAGCCACACGGTTGAATCTATAGGAAAAGGCATTTGCCGGGAATCTGCGATCAACAAAATCAAGTAGTTACGAGTCGGGAAACGACCCCAATCGGACTCTTTTTACAGACTCGTTCGCCGCTGTGTGAAATACCGTCTTGACATCACACATGCGAGTGTGTCAGAATATGTGTGGAGGTGATCAGTGTGGCAACCAATCTTCAGATCGATGACAAGCTAATCTGTAAAGCAGTCAGGCTGGGAAGGCACCGGACCAAGAAGGCAGCAGTGACCCACGCGCTCGTGGCATACATCCAGCATCTGGAGCAGGAGAAGATCGGGTCGCTTTTCGGCGCCATTGAGTATGATGCCACGTATGACTACAAGAAGCAGCGGGCACGCCGATGAGAGTCTTGGTCGACACAAGCGTCTGGTCGCTGGCTCTTCGGCGTGGCAGCGATAGCACGGCGGGGCCGGTCCGAGAGCTCCGTAGTCTAATTGGTGACAATCGAGTGCAGATGATCGGTGCTATTCGGCAGGAACTGCTATCGGGGATTCGCGATGAGGCGCAGTTCAAAGAGCTGGAAGCGCGGCTGAGTGCATTTCCCGACCTGCCGGTGAGCACAGATGAGCATGTCATGGCAGCTCGGTTCTACAACGAGTGTCGTGGGAAGGGGGTCCAGGGGTCAAACACGGACTTCTTGATCTGTGCGGTGGCGGTGCATCACCGGCTAGCCATTTTCACGACCGACAATGACTTTGCACTATACGCCAAGCATCTACCCATTGCGTTGCATAGGTAATGTCAAGTACTTACGAGTCGGGAAACGGCCCCAATCGGACTTCTCTACAGACTCGCTCGCCATCATTCAACTTGGGTGAGATATGAAGAAGCTCTGTATCTTTCTTGGCATGACAGTCCTTGGCTGGGTTGGATGGTGGATAGGGAGCAAGAGTGGATTCATGCTTGGTTTCGTGCTTAGCGTCGTCGGCAGCGCGGCTGGAGTCTACGTAGGGTGGCGTATCTATCGTGATTTCTTGAGCTGATAACCCGTTGAATGATCAAGGAATCGAAGGCCACCCTTACTTGACAAGGGCTTTAACCTTAAGGGCTTTGACTTCCCACGAATCCTGCGGAAGCCTTGCTGAGAGACTCTCCAGGTGCCTCCGCTGCGCAGGCGTCTCCGGTTCGACTGTGGCGGCGAGTCTGGCGAGCGCGACTGCGACATGCAAATCCTGTGAATGAGGCGCGCTAAGTGCAGCTTCGATCAGAGCCAGCTTGCTCTCCGCCGAGAGGTCGGTTCCGGCGTAGATCCCGGCGATCAGCCCCTCCAGCGTGAGATCCGGGACCCTCGCAACGAGAAGATCGGCCACAGTGGGGCAGGCCGCCTGGGATGACATCTGGCGCAAGGCCTCGGCTACCGAGTACCTTACCGAATAGTGGGCATGGTCCAGGCAATCGACTAGAAGCGGGACCAGATCACAATACTTGTGATTTCCTGCCGCAAAGGCTGCATCCTTCTTGACGTAGAAAACCTCGTTGGAATCGCGAAGCACCTCAGCCAACCGGTCCCTCAAGCGCTGCTCGTCGTCCTCGCGGAGGTCCTTGAGCCTTGCCAGCGAGTTAAGCGCACTCGACCGCTGCTTCCAATCCTTGGAATGGGAGAGCTCCATCAGTGCATCGAAGGCGCCGGCGTTCTCAATCAAGCCGAGGATCCAGCTCGCTTCGGCCTTGGCGAGATCGTTACCTCTCGTCGTCTCGTCACACAGCATGGGTACGGCGGGCGCCCCAATCTTGACCAGAATATCCTTTATGGCGTGCCGCTTGGTGGCATCCTTGGTGTCGAGTACGGTGCGCAGGTACTCAATCGAGGCGACCGAATCGGCAACCATCTTGTCGAAGGCGTAGGTCTTCCACCTCTGGAATCTGGGCTCGGCTCTCATCGCAAGCACGTAGAGCTCTGCCGTGGTGAAAGGCCGCTCCTCGAAGGGGTAGTCCTTGACCACGATGTCGCCGCGTGGCTTCGTTGCCTGGCCCGGGATGTCGATCCCGAGGCCGTACTTGCCGCTCTCCCAAAGCGATTCGTTCTCGCCGCGGGCCGAGTAGAAGTCATCCCCTTTGGCGTCGATCGCAAGGCCGATACTGCCGAATTCGCGCCGGTAGTCACCGTAACCGCTCACGTTGACCTTGCTCTTGGATGAATACGCGTCCACACCATCGGCATCGTAAAGAATCCCGGTGCCGTTGGCGCTTCCCGCTCCCTGGCTCAGGTCCACGGCGGTATAGCAATCGTTGCCCGAGAGGTCGGCCAGGAGCCCCAACGAGAGATCGTGGCCGCAACCCTGAGAGACACCCTTGCTGACGTAGTAATCATCCCCCGATTGATCGAGCAAGAGGCCGAACGCCAGGTGGATCCCGGAACCCTGCGCATACTGGTACGATGAGTAGCGATCGTGGCCTGCCCGGTCGATCAAGGCCCCCACGCAGAACCAGTAACCCACGCCCTGCCCGAAGATGTCGCTCGAGTAGAGATCGTTTCCCGAGGAATCGATCAAGAGGCCGATCCCACCCGAGTAGTCGGGCCTGTATCCAAAGGCGCAACCCTGGGAGAGCGAGAGGTAATGATCGTCGTAGCGCAGGATGTCGGTCTGGGACATCTTGGTCAGGTAAGTGTCATTACCACCGCGCTCCAGGATGAGCCCGCCGCCCATCATCGAACCGAAGGCCTGTGACTGCGCCTCCGCCAGGTAGCAGTCGTTGCCGTCGCCTTCTGACAGGAGCCCCACGCCCAGGAAACCCGCACCCTGTGAGAAGGCACCTGAGGTGTAGGTATCTTCGCCCGCGCGATCGTCGAGCACGCCGGCTCCGTAGATGGCGGCCCCCAGCGAGACATCGGCCGCCTGGTAGGTATCGCTGCCCGCAAGGTCCATGATTATTGAAGTCCCGAAGATTGCGCCGGCGACCGCGCCATCATCGGCCGACCTGTAGAGATCGTTCCCGGCCCTATCAAGGATCAGATCGAAATTGATCTTAGGATTGTGGGTGAGGTTATAGATGTCATCGCCGCCCAGGTCTATGATCAGAGCGAAGGAGCCGTCGTAAGTGTTCTTGGATGAGTCTCCGATCGCGATCGGTCCCCATTCGGTTACGGCCATATAGAGAATCTTGCCGGTGACGGTTGAGGTCTTGCCGCCGAAGGCCGCCCTGCCGCCGTCATAGCGCTTGAGGGGCCGGCCCTCGGATGGGGAGCGGACTGAAGCCTCAAGGCCTTCGAGGTGCGAGGCCAGATGCTCCGCGGCCTCCAGCGCCGTCAGGGACATCGATGAAATGAGAGGAACCTCTATCTGCTCGCTCAGATGAAGGACCGAGTCACCGAGAGCGGTATCGGCAGTCTCGAGACTGTCGAGCTGGAAGGGGCTGACGTCTTCATATTCCTGTCTCGGGGTCACGAGAAAAGGAGCATTGTCACGCAAGAAGTCGAGATCCTCGGCCACGGGTTCGAGGGCGAGACTGCGGACCAGGGCTGCGGTCTCAATCCGC
Source organism: Candidatus Eiseniibacteriota bacterium (assembly GCA_043808325.1). Classification (GTDB taxonomy): domain Bacteria; phylum Arandabacterota; class Arandabacteria; order Arandabacterales; family Arandabacteraceae; genus JAZDEY01. The sequence goes on from JAZDEY010000021.1 coordinate 7,310, forward strand.
GCGAGATAGGTCGCGATTGGCTGATTCACTTCCGGGGGAAGATGGGCAAGGTTTCCACGGACATCTCGGATACGCTGGCCGAAAAGCACCGGACGCTTCGTCCCCGCGAGATGCTCGAATTGCTTGACCAGGTAGTCGACTCTCGGGCGCCTGGTTGTGAAGTACTTGTCTAAGCGAATCCATGTCCCCTCCTTGGGAGTCGCAAGCATAAGGATCTCCACCGACATGGCTCCCCACAGGTCGGCCATCATATCGGTGAGGCTTGTATCGCTCTCTATGCGGGCAGCAATCCCATCGACCCGATAAAGCAAGGTGGTTGGTTCGTACATCAGGGAATCGATAAGCGGGAGCCTAAAGGAATCGGGAGTCGCATAGTCGTGCCGTATCCTGGAGTCGTCGGGTGTGAGGCCAATATCCAAGAGAGCATCGGAGAGGTTCGTGGTGAACGTCTTGAGGTCGTCATCCGACATGCCGTAGCACGTGGCTGCGGCAATGACTACCAAAGTAGAGATCAGGATTGCGTGCCTCATAGCGGACCTCCGGTTCCTGTGACTCCACCTCACGTGCCCTCGCCTCCCGTGACTCCGCACTATTTTGGCGGAGGATTTTGGCCCGATGACCTCACGCTGAGGGTAGCCATCTTAGTAGCGGTCAGCCATCCGCGCTTCACTTCCAGTTTGACCGTGTCCCCAGGACTCTTGCCTGCGAGAAATGTCATCAATGCCTGGAGATCGTTCATGGGCTGGCCATCGATGCTCAAGAGGATGTCGCCATCCCGAAGACCTGCGGTCTCGGCCGGACTCTTGGCCACCGTACCCTTGATCCTGATGCCCTCGCCGCTGTAGGTGAAGTCAGGAATAATCCCTAAGTAGCCTCCGCGGCCCCGGGATGGCTGGCCCTGCCCCGCGGGCTCCTTCGGCTCGACAATCACCAGGGTCAGCCTCTGGGGCGAGTTGGCGAGATTAGATGCCGCGCTGGCGGCAAATGAGACTATCTGGGCAAGGCCGGGGAAATTGATCTTGGCACAGTCGTCGCCTGGAGTGTGGTAATCATTGTTGGCGCCGGTAAAGATGTGAAGCGACGGGATATGCCTCGCATAGAAGGGGTTCTGATCGGAGAAGCCAAAGATATCTTCCTTCTCGATCAACTTCAAACCGGTATCGCGGTTACTCTCCGCAAGGATCACTCCCAGCTCCCGGGCGCTCTTGGCGCCAAAGATGACGAGATTGTTGTCCTCGAGCCTCCCCACGGTATCGAGATTGAGGAAAGCCACGGTGCTCTCGATTGGGTAAGGCGAGTGCTTGCAGAAGTACTCCGAACCTACGGCTCCGAGCTCCTCGGCCGTAAAGCCTACGAAGGCGATCGATCTTGTGAGCGTGCCCTGCGATGCTGCCTGGCGTGCCACCTCGATCATGGCGCCGACCCCTGAGGCGTTATCGTCGGCCCCGTTGTGGACCTCGCGCCGCCAGGGAGCGCTTGATGCGATGTCGCCGCTACCGAGATGGTCGTAGTGGGCGCCGACAACCACGTACTCCTCTCTTGCACTGCCTCCCGGGATCACGCCGCCCACGTTCTTGACCGTGATGGTTCGGGGCCTTGTGGTGATCCCGACCTCACAACGAACTCCACTGATCTCGACCGATAGCCGGGTGGAGTCGGCTTCGATCGTCTGGAGCGGGTTGGCGAGCGAGAACCCCGGCGACAGATCCTGCGGGAGTTCGGGGGGTGCCAGCACCCTGGCCAGTGAGGAGTACTTGATTTCAAGGCAGGGAATGGAGACCGGATCGTAGACTCGCGGCACCGCGAAGAGGTGAAAGCCGGCCTCCGGGTCGGCGGCCGAGCCGCTCACGAAGATCACCGCATTGGCCTTGGCCTCGCTCGCCCGAGTGGCGAAGTCCCTCATCCAGGTGAGCAAGCCATCGTGCCCGATCATGGTCCAGCGATCCCGATCGATCGAGAGGTCCTCGAGGCAGAAGACCACTTTGCCGGCCATGCTGGCGGCAGCGAGCTCGGGGATCGCCCTTACGATCGTGGCGCTTCCCCAGACGGTGCCGCTGCCCGAAATGGGGAGCACTGAGTAATCGAGCCGCGCGTCTCCAACCTTGAAGACGGGGTGGCCCTCGATCTCGAAGCCAAACTGGATCGGGAATTCCTGGTAATAGGAATCACCGAAGAGCGGCTTGAGGCCCATCTGCTTGAACTGGGCCGCTACGTAAGTTGCCGCCATCTCGATTCCGGGCGTCCCGACAAGCCTGCCCGTGAGCGAATCGCTGGCAAGGTAGCAGACGTGGGATCGGATCGCTTCCGCGAGGGTATTGCCGGCGCTGCTACCAGCGCCCCCCTCGGCGATGGCATCGGTTCTTATGGCCTGCTTTGAGGCGCACCCGACGAGGGCTGCCACAAAGATGGCGATTATCACATAGCGAAACGTGGGCCGCATGGCGTTACCTCTTTCCCGAGTCTGACCCCGTGCCATCGATGAATCTATCGCTGAATCTGTATCTATCGATCTATAAAATCCACTCTGAGCGGGCTTCGGCGTTCTTTCCACACACCCTTGAGGATCGGCGTCCCCTTCTCGAAGATGAGATAGCTATAGGAGCTATAGTGGGGAAGCCGCGACGCCAGGGCACGCAAGGACTGGACATCCTGCGATAGGACAATGCCAATCCCAAGTGTCTCATCGCGCGTATTCCTGAGCGCGCACACGAACGTGTTACCCGTGAGGGTATAGGTGGAGTCATCAATCCGCACGCTGTCATCCCCGATCTCAATTGCAGGCCGCAGAGGGGCGAGCAATTTCTTCGATAGCGGTCCGCGCCCCATCAGCCACACGTGGCCGGTCGAAGCCCGGCCCTCAAGCTCCTCCGATTCATCCAGCATGGTGCCCGCGATATCCCAGGACTTGGCGACGTCCCTCATCGTGTTCTTGGTGATCTCATCCTCGGCGCCGCCGATCACGACCAGGATCGAGTCCTGCGCAAAGACCGATCCCAGGGTTATGGGGATTTCCTCGATGTAGAGCCGCCGGAAAGTATCGAAATCGGGATCGATGGCGAAGGCGATCGGTTGGCTCTTGAGCGCGATCGAGTAGGTGCTATCCTGGCCCCTGAGGCGGACCACGAAGTCTTCGGTGCCGTGAGTTGTCTCGACTTTGAGCGGCAGGTCTATTATGAAAGGCGGTGAGTCCTGCTCGAGCGTGAAAGTGAGAGTGTGGCTCCCGCCCGATCTTGTGCGCTCGGAATTGACGAGCCTGACCGAGGGCGCCCCTGACCGCTTGACCCACTGGTCGAAGAACCAGGAGAGATCCTGGCCCGAGGTCTCGCTAAAGACCTTGGCGAGATCGCTCCAGGATGCCATTCGGAATTTGTACCGGGCGTAGAAGGCCCGCAGGGAATCCCAGAAAAGGCTGTCGCCGATGGATTTCCTCAACATGTGGTAGAGCATCAAGGATTTGCCGTATCCGACGCTCTGGGTTGCGGCATCGCTGCGCTCGGTGAATTCCGATATGGGAAAGTCCTTGCGCTCGGTCACATAGTTGCTGAAGGCGATCAGGGTGTGGTGCCGGTAATCGCGGGCCTGCTCGGCGCTCATCTGCTCCTTGTAGAGGTAGTCGGCGCCGTAGGTGGTCAGGCCCTCGCACCAATTGCCCTCATCGGAATCCACATAAACGGAATTGCCCCACCAGTTGTGAAGAATCTCATGACCGTAGGATGTGTTCACAATGAAGGGGAGCCTTATGACCTTGTCGCCGAGGAGTGTGAACGAGGGCATGCCGAAGCCGGTCTGCCAGAAATTCTCGACCAGCGCAAACTTGGGGTAGGGATAGTCGCCGATCAAGCGATCATACATCGCGAGGTAACGCTTGGTGGCATTGATGTAGACCTGACAGAGGCTGTCGCTGGGCTCGTAAGTGTAGGTCATGATCTTGGTGGAGTTATGGGCGTCATCGTGCCGCACGTACTTGCCGGCGACGAGATAGAGCTCCGGTGTGGGGTTGGGTTCGGCCCAGACCGCGACCAGGCGATCCTTGTCGGCGATCTTGGCAGCGTATTCCCGCGTTAGCCCGCCCTGGCTCACGGCCATCCAACCGGCGGGGACATCGACCTTCAATCGGAAGGAGAACATCTGATCGAACTGGAAGGGATACCACAGCGATTCATTGGTGAGGAAAGCGCCTTCCTCGCCCACGAGGCCGGTCGTGGTCTCGAAGCCCTTGGCATAGGACTTGGAAGGAGCCTGGAGGCTGTCATAGATCACACCCGAATAGGCGATAACGATCGGGAAAGCCCCGGGCGTCGCGGGTAGTGTGCTGAACTCGATGAAAATGCCTCTTGACCGCTTGACCAATTCGATGTCTTCCGAATCGGGTGCCACCTTGAAGAGACCCGGATCGACGTCCTCCTGGGTGTACCATCGCGCGATGGGATTGCTTGAGGTCACATTCTCGACCGAGAGGGCGCTGTTGATGAGGAACTTGATCTTGCCGTCGGCAAGGTGCTCGGGCGTAAAATAAATACTATCCAGGGCCCTCAGGCTCCTGTCGGGTGGAAAAAGCGAGATGGTGAGCCCGTGAAGATAGGGCTGGCGAGATGCATCGGCAGAGGCGTCGGTCGAGGTGCCGGCTGCAGAGATATCCGCCGCAAGAGCCAAGGGATTCGCCGCCAGGAGAATACCGATCACGGCGAGCATCCGGCCGGTCCTCGGGCCGATTGCGTGCCTGCGGTTCCGTGCAACTTGTGACGCTGCCCGGCTCAGCCAGGCCATTAAGGTCCTCGCCTGCACCCGATCTTTCATCTAATCTCTCCGATGCTCTTCAAGGCCTGCTTGTACGCTCGAGGGGTATCGATGTCGAGCCAGAAGGCTCCTTTGCCTATGGGCAGAACTTCGAGATCGCCATTCGCTATGAGTTGCTTCACTCCGCCCGAAAGGCTCATCACGCCTTCAGCAAACGAGACCCGGAGCGCGGCGAACACACGGCGGTCGAGCCGAAACAGGCCGCAGTCGACCGCGTCATAGGAACGCAGCCGCTTGCCAATCGCGACGGGCAGCCCCCCAACTACTCGCACCTTGGTAGCGTCCGGGAGATCGAATACCTTGGATAGGTTTGGGTCGACTGCCAGGATGCATTTCGATGCCCGGGCTCGGGCCACCTGGCTTATGACCCGTGGCGGCAGCAGGTGGTCCGACATCACGAGGAGAAATGTCTCACCGGCGTGGATCGCGCGGCGCGCTGCATAGAGCGAGATCCCGTTGGGCTCGCGCCACCGCGGGTTACGAATATATGCGATGGCTAGCCTGCGGTGCCGAGACCGGGACCTGGCCGTAGCGGAGTGGGGTTCCGACGCCAAGGGCAGGTCCGGTGAGGCGCCGCGATGGCTTCGGCCACAAGTCCTCGCATCACGAGGCCAACTTGGGCCAAGGGCCCGTCGGAGAGTCTGGTGCTGAAACCCCGTGACAACTACAACTTCCTTTATGCCCGCGACCGCGAGTCCCTCGAGAATCCAATCAATTATGGGCCGGCCACCCAGGTCCATCAGGCACTTGGGCTTCTCAGGGGTGATCGAGCGCACCCTCGAGCCGCAGCCGGCAGCAAGAATCACAGCCTTGGTGCATTGGGATTTCGCAGCGCGGGTTCTTGCGGTCTGGGATTTCATGGTTGCTTCAATCTAATCAAATCGTCGATCGTGTCCACAGTCCTCTCCGAGGCCCGCCCGTCAAGCTTGTAGAAGAGCTCACTTCTCTGGGTCTCAATCGCTTGCCTCATCGCGGGGTCGGGCGCGAGAGCCTTCACAACGGCCGCCCCGATCTGGTCGGCGCTCTCGATGTGAACGAAGGCGCCCTCAAGGAAGCGCCGGTTATCCTCATCCAGGATAGGCATGCCGTCGTGATGCTTCAGGCGGTCGCAGGGTAGATCGACGATGATGCCGACCTTGCCGAGGGCAAGGAATTCGAAGATGGTGCTTGAGGCCTCACTGATCATGGTGTCGGCCACGAAGAGGAAGGGCAGGATGCTGTGCTCCTCGCGCGGGACCAGCCGTGCATGCGCGAACTTCGGCACGGTCTTCTCATAGATCCAGTGATGCCAGTGGGGAGCGTACTTGCCGCGCCAGCTATAGTGATGGAGTTTGATGATGAGATTGTAGTCGGTGGTCTCGGTGAGGATCTTCTCTCGGATCTGGTCGAGACTGGTGGGTTTATAGGTGGGCGCGTAGAGCACGGTCTTCTTGGAAGGGTCGAGCCGCCACCGCTTGAGGATCTCGTCGCGGTCGAGCCGACCCTGAAAGATGGGATCGAGCTTGGGATAGCCGGCGACGAAGACCTCCGAGGCACCCTGGACCCCGAGCTCCACGATCCTGCGCTTCCGATATTCTCCTTCGACGAAGATCATATATCGCGTGTCGCGGTGCCTGGCGAGGAGCCTGTAGAGAATCGTCTTGATCCCGGTGCCGTGATTGATGAAGCACAGGAGGCCCGGGCTATATCGGTCGGGGTTGGTCAAGATATCCCCGGTGACGACCACATCGAAGCCCTTGGTCTCGTCGGTGGTCTTTAGACCCTCCCGGCGAAGTGACTCCTCGACCTGCCTGCGCAGAGACCGCTGGAAAAAGAGCCACTTTCTCTCTTTCTCGTCGGTGCAGGTGAAAGAGATGTCATAAGTGCCCCGCTCCCTCATGCACTGGTAGATCGGGTCGAGTGAGGCTCGATGATATTCGTGGCCGATGATGAATAGGACTTTGGTTTTCATGGCTAAGGTCAAATTGTCCCACGCCGCATCAGGCGGGTCAATTTCAAAAACTGTGCTACAAGCAGGCGGGGATTTGGTGTAACATGGACGCAAACAAGGGCAGGGAGGAAGTGATCCGATGACACAGGGCGAGCAGATCCCGAACGGCGGAAACGTCTTCGAGGGCCGGCATCTTCCCGATGCCGGTTGGGCCCGTCAAATTGGCCGGCTCGATGACGAGCAGCTCGCCAGCGGCCTCAAAGGCCTTCCCGTTGAACGCCAGGTGGAGCTTGCCCTCGCGGTCGGCTGGCACGATAGGGTTCGCATCATCAGGAACTCGGAGGAGGGCGCTGAGATAGTCAAGGCTCTTCCCCCCGAGGAAGTCTTTCTCACTATGAAGGGGGTCGAGGAAGAGGCCGCCCTTGCTTTGTTTGAGCTCACCACCCCGGATCAACTCCGCCTGATTCTCGACCTTGAACTCTGGAAAGATGACAGGATCGATGAAGATAGAGTAGTGACCTGGCTCAAACACATGCTGGCCTGCGGCGAATCGAAGATAATCGACTTTGTGAAAACCGCCGATCTCGAATTGCTGACGCTGGTGATGAGGAAGCTGGTCTACCTCGTACCCAATGAGGAAGGGGCCACGATCCCCGAGGAACTACCGAGCATTATGCCCGACGAGTTCTTCACGATATTCTCCAATATCCCCGAGGAGACCGAGAGCGTCGGGCTCTTCCTGAGGATCATAAGGCAGGCAGATCGGGATTTCTTCTACAAGATGCTCTTCCTGGTGAACGGAGCGATCGAGGATGAGAGTCAGGAGGAAGCCCTGAGGTGGCGCCGGTCGCGGCTCGAGGAGATTGGATTGCTCGACTTCGATGAGGCCGTCGAGATCTATGGTTATATCGGCGAGGAAGAGGCGCGGCGAATCGCCGGGGTCGTCCCGCGGGAGTACCGCGGGGCCGAGGTTATGGAGCAACCGGCGCCCACCTTCCCGGTGCTGATGAATGAGAAGCGGACCTTCTTCTTTGAACTCTTGAGGTCGGTCGAGGACGGCTCACTCCGGGAGAGGCTCCAGCGCGAGATAGCCTTCTCCGCCAACCGCCTGCTGGTGGCTGATGCCGAGCACATCGGAGACCTGGACTCGATGAAGAAGGCGCTTGCGCGGCTCTTCTCACTTGCGAACGTGGGATTGCTCTTTCTGGCGGGTGGCGATCGGGACGAGTCACTTCGGGTACTCAGGAATGTTTCCTTGAGAGAGATCTTCCAAATAGGATTCAGTCGCGTCGCCGATCTCCGGAGCCAGGCGACCGAGATTGCGCGGAAGTACTGGCCGGAATGGAGGACTCGGGGTTTCGGCTTTCTCGAACCTCCGAGTGATGAGATCTTGCGGGGGCTCCTGATGCGAGTCCCTCAGTATTATGAATTTGGCCGGCCGGGTGCGGGCTTCAGGGACTTCGAGACCCTGGACGAGGTGCGCGACGCCCGCATGGCGGTGGAGGAAATCCGAGTGACCGCCGAGATGTGCTTCGAGAAGCTCGGGCTGCCGAGGCCGGACGAGGCGAAGCCGGCCTTGGCCGGCGTATTCGCGACGGGGCCTGAGGACATAACCCTGCGCAATCTTGTGATGACGGGATTCGTGAATCTGATTCTCAGAGGCTCATTTGAGATAACGCCGCTCTCCAGGGATGATCTGCCTGGGCTCTTTGATAAGATCTTTGAGACGGGTAGCGGCGGAGCGCGGGTGGTGAAGGCCGAGAGCCGGGAGAGGCTCAAGGATTGGCTCTCGCAGGTCACCGTTTCTGATGCGACGAAGCGGCCGCTCCTGGAGAAGTTTGCTGAGGCCGGCATCAAGGGCCTCGAAGAAGAGATCGGCGGAGTGCCGGCGTGGCAAGACGTCGATCCCCGTTACGTGAGAACACTCATATTTCGAAAATAGGGACACACCCCATTTCCCAGGGAGAACGCTTTGGGCCTGAATGTCAGTTATGACGATGTCTATATAGCACTTGTGATACTTGCTGGGGTTGTCTCGAAAAATGGGGTGTGTCCCTATTTTCTCTTTCGAGGGAGATGAATATGAATCCGTATGTGGTTTATGGTTTCCTTGCGGTGGTGATTGTCCTGCTGGTGATGGTGATAGGGCGCCTGTCCCGGCAGAAGCAGGCATCTTCGCTCGATCAGGCGTTGCCGACCATCCTGGATTCTCTTAAGAATCTTTCATCTGTCGAGTCCCAGGTCAATGCGCTGGCCCAGGCTAATGCGCTGGTCGTTCAGAACATCAACAATCTCGAGGTTTCCTTCAAGGGGCTCGAGACCAAGTTTGCCCAAGGCACCGGCGACGTGAAGCAGGCCATATCGAAGGACGTCGGTGACGCGCGCCGTGTCCTGGTCGAACTCAAGACCAAGTTCGAGGATCAAACCAAGCGTGATGACGACATTAACGCGGTGACGCGGCGGATCGAGCGGGTGCTGGTGGGTGCTCGGACGCGCGGGGCATCGGGCGAGAACATCCTCGCTGAAGCGTTTGCCCAGTTCCCGCCGGAGATGATCGACAAGAATTTCCGCGTGGGCGGCAAGGTGGTCGAATATGCGATCGTGCTCCCGAACAAGAAGCGGCTCCCCATCGATTCCAAATGGAGCGGCCTTGAGATCATGGAGAGGATCGAGGCCGAGACCGAGCCTGCAAGAATCAAGCGGCTCGAGGACGACGTGGAGAAAGCGATCGAGAAGAAAGTAAGAGAGGTCGCCTCCTACATCGATCCGGCCTCGACGACCAATATCGCAATCGCCGCAATCCCTGACTCAATCTATGGGTTCTGTAAGAAGGTCCACATCGAGGCCTTCAAGATGGGCGTTCTTATGATGGCGTACAGCATGGTGGTGCCGTACGTGCTTGCGCTGTACCACCTGCATCTCCAGTTCGCGCGCTCGATCGATTTCGAAAACATCGAAGCCTATATCACCAAGATCGAGCGGAGCCTGGATGAGGTCGACACGATTCTTGAGAACAGGGTTGCAAAGGCGGGAGCGATGACGGCAAGCGCCTACAGCGACTGCAAGAAGATCCTGGGTTCGATGCGCGCCGCAACCACATTCTTGAGGGAACTCCCCCCCGGAGAAGAGACCACCGAGACGGCCTCAGCCGGAGAGATTGCGGCCCCAGGCGGCACGCCCGGCGCCGGGCCAACCACATCACAGGGTTCGGAAACCCTGCTCTAGGCCGGCCGGCCTGATACCGACCAGTGGGCGCCACCGGTGCCCGGCCTATCTGTAGAGCGACTTTATGGTTCCCCAGGACACCGACTCGGTGCGGCTGGGCCCCGAGCAGCTCAGGTATACCCTCATCGCCAACTCGCAGAAGCCGTAGAGGCTGCCGTCGGGCGTGCTGTCGGCCATGTCCTTGAGCCAGCGGGGCGGGCAGTACTGGAATCCTCCGTTGCCATAGTAGCCGGAATGCATGGTGCCGTAGTGGCTATTGTAAGGCCTGGGATAAAGGGCTGGCAGGCAGCTGACGTCATGCATGTTACAGCTCTGAGAGACGGGGTTTCTGATGTTGTCGGTTCCCCACAAAAGCTCATCGCTCCTTCGTCCGACGTGGGTCACGGTGAAGAGAATCCTGGGATAATCTCCGGGCTGGGTGGTACACGGGCAGAGGCTCAAGGGCGGGACTATGTCTATGTAAGTCCAGCCGCGTTCCGCTGTCCTCGTATGGTTGTCCTGCCACAGCGGAGGCCCAACAGGGCAGCCATACTCGTCCGCGCAGTAGATGCTGTAAGTGATCGCGAACCAAGGCGCGTCCTCGGGGTAGTTGCCGTAGCCCGTGAATTCGAGTAAGCGGACCCGGTCGAGCGTGAAACAGGACCGCGGGTCGCAGGGCGCAGACCCACCCATCGCAAGATCGCCTACCTGGAACCACTCGCCGATTATGTCCCCTTGGGCAAAGCCGTCCCAGACCCAGAACCACGATGAAGTGGGGCAGGGGATATAATAATAGTAGTTGAGATAACAGCTGGAGACAGATTCCGTGCCGAAATCCTCCCGCATCTGGTAGGCACTGTTGGGTTTAGCAAGGCTCGAACTCGTGACTGCCAGGACAATGACGCAGAACAGGAAAAAACCTGCAGCTCGCATGACTGCACCTCCTTTGTCCCCAGGGTGCTGTGCGGCCACCTCGCGACTCGCACACGATTATGCCACACGCGGTCGTTCAATTCAATAGATATCCTGCTAAGAGGAACCGATGGCTGCGGGTCAGGCCCCGTGATACTACTTTAGGCCGCTCTCCATCGCTCGCTGCATGGCGGACCAGAAGGGATCGACCCTCGGGTGGTCAAGCGGCTTCCGCTCCCCACCGGCGACCATCCAGAAACCATCTGCTCTCGGGAGGATCTCGCCGATTGCCTCGGCGACAATCCCCTTGGCGCGCAGAGTGGAGAGCAACCTTTCGATCTTGGAGGGCCTGACGCAGATAAGCAGCGTGCCCTCGCTGATGGAGATGAGAGGATCCATGCCGAAGTGGCGGCAGATTGCCTCAGCCGCCGGGGAGACCGGCACCTTCCCAACGTGTATCACTATGCCTGTGCCTGATGCCTGGGCAATCTCAAAGAGCCCACCCACGACGCCGCACTCGGTTGCGTCGTGCATCGCGGTCACGCCATCTTGTCGAACACCGACTGTGACAGCCGTAAGAGCGTCATCCACGGTCGACATCTCGTAGAAGATGTCCTGACCATCGCGCAGGATGTCCTCGCCGAGGTGGGTCCTTATGGTCTCGGGAAACGCGCAGGCGAATATGCCCGTCGCCTCTATCGCAGCTCCCTTGGTCACGACGACGACGTCGCCGGGCTGCGCCATGCCGGGGTGAATGAACCGATCCTCGGGGCCGACCGCCACGAAAGTGGCCCCGCCGACCATGGGGTAATCCGTGCCGGCATATCTGGCTGTGTGTCCCGCGACTACCTCTGCGCCGTACTTGCGGCTCTCGCGGTCGAAGATCTGCCAGACGGTCGCGAATTGCTCCTCGGTTATGCTGAGCGGCAGATTGAAATCCACCACGATGTAAGCAGGCGGGAAGCCGCTTGTGGTCACATCCGATGCGAGGATGTGCCAGGCAAACCATGCGGCCCGCTCGAAGCCATACTCCGGGACGATGAAGATGGGGTCGGTGGTCACGACCATCACCCTGCCGTCTCCGATTCTGATCACGCCGCAATCGACGCCATGCTGCGGGCCTACGATCACTTCCGGCCGTTTGGTGCCGAGCCGGGGATAGATTACCTCATCAAAGAACTCGGGCGAGATCTTGCCCACTGCCGGGAACTTGGCCTGAGGTTTCGAGCTGGATCCTAGTCTGCCGTTTCTCAACTCAGTACCCTCCTGGTCCAAATGCCTCTGATCTGAATGTCCTCCCGATCCAAATGCATTCCTGACCCAGGTGTTCTATTGACCCCAGAGCAGATGGTAGGCCCCGACCAGGTTTTAGTCAATCTTAACCCACGTGGTGGGATGAATGCGCAGGGAGGCAGACGGTGGAACCCCATCCCACGTCCGCCCATTGACCGTGCGCTGCAAGGGCGCACGCAGTATGTTATCGCACAAGCGTAAGCTTGCGGAGCACGCGCTCGCTGCCGGCCTGCAATTCGCAGAAATATAGCCCGGATGCCACCCGTGCTCCAAGCGCGTTGGCGCCATCCCAGGTCACAGTCCGGGAGCCGACGACCTTCTCGCCCTTAAGCAAGGAGGTGACCTCACGCCCGGAGACATCGATAATTCTCAGAGTCACCTTGGCCCCGGGGGCCGGTACTACGAAACGGAGCGCCGTCCCGGTGCCGGTAGCCCCCGAGCCAAACGGATTCGGAGCATTCTGAGCAAGCGAGATCCTCCCCACGATGCCGTGATCGCCCGAGGCCACTCCGGAGGCTGCATCCTCGTAGGTCACAATTGAGAAGTCGTCAAGGCCGGCCTCGACAATCGAGCCCGGGTCGTAGTCGCTCGCGATAAATCTGAATCTTACCTGAGACGTGAGCTCGATGTAATCGGTCAGCTTGAATTCCATGAAATGCCATTGACGCAAGCTGCTGCGCATCGTCTCAAGGCGGATCCAGGTAGTCCCGCCGTCTTCGGTGACATCGACAACCCAATCATCGGTCTCGGGGCTTGCGCCGGTATCGTTGCTGTACCAGCGATAGTAGCGGACACGGGCGTTGGTATAGCTGGAAAGATCAAAGATGGGACTCAGGAGCGTTGTCTTGCCGCCATCTACGTCGTAGCTTCCCTGGCTCGTACCGGCAGCACACTGCGTGATGTAGGCATTGACCCCGGGTGCAGACGTATGGTCGTCCTCGGCCTGGGCAAGCGTCCCCTGCGGATCGCAGCGTTCCCAGATCCCGGTGGTCGCATTGTCACCGGTGTCCCCAACAGTCCAGCCCTTGTTGGTCTCGAAGTCGTCAGAGAAGACGGCGGAGATGGTCCCGACAAAGAAGGTGTGGACCGTACCCGGTGCGCCGGCGGGATCGACTGCACGGTTCCCTTCAGTATCCTCGCCAACGATGTAGTAATCGACGAAGGTCCCGCCATACTGGGCCGGAATGAAGGCTTCGTACTCGTCGGGACTGCCGGCCGCGCTCATCGTGATCTTGGTCCATCCCGAACCGGTCGAGAAGTACACCGACAGCGAGTCAGGATTAAGCGTTCCCGCAGCGACGATATCGGCAAGTACACGATAAGGATTCTCGGTGTCCTCGGTGTCGGCGAGCGGGGTGTGGCGAATAGCTATACGGAAGGGCTCGGCCAGGGTCGCCATAAGACCCACTGCAATCTTCACGGAGCGCTCGGCAAAGGTCGGCGAGTTGTAACTGACGCCCACGATGTCATTGGTCGTGTGGATGTAGGGGCTGTATTGACCGGTGTCCTCAAAGAAGAGGAGGGCATCGTAGCCGGCTGCCCAGAAGGATGCATGGTCGCTGCTTGCGCCGGAGGGGAGCGAACCGTCGACCGTTGGGAGGTTCGGCACGTAGGCACTCGCCACATCGAACGCCAGATTGCGGAGCCACAAGGAGCTTGTGTTATCGATGATGTCGAGATCCATGACGTCACCGCTTGCCAGGTAGCCGATCATGTCGACCGCGATCATGCCGATGATGTCATCGCCTCGCGCGGCTGCCTCGGTGGCGTAGGCGTCACTCCCGAGGAGCCCCACCTCTTCGCCGCCAAAGGCAATCAGGGTGATGGTGTAGTTGAATTGATACTGGCTCAAGATTCGGGCGCATTCGAGCACACATTCGGTTCCCGTGGCGTTGTCGTCGGCTCCAGGGGCGTTGTTGGTGGTGGATGTGGATGAGTCGTAATGGCCGCCGATCACGACGATCTTATCGGGATTGGCCGCACCGGGTATCACGGCAACCACGTTGTCTTTATAGGTGCTGCTGAAGTGATGGAAGTAGACGCTGTCGATGCCGTAGGACTCAAACTTGGCCTTGATCCAGTTGGCCGCGGCCTGGCAGCTATCGGTCGTAGCAGAGCGGGTCTTGAAGTTCTGCATCCGCTGAACGTGAGCATTTATGGTGGAGCTCGAAACCTGATCGACCATCTGCTGGATCAGGGGGTCAGCCGTGAGCGCGGCTCGCGGTGCTGTCGGGGCAGGGGCCTCGGGCAGGCTCACTGCGGCCTTGACCCGGATCGGGCGGATGAAAACGCGGGCGATCTCGAATCCGGCGCCGATGACTTTCTCAACCTCCTGAGGTATGGCCTCGATTACGGCCTCACGGCCATCGAACCGGAGGACGCGGGCATTGGCCTCGAGATTGCCGATTGGTGTTCCCTGGCGGACCCCCACGGTGTAATAGGTCTTCCCGCCGATAGGACGATCGACCACGGTCCAATCGAGCCCCAGAGCGTTGAGAGTTGCCATCTCGGCGTCTCCAGCAACGACCAGCAGATACCGCTCGAGGTCGCGGACAACCATTACGTCGGCGGCCAGGAGTCTAGCTGCAGTCTCGGGACCAGGATTATTGATCGACACCAGTGCCATCCCGGGCAGGCGGTCATCCTGGAGGGCCCTCTGCGCGAGCGGCGCCTGGGTGATTGCCTCTTCAGGTGAATCTGAGGCCACCGCCTGAATCACGGGCAGGAATAGACACAGGAGACCAAGCACCGATGTTCTTCTCATGATCCTTCGCATTTCGCACCTCGTGCTATGCCAACAACCAACCCTTGTCAGGGCCACACCACGCCGTATCGAGCGCCCGGTGCGGGCCCAATGCTACGCTGTCACGCTATCTTGAACAGCTTAATCCCTTACTCCATATATTATCTCACAAATCGCCCCTGAATTCCAGTAGAACGATCACCTTACCGCCAGCCTGCCCCCAGTGATCCCGCTGCTTTACAGCCATCCCGCCACGTGCTATAGTGGCTCCAAAGTGTAGTCGGAGTGCGGTAGCAAGAGCCGTGAGAACAGGACAGTATCGTGTCAGGGACAGTGTGTTCGGTTCGCCATGAAGCCTAGCAGAGTCCTTCTGATAAGGCCTCCCATCCACGTGAGGAGCCTCAGGTACCCCGCCGGGCCGCGCTTTGGCGTGCCCATAAGCCTGCTTTATCTGGCCGCGGTTCTGGAGAGGGATGGGACCGAGGTTGCCATATATGATGCCCTGGTCGATTTCACCTGGGCCGGCATTGAGAAGAATGATGCCGGCAACCTTCACATCGGTGCATCCTGGGCGGCACTGGTCACTAAGGTCCGCGATTACGGTCCCCAGATAGTGGGCATCACCAACCCCTTCTCTGACTTTGCCGATTACGCGATCAAGGCTGCGCAGGAAATCAAGAAGGCATGCCCTGAGGTGGTCACCGTTCTGGGTGGGCCTCACGCCACCGTGGTTCCCGAGGCATTCCTCGCAGACGGAACGGGCATTGACTACGTCGTGAGAGGCGAAGGCGAGATCACCCTGCTCAATCTGGTCCACGCCCTGGCCGGCGAGGGCCCGGTCGAATCCATACCGGGGATATCCTACCGGGCTCGGGGTGGGGGGGCCAAGGGCGGAGGGGCACAGGATCCTGCCGCCATAGTCAACAATCCGGCCGCTCCCTTCATCACGGATCTCGATGATCTGCCGCTTCCGGCTTACCATCTGGTTCCGATGGAGAAGTACTTCGAGTTGGTGAGACTCGGGTTTCCGTCGCGGTTCACCTTCGAATATCCGGGCTGCGAACGCGAGGTCTCGATAATAACCTCGCGCGGATGCCCGTTCAAATGCGTCTACTGCGGGAACCACCTTCACATGGGCAGGCGCTGGCGCTATAACAGCGTGCCCCACGTCCTTAAGCACATCGAGCTGCTGACGACGCGCTACGGGGTCAACCACATTCACATCGAGGATGACAACATCGGACTTGACCCCGCACGGTTCGAATCCATTCTCGACGGCATCGCGGAGCGGAACTGGCGGATCACGTGGGACACCTCCAACGGCATCCGCTTTGAGGGTTTGACGCCGCATCTTCTCAAGAAGATGAAGGATGCCGGCTGCGCCTATGTCTTGCTCGGGATCGATTCGGGCAACCAGGGAGTTCTGGATCGCATCATTGGAAAACGTCTGGATCTCGGCAATGTGGTCGAGACCGTCAGAACGTGCAAGCGGCTTAACCTTGATGCTCACGGGCTTTACGTGGTGGGATTTCCCGGCGAGACCCGCAAGGAGATCGAGGACACCTTCAACTTCGCAAAGATGATTCTCAAGGGCTTCGATGTCGTGCCCCACCTTTGCCTGGCGCGGCCGCTGCCCGGGACGGACCTCAACGACATATGTGAGGAGCAAGGCTACCTGACAGAGCCCGTGCTGCCTGAGATAGGGAGCGAATATCGGACGGAGATCTATCCGCGCGTAATGATAAAGACGGAGTGGTTCACCCCTCAAGACCTCGAGCGGTGGGTCGCCCGATTCAACAGGCAGGTGATCACGATCATAATCGCGAAAAGCCTGTGGTGGCTCGTCACCCGGCCCCAGGTGGTCCCCAGCGTCACCCGGAAGTTCGTCCATGATTTGCACAGAGGGTTTGCGGATTCCGTCAAGCGGATGTTCTTCGGAGGGCTGCTCTTCAAATTCAACTATCTCAGCCCCAACTTGCGAAAGAAGTTCACCGGACGGAGCCTTGCGGCCTGGAAGCAGGCCGGTCGCTCTGGTAGCTCCGGCCGCTCTGAGGAGCCACGATGAAAGTAGCGTTGATCAAACCGCCCGTGACGTATGCGGATTGGTACCGGCGCCCGGTGCTGGGAATGGCCTACATTGCAAGTTACCTTCGCATGCACGGCTTCGAATGCGCGATCTTTGATGCATACTACCATGGCTGGACCGAGCCGAAATTACTGGCTCGTGTTGAGGCCTACAAACCCGACGTGATCGGTTTCTCGGCGATGACCCATGAGGTGACGAGGGCGGCCGAGATCGCGGAGAAGCTTAAGAAGCGTCTCGGAGTGCCGGTGATAGTTGGGGGATCTCATGCCACGGCGATTCCGGCCAGAACACTCGAGCAGTTCCCGGTTTTTGACTACGGGGTGTGCGGTGAAGGAGAAAGGAGCCTGCTCGAGGCGCTCCGGTGCCTGGAGGCGCAAAGGCCCGCGGAGTTGCAGGCCGTCAAGGGGATAGTCTTCAGAGACAAAGGCCGGGTCCAGGTCAATGATCCGGCGCCGCTCTTGACCTCGGAGGAACTGGACGCGCTTCCCTTCCCGGTATTTGATGAGTACTACGGTGATGCGGGTGATGCCCTGAAAGGCAAGGAAGGGTGCTACGTCTTGATGACAACGCGGGGCTGCCCCTTCAATTGTGCTTTCTGCACCCGAACCATGGGGAAGCAAGTACGCCGCCGATCGGCCGAGAAGGTCTGTCTCGAGATGGAGCAGGCGATCGCGCGGTATTCGGCTCACACCTTTGACTTCTATGACGACATCATGATCTATGATAACAAGGAAAGCCGAGGCCTTTTGCAGATGATGATCGATCGCAGGCTTCCCGAGCGCGCCCGATGGTGCGGGGTCACGAGGGCGGACCTGGTCAGACCCGATCTGATGGCGCTGGCAAAGCGCGCGGGTTGTTTCCGGTTGGGGATCGGAGTCGAGTCGGGCGACGACGAGATCCTGAAGGCCGTAGGCAAGGGCACGACCGTCGCGCAGGTCAAGGAGGCGGTCCGGACCATAAAGGAGGCGGGCATTGCCGTCGATGCGTACTTCATTCTGGGCCATCCCAACGAGACCCGCGAGACCTTGAGGAAGACCGTCAAGCTCTCGACCCAGCTCAAGACGGATATGATCGCGGTTGGGTTGATGGTGCCGTATCCGGGTACCAGGATCTTCGACATGGCCCAGAATGGGCAGTGCGGCTACCGGCTGCTCAGCGAAGACTGGTCGCAGTACGATAAGTACGGCGGAAGAGTGCTCGAAGTCGAGGGGCTTTCATACGCCGAGCTGGCCAAGTGGCAGAGACGCGCCGTCATCAATTTCTACGTCAAGAACCTCAAAGTCCGCGATGGCGCGCGATACTTCTGGAAGCGGCGGCGAGCCGTGGGCTTCCTTCTCAAACAGAGAATCACTTCGCGCCTCGGAAGAGCACGGGCGACGTAGCTCAGCGTAGCTCAATTAGGTTGCCAATTTCACAGCATGGCGGTACCTTCCAAATGAACGCGCCCAATAAACGCGTCGGGTGCACTGCTTGAGCCTAGGGTTTCCACGTCGGTTTGGCGCGCGGGCCCGCCGCTTGAGCAGCCGCGGTCTGAGGGGGAGGGTTCGATGGCTTTGAGGGAGGAGCTGGAGGGGCAGGGCAAGTGGCTCTTCAGGTGGAGAAGCTACCTGCCGCTCTTACTGATACCTCTGCTGTTCCTAGCCCTGAGGCATTCCGGGGGGCTGGGGCGCGTCGGCGGCCCTGTGGCGGCGGGCGTGTTTAAAGGATTCTGTGTCGCCATCTCCTTCGCGGGTCTAGCGATCCGGGGGATCACCGTCGGCTACATTCCCGCGGGGATCTCCAACCGGAACACGGCGCGCCTCGAGGCCGTGGACGTGAGGACCACCGGCGCCTACTCGATAGTCAGGCACCCCTTATATTTCGGCAACTTCCTTATCTTCCTGGGTGTCACCCTCTCCATCCAGGTGTGGTGGTTCGTGCTGATTGCTGCCCTGGCATTCTGGCTATATTACGAACGCATCATGCTTGCCGAAGAGGGATTCCTGAGGAGCAAATTTGGGGAGGCTTATTCGGAATGGGCCACGAGGACTCCGGCCTTCTTTCCAAGAGTGAAGTCCTGGCGCCGGCCGGTGACGCCGTTCTCTTTCCGGAACGTTCTAAGGCGGGAGTACACGGGGTTTTTCGAGATAATTGCCGCCTTTGCTTTGCTTGAGTTTGCCGGCAGCTGGCTCGCCGAAGGGCGACCACGATTCAGTCTGGCATGGGGGATACTGCTGGCCATCGCCTTCGTGACTTATCTGACCCTGAGAACCCTGAAGAAGACTACCCGGCTGCTGGAAGCCGGCCGCCCGGCGGCTTCGGTTTCAGATGGGAAGGAGTGACCGACAATGTGCGAGTTCTGTCACAAACACGGCGAGGGCAGAAAGTGGTACTTGGAGGCCAAGAACTACTCGGAGGATCTGCTAAGCGACGCGCGCAGGCGCAAGTTCATCAAGGGCTTCTTTGGCGAGGCCGGCGATTTCAGCGATCCCACCCCACAGCTGGAAAAAATGACCAAGCTGCCGGGTTTCGTGAGGCGGGTCGTGACCTGGAACGTGAATCGCAAAATGAAGAAGATTCATTACGGCCAGGTGTTGCCGCTGGAGGATGTGGAGGAGGTATTCGGTTTTGTCAATTCGATCACCCGTTTGAGCTGCATTTGTCGCAAGATGACGACGGGCAGAGAGCAGCGTTATTGCTATGGCATCAGCATGGCTCCTCAGGATGGCGAGTTCGGCAAGCTTCTGAAAGAGGTCAACCCTAGCCTCCTCGCAGGGATTGAGGCCGGCGGGGTTGAACGTCTTGGCAAGGAAGAAGCCATTGCGGCCTTCCGGGAACACGAGAAAGACGGTCTGTGCCACACGGTTTGGACCTTCGTGGCCCCTTTCATAGGCGGGATCTGTAACTGCGACCGATCCGATTGCCTTGCCATGCGTTCGACCGTGACCTACGGGCTGCCGGTTATGTTCCGGGCGGAGTACGTTGCCGATTCGGACCTTGACCTGTGCAGCGGGTGCCGCGCCTGCATGCGGGTGTGTCAATTTGGCGCGATCGGCTACAGTGCCGGCCGCCGGAAGGCCGTGATCGATCCCAGAAGATGCTATGGTTGCGGCATCTGCCGTACGGTCTGCGCCAAGGAGGCGATAGCGCTGAAGCCTCGTATCTCGGTAGCGGCCGCCGCCGGTCTGTGGTAGCGAGAGTGCTTGATGGCCGGCAAAGATAGCCAATAATGACCTTGACAGGCACCCGGGGGGGTGCTTTATACTATTGACCCGCAAGGATAAGCTTGCGGTATAGCGGCAATTGCATGATAGTAAGCCCGTGACTCGAACGAGCCGGGCGGAGCCTGTGGCCCTGCTAAGGGTACCCTAACTACGGAGCGCCAATGAAAACCCTACTGGTTAATCCACCGGCGGGCCTCTCTTATGGGGTCCTCGGCATAAGTCGCCCGCCTCTGGGCCTTGCCTATATTGCCTCAGTTCTCAAGACCCGCGATCACGAGGTCGAAATAGTCGATTTCAACGTGGGCCGGTGGAACTGGAGAAGATATCCCTACGACAAGTTCGATGTCGTCGGCATATCGGTTGACACCTCGCGATGCGGTATCGCCATGAAAATCGCCCGGGTCGCAAAGCGCAAGGGTGCGATCGTGGCGGTGGGTGGTCCACACGTCAGTTTCCTGGACAAGGAAGCCCTGGCCAGTGGGGTGGTCGATTACGTGGTCCGAAACGAGGGGGAGTACTCTTTCCTCTCGTTGGTTGAGTTCCTCGCCAAGCGGGGCCGCTTTGAGGATGTCAAAGGTGTCTCCTACATGGATGGTGGCCGGTTTGCGCGGACTCCCGATGCTTCGCCAATCGCCGACCTGGATGCGCTGCCCTTCCCGGCACGGGACCTTCTGCCGCTCGCGCTATACAAGGAGCGGATGAACGGCCGGGTGATGACTACTTTGGTCACTTCCCGAGGCTGCCCATTTAACTGTGAGTTCTGCTCGTCTTCTCAGTTCATGGGGGTTGCCTGGAGGGCCAGGTCGCCCGAGAGCATCATGAAGGAAGTCGAGTTGCTCTACGAGACGTACGGCTACCGCGCGCTCTCGTTTGTCGATGATAACTTCACCCTTAATCCCCAACGTGTCTCACAAATCTCCGAGATGATAATCGCCAAGGGCTACGATCTTGTCTGGGCCGCAATGACCCGTGTGGACACGATAGTGAAGAACCCGGGAATGGTTCGCACGATGGCGCGGGCCGGCTTCAAGTGGACTTTCATCGGTTTTGAGAGCGGTAACCAGGAAGCCCTGGATGGGTATGGGAAGAAAGCGTTGGTGGGCGATGCCTTTAAAGCCATGGAGATTCTGCGGGAAAACGGGGTGGAAGTCACCGGGGCCTTCATCCTTGGGGCTCCCCAGGAGACCAAGGAAATGGTCAAGAAGACCATCGATTACGCAAAACGGCTTGACCCTCGCCGGGTCCAATTCTCGATCCTGACACCATATCCGGGGACCAAGCTCTATGAAGATGTAAAGGACAGACTCCTCACGCGGGACTGGGCACAATACTCGGGGTTGCATCCCACGATAAAGCTGGATCACATATCTCCGGGCGGGATGAGAGGGCTTCAGGCTTTGGCCTACGTGTCCTTCTATTTGCGCCCTTCGAAGGCGCGTGAGAATATGCCCCATATCAGGAGGGTTATCCCCAGGGTCTCAAAAGAGGTGGTGTTGGGCCTGGTTACCCCGACGGTCAACGTGGTCTCCTATTCCTGCTTGTGTGTATGGAAATGGCTCGTCGGCATGCACAGACTGTTTGGGTAGGTCAACGGGGAGCGCGAGATCCCTTCCTACAGCGCTACGTTCCTGTGTCCCGCTTCGTGGTCTTAGGTCGTTTGCCGCCGGTTCTTTAGGGCCTCGTCGACATATGCCTCGAGCTGCTGAATCGCGAATTGCTGATCCGCGATGATCGCTCTCACCACATCCCCTATGCTCACCAGCCCCACCAGCCGGCCCTCTTCGAGCACGGGCAGATGACGGACGCGCTTCTCGGTCATCAAGGCCATGCATTCCTCGAGCGTGCGCCAGGTGGGTACATAGAAAACCGATCTGGTCATAACGTCAGCCACCGGTGTTTCCTTGGACCATCTTCCCTGGAGCACAATCTTGCGTGCGTAATCTCGCTCCGAGAACATCCCAACTACTTGTTCGCCATCGATCACCACCAGGGCACCGATGCCCTTGTCGGCCATCAACTTGAGAGCCTCATAGACGGATGCCTGTGGAGGGATTGATGTAACGCTGCGGCCTTTCTTCTCCAGGATATCTGAAACCATGACCTTCATGCCGACACCTTCCTTTCGGGTGGCGAATTGCCCGCTCCGGTCGGATATCGATCCGCGGAGGGTCAGCGGTCCAAGCAATCGGAATCGCTTGAACGAATCTGCAATTCGCTTCTCAGCTGAGTCTGGCGCACGGGTGGCGTTTAGTCAAGTGCGTTGTGGCGCCTGCCCATGGTGCCCATGGATGGAGTCTCCAAAATGGGGAATCGCCGGCGTGGCGGCGCTACCGAGCCACAAGGATTTTCTGAATGCGCACCTGGCCTCGCGCGGCCAATCTTGCGAAATAGATCCCCGGGGAAACCTGGCGCTGCTCGTCGTCTCGGCCGTCCCATATTGTGGAATGTTCGCCGGCAGAGAAAGCCCGATCCACCAGCACCGCAACCATGCGACCCTGGGTATCGGAGACCGTGATTCTGACATGCTCCTCTGTCGGCAGGCCGAACCCGATCGACGTGGAACTGGTACACGGGTTGGGGCAGCCGGGCCCGAGCCATACCCCGCGCCTCGGATCGCTACCGGGCACTACTGAGGAGCCGGGGTCGAGCGTGACGGTGATGGTCGGAGACGAAGACGGCAGGATGTTGACGCCGACGTAACAGACCGCGAATGGGCCCGAGTCATCAATCTGGAGCAAGGTCCCACCGGTAACGGTCACGGCTCCCGCTTCATTCGGCATCAGGAAACGGAGATGGGCGTGCTCAAACCGCTGGGCGATGTTATTGGTGATGTTGGCCGTTACCGTATAGTTGGTGCCGTTGTTGGCGGGCGAGTATACGACATTGAGATTGCGGCCGGTTGACCCGGCAGAGATTGTGGCCGTGGGCTGGAGCACTCCGCTGGAGACGCGGACGAGCCGATATGATCGCTCGCCGTTACAGGCATTGTTGGTCTTGAGGTTGTAAGGCGGCGCCGATATGCTGCCTACGTCCCGGTGGTCGTGACCCGACAGCGCCATGTCTGCGCCGAGGCTCGTGAGGTTGATCTGATTGGAGAAGTCCGAGTGATAGAAGAGTACGTAAGTGGCGCTCCCCGCCAGGGCCATGTCGTTGGCAAGCCACTGCATCTGGCCGGATGTGAAACTCTGGCCGCCATAGATGCTGGGGCGCCAACCCTCATAATTGAGATAGGCCTCGAGCCCGATGTAGTGCACCGGACCGTAATCGAAACTATAGTCCTGAGTATAAGACGGTGCACCCGGAGGAGGGCTGTCAAGGCGCTCCCATCCGAAGAACTTCCACCAGTTGTGGCGCGCCGTGCCGCCGGGAGGAGGCGTATCATTCCAGCCCCCGATGTCGTGATTGCCCGAGGTCAGGAAGACCGGAACATCGAATTCGCCAAGCAAAGCCTGGGCCCGGGTGAAATAGTGCTTTGAGAGGTAATCCTCAAGCTCGCCTTCGTTAATAAAATCACCCGTGATCAACACGAACTCTGGATTGATGATATTCACATCCCGAATGATCTCGCGCAAGTCGAGCATGGAGGACGAATCCGTATCTGCGCCGCTCTCGTAGTAGTAGAGCTCGGTCGGCAGGTGCGTATCGCTGATGTGGATGAAGTAGTAGTCATCCTTGAATTGGGGAAGTACCTGGACGGCATGCCGGGTCGTATCCGCGATCCCTCCATTTGCGGTCACCACAAGGTCATAGAGATCGTAGACGGGAACCGGGGGTATCGTTGCCATAACACTCCACCACAGCGTGGTCGGATCATAGGTGGAGGAGATGACCTGCAACGGAACATGGATCTCATTGCGAAGGAGCTCGGCAGCCCAACCGGAGGTACCTGGGGCGGCTTCGCAGGCGATGGACAGCGTGCTGCCCGGGACGACCAGTGCCGGTACGTTAAGCAGCGGACGCTGGATTACGGTCAGGGTATCGGCAGCGCACTCACCGGTGGCAGGGCAGCCCAGAGTCATGGCTACCGCAAAGCCGGCCCACAAAACGAAAAAGACCGCGTACGGTCTGGTGCTCATAATACACGCTCCTAGTCTGCCTCGGCGATGGTTGTTGTGATCTGGCAGCATCATTATACCATATCTTATGACTCCGGGGAAGCCGAATGGTTGCGGGGGAGCCCCGGGCCAGGAAGGAAGCTCTGGAAGCGCTGGGCTCTCTCGATCGCCGACCTGGTGCCCCGGCACACCACTCGCCGAATCTCTATATGCGGTGGGCCTTCACATGGTATATATTTCCCCTAAGGTGGATGTGATTGTAAGGTAGGGAAATCTGCTCTTTGGCGGCGCTGCGGGAAGGGAAGGAAGATGGCCGGATTTGCGAAGAAGGTCCTCAGGCGAGCTGCCGGACTGCCGCGCGGCAGGCAGTTCCTTGATTATGCTTCCAATAGAGTAGCCTTCATGGTGGCGACGAGGCTGCGCTCGGAGAGGCTGCCTCACCCGACATCTCTGATGCTGGAGGTCACCAATCTGTGCCAACTCAAGTGCGTCACCTGCCCGCGGGAGTATGCCCTGGGCAAGGAGATGGCCAAAGGGCATATGGATCTGGCCAGCGCCAAGCGCGTGGTCGATGCGAGCCACGTGTATCTTGACAGCATCGGCCTGACCGGCCTGGGCGAGACGCTCCTCTATCCCCATCTTATCGAGCTGGTCGACCACATAAGGGGCAGGAACAGGGGCATACACATCTTCATTTCCACAAATGCCCAGCAGCCGGAAGCGCCAAGGATCGTGGACGCGATTGCCGATAAGATAAATGCACTCCAGATATCGATCGATGGGTGTGGTGAGGTCTTCGAGCAGGTCCGCAGGAATTCGAACTGGGAGAAGTACCTTGCCAACATCAAGGAGATCGCGCGCCTCACCGGTGGGAGGCGGGCACGGGTGAAATTCAACATGGTGGTGCTTGAGGCCAATTGCCACCAGATGGCCGACGTGATTCGGCTTGCCAAGAGCCTCGGAGTCCCTGAGGTATATTTCAACACCATGAACCTTGTTGCGAATGACTGGGAGGTCTCCTACTACGGATTCTATCGAAGCGATGACTTTCGGCAGGCGCTGCGAGAGGCGAAGACACTCGGCGAGAAGGAGGGCATCATCGTCGGCTTCGATGACATCACCTCACCGCGGAGTTTCAGGAACTGTCCCTTCCCGTGGAATCACTTCTATGTCACCTGGGATGGGTTCTTGGTTCCCTGCTGTGCAAAGCCCTTTCCCAAGGAAAAGCATTTCGGCAATGCGTTCGAGTCCGGCTTGATCGATTGCATCAACGCCCCGGACTTTCGCAAGTTCCGCCGGCTGTCGAACGAGGGCACTACGCCGGAATTCTGCCGGCGATGCCACATAGTCACCGAACTGCCCCGCAGCGGCTGAGGCGCGCCTGGCTGCTCCTACCGGCCGTATCTTTCTTCCTCCCAAGGGTCGCCGTGATTGTGATAGCCGCGCGTTTCCCAGAAGCCGGGCCGATCGGAAGGCATGAACTCGATGCCGCTGGCCCACTTGGCGCTCTTCCAGAAATACAACCGCGGCACCACGAGACGGACAGGCCCGCCGTGCTCGGGCGGCACCGGTTTGCCGTTAAGGCCGGTTGCCAGGATCACATCCTGGTCGAAGAATTCCCCAAGCGGCAGATTGGTGGTGTAACCATCGGTACATCTGATGGTGACAAACCCCGCCTGGGGGAGCACGGCGGCCACCCGCTTGAGGTCCACAGCAAGCACGCCTTCCCAGGTGTGGCCGAGGCTTGACCAGGTTGTGACACAATGGATGTCGCAAAATACCTTTGACTGGGGCAACGACATGAATTGGTCATAGGTGAGATCCACTTGCTTCTCGACGAGGCCCGTGATGCTGAGGCGCCATTTCATTATATCGATCCTGGGAACGCCCGCGAAATGGAGGATGGGGAGCCCCTCGACAAGATGCTGGCCCGGAGGGACTCTATCCTTCCTGAGGGTATCGGGGCTTCTTATCACACTGTTTTCACTCGGCCGGTCTGCCATCATAGCACCGTGAGCATTCTAGCATGGCACGGCTTATCATCAAGCTATTTCGAAACCGGCGAGATCGCGCCTCCCGCATCGATGTCCAGGAGAGTGCTCCCCGGGCTATCGCAGCGACTCCATTGCCTTGATTCCAATTGACAAAGCGGCCTGCTTCGGCCAAGATATATAAGCCTTGGCGGATTTCGGAATCTAGCGCGAAGGGGGACGTGTCCCCCTTGTTTAGTATTCTCACTTTTCGTTACTGTTCGCGGTGCGTCTATGGACAAAGATTCACTCGAGTTTCTGGTTGAGGCAAGCAAGATCCTGAACTCGACGCTTGACCTTGATACCCTGCTCTCGCTGGTCTATGACCTTGTGGTGTCGGCGGTCAACTGTGAGACCTGTTCCCTGGGAAGGCTGGACGATAAGGGCGAGAGAATCCGTATTCTCATAGGCTTCGGCAAGAGGGCTGCCGACATAGGGAACCCTTCCATCGATAAGGGCGAGGGCGTGATCGGCCGGGTAGTCGCAAGTGGCCGGGTCCTTCTTACCAACGATCCTGACGAAATCGGCAAGTACCGGGACTCCTTGGACCAGGCCCTCGATGCCACCAAGCGCTCGAGCCTCGGCGTCCCCCTGATGAGGGGTGGTGTGGTCCGGGGTGCGATAGAGGCAATCAACAAGGCCGACGGGGACTTCACCGGCCGCGACCTCGAGGTGCTTTCGGCGCTTGCCGAGCAGATTGCAATCGCGGTCGATAATGCGGGCTTCTACGCGACCTCACGCCGAGAGGCCAAGCAGCGGAGGCTCCTCTATGAGGTCGGAGTGAGAATAAGCTCATCCCTCGATTTGGGCGAGGTCCTGAATCTGATTCTAGATTGTCTCAGACAGGTTGTCAGACATGACGCGGGCGGTATCTTCCTTGTCGACCCGGAGGTTCGTGAGATCGTGCGCCTCACCACCAGCGGTTACGATCCGATGACCGAGAAGCAGGTTGAGCTCAAGTTTGGTGAGGGTATGGTGGGGTGGGCCGCGAAGAACGGCAAACCGGTAATAGTAAATGACGTCTCTAAGGAGCCGCGCTACATAAACTCGAGAGACGCGACCCGGTCTGAAATCGTGGTACCCCTCTTCGCGGACGAGAAGATCGTCGGGGTGCTCAATCTGGAGAGCAACCTCGCCGGCGCTTTCAGCGAAGAGGATCTCGCTCTGATAACCGCCTTCGGGTCTCAGGCGGCGATCTCGATAGAACGGGCGGTCCTGCATGCCGAGCTGATCGAGAAACGAAGGCTCGAGGACGAGCTCGATATCGCCAGGCGGATCCAGACGACCTTCCTGCCTGCCGAACTGCCGGCGATTTCGGGCTTCGACTTGAGCGCCATCAACTTTCCGTCGGAGGAAGTGAGTGGTGACTACTATGACGTGATTCGAATAACCTCGGGGCAGTGGGGAGTGGTGATTGCCGACGTGTTCGGCAAGGGTATCCCGGCCGCACTGGTTATGGCGAGCTTCAGGGCGAGCCTCCTGGCGGAGATCAGAAACAATTACTCGATCCGCAACATCCTTGCCAAGGTCAACAGGCTGATCTGGGAGAGCGTCGAGCCCGAGCACTGCGTCACCGCTTGTTACGGAGTGATAGATACCAAGGCCAGAGTGCTCACCTATTCAAATGCCGGTCATGTCTATCCGCTGGTCGTGGCGAAGGATGGGGTGAGGAAGCTCAACAAGGGCGGGTTGGTCCTCGGCGTGATCCGGGAATCCACTTACGAGGAGGAGAGAATCGATCTGCGGACGGGGGATGTGTTACTCTTCTTTACGGACGGCTTGACGGAACCTCAGAACGAACGGGGTGAGCAGTTCGGTGAGGAGAGACTCGCCGAGATCGCACGGTCCGCGCTTGATCTCCCCTGTGATCGCATTGTGCAGAGGATACGCGACGAGATACTGGATTTCACAGGTGGGATACTTACGGATGATTTCACCATGCTGGCGGTCAAGGTAGCTTAGGAGGAAGCAAATGCTCGATAAGAAATCACTCGACTTTCTCGCGAAGTTTGTCAACATCCCCAGTCCATCGGGTTTTGAGCGCCCCGCGCAGGATGTCTGGCGGACCTACGTGTCGGAGTTTGCGGACAGCGTGGACTCCGATGTCCAGGGCAACGCGGTCGGCATAATCAACGGCCGCGGGAAGCCACGCGTGATGCTGATCGGCCACTGCGACGAGGTGGGTTTCATGGTGCACTACATAAACGACCAGGGGTTCATCTACTTCGCATCGATCGGTGGAGTGGATCCCAACATCGTTTCGGCCAAGCGCGTGGTCATAAGCACCGCAAAGGGGTCCGTGAAGGGTGTTGTGGGGAGAACCGCCATTCATCTCCAGGATAAGGACGATGAACGCAAGGCGCCCAAGCTGCATGATATGTGGATCGACATCGGCGCCAAGACGAAAGAGGAAGCGCTCGAGCGGGTCGCGATCGGCGACCCCGTCGTTTTCGACATGGGATTCGAGATGCTGGCGGGCGACTTTGCCGTGGCGCGGGGCTTCGACGACAAGATGGGAGCCTTCGTTGTTGCGGAAGCCCTGAGGATACTCTCGCAGGAGAAGGGCCTCAAGGCCGGCGTCTATGGCGTATCATCGGTTCAGGAGGAGATCTCGTTTGCCGGGGCCACGACAAGTGCCTTCAGTATCGAACCCCAGGTTGCGGTCGCAGTCGACGTAGGCAACGCCACCGACACGCCGGGTATCTCCAAGGAAAGGCACGGCGAGATCAAGCTGGGGCTTGGCCCGATAATCGACCGGGGCTCATCGGTGAGTCCGCGCGTGGAGGATGCCCTGACCAAGGTCGCCGTCGATAACAAGATTCCTTTTCAGATCGGGGCGTCTCCCAAGTGGACGGGAACTGATGCCGACGCGGTCTTCAAGTCGCGCGGCGGCGTTGCCTGTGGCCTGCTGAGCGTGCCCAATAGATACATGCACACTCCGGTTGAGGTGATCCACCTCGGCGATCTCGAGAACTGCGCGAAGCTGATGGCTGCCTTCGTCGCTCAGCTTGACGAGAACGCCGACTTCCGAAGATAGGACCGCCGGAGCGCGAGCCTATTCGATCTCCAAAACAAATGGCGCAAGATATAGAAACGGCTCGTCGAACTCGGGGACCAGGGCCGAGTTTTCGAGCAGAGTTCGCCACCGGTCGGGAATCTGCACTTGGCCGGCTACTCTGGCCTGGGCACTCGAGATCAGGGATTCGAACAGTCCTCCACCCTTGGGAAGAACCCTGAAGCTCACTTGCTCGTCCGGTGCTATACCTGCCTCGGCTTTGGCAAGATCGATCGCCGCCCTGAGGCCGCCTATCCTATCGACCAATCCGATCGCAAGCCCCGCCTTGCCCGACCATACTCGTCCCTGGGCGACGCTGTCGATGTCTTCATAGGTCTTGCTGCGGCCGGCTGCGACATCGCTCACGAACCTCTTATAGTATTCGTCCACAAAGGCCTGCACCAGCGCGAGGTCGCCCTCGGTGACATCCCGCCAGGTGGGCATGGCGTCGGCATGCTTGCCGCGCGTCATGATCTCCTTGTTGGCGCCCAGCTTCTGATACAAGCCTCTGGTGTGGAGCCAGAGACTGAAGACCCCGATCGAGCCGGTTATCGTGGCCTCGTCGGCAAGGATCTTGGTGCCGTCGCAAGCTATGTGGTAGCCGCCTGAGGCGGCGACTCCGCCCATCGAGATTATGACCGGCTTCTCCTTACGCGTCAGTTCGAGCTCGTGCCTTATGAGGTCGGAGGCCGACATCACACCGCCGGGGCTATCCACACGCACCACCACTGCCTTGACCGACCCGTCCTCTCTCATCGCCTTGATCGCCCTTGTCATGGTATCCGAGCCCATGGTCTCGCCAAAAAGCATGTCGCGCCGATTCACCCCATGGTTGATGCTGCCGACCGCATAGACAATGCCTATGGTCGGCGGCTGGTCCCAGCGCGTGGGGGCATAATTCCGCCTCGCAAAGGCGGCGTACGGGATCGACCTGCTTCCTGCAACCAGGACCTTGCTCATGATGTCGGGGACCTGGTCCCAGTAGGCTACGGTGTCGATCAGGCCTTCCTTCTGCGCGTCTGAAGGCAGGAAGGGCCCGCGGTCGATCAGGTCGCGCGCATCGGCCTCAGTGATGCCCCTGCCTGAGGCGATATCGCCGACGAACTTGGCGTAGATGTCATCCAGAAGGGCATTCTCGGCCTCCCTACTGGGTTCGGTGAACTGGTCCTCGGTCAAGGCCTCGACCGCTGATTTGTACTTGCCCGCCTTGGTGAACTTCGCCTCGATGCCCAGTTTCTCCAGTGTGCCCCTGAGGAAGAGCCCTTCGGCCTTAAGGCCCACGAGGCCCAGGTAGCCGTTGGGGATCAGAATTATGTAGTCGCATGCCGTCGCAAGATAATACTCCCGGTTGGTCGGCTGCTCCATGTAGGCAACTGCCTTCTTGCCTGAGGCCCGGAAATCGATCAGTGACTGGCGCAATTCGTCGAGTATCGCCAGATTGGCGGATATGCCGGTGCACTTGACCACGATGCCGCGGATTTCAGGCGAGCGTTTGGCGCGCTCCAGCCTGTCCACGAGATCCTTCAATGTGTAGCGCGGGCCCCCCCCGATGATGCTGAAAGGGGGCGCGGTTTCGCCAATGGAACCGCTGAGATCGATTTCGAGATAGCCGTTTCTGGGGGTGAGCGCGCTCTCATGCCAGAATGGAGATGCCGTGGCGTACACCATGCCGTATCTCTTGTCCTTGCCGTTGCCGCCCTTCTCACTTGTGAAGAGAGAGCCTATTCCGGCATTTCCGGCCAAGAGCGACACCGAGGCGCTGAAGTTGCCGTCCTCGTCGGAGCCGGCCCTGAGGCTCACTCCGGTCAAGAGCTCGGCCTCAACGCCGAAGACAAGAAAAGACTTGGGCTGGGTCTCGATCAGGCGATCTCCTCCCTCGGGCGCACGGATCTCGAGGTTCTTGCTGCGCGCCAGGTAATTGACAAACAGCGTGAGTTTCTCACCGACCGGCCTGAAACCAAGGGAGGTCTCGATGATCGGTCTGAACCTGTTACCGTAGTAAGTCGGGCTGTTGAGATCCCTTCCCACAGCCCCGATCGATATCGTCCTGGTGGGCCGGACCAGAACTCCCACCGACCATGTCGAAGCGCGATCCAACTCGGATATCTGGGAGGCATGCCACGAGTAGGACGTGCCGAAGTATATGTCCTTGTACAACCTCTGCCCCGAGGCCAAAGTGTACCTTCTCGTTTCCTTCCTCGGCTCCGCGAGTGGTGTCTCCTTCAACGTCATGAATTCCGCACCGAAAGCCAGGCTGCCCAGCGAAATCGCGAAGGCATCGTCGCCTGAGAAACTCGAAGCACTGAAGGAATGGAGATATCCCAGGCCGCCGGTCCTACCGGTCCCCAGCGCTGCGGGATTTATCCAGAGCGCCAGTGGGTCATCGGATGTCGCCGGGGTCTCAAGCGGCAATCTCCCGCGGATACCCTCGAAGTAAGAATAGAGCGGGGAGGGGCGAGTCAGGTCGAGGGCTGCGGTCTCGGTCGCGGCCGCACCGAGCAGTCCTATCACCATTGCGCCGACCAGCAGCGCCGTCGTTATCTTGCTTGAATGCATTGCAGACATCCTCCTTTCGGCAAAGGAAAATCAAGAGAGGTCAGCGGGGATTGTAGCATACCGATTGACCCATACGAAAAGAAAAGGGGAAAGTCTGTGACGACTTTCCCCCGTGTTATGACTTGCCGAATATCTACTTCACGAGCACCATCTTCTTCTCGATTGTATTCCGAGCAGTTGCGAGTCTTACGAAGTAGACTCCCGCACCTACCTTAGAGCCGAAAGCATCATTGCCGTCCCAGCTTGCCGAATACTCGCCGGCCGGCAGCTCCCGATTGTCGACCGATCTCACGAGCCTTCCGGTGACGTCGAAGATTGAAAGGTTGACGCTCATCTTGGAAGGAATCGTGAATCTGATCGCGGTCTCACTCCCGAACGGGTTGGGGGTGTTCTGGAAGAGATTGAGAGCGAAGGCTCCCGACTTAGGAGTACCCGCGGTAGGCGCCGAATGCACAACGATATCGGCATCGCTTCTCGGCTGTATCTTGAAGAGGCCGTAGGTGAAATCAAGCGGCGCCGTGACGCTGACCACGCTGCCAACGCACGCCAGGTAAGTATATGGGAAATTCTTGTGGCCGACCCAAACCGAGTCGGTACCCGTGCCCACCTTCCACTCGCGATGGGTATCGAAGATCTGATAAACGTTGACGTGATCGAGCTTCACAACCACGCTCTCATAGGACTCTACGGTGGGCGACCCCGCCACAATCGCTGCCGGGCTCACCGTTGTAGCCTTGACCGGCGCGGCAATCGGGATGCGCTGCTGGTGGTCGATCGAGGTCATCTCGGTCATGTTGTAGTACTCCGAGGCTATTCCCGAGACCACCACGCTGTCGCCGGCTAGCATGGTACTGGACGACTGATACACATAAATGCCATGCCACGGGCCGCCGGATCTATCCTGAACGAAGTAGTCGCCTCCAAAGGCGGTGCTGTTGTTGGAAACGATGCCGGTGATCGTGACCTGCTGGCCGGCACACTGCGAAGTGTCGCCGGTGGAGGGCGTCTGAACAAAGCTTATGGGCGTCAATCCCGCCCTGAAGCTGCGGCTCTCGCAAGAATCCATCGGCACTCCAAAACTTGAGTTGATGCTGCAGGCGGTCAAGACATCAAGCTGGGATACCGGCTGGGCAGCGGTGGTGAGATGTACCTTGGTGTCCAGACTTCCATCCAGCAGAGCGCTGGCGATGTTGGTGCTGCTATTCAAGGCATAGTTGTTGGTGTTCTCCGCGGAGGTCTTCTGAAGACCCCGGTCGAATATGACGTCGATCGCGGTGTTCGAGATGGGGTAAGCGAGAACCAAATTGGGCCCGGGAGGAAGCCCCAGGTAGGAGATGTCGGCGCCATCCCGCGGCCACATTCTATAAGTGCTGAACTCGAAGGAGAAACCGCCCTTTATCCACACCAGGGTATCTCCCACGGCAGGCCTGGGGAGCGTCGCCACAGGAAGCTTATCGCCGATTCTCAGAACGGCGTCGGCGTGGGGCCCTGGATGATTGTGAGCTTCCACAACGTGCCATTCATTGAAGGCCAGATGAGCGACTACTTTGACGGTGTCAACCTCAATGAAGACGCCTTCCCACCTCTCGCAGAACGTCGAATCGGGCAGGGAGTCGCCGAGGGCCTTGACGCTCATAAGCTCGGGTAGCAACTCGCCATAACCCTTCTGGATGATCTGAATCGTAGGGTAATCGATTTCGGAAACGGTACCGTTGCCGGCTGTGTACTCACTGTAACGTCCCTGCACCCGCACCAGATCGCCCGGGACAACGCCGACCCCACCAATGGTGTCGGGTCTCTGATAGCCCATGTAAACCAGGATGCCGCTAAAGGGGCCCCGGCCCCGCTCTTCTGCCAGGAAACCGTAAGTAGTGGATCTCAAATCCAGAGCGGTCACCACGACACTATCTACGACGACCGTATCAGCAAGTGGGATGAAGCCCTGCTGGACCTGATAGATGGTCGTGTTATGGATGACTGCCGAGGCCTGTGGGACCAGCGCCAAGGAAACAAGGACAGCTACTACCGCGACAAATAATGCCTGCTTCATCAGTGTTCCTCCCTTTCCATTTGAGCAAACCCGCGCTCGCAAACCTTTACCCAGATCCCTGATGCGTCACCTCCGTGGACAAGAAGCCTCCGCCGAGAGATACTACACCACTCTTAACGATAACCATTGTACCGCAGTTCCGCCGATAAATCAAGCAAAATGAAGCAAGCGCGGTCGAATTCAGTTGCTTGTGCGGCGGGTCTGTGCGAGCTTCTTCCGGGTGGGAGGGCGATCTATGGGCATCCTGAAGCGTGCCATGCGGATCCTTAAGGACAGCATAACCCGATATGCTGCCCACAATTGCCTTGCCCTCAGTGCATCGATCTCCTTCTATGCCATGTTCTCCTTCTTCCCCTTGCTCTTGCTGACGATCTCGATATTCGCCACCGTGGTGGGCTCCTCCGACATTGCAGCGACGAGAATGGCCCGGATGGTGTCGGCCGTGACCCCCGTAGGGGCCAACATAGTGATGGGCTGGGTGCGTTCGATAGCCCAGACCAAGCCCCTGGCATGGGGAATGGGCATAATTGCGTTGATCTGGGGCGCCAGACATGTGTTCAATACGCTGGCGCTAAGCGCCTCAATAATATGGGGTAGAAAGGGTTGGCGGGACATACTCCTGAGGCAGCTTGTGGCTCTCTTGCTCGTGGCTTTCGCGGCCCTGATGCTCCTGGGTTCTCTGGTCCTGCCCGAGCTCCTTGAGCGGCTCAGCGCTCGGGCCCAGCTTCCCATGGGTAACCCCCTCGGGTTGATTGTGGTCATCATACCCTACGCTTTTTCTTTCATCACCTTCACTACGGTGTACCTGCTGACCTCGCCGCGGTACGTACCTCGTAAGAACGTGGTCCTGGGGGCTGCGGTTGTCTCACTGACTTGGGAAATCGCGAAGAATGCCTTCCTGGGTTATATCCATATGACCAACATCAGCAGTGCCTACGGGTCGATTGGGGGAATCATAGTGCTGATGACATGGGTCTATTTCTCGGCAGCGATCGTGCTGTGGGGCATGGAGCTGGTCGCAGCCTCAGTGGAGCCGCGCCGGGAGCCTGTTCACCTCAAACGCAAAAAGGGTGTTCTGATCATCGACTAAGGGCTTGGGGGGTACGCCCCTCAACCGGCACAGGAGCACGGGCTGCGATCCGTCTGCCGACCATGATGGCAATCGGCGCTAGCACAATGAAGACCGCTACGGCGAAACTGCCTGATGTCAGAGTCCACCTGGCCACTCCGGCCATCCCACGAACGACCCACTTCTCGAATCCAAAGAGATATATACTTGCGATCCCAAAGGCCAGGAAGCCCGAGTAGATCCCAACCGTTCCCGCTAACCAGGCCCGCCGCAAGGTCTGCCTTTCCCCGGCCCTGAGGGCCGTCCAGGCGACATCGAAGGCACAACCCTCAAGTGCAATCGCTATGAGGTGGCAAAGATAGATCTTGGGCACAAGGCACCTGATCACACCGGCCAGGACACCCGCACCGATCGAACTGCCCGGTCTGTCGAACACCATCCTCGAGATCACAAGGAAAGCCATGCCTACCGCCGTAAGGGCTCCCGCCCGAAAAGGCACATGGAATCTGTAGAACACGTCGCCCAGAGAGATCTCCGAGAGACCCCACACCAGCCCCGTAAGCAATATTACGAGCAAGCCGGCCTTCTTGGACATTGTTGCGCCCTCCTTGGTCAGGCAGCCTCAGCATCGCCGGTCAGGCCACGGACGTCACGAGAGCGTCTAATGCCGGTGGCTGTCAATCAAGCGGGTTCAGTGTAGCAGGAGATTGACAATCTTGCAATACTCCCTGCGAGCGTTGCCGTACTGGTCGCTGCGGCTCAAGGGGAAGGTCAGCAGCGCCACCTCTCCAGCGGACCACTGATTAAGGATCCCCACATAATAGTTCTCAGTCTGGGACTTGCCCACGGTGCCGGGCGGGATGTAATAGAGGGGAGTTGCGGTCGGAGCGGGCAACATACACTCCACTCCGGGGAAGATCGACTGAACCTTGAGGCTATCCAGATCTTGAGCGAGGTTCCCCTGGATGGTCCATTTCATGCAGTCGAAATTGGTCGAGCTGCCTTTGACATAAACGGAGTCGATTCCGAAGACTTGCGGCCACAACGAATCTTTGAGAGCGCCGGCTGATCCGATCGCAGCGAGACTCACTAGCAGAAGACTGCCGCCATCTTCAACGAAACTCCGCAGGTCGGACCCTGCGAATGTGAGATTGGGTGAACCCAGTTTGCCAGGGTCGTTCCAGTCGTTGTACCATATCACCAGATCGAACATCGAGAAGAGCTTGGCAAGATTGTGAGCGTAGAGGAGGCCCCCGTACTTCTGCAAGTCAAGCACCGAGTAAGTCCTGTCACAGGAATGCAGGCCAGTTCTGTAGAACAGATCACCCGGAGCCTCGGATACTCCAGCCCTGGATGAGAGGTCGTCTACCAAGAGAATATTACCCCGAGGTTCCTTGACATACCAGGTGTAGGAGGCAACCGCGCTGGTGTCGCAGCCTGAGTCGATGGCAACCAGGTTCAGTGTCCTCCGAGTTTCGTATCTGCCTCCAAAATCCTCCGTACCGAGGGACACAAGAGTGTCGGGAGGCGAGATCTCCTTGGCGGTCTGCCGGCCTCCATCGAGCCAGACCAGATACTTGGCAATCGTGTTGTCGCCTTCCGGGTCGCTCCCGTGCCACTTAGCGAGGAACGATGGATATGTTGTGTCGGGCAGGTCGGCCAGGTCCCAGATCATGACTTCCGGCCGGCTGTTACTTACGGGGAGCCTCAACTTGCAGGGCGTCGGGTCGCGCTGTTCATCATCGTCAACTGCTCTTACCTCGAAAAGATGGACGCTTGTGCCATGAGTAACCGGCAGATTGAAGGTCACGGTCTTCTCTTCGGTGCGGACCCAGAGCGTGTCCGTCCGACAGCCGGTTTCCTGCGGGTCGATGAACCAGCGGTATTCAAAGGCGATTACCTCCCCGTCCTTGTCGTCCCCCCACCAGGTCAGAGTCTGAGTGTAGACAGTGACGTTGCGTACGGTGTCTGAAATGGCAAGGTAGGTTTCGGGGGGGAGGTTCTGAATCGTAAGGTCCTCCTTCTGGGCGCACCCTGCGAGCACCGCCAGTACCCCCGCAACGACGAACAATGCCGCAATCCTGGTCATATGGTCGATCCGCATCTCATTCACGATTCACCAGCCGTTCTCCTCTGCCGCCGCCAAAAGCCGTCGGCAGCGTCACCTGATTATCATCAACTTGCCGAGCTGGGTCTTGCCGGACTCCCGGCTCTCGACTGAGAAAATGTAGAGTCCCGTCGCAACTGCCTGGTCTCGCTCAGAGATCAGGTCCCAGGCGCACATCCCACCCGGCATTGCCACGGTTCGCTCGCCCTTGGTCTTGAGCCCCTGGACATCTACACCGGTATAGGTATCAGCATCGAATTCAAGGGTTCTGACCAGATCCCCCGCCAGAGTATAGATGCGTATGGTCGCCCGCTTGGGCAAGTTGACGAACCACACGTACTTCTCCCTGTCCCGGGCTCCGTCCCAAACGGCCTCACCCCTATAGGGGTTGGGGAAAACGCTTATGGCACCGTCTTCCTCGGCGGATGGCCCAGGCACCGTCAGCACCTTGGTTGCGAGTACCCCGCTCTGCATGCTTTCGACGCCCTGTTCAGGCACGCCCTTGTCGTAGGCCCCAACCGAAGCCCAGTACCTGAACCCATCCTTGAGGTCCGAGAGCTGGATGTGATAGGTATATAGCGTGTCTCCGAAATAAGTGGTGTCCCTCACCGATTCGAATCCAGTGTCATAGCCGAGGCCATCGATGAGATCGAGATCGCGCACCAGTTCGAAGTCCTCGGATGTAGCGCCCGCCTTGCGGGTTATAAAGATCCGGTAACCTTCGAAATCCGGGATTTGATAGAAGGGATCCAGCTTGTCCTCCGGGTAGTTGTCCCAGTAGAGATCGATCGCACCCTTGGTCGGCTTCACTCTGAACCTGGGGGGCTGTGGGGGTGAGGGCAGGATGTAATTGTTGTCGAAAGCCCGCTGCGCCCACTGGGCGTTCTGGATCAGGCTCTCGCGATCCATGCCGCCAAGGAAAGCGCACACGAACACGATGCTGTCACCGGAGACCATTGTTATGGGGAAAGGTCCTGCCGAGACAAGCTCGACGGGATCGTCAGTCTCAGGCTTTACCGCCTTCCAGTCGCCGATAGCGCCATTGCCCATGAGGCGGAAGCGGTAAGGATCGGTATAGACGCCGGGACTGTCCGCCTCGGAGTGCCAGTCCCACCAGTTGAAGGACACCGGGACCTGGTCGATCGGAGGCATGCCCTCACCCTTTGTACCCAGGAGCGCAATAGCGCCCCACGAGGGAGCGGTCCCATCCTGATAGGTGTAATGATGTTCCCCGATCATCCTCTCGTCCTCGAAGTATTCAAGAACCTTCTTGCGGAACCACGAGCCCGAAGGGGGACGCCAGGTGTCGTAGGCGCCCTTCCAACCCGACGAGAGCTCGGAGAAGATTCCGAGCCGCAAGTCGCTCAAGCTGCCGAAACCCTCGTACTTGACCGTGATACTTACGATCACGAACGCTTCCGCGAACTTGTAGCTCCACAGGTACGACCGCTGGGTGATGCCCACCCGCAGCGTTTTCCCCCGATTGGATGGCCGCGGAGGGTTGTAGTCCCGATATTGCGTGATGAAATCCTGCTCGCTCACCGCCTTCTTGGAAAAAGCCCGGCTCGAAATCAATGATGATCTTTCTTTGATCTTGCCTACGGGGTTGAATTCCGTCACGCCCGCACCCGAGCCGCCCCAGGTGCCCGAGACCGAACCCGTCGATACCACGGTGTCGCCATCGGCGTTAATGGCCCCGACCCAGATCCCTGCTCTTATCAGGTGCTCGATCTGGGAGCCCAGGGGATACTCCATCGAAGGGGAGCGGGTGACGAAGTTGTTGCCGAAGAAACCATAGTTGGAAATCATAAGCCCCACGGCATTGCCGTCGGTCTGGCGCTGAAGGAAATACATCTCCTCAGCCGGAGAGAGTGGCGCACCCTCAAGCGGAAGCCTGTCCGGTCGGTCCGCCTGCACCTGACCGGGAGCCGGCGGTGCGTCATCGTGGCTTGAGGCCATCGCGGCGCCAAAGCAGGTCAGATGGGCCAGGGCAAGGGCCCCCGCCAAGATCAGATTCGGCTTCCTCATTATTCTTTCTTCCATTGGTAAATAATACCCGTGGCCTGATCCAGAACGTAAACGTTGTCCACGATATCGGACTCGTTGTAAGTACCCATGGCCAGCGGATCATCGAGCCTTGACGGTCCCCCCGCTGTCACGTCATTGACGATCGCGATCGAGTTACCAGCCAGGTCGAACTTGAAAATCTTGCCGAGCTCTCGATCCACCACGAAAATGCTGCCTTGCCTGGTGGCGGCCACGGCAACCGGTTTGGTCAAATTAAGCTGATTGCCTTCGGCGTCGGTGAAGGTGCTTATGTAAGGGTTCGCAGCCGAGAAGGGTATGCCCTTCTGCGGCTCGTCGATCCGTATCCGCTGCACTTGGAACTTCTCCGGATGAGCTTCGGCAATGAGCAGGGCCTCGCCGTCATAGGATATGCTCTGGGGGCGCATCACGTGGCCGATCCCAAATCCACTGTCGGCAAGATCGACCTGAAAACGCTTCCTGCCCGTGGGCCCATACGCCCTGACAAAATTCTTGACTGCATCGGCCACATAAACGTTGCCGCTGTCGTCCATGGCGAGCCCGCTGATTCTCCGCCAGTCAGGATCGGTGAATGAAGCAATCGGGTCACCGCCGCGCAGGCCGTAGATCCTTACGGTCAATGTCTCAAGGCTATCCGCTACCGCGATCGCGTACTTGCCGGCGCCGATCTTGACCGGCCTGGTAAGACCCAAGAACCCCAGGAACACGTTGGTCGGGATGGGATCGGCGTGGCTGAAGAACGCCAGCGCCTGGCTGGGCTCGCTGTATGATACGAACATCTTGCCATTCGCAATCGACAGGCAGTTGGCGTGCTCGAACCCGGCATAGCCGTCCCAGTAGGCGTACTCTCCCAGGCGCGGTTTGCTCGGCATTTCCAAGGGCTTGTCGTACTTACCGCCGCACCCGGCGACCCATGCCACAGCCAAGGGGATTGCGATCCCGGCGATAGCCGCTCTTCTCCTCATCTTCATCCAGGGCTTTTTCATCGTTTCATAACCCGAAGGTGAGCGAGACCCGGTGCACGGTGCCGAGGTACTGGCTCAGAGTTGCGCCATAATCGAACATCACCTGCCGCGAGAAAACCGTGGTGGTTATTCCCATGCCCAAGCTTGCCTTCAGCTCGTCGGCGTTGAAGTCATAGCCGGCCCTTACCGCCAAAGTCTTAAGAACCACAGCCTCCCCGCCGACTCTGAAAGTCTCGGCATTGTCGGCAGGGTGACACATCTCTACGTCGACCACCGAGGTGAGCCACGGTCTCGTAACAGGCGCAAGGGCTATGCCGAACTTGAATTCAGTCGATGGGGCGTAACCTTCGTATTGCGTATCCGCGGCGCTCCCGGGGGTTCCGTTGCTGTGGCTGCCGCCGGGCTGCATGTCAGGACCGAAGTTCATCAGGGCCACGGCCATGTGCATGTTCCTGGGACCGATCTCGTACTGGGTGCCCGCGTCGAGCACCACGGCATTGGTCGTGGGCCCGCCGACCTCGACCCCGAGTTCCTCTCGGACGTACTTGACCCCAATGCCGCCCGAGAACTTGTCGGTAAACCGCTTGCCGATCGAGCATCCGACAAGCCAGTCCGAGAAGGTGAACTCTCGGCCCGTCCCGTACGGGAAGTATTCCTGGGTTTCCATCAACTCAGCAGACAGTGAACCGAACTGGAAGGCCACAACTCCATCAAGCGACCTGATGGGCATCGCGTAGCAAGCGTGGCTATAGCCTATATCAGCCGGCCAGGAGATGTAGTTGACCGCCACCTGCTTTCCCGTCAGGTGAACCAGGCCCGCAGGATTCCAGGCGCACGCCGAAATGTCATCGCATATAGCAACGAAGGCGCCGGCCATGGAGGCCGGTCTCGCACCCAGGCCTATACGCAGAAAACTCCCCGATGATGTACCCACCCGCTGGCTTCCAAGACTGGTCTTGGCCGAGGACGGCGAAGGAAACACCAGGCAGGCCGCAATCAAACCCGCCAGGGCAATAGTTCTCGCACTTGCTCTTGTCTCGGCGCTCACCACTCTATCCCCATTCCCAGTCTGGCGCTTCTCGGAGCCCCACGCATGCTCGGATCGCTGTACCGCAGAATCGAGTAGAGACTCCTGGCTTCGTTTACATGGGAGCCCTTGCCCACTGCCGGAGTGGTGCCGGTCTCTGGATCTATCGTGCGCACCGTCCGGTCGTTGAAAACGTTCTCGATGTCGAGATAGATCTTGGCTCGGGTCCCGCGTCCGAAGTACTTGCTTATCTTGAGGTCCAGGATATTGTCCCAGGGCCCATTCTTGGAATACCGCTTGGCAACTTCTATCTGGTTCCTGGTCGGCGTATAGGGTTTGCCGCTCTGAACCAGCCACTGGGCGTAAAGGTCCCAATTGCTCGGCATCGTGACGCCCAAGAGCCGGGGATGTTCGCCTTCCGACATCCTGGCCTGAAACGCCAGGTTGAGCTTGTGGGGTCTATTCCACCAGAGGTATTCCTCGGCGAGGCTTGCCTCCCGTGCGCCGATGTCACCGCCCTGCTCCTGGATCAGCTTCAGGGTGTTGGGGTCGGAGCTCTTGCCGGTTGCAATCGAGTAGGTGTAGACGATCGACCCGCCGATGATGTGACTTATCTTCTTCTTAACCTCGATTTCGATTCCCCGCGAGCGGGCATAATCCATGTTGCGGTAGATGAACATCTCGCCCACGCCGGGTTTCTCGAAACTTGTAGAGGTAGGATAGTCGTAGATGTCCTTGTAGAAGAGGGTGAAGTTGGCCGCCACGGTCTC
Source organism: Candidatus Eiseniibacteriota bacterium (assembly GCA_043808325.1). Taxonomy (GTDB): domain Bacteria; phylum Arandabacterota; class Arandabacteria; order Arandabacterales; family Arandabacteraceae; genus JAZDEY01. The sequence goes on from JAZDEY010000021.1 coordinate 49,208, forward strand.
GGTAAACTGATGTCTCGCTCCGATCTCGTACTGCACCGAGATCTCGGAATTGAGATTGGGATTCCCGATCAGGGGGAAGAGCTCGCTCGAGATCGAAGAGAGTTTCGAGTATATCCAGATGTAATTCGGCACCTGGGTGAAATGCCCGTAGTTGAAGAACAGGTTGTCTCTGTCGGTGATCGGATGGGATATCGCTAACCGCGGACTCAAGTGCCCCTTGTACCTTCGACCGAAGAGCTCACGTGTGTCGCGGCGGAAGTTGTCACGCGTGGTCTGGGTGATGGCCAGCCGCGTGGTGTCCGCGATCGCCCGCTCGATCTGCTCGCCCGGGAACCAGTAGTCGTACCGGAGTCCGAGATCTCCGATCAGGCCCTCGAAGTTGATCTTGTCCTGGACGTAGAGAGCCCCGCTCGCAGGATAGATATGGAAGATGTCGTGAAACAGGCCGAGGCTGTCGGGGTCGCTCTTCCAGGGCTGCCTTATTATGATGTACTGGCTGTTTTCGGTAGCCGCGCTCAACCCCGCCTTGACCTGATGGTGGGTCGGGATTCGGGCGGTTATGTCCCAATTGAGGGTGTAGCTCTCGACGTAGCGATCGTGCCAGAGTTCGGCATCGCCGGTCTCAATGAAGTACGGAGTGTCGTTGTCGCCCAGCTGCGAGAAATCGTCCGGCTCCTTGTACTCGGTCCAGTGCCTGCCCCCGACGTCGGCATGGACGCAGTTGAAGAAGCGCGAAACCCTCAGCAGATGGAAAGTGTTCTGGTTGAGGATCTGGTTCCAGGAAAGGGCGAGGCTGTTGGCGTCCTCGGTATAAGTCAGATAATGGTCAAGGCGTCTTGCCCAGGCGTATTGAAAGCCCGATGTCTCACGAGTAACGTCGTAAGGATCGTACCGCGTATTGCCCTGATCGATCGCGATTGTCTTGGTGAAGGAAAGCGCAAGCTTGTTGTTTGACGATAGTCTCCAAGTCAGCTTGCCGTATCCCTGCCATTTGTTCTCGGCCCGTGGCGCAAGGTCCTTATATCTTATCTTCATTCCCAGGAACTTGTCTTCGTAGGATGAGTGCAGCCCGTGCGCGCCGGGGATGTTATTGATCGATGGAAGGTTAGTATCGGTGGCGTTCCCGGAGAGCCCGACGAAGTAGGTGAATTGTCCGGGGAGCCTGAGACCCATTCGGGGAAGGAGCTTAGAAGTCAAGGGTTCGGGGCCGTCCAGCCCCGCCTCGAAGCTATCGGTGTTCCAATAGTCCAGGTCGGTTCGCTTGAGCGGCATGTGATCGACCGAGTATTCAAGGTAACCCTTGGTCTTGGATCCACCCTCCTTAAGTTTCACATCGACGATTCCGGAGAGCGCCTGGCCGTACTCGGCGCTGTAGCCGCCGGTGATCACATCCATCTCGGCGACCGATCTTGCACTGACCGAGAGCAGCGACGACTTGCCGGAGATCAAGTCCTTCATCCTTACGCCATCAATGATGTAGAGAGTCTCGTCGGCCCGGCCGCCTCTTATGTGGATCTCATCGTCGCTGTTTATCACGCCCGCCTGAAGACTGACCACGTCCTGAATGTCCTTTGCAGGCATCGTCCTGAGTTCATCCTGGGAGATCGACCTCACGGTTGAGGGAACATCCACTTCCACCATCGGCCGCTCGGCGGTCACAAGCACTTCCTTGGCGGTCCGCAAGACCGTCTTGAGGAGTTTGAAGTCGACCTGCGTGGTCGCGTAAGCTTCCACCAAGATGGAATCCTGCTGGCGCGGCTCGTAGCCCATGTAGGATGCCTTGACCGAATGCCTGCCTTCCGGCACGTTCTTGATGAAGAAGGAGCCGTCCTGCATGGATATGGCGCCCTGGGTCGTCCCCACGACCAGGACGTTCGCGAAGGGAAGGGCGTCCTTGGTGGTTGCATCGAGCACCTTGCCACCGATGTTTCCGGGAGCAGCGGCCGCAGGCGCAACAATGAGTGCGACTGAGATGGAAGCAAGGAGCGATACTAGTACTAGCGCTGATAGTCGCTGCATTTTCTGCCCGCCTACCTCACTGTCTTGCGCGTTACCGCGCACCGACCTACCGAAGGTCTGCGACCCATCGAGGGTTTGAAGTCCGAGCACTTGATCTTAATTTGGGATCAATCCCCAGTCAACAGTGAAGTTAGATTTTGGTTGCAGCCTTCGGACCCGCGCGGGCCGCACCGGATTCCTTTGACAGTTTCAGTGGTTGTGGTAAGATTGGCTCGGAGGTAACATCGAATGCAGGGACTGCTCCCGGGGATCATCTCGCCCTGGATCAAGGGTCCGATCGTTTTTGCGGTCTGGACTGTCGGGCTAATTGTCGTTATGCGAGTGACTTACAGCCGACTCAAGCGGCTGGCCGGGCGTACCCGGACCCACCTTGACGACATCATCCTGAGAGCCCTGGGCGTCCCCCTGGTGAGAGGAAGGTATCGTGATTCCATTCCCGATAAGGAGTCTTGACATAAAACGCGAGGACTTGCTGCTCCTTAGGCAGAGCTCCCCATCCTGATAGGCTAGTCTTGAGAGGTAGGCAAGGAGGTGGTGTGATGGAATTCAAGGTCGGGCAGGATATCGTCTATCCCAAGTACGGCGTCGGAAAGATCTTGGAAATCAAGGCGAAGGCACTTCCTGAGGGTCGAACCATGGGCGTCCTGATCAGGTTCCCTGCGAGGCACATGGAGGTCTGGGTACCTGAGGAACGCCTGAGACTCACCAAGGTACGAAAGCCGGTCAACAAGGGCCAGGCGAGGAAGATCTATAGCATACTCAAACGGCGGGCAAGCTTCAGGACGTCGTCGAAGGCGAAGGAGCGTGCTCAGTTCTACAAGGATAAGGTGCTCTCCGGCGATCCGGTCGAGCTGGCCGAGGCCGTCCGCGACCTGGCGCGGCTGTCGATCCGGAAATCACTCAATGTGAGGGAGGCCGAGATAGCTAATGCGGCCTTACGAACCCTTGTGAGGGAGCTGGCGCTTGCGACCGGGAAGGACATCGAAGTTGTTAGAGGGGAACTGGACGACATCCTTTATCGTTAGCAGTCCCCCTCTTGTCACGGGCTACAAGGCCTGCCGGATCCCCCGGACCTAACGGGCAATCCCCGGTACCTTCTTCTCCTCCACGGGTGTCCAGATCTCGGTCACCAGCTTCTCCTTCGGGGTCTTTGCCGGATCGTTCCAGTAGATCTCGAGCGGGAAACCCTCGGTCTTGTATTGATTACGCTTGGCCCAGTCGAAGAGCAGCTTGTAAGTGTCGTTGATCTTCTCGTACGGCCCGATATGGTATGTGTATGCCACAGTGGCGACGTCCGAATACTGGAAGGTCATCCTGTCAAGCTGGGCCTGGCCCAGAGGTCCGGGATACGCCACCGGAATCATCACCTCCCACAGGAGGTCGGCCTGAGCGGTGTTCTCGGGGCTGTTGAAGAACATGCACATCACCGGACCGGCGACCGCATAACCGCCTCGGTCGACTTCGCCGATAAGTTTCGGCATAACGGTCGATATGTCGGTGAACGGGCCCTTGTGTTTCATCACCGCCACGGTGCGGGGCTCGGTCTTCTTGATAAGAATCTTGGTCGCGGGCTGGCCTTTGTCCTCGGCGTACACCGATGCGGCCATCGAAAATGCTGCAAGCAACAAAATCAGGACTGCGATCTTGGCGTTTCTCATTCTGCGGGCACCTCCTCCTCTTGTATCTTGATCACGTTGACTTCTCCAAAATCCTTCAACGGTCTGTCGAAGAGATCCTGGTTGCCGATCACGAGAATGGTGAGGCCGTCGGGATGCAAGCACTGGTTCCCAACGCGCTTAATGTCCTCGAGGGTCGCCGCTTGATATGCCTTGAACTCGCGCTCCAGGGTATCAAGGGGCAGCCCGGTGATGTCGTACCATACGAGGCGATCGACTATCCGCGGGCTTGACTCATAGTCGAAAACCTGCTGGTTTATGAACGAGTCCTTAGCAGTCGTCACCTCCTCGTTGCTCGGACCCTGATTCTCCATCTTTTCGATCTGTTCCTCGATAATTGTAAGGGCGCGCATCGCGGCATCGCTCCGCGTCTGGCAAGACGCCGTGAAAAGGCCGTAACCCCAGGGGCTATCGCCGAATCTTGCGCCCGCGCTGTAGGCAAGGCCTTCATCGCTTCGCACGCGCTTGATGATCCAGGAAGTGAAACTGCCACTGCCCAGGATCCAATTCATTATCTCGGCGCGCGGCAGGTCCGGGTTCGCGCTGTTCATACCCATGTGGCCGACAAAGATGTAAGCCTGGTTCAAGTCCTTGTAGATGTAATTGACGGATGGGACGGCCTCATATTTCATCTCCGGAATCACCGGCGTCTCCCCACCCGGCTGCCAGGCTGCAAGGACGCGGCCCAGCCTATCGAGAGCCTCCTGGCGCGTTATGTCGCCCGAAATGCCGATCACCGCGTTGTTGGGTCTCACGTACTTACTGTAGAATTCCACCACGTCTTCCCGCGGGATCGAGCTCACTGTCGCGATCGTTGCCTCGCGGCCGGCAGGATGGTTCCTGTAGATCAGCTTGGCGAATTCCCTGCGGCCGAGTTCGTCCGGCTCGTCGGCTTTCCTCCTGATCTCTTCAATCATCGACTTCTTCTGGAGATCGATCTGAGCCGGGTCGAAAGCAGGGTTGATCAATAGGTCCGAGAACATCTCCAGCACCCTGTCCATGTCCTTGGTGAGGAAGTTCGCCGATATCTGGCCGACGTAAGGGCCCGAATATGACTCGATCGATGCACCGATGAACTCCAGCTCGTCATCCAGAGCGCCCTTGCTCAGGCTCTTGCTGCCGCCGTTTCGGACTGCCCAACCCGCCAATTCATTGAGCCCGGTCTCCTCCTCCGGAGGGAAGCCGGTCCTGAACTTGATCACAATATTGACCACCGGGATCTCGTGGTCCTCAAGCAAGTATCCGTGCAAACCGTTTGCGAAAACCAGAGTGTCGATCTCAGGGGTTTTGAACTCGATCGGAGGGAACTTGAGCTGCTTGGGCACAGCCCCAAAAGAGGTCGCGGCCGAAAGCAGCACGAAGGCGAGAACCAATGCGAGCCGACCTTTTCCGTTTAGGGCTTTCTTACTTTCCACCTTGGGCCTCCTTCTCGCCTTGCCCGGACTTCGGCTGGGCGGCCTTCATCCTCTTTGTAAGCTCCTTGGCGAGCTGCTCGCGCTCCTCGGGACCCATGGCCTGGAATTTCTGGAACAGCTCACGTTGCTCGGCCTCAGGGAGGCTGCGCACGTAGCTCATCAGGGCCTTCATGTCTATCTCTTCAGGCTCGCCTCCGGCTTCCTTCTTTTCCTCAATCTTGACCAGCGTGGCCACGGTCCGATTCTCGGGTGTAAGGTATTGCTTGGCCACATAGGAGACGTCTTCCGGCTTCACCTGCTTTATCTTCTCGAGGTCTTCGAGATAGGTGCGCCAATCACCCCGCGAAATCGCATTGAACCCTATGTTGAAAGCGATGCCCAGATTGTTTCCTAGGGTTCGAACCATCGCAGCATCGATTTTGTTCCTGATGCGCTGCATCTCGCGTTCGCTGGGAGGTTCGTTTTGGATGACCTCTATCTCTGCATATATGGCTTTCTCGACTTCTTCCGCGGTGTGAGGATATCTTGGGGCCGCATCTATCATCAGCAGGTTATCCAGCTTCTCTCCGGGACCGTTGGAAACCTCGGGCGCCTCGGACGTAAGCTGAAGTTCCTGGTAAATCTTCTTGTAAAGCCGGGATGTACGCCCGGACCCCAGCACCTCCATCAGAGCCTTGAGTGGGTAGCTGTCCGGGTGAGGAGTGGCGGGAATGTGGTATCCGATCAAGACCCGCGGGTTGGCGGTGTGCTCGACCGTCACTCGCCTTTCACCTTTCTGTTTAGGCTCCTGAGTGATCAGAGGTGCTATCGGTGCCTGGCGCGGGATTCTGCCGAAGTATCTTGTCGCCATCCGCCTTACAGTGTTGACATCCACGTCACCCACCAGGATGGCCACGGCATTGTTGGGCGCATAGAAATGTCCAAAATAGGATTCGAGTTCGGGGCGCGTCACGTCCTGGATATCGCTCATCCAACCGATCACGGACCGTCTGTAAGGGCTTGCCTGGAAAGCGGCGGCCAGAAACGTATCGAAGAGCTGCTCGTCAGGGTCGTTCTCGCCGAGTCTTCGTTCCTCGGCCACCACGTCCCGCTCCTGGTAGAGCTCTCTGAAGATAGGATTGGCAAACCGGTCCGATTCCACCGACATCCAGAGCTCCAGCCTGTTGGATGGTAGATAAACGATGTAGGCGGTCAGGTCGTTTGCCGTGAAGGCGTTGAGCATCCTGCCGCCTTCCCGGAGATAGATGTCCCAGAACTCCTCCTTGACAATCAGGCTACTGTGCTCCCGCTGGACCTGAGCAAGCTCCATCTGGAGCCGCTTGGAGGCCAGGTAGCGGTCGTAGTAGTCAACGCCGCTATCCTCAATCAGGGTCGGGTAGCGCCCGGCCTCTTCCGGCATCTGCTTTCTGGCCTCGAGGGCGGAAACCAAAGCCTCCAGTTCCTTGAGTTTGTCGCTGCCGATCTCGTGCTTGAGGTCCTCCGGGAAGGATGAGACGATGCCTCTTACGAAATCATCATAGATCTCGAGCCGCCAGTTGCCGATCTGCCGGCGGGTGTCGGCGAGAGCGATCGCGAGATCGTCTTCCTTCTCAAGGTATTTCTTCTCTTTGGCATAGCTTAAGGTCCCGATCTTCTTGGTGCCCTTAAAGAGCATATGTTCGAGGATGTGGGAGATCCCGGTCACGCCGTCCCACTCGTTTATGCTGCCGACATTGAAGCCGATCGCGGCGAAAAAGACCGGTGCCACGGGCCGCTCGACCACGACGAATCTCATGCCGTTCGCCAGCGTGAATTCCTTGACCTTATCCTCGAGGGTTTGGGAACCGATGATCGAGGGGGTAGCCACCGTGAATGCCGTGACTGTGAGGAGAGCCAGGATTGGAAGGATCCTTGTGAAGATCCGGTTCTTCGGGCCGTTACTTCGTTCCATTTCCGCTCCTTTCGATTGGTGCTTCCGTTGTGTAAGAACCTTGTCCGGCCTTACCCACCTGCGAAGTGTAACCTAGTGATTATACTTTTTGGGGTGGGTGCGGGCAAGCGAAGTTTGGAATCAAGTATTGATTGAAATCCCGGATGCGGGTAAGCTTAGAACGGTGACCTAAAATGCCTGCAAATCTGACACCGCAGTACCTTGCTGCCGAACAGAAGTACAGGGAGGCCAAAACGCCTCAGGAGAAGATCCGGGCGCTTCGGGAGATGTTCTCCGTCATGCCCAAGCACAAGGGAACCGATCGGCTCCAGGGGGACGTCAAGCGGAAGATCGCGAAACTGACCGAGGAGCTGGAGCATGTCAAGAAGTCGAGCGGCAAACGGTACAACGAGTCGGTGCCCCGGGAGGGTGCGGGGCAGATAGTCCTGCTCGGGCCGCCGAATTCGGGCAAGAGCAGCCTCATCGATCGGCTCACCCACGCCACCCCCGAGATCGGGCCCTATCCGTTCACTACCAAGAAGGCGCTTCCCGCGATGATGCCCTATGAGGATATCCAGATTCAGATGGTGGACATGCCGCCCATCACCGAGACCGTTTACGAGGGATGGCTCGCCAACATCGTCCGCGAGTGCGATCTTGTGCTGCTTGTTGTCGGAGTCGACGAACTCGATCCCGACGGTTCCCTGAAGGTGATCTACAAGCACATGGCGGATGCGGGCGTATTCTTTACGGGCCAGGATGTTGCGGAGGAGGATGCCTCCGGCTATCGATCGATCACGAAGAAATCGCTCCTCGCGCTCAACAAGGCCGATCTTGGGGAGGCCGGCATCGTCAGGGACCTGATACGGCCTGTCGTGGGCGATGTCCCCATCTACGAGGTCTCCTGTACATCGGGCCTGGGACTGGAGAACCTGCGTCAAGTTATCTACCAAGGACTCTCGATCGTCCGCGTGTACACCAAAGTGCCCGGCAAGAAGGCGGACCTATCAAAACCCTACGTTGTCAAGCGAGGAACCACGGTGTTTGAGATCGCGCGGGTGATCCACAAGGATTTCGCCGAGCGCTTGAGATTCGCTCGCGTCTGGGGCCATGCCCGATTCGAGGGTCAGCCCGTCGAGAAGGGCTACGTCCTCGAGGACAGGGACATAATCGAGATCCATATATGAGTCGATACATAAGTCGATGGAGGTGCGCCGTGTCACGCCGAAAGAGGACCTGTTGGCCTTTCCTGGTAGTGTTGTTGATAGCGGTTTTTGCCGGTTGCAGCGATCACCGATTCTGCCCCACGGAGGGGGAAGATGACGACACCGGCGGTATGGTGCTTACCCAGGCGCAGCTAGTCTCCGCCAACAATGATTTCGCTTTCAGACTCTTCAGGGAGATTGTGGGAGACCAGCCCGATAGCAACATCTTCATATCACCCCTGAGCGTATCGATGGCATTGGGAATGACGATGAACGGGGCCGCCCGGGCGACCCTTGACTCCATGCTGGCGACGCTCGGGTTTCCAGGCTATAGCCTCGAAAGCGCGGACCAGTGTTATCGGAATCTGATCGATCTCGTCACGGGTCTGGATCCTGCGGTCAAGTTCGAGATCGCCAATTCGATCTGGGCCCGCGACGGGGTAACCTTCGAGCCATCCTTCCTGCAGGCTTGTCAGACCTACTTCGATGCGCAGGTGCGCAGTCTGGACTTCACGAGGGATGACGCGCCGGACACCATGAACGCCTGGGTTAAGGCAAGGACCTACGGCAAGATCGATCAAATCGTTCCCAAGCCGATGGATCCCCTTACTGTGATGGTTCTCCTCAATGCAGTTTACTTTCTGGGTGACTGGAAGTACCAGTTTGACCCCCGTGACACCCGTGATGATTCCTTCTATCCGCCGCAGGGACCGGAGATCCGTTGCCGAATGATGTCGCGGCCGGCAGCGTCAGGCCCGGTCACACTTCTTGCCGACTACAGTGTCGTGCTTAACGATGATTTCCAGGCGGTCGATCTGCCCTATGGTGACAGCGTCTTTACGATGACGCTTGTCCTGCCGCGCCCGGGGCGGGACCTGGACTCACTGATAGCGTGGTTCAATGCCGACCGGTGGGACAGTCTCGCCGGCAGCTTTCATGGCTGCCACGGAGTCCTGTTGATGCCGAAGTTCGAGCTCAGGTACGAGTCCCGACTCGACGACATGCTCACTGCGCTCGGCATGGGAATCGCGTTCGATCCATATCGGGCCGATTTCTCAAATCTGTGCGGCTCCATGGAACTCGGCATCACCGCCGTTCGTCACAAGACCTACGTCAGGGTCGACGAGGTCGGCACCGAGGCCGCGGCCGTGACCGAGGTCGATGTAGGACCGACAAGCGTCCCCCCGGAGTGCCAGGAATTCTGGATGGAAGCGGATCACCCGTTCATGCTTGTGATTCGAGAGAACCGGACCAACACGGTCCTCTTCATCGGCAAGATCGTCTATCCCGGCTACTTTGTGGGTGGGTAGCGCCGGGCACCGCGATGAGCCTACTACGAGGAGGTCATTTTCTTGAAGGCGGCTTCGTCCAAGGTCTTGATACCGAGGTCGCGGGCCTCGTCCAGCTTGGAACCGGGGTCTTCACCCACGACCAGGTAGTCGATCTTCTTGCTGATGCCTGAGGCCACGCGGCCGCCCATTTCCTCGACAAGCCGCTTGGCCTCATCGCGCTTGAAGTCCTTGAGGCTGCCGGTGAAGAGAAAAACCTTGCCCCCGAGCTTGCCCCCAGCGCGCCGGTGGGGTTCCTCGTAGGTCACGCCGTGGGCGGCCAGATCTCGCAGCACCTTCCGGTTGGTTTCCTGCTTGAAGAAGCTGTGGATGCTGTCACCTACGATATCGCCGATCTCTCTTACCGATGTGAGTTGGTCAAGACCGGCCTTTTCGATTGCTTCAATCGACGGGAAGTTGTCCGCCAGTACATGCGCTACATGTTCGCCCACGTGCCTTATGCCGAGGGCGTAGACCAGCCTGGCCAGCGTGGTTCGCTTGCTCTTTTCGATAGCTGCAAGCAGGTTCTCCGAGGACTTATCGGCGAGACGTTCAAGCGCGAGCAAGTCGGATTTCTTAAGTCTGTAGAGGTCCGAAACACTCCTGACCGCGCCCTTATCGACCATCTGGTCGATGATCTTACTGCCGAGGCCCTCAATGTCCATCGCGCCCCGGCTCGCGAAATGCTTCATGGTCTCCTTGATCTTGGCGGGGCACACCAGGTTGGTGCACCGCGCAACGGCTTCCTCGGGGTCCCGGTAAACCTTCGATCCACAGACCGGGCACTTGTCCGGGATCCTGAACTTCTTCTCCTTGCCGGTGCGCTCCTCGGCTACGACCGACACCACCTCGGGGATCACATCGCCGGCGCGCTGCACCACGACCGTGTCCCCCACACGTACGTCCTTGCGGTCGATCTCATCCTGATTGTGGAGCGTGGCGCGTTCGACCTCTACGCCTCCTATCCGCACCGGTTCCATGATCGCAACTGGGGTGAGGGCGCCGGTCCTGCCCACCTGAACGATGATTTCCCTGATTTTGGTGAGAGCCTGTTCGGGCGCGAACTTATATGCGATCGCCCAGCGTGGGCTTCTCGACACCTCGCCCAGGGTCTCCTGGTCGCCGAGGCCGTTGACCTTGATCACAACGCCGTCGATCTCAAAGGGCAAGCGCTTCCGCTGGTCCAAGATGCGGTCGTGGAATTCGAGAGCTTTCTCGATCGAAGGGAGCACTTCGATCTCGGGACTCACCCGGAGTCCCCAGCCCCTGAGGGTCTGGAGCACCTCCCAGTGGGAGGCGAAAGATCTTCCGGTCACTCGCCCGATGCCGTAGGCATAAATGTGGAGCCTGCGGGATGCGGTTATTGCGGGATCCAGCTGCCGGAGCGACCCTGCAGCCGCATTCCTGGGATTTGCGAAGACCGGTTCGCCCTCTCCTTCACGTCTGCGGTTGAGTTCGGCGAAATCCTTCTTGGCCATGTAAACCTCGCCGCGGACCTCGAGCAGGGGAGGAGGCCCCCCGTCGGTTTTCATGAGCCGGAGCGGGAGGGACCGGATGGTCTTCAAGTTCTCCGTGACGTCTTCACCGGTGTAGCCGTCGCCCCGGGTCGATCCCTGGAAGAAGAGGCCGTCACGATAGACAACCTCTACGGCAAGCCCGTCAAACTTGGGCTCAACCACGTACTGAACCTCGGTCTTGCCGAGGAGCTTCTTGACCCTCTTATCGAACTCTGCGACCTCGTCCCGCTCGAAGGCGTTCTGAAGACTCAAGAGCGGGATGGAATGCCGCACCGTGCCGAATTCCTCCCTGGGCGCAGCGCCGACCTTCTGGGTAGGCGAATCGGGTGTGACCAGATCGGGGTAGGCTGCCTCGAGCTCCTCGAGGCGCCTCATCATCCAGTCGTATTCCTCGTCGCTCACAACCGGCGAGTCGAGGACATAGTACCTGTAGTTGTGGTAATCGATCTTGTCTCTGAGGGCGGCGATCTCCTTTGTTGCCTGCAGCCTGGTCGGTTTCTGCGGCACGTCGTCACCTTCCCTTTGAAAGGAATTTCTTGAGGTTGACGAGGCTCCAGGTGTTGATCACATCGGCCGGCTCGAGCCAACCTCTCCGTGCAGTCGCGATGCCGTAGCGCATGGCGCTTAGCTGCAGGTCCGCGTGTGCATCGGTATCTATCGCAATCTTCACCCCGGATTCTTTCGCGGCTCGACAGTGGATGTCTCTGAGGTCCAGCCGATCGGGGTGGGCATTGAGCTCGAGGGCGATCTTGGCCTTCTTTGCCTCGGCGATCAAGGCATCCACGTCTACCTCGTAGGGCTCTCGCTCATTTATCAGCCGCCCCGTGGGGTGCGCGAAAATATTTACATATTTGTTCTGGATTCCCTTGATCACTCGCTTGGTCATCTCACCCTTGGGCATGTTGAACCTTGAGTGGATCGCAGCGAGCACTAGATCGCAGCCCGCAAGGGTTTCCTCAGCGAGGTCGAGGCCGCCGTCGGCAAGGATGTCGACTTCAATGCCCGCAAGTATCTCGATTCCGGCGATCTTCCGGTTGGCCTGTCCGATCTTCTTTGTGTGGGCGGCCAGCTCCTTGTCGTTGAGCCCGCCCGCGACTCTCACTGCCTTGGAGTGATCGGTTATAGCGATGTACTTATAACCGAGCTTCTTGGCAAAAGCAGCCATCTCTTCGATGGAATTCCTGCCGTCGGTGGCGGTGGTGTGCATCTGGAGATCGCCCTTGATGTCCTCGAGTTCCACGAGATCGGGTAGCCGGCCCTCCTCGGCGGCCTCGATCTCGCCCCAATTCTCCCTGATCTCCGGCGGGATCCAGGGCAGGCCCACCGACTTGAAGACGTCCTCCTCGTCCCGGCCGCTCAAAAGCTTCTCAGTCTTCGCGTCAAAGACCCCGTATTCGCTTATCTTGAGGCCGCGGTGCTTGCCCCGGTCGCGAATCACGATGTTGTGGTCCTTGGAGCCCGTGAAATAGTGAAGCGCCGCGCCGTAGCTATCCTTGTGAAGAATCCTCAAGTCCACCTGAATTCCGGACTTTAGGACCACGCTGGACTTGGTGTCGCCTCTGGCAAGGATCTCGGAGACGGTGTCCATCGAGGTGAAGCCATCCATGATCCTCTTCGAAGACTCGGCTATCACCAGGATGTCGATGTCGCCGATCGTCTCTTTCATTCTGCGGAGGCTGCCCGCCATGTCTATCCGCGTGACACCCTTTATCGCGCGCAGGGTTTTCACGATCGACTCGGCGTAGGTCAGCGCCTCGGCGAGCTTGGTCCGGCCGCCGTGTCTTCGGTCCTGCTCGATGCCCTTGAGGATCTTCTCCTCGAGTTTCTCCCCCATCCGGTCGAGCGAGCGGAGTTTCCCCGCCTTGGCCGCCCGCTCGAGATCGTCGACGGTGCGCACGCCGAGCTCCTCGTGGAGTCTCACGGCAAGCTTGGGGCCCACTCCCGGAATCCTGAGCAGCCCAAGCAATTGATAATGGGGATCTCGCTTGATCTCTTCGTAGGACTTGCAGGTGCCGGTCTTCGCTATCTCTTCGATCTTCTCGGCAAGGCTCTGGCCTATGCCGGGGACCTCCTGGAGCGTGCCTGCTGCCAGGAGCGTCTTCGCGTCCTCGGGAAGATCGTGTGCCACGCGCGCTCCCCGGCGGTACGATCTTATGCGGAAAGGATTATCGCCCTTGAGCTCCAGGACATCCGCGATTTCGTCGAACATCCTTGCGATGTCGATGTTTTCCAAACGTGCCTCACTGAATATCCAGACGGATAGTCCCGATTTCCTCGATGTCGATCCGATAGGCACCCGGCTTGAGGGCTGAGAAGCGCATCTTTCCAGCGCGAGAGTATTTGGTCTCCGCCGCGCCGGGAGTGTAAAGCTTGGCCTTGATGCCGTCCGGCTTGGCCGACGAGGCCTCCTCTACGATCGTGACTGTGGGCTCGACGGCCTGCTTGCCCGAGATCATCTCCAGTGTGACCAGATACCCCGAGAGCGATTGTGCGACCCTGAGGCCCGGCTCCGGGTGCCGCTCGCCGCGGACCGGCGCAGGTGCGAGCGATACCGGCAGAAGGAGGTTCCCGGTTGTCTCGAGTAACCTGCACACGCCGCCCCTTATCGCAAGAGTGATGTCGAATTCCGAGATGCTCCCCGCCTGCCGGGCAATCAAGCCGGCGGCCCTGGCCATTGCCGCTTCCGGCAGCGGTGCGCCGGCCGCGGACTCCGCAGCGACCAGATGTTTGAGCTCCGCGACATTGTGGAGGCAGAAGCTGCACCTTGCCAGATGGTCCTCGATGCGCTTCCGCAGATTGGATCCAACGACACCGTCGACGTACGAGGTGACTTCGTCATCAGTGAGGCACTTGCCCCTTTGATCCTTGACCTTCATATTCTCACCGGTCTCTCTCTCGTTCCCGCTAAATTAGACGCCTAAAGGCCGCCTTTATCAACTAGGTCCTTCAGTTTCTTGAGGGCCCGCGACTTTCTCGCCGACACCGCGTCAACCGACAAGCTCAAGAGCTCGCTGATCTCTCTGTCTTTCATACCCTCAATATAATAGAGCTGCAATATCAAACTTTCGGGAGCGGAGAGACCCTTCAAGGCCTGCTCGAGCGTAAGCCTTACCTCGAGCTCGTGATCGAGATCGAGGTCCGCCGCGAACATCTTGCCGAGCTCGTCCTCGGAGCCTTGGTCCGACCCGGCCAGCGGGGTGCTGATCGATATCGTCGGCCTCCGCTTCAAGGTCCTGAGATAGTCGTAGGTCCGGTTCCGCGCGATGCTCACCAAATAGGTGGTGAATTTGGAATCGGATTTGAAGCCCCGCAAAGCCGCACAGCGGTCGACCAGCAGCTTCTCGATGATGCTCGCAAAGATGTCCTCAGCGAGCGCGGGTTCGTGGAGGGAGAACCTGCCGAGCAGGGTGGTTACGGTTCCATAGATCAGGCTCCCGTATGATTCCAGGAACTTCCGCCAGCTCTCGTTATCCCCGGCGATACATCGTTCTATCAGTTCGCGCTCATCCATGTGTGGAGAAGATCGTACACCATTCCCAGGCGTCATTCGAGGGCTAAGAAGATCGAGGCGAATATTGCGAGCGGGATCAGGACGGCCAGAGCTCGCCGGCGCCCGCCGCCCCCGCGCTCGAGCATCGCCGTAATATTGCCGTCCAGGGATTCGCCGCCACCGACCGCGATCTTGGTCACTCGGCCCCGACCGTCCAGGAGTATGAGCGCAGGCAGAACCGCCTGGCGGATCAGGCGCGCAGGAATCGCGCGCGCGGCGTCAACATAAACTGGAATACCGAGGTCCAGTCTTGCGGCGGCCTCTCGCGCGGCTTCATAATCTGCTACCAACACGCACGCGGGGCGGATCTCCCTGGCCTCGATCCGTCCCGACTGACTATCGAAGTGAACTGCGCCCTCTCGGCATTTTGTTACAGCCGGATCGCATATGAAAAGGAGGGTCGGCTGTCCGGCCGCGATGCTGCCGAGGCTGAAGAGATTACCACTGAGATCGGTAAGAATGATATCGGCGCCCAGGATCGCCGTGGGCTCCGCAGTCGGGTCGCCTTCGGCAGCATGCGCCGGCCGGCCGAAGGGGGCGGCCAGTGACAGCCATGCGAGCATTGCGGCCGTAATGAGGGCTCGCCATCGGTGGCCCTTGCTGCGGAACCCCACTTGCTTCGGGCCATCCGCCGGCTCGCCGCCGCATGCCGGCGCGCGGCGCGGCCGGACAGCCGCTACCACCGCTGCGGCTACTGCATCTTTTCCAGGGCCGCCTTGACGGTCGCCCGCGGTGACTGCTTGACCTCGACCGAAGCCTCCCATCGCCTGTAACCTCTTTTCTCGAGCACCACATCATGATTGCCGACGGACATCTCAAAAGCATAGGGTGTCATGCCGACTTCCTTACCGTCAATCAGTATCCGCGCGTCCTTTGGCGTGGACTCGATCACCAGGTATCCTACGGCGACCGCGCCCGGAGCTCCGGAAGATTCCTGCGGGGACGTCTGCGTGGCGCCCTCGTGGGGCGGTCCTGAAGTCTCGTTCGGCGGTTCTCGCCTGGTCGCTATGGGAATAAGGACCAGCGCAGCCAGGGCAACGATGCCGGCCGCAAGGGCGATGCGCCTCTTGGACATTCGAATGCCGCTGCCGGTCCGATCTCCGGCTCCTGCAGGCCTCCTCACCAGGGTCAGCCGCGGGTCGCCGTAAAGCACGTAAGATGCCCAGGTGGGATCATGAAGGCCCATCCTATCCGCGGCCTCCACTCTGGACTCTCTCAGAGCCTCCCCGAATGTCTTGCCGCTGATAAGATCGGCATAGAAGCGCGATGCGACGAGCGTGGCCGACTTGCTCTTGAGATCCCACAGCGATGCTACGCAGGCCCGGGTGCCTCTCCTCAGCAGGGTCTCGACGAGGCCGAGCGAGCCCCTCCAGGTCGCCTGTGAGACAGGTGTGCAGACATTGAGGAAAGCAAATGCGGGAGCCTCCTGAAGCCCCTTGAGCGAGTAGCCGTTCAAGATCTTATCGCCGGCCAGTTTGATGCCGGTCAGGTGTTCATCCTCGGAAACCACCCCGTGCCCGCTGAAGTGCAAGACCGTGGCACCCGGGAGGTTGGCGAGGACATGCTTCTGGTCGGCCTCGGCTCCCAGGGTGATCCTGAGTGCGAAGCCCTGCCTTCCCTTGAAGACACGGCGGACCGCGTCGATCTCGTCCTCAACGTCCCGGCGGATTGCGGTGTCCTCGGACGGGTCGCCGATCACCACGATGTTGTAGGGTTCGCTGCGCGGTGATACCTGGCCCACCTTTGCCTCTTCTGCGTAGAGCACCCTTCCCAGGCATAGGCTGTGGGCGAGAAACGCTCTCCCGTCGTACATCAATTCCAGCGGAAGATAGGCGAGCGACTTGTCTATCTTGAAAATTACGTAGGGCCTTTCGGTCCCGCGGTGGTCGTCCGCGACTCGGGCAAGATCTCTGATCCGATCACACTCGTCCTTCAGGATCTCCTGGAAAAGTGCGAGCCCGAGCGAACGCAGCCCGGCGGCGGTCTCCGCTGCTCTCTCGGTTGCTTCCCCGGGTAGGGGGGATTCGCACAGAGCATCGGTCACCGTCCGGTGGATGGCATTCCATATCTCATCAACCACCGACCTGTCGGCACGCCACTTCTTGACTATCGGCGAGGCTTCAAGGCGGTAGTCAATGCTGACGGAGAGCGCATCAGGTGAGGCGCACGTGATTTCAATTTCAATGGACTTCATACTGCCTCCATCGGCGATCTTATTCGATAATCGCGGGTGTTTCAAGTCTGTAGATCCAGGCCCCGCCGCGGCTCCTCGGGGCGGAAGCCCTTGGCTCAGAGGCTCGGTGTCGATGGCCCTTGCTGCGATACTACACTTGCTTCGGGCCACTCGTCACCTCGCTACCGAATTGGAGTGGGCGAGGGAGAGGGGTTGATGCGGAGGCGAATGGGGTTACTGAGCCGAAGCACAACCCCCACCGAGCGAGCTCCGCCGCGGCGGTGCGCAAAGTGGCGAGCGAGCGGAGTGCCCGGAGGGCATGTCTTTCTAACCGACGGGCCTCCGCACGCGGAGCCCCCAAGTTCCAGCCCCCGCGGCGGCGGCGCGCGCGGCAGCGCCCCAAACGCGCTTGACACCGGTATCCGGGTTCAAATACAGTAGGTGATCGAGTGGAGCAAGCAGGACAGATCAGGGGATGGATCCAGTGGAGTCGGGCTACCGCACATATACCTATTCCATAATTCCGTCGACCACCAAGGTCGTGCGCTGGCTGCTGATTCTGAACGTGGGCATGTTCATCCTCCAGCGCATCTTCCTCGATAGATTCCTCGGCATCTTAGGTCTGGTGCCGGCCTACTTTCTCGGCAGGGGCTACCTCTGGCAAATAGTGACGTACATGTTCATGCACGGCAGTGTCCTTCACATCTTGTTCAACATGCTCTTTCTCTGGATGATGGGTTCGGATCTCGAGCGGAATTGGGGAAGCAAGGCGTTTCTCAAGTACTACCTGGTGACGGGGTGCGGGGCCGGTTTGGTCAATGTTCTGGTTCAGCCTCACGCCTCCGTCCCAACCATAGGCGCCTCAGGCGCCATATTCGGGATCATAATTGCCTTCGCTCTGGCTTTCCCGGACAGGGAGATCCTGCTCTACTTCCTGATAAGGCTCAAAGCCAAGCACTTCGCGGTCCTGGTCGGGGCCCTCGAATTGCTCGCGCTGCTTCTGCTTCCCAACGCAGGAATAGCAAGGTTTGCGCACCTTGGGGGGCTGGTGATCGGCTATGTTTACCTCAAGTACGACAATCTGGTGTATCCGCTTAAGAGGAGGGTGCTGACCTGGGACGCCGCGAGGGCAGAGCAGGCACGGCGCAGGGAGGAAGCTCGACAGGCGCGGGAGCGCGCAGAAATCGACCGCATTCTTGACAAGATAACCAGAGAAGGTGTCGCCTCCCTGACCCGGGAGGAGAGAAGTCTTCTCGATGATCAGAGCAGAAGGGGAAACTGAGCCCAACTTGAAGTGCCGCAGGCTTCATCCATGGCGAGTGACCACCGCTGAGGCGAGGGGTATCCAGCAACGACTCGGGCCGATGGTCAAGGCCGCCTGGGACGGGCGGGCGGTGCGTGTCGTAGCCGGCGCCGACGTCGGATTCCCGGACAGGTCCACGGTGCTCGCCGCGGTCGTTGTGCTTTCCTATCCCGAACTCAAAGTGATCGAGACCCGCGTCGCTCGGAGGCGATGCACGTTTCCCTACGTGCCGGGGCTTCTTGCGTTTAGAGAGGCTCCGGGGCTCCTGGATGCACTCAAGGCCGTTAAGCATTCTGTGGATCTCCTCCTGTGCGATGCTCAGGGTCTCGCTCATCCGAAGGGGATGGGGCTTGCGACCCACGTCGGGATTCTGCTCGACCGGCCGGTCGTCGGCTGCGCGAAATCGCGGCTGTATGGAACCTCCGGGGAAGTTGCGGTGAAGAAAGGATCCTATTCATATATGTCGGATCACGCGGGCCGGACGATCGGGGCCGCCTTGCGGACAAGGGACTCCGTAGAGCCGGTCTATGTCTCCGTGGGGAACCGGATAGATCTCCACACCGCAATTGCGATGGTGCTCGCCTGCTGTCCCAGGTATCGTATTCCCGAGCCGCTGAGGCTGGCCCATAGGCTCAGCATCGGGGGTGAAGTCCGTCTGAGCGAGATGGTCAAGGAAGTCTTCTAGACTTGCGGAGGTAATCCGATGGCGAAGCTGGGACGTGAGTCCGCGGAAGAACTCAGACAGCGCGCGAAACGGGTTGTGGGCCTTCTCAAGAAGCGGTACCCGGTGGCGACCACAGCCCTCCACTATTCGACACCGCACGAGCTGCTTGTGGCCACAGTGATGGCGGCCCAGTGCACCGACAAGAAGGTCAATGAAATTACGGCGGATCTCTTCCGAAAATACCGGAGCCCCTTTGACTTTGCCCGGGCACGGAGGGTGACCCTCGAAAAGGAGATCAGACCCTGCGGTTTCTTCCGAAACAAGGCCAGAAGCATTATCGAGCTGTCCAAGGACGTGGTGGCCAAGCATGGCGGAACAGTCCCGGATACCCTCGAGGAGTTGGTGATGCTCCGAGGGGTCGGAAGAAAGACAGCCAACGTAGTCCTGGCGGCGGTCTTCGGCAAGCCGGCGATCATTGTGGATACGCACATGATACGGGTGGCAACCAAACTCGGGTTTACCGACAAGAAGGATCCGGTCAAGATCGAGTTCGAACTGATGGACGTGATCGCCAGGAAGGACTGGGGTCGTTTCTCCTTCATGATCACGCTTCACGGGCGGCAGGTCTGCAAGGCCCCACGTCCGCTTTGTCACATATGCCCGGTAGAGAAGATCTGTCCTTGCCGTATGGTGTTATCGGGGGGGTAGGAAGGGCGGAGGGAGCCGCCTCGCGCGCCTCGGCCGGCGTCTCCTTCTTGATACTATGAAGACGACGAGCCCGGAGGAAGCAAGCAGCATCAGCACCACGTAGTCGAGGCCTGCCGAGGCTTCCTCTGCGGTGGCCAGAGAACCGGCCCGCTCGGCCTGGGTTTTGGCTTCCCTCTGCTCACACAGCCGTTGCTGGCGGGCCATCTCCTCCATTTGCCTGGCGCCCTGGGCCCTCTGAGCCGGCTCTTGGTGGATAATGGCGACCGGGAATTGTGCAGAGGGACTGGAAGGCACCGTAGCTGCAAAGACGCAAAAAACAAAAACGCACAACGCAATCCTGTCTAGCACTGACACCTTCCCCCGCGTTGGCCCCATTGTAGCAGGAATGCGGTTGGCTTTCAAGAACTTTCGGCGGCCAGGTGGTGTATCGACCTACCGGACCAACAGCACCCGTGCAGTCTCCTGCATGCTCCCCAAGCTGACACGCATGAAGTACACCCCGGCGGATGCATCATGGCCGCTTTCGTTACGACCATCCCATACCGCCTCCACCTCGCCGGCGCTCAGTGCAAGACCATCCACCGTGCGGCAGAGCCGGCCTGTTATGTCAAAGATCTCGATTTCGTAGGGGCCAGCCGTTGGGGCATCAAACCGGGCTGTCACCATCTGGGTGAAGGGATTGGGAGACACCGAGAAAGAGAAATCCAGCCTAGCCGGCACGCCAGATGAGGCCTCCTCGTAGACCTTCATCGTATAACGCTGGGGGTTGTTTCCCGTACCTGTCTTTCTGTAAACCTTTATCTGATAGTCGCCGGCCGTGGTAATCGAGTAATCCAACTCCTCTGTCTCCCCGATGCCCTCAGAAGTCGCGTTCGCCAGGAGGGTCGTTCCGAGGGCATCGTAGAGATCGATGTCCGGATCCGATATCGAGTCGGTCGCGACCCACACCTCAGTGCCCCCGTCAGGGCCGACATAGTAGCTTGACCCGACCGGATCGACCTCGACCGTGAGCTGCGTGGCCGGGAGCGTTATGCGATACCAATCGACATCCGTGTTGCCGTTGTCGATCGAGAGATCGGTGACCACCAGCGAATCCGCAATCGTGCCCAGGATGGTCGGGGTGGTGTTTGTGTCGTTATTCTCATACGGGTCGCCGTAATGGCGCATGCCGCCCCGAATGTCATCGTCCTTTGGGCCGACACCGAGACTCGGCGAGCAAATGTAAGGCTCCAACAGCTTGGTGCAGTCGGTCGGGATCACGTGGCCGAGACCAAAGCCGTGCCCGTGCTCATGGCATATGACGTTCTTGAGGTTGCCGTAGTTGGACATGGGATTGTGGTAGAAGTCAACATCATCGGTGTCCAGGACCATGTCGCCGACGTTAGGGTAGTAGTTGTAGGCAAGGACGTTGCTCGGCCCATCGATCGAGCGGCCGCCGATTCGGACGTCTCCGCGAACCCCCAGGACACCCGAATAGTCAGGCATATCGGCGCCGTCATCGGAAACCTCAACATAGGTGATGCCTATGACGGCCTGCCAGCGCGAAAAGGCGTTTCGGATCTTGTCCTGCCAGCCAAGGCTTCCCCAAGCGCCGGTGAAGACCGCAAAGAGGTTGCTTGCTCCCCCATCTGCCCACGTCCCATCGGGCACGAAGCCCCAGGTGAGGGTGATCGGATTCCCGGCGGTGCCCGTGGAAGGGTTGGTGGCGGTCACGGACCAACGAGTCCGAAGATAGTAGTTCAGGGAGTTGTCTTCGCCGAAATACACCGCCAGGGTCCTGAGAATTCTCTCGGCATCCTCCGGGCGCGTATCGGGGTGGAGGCAGACGTCCACCGGGCCGGATTCGGCTAATCCGATCTCCGCCGGTTCCGCCGCTTGCTGAGCAAGCCCACGGACGGTCACATCATAGACGATGCGGTCGAAGGGATCCGTAAAGCCCGGGAGCCTGTCGCGCGTAAGAGATCGACTGCCGGGCACAAGATCGCCTCCGGGGCCAAGAGAGAGAAGTGCAACAAGTGCGATCAATGGAACGGCTAATCTAAGGGAACGAGCAAAACGGTGACTCCTACCTGAGTTCATGCTTCTTTTCTCCTTTGGCCCCTCGGCCTTCTTCGATCAAATGATCTCGGACTGGCGAATGAACGCATCCGTTTGACTTCCACGATGGTGTGCATTATAGCATAACCCCGCCACCATTTCAACTGCGCATACCGGATGAGCGGTGTATCAATTTGTGTGGAAGAGTCAGGTCAGGGGGGGGAGACAAAGAGACATGGGTGGATCCTCGATTCTAAGGGTTTGCGACGAAAGGGAGATCGTGACGCAACCCGCGGCCATAGCTCGGCACCGGGACCCAAACGCGACCTGGAAGCCTGACGCCCGGCTATGCCGTCTTTCTCGCCAACAGCAGTTCGATCTCCTTTTCGAGCATCTTCTCCATGCCCGGGCCGTAGCCGATGTGCTTGAAGATCATCCGGCCGGAAGGGTCCACTATATATGTCGTGGGCGTTGCCCGGACGTTGTATTGCTTGCGCGCAAACTCGGTCTCGTCTAGAAGGATCGGAGCCGTGAATGCGGCGTCGCTCGCGACCTTCTGGGTCAACTCTTTCCTACCCGTGACATCCACAACCACAATCCTGGCCCCCCTGGTCTGGTACTTGGTATTGATGGCCTCGAGGTGCGGCAACTCCGCATGACAAGGCCCTCAAGTGGGGCTCATGAAATTGAGGATGACGATGTCGCCCTTGGTGGGCTCGAAGCTCTCAGAGGCGCCCCCGAGCGTCGGCATCGTAAAAGCAATCGCAGGCTTGGCGGCCACCATCCTGTCCTGCCATACCGCGTCTTCAAACTGCTGCTTCTTCTTCGGGGTGTAACGCTCCGCAGTCATCAGGGACTCCACCGCAGCTCTCGCGTAGTCGTACTCGCCGGTCACGAGAATGTCTCTATAACTCTTGAAGGCCTTGGCAGTCTCCCCGGCCTTGAGATAAGCATCAGCCAGGTGCCGCGTCGCGTCTTCAGAGGGCTCTTCAAAGAGCTTGATCGAGTTTTCGAAGTCGGCTATCGCTTCCTTGTACATTCCCTTCTTGTAATAAACGTAGCCCCGGCTGTCTATGCATTGAGCGCTGTCTTCGCGGCTCTGGGACAGCTCGATCGATTTCTGACACAGGGACATCGCGAGATCGAGGTCACGGCCCCGCTCGGCCAGATCGTAGCCGATGTAGTTATAAATCCATCCTGCATTCATTGGAACCGTCAGGAGTTCGGTCCCTATCAGGACCGCCTCATCAGGCCTGGAGTCGATCTTCAGATTGTAGAGCCGGTAATACATCGTTGCCTTGCTCTCAGGATCGGTCTCCTTCTCGATGGTCTGCCGAGCGAAACCCACGAATCTGGTGGTATCTTTGAGGGCGTCGAGCATCTCCTTGGCAATCATCGAGTAGGCCCGCGCCTTCTGCTCACTCTTAGGGAAGTCCGAGATGAAGCCCTGTAGCCGATCGACCTTTGCCTCGGGGTCCGTGAGTTCGGTGATACCCTTAAGTTCAGCCTGTTCATCCGCGGGTTTGGGAGGCTGTATTCTGTCCTTGAGGACGTAACCCACGATCACCCCCGCGATCAAGACGACGACGAGAATCCAGAGCCCTGATTTCATCGCTTACCCCCTGTGCCTGATTTTCTCGGCCGAGATAATTCACCTCGACCTTCCGACACTCTCCGGTTCTATTTTATGACATTATACTTCTTACCCACCTTGGCGAAGGCCGCGATCGCCTTGTCCAGCTGCTGCCGGTTGTGGGCGGCAGAGATCTGGACTCTGATCCTCGCCTGGCCCTTGGGAACCACCGGGTAGCTGAACCCGATCAAATAGATCCCCTCGGCTAGAAGATCCCTTGCCATATCGTGGGCAAGCTTGGCGTCTCCCAGCATGATCGGGATAATCGGGTGAACACCCGGTTTAATGTCAAAACCGTTGGCCGTCATCGCATCCCGGAAATATCTGGTGTTCGTCTCAAGCGTGTCCCTCAGTTGGGTTGTCTCGCTCAGCATTCTGAAAGCCGCGATTGCGGTGTAGACAATCGCAGGTGCCAGAGTATTGGAGAAAAGGTAAGGCCTCGATCTCTGGCGCAGCATGTCGATCAAGGCCTGCCGGCCGCTGGTGAAGCCGCCCGAGGCGCCGCCCATCGCCTTGCCCATGGTGCTGGTTATGACATCGACTCTGGCCTGTACTCCGTAGTGCTCGGCAGTGCCGCGCCCGGTCTTGCCGATAAAGCCGGTGCAGTGGGAATCATCGACCATCACCAGGGCTTCGTACTTGTCTGCAAGATCGCAGATTCGGTCCAGCTTCGCCAGGTCGCCGTCCATGGAGAAAGCCCCGTCGGTCGCGACCATTCTGATCTTCGCCGCCTGAGTCTCTTTGAGTCTTTCCTCGAGGTCGGCCATGTCCCCATGCTTATAAACCTTGCGATCGGCCTTGCACAGCCGAATTCCATCGATCACGCTGGCGTGATTCAGGGCATCGCTGATGATCGCGCATTCGGCATCGAGTAAGGTCTCAAAGAGGCCGCCGTTGGCATCGAAACATGAGGAATAAAGTATGGTGTCGTCGGTCCCGAGGAAACTGCTGATCTCTTTCTCCAGTGTCTTGTGTATGTCCTGAGTCCCGCAGATGAAGCGGACGGATGACATGCCGTAGCCGTACTTCTCAAGGCCTTGCTTGGCTGCGGCGACAATCTTGGGATGATTGGAGAGACCCAAGTAATTGTTGGCGCAGAAGTTGATCACTTCGCCTTCCTTGACCTTGATGTCCGATCCCTGTGGGGTGAGAATCACCCTCTCGTCCTTGTAGAGTCCTGCCTGCTTGATCTCCTCGAGCGCAGCTGCGAAACCGTCTCTTACCTTCTTCGGGAACATGCACCCACCCTCCTCTTCCTGCGGGACGTATGCGAAATGTAGTACGGGCTTAAGAAAGAACTATAAAGCAATAATCCGAAGCCGCAAGCTTTTTCGGGACGACGGATCGTGCGGACGGAATCCTATTTGGCAAGCGTCCGCTTGGCCCGCCTGAGACGGAGCGAATTGGTCACCACGCTGACCGAACTCACGGCCATCGCGGTCTCGGCGACTATGGGATGAAGCAGGCCGAGGGCCGCAACGGGAATAGCTATCACGTTGTAGAAGAAAGCCCAGAACAGGTTCTGCCTGATCTTGGCGAATATGGCTCGCGACAACCTGATAGCGCGCACAACCCCGAGAAGGCTTCCACCTGCCAGGGTTATGTCCGACGACTCCATCGCGATATCGGTGCCCGTGCCGATCGCGATTCCCACGTCGGCCTCGGCCAGGGCCGGCGCATCGTTTATGCCGTCGCCGACCATCACCACCTTGCCGAACTTCTGTCTCATCTCCCTGACCTTGAGCGCCTTCTCGGTGGGAAGCACGTTGGCAAAGACGTCAACGATGCCGCATTGGGCCGCTATTGCCCGTGCGGTTGTTTCGTTGTCGCCGGTAATCATGATCACCCGGAGGCCCATGCTCTTGAGGGCCCGGATCGCCTCGATCGAATCAGGCTTGACCGTATCGGCGACCCCAAGGAGACCCACGAGCCTGCCATCCTCGGCAACGCCAACAACTGTGTGGCCGCGGGACTGAATCTCCTGCGCTGCGTTCCTGCTTCCGGCGAGCGGGACTCCGTTTGCCTGGATGAAATCCAACTTACCGAGGATAACCTGCCTGCCGGCGATGCTTGCCCTGACCCCCAGGCCGGGCTCGGACAAAAAATTCTCAGGCTTGGGGAGCCGCCCCTGCGCGGTAACGGCTTGCCTGGCCGCGGCAGCCTCAACTATGGCCTTGGCTATGGGATGCTCGGAGGCATATTCGATGGAGGCCGCGGTCCGGAGCAGATGCACCTCGTCGAATCCTTCCGCAGCGACGATCTCGACCACCGAGGGCTGGCCCAAGGTCAGCGTGCCGGTCTTGTCGATTGCAACCACCTTGGCGTCCTTCGCGGTCTGGACGGCTTCGGTGCTCCGCAGGAGAACCCCAATCTCGGCGCCTACTCCGCCGCCCACCATTATCGCCGTCGGTGTGGCGAGCCCCAACGCGCACGGGCATGAGATCACAAGCACTGCCACGGCAGCGAAAACCGCGAGCGTCAGTCGTGTTGCCTCCGGATGCGTCATGTGGAATCCCAGCACATCATGGAGAGTCCCCATCGCGTCGGGGACAAAGAGCCAGGCCAGGAGAGTCACAAGCGATATCACGAGGATCGCGGGGACGAAATAGGCCGTTATCTTATCGGCCAGTCTCTGGATCGGGACTTTGCCTTCCTGGAATTCCTGAACCGCCCGAGCGACCTGGGCCAGGAATGTGGCTTCTCCCACCTTGGTGGCCTTCACATTTACGGTGCCGGTCTGATTGACGGTAGCGCCGATCACCTGGTCGCCTTCGCGCTTGTCAACCGGCATCGACTCACCGGTCGCGATCGATTCATCGACCGTGGTGCGTCCCGAGACCACCACGCCATCGGTCGATATCTTCTCCCCCGGCCTGACGATGAAAACGTCTCCGGGCTGGAGGTCGCCGATGGGGATCTCCCTCTCGCCGTCAGGCGCGAGGATGGTTGCGGTCTTGGCGGCGAGTCGCAAGAGTCTCTGCACGGCATCCGATGCCCTGCCTCTGGCCCGCGCCTCAAGGTAGCGGCCCGTAAGATGTATGCCCATTATCATGGCTGCGACGGCGGCGTAGGAATCGATGCTCATGCCGGCGAGCTTCATCACCCCGGTTGCGAGCGATGAGAGGGTGCCGAGCGCAATCAGCACGTCCATATTGGGAAAGCCGTGGATCACGCTGAGCCACGCACTTCTGTAGACGCTCCGGCCGGCGTAGAAGAGCACCGGCAGCGAGAGCACCACTATGATCGCATCCAGAGCCATCGTGTGGTGGTGCCCAACCATCTCGATCAGCATCAGGGCTACGACTGGGATGCCGAGCGCCCAGGCCTGGACCACTCTGGCCCGTGCTGCTACAACCTCATCGAGTCTTGGCCGGGTTGTGGGGACAGTTGCATCGTAGCCGGCGTTCCTTATGGCCTTGATTATGCCGGCGACCGACACTCTGTCCGGATCAAAGGAGAAAGTGCCTCTTGAGGTTGCGAGATTGGCGGATGCCGAGATCACCCCGTCGAGCCGTCCGACCGCTCGCTCGATATTGGCTGCGCACGCAGCGCACTTGAGCCCCATGAGATCGAGTTGCACTTTGGTTTCCATTATGCCCCCCAAGACCGCACCTCACTCTACTTGTCCCGCGAAGGCCTTGTCAAACAGTATCGTCCCCTGCAGGGTTTAAACCATTCAGACCTTCCCGGTGTCTAAGGTACTGGAACAGATGCGTGAAAATGGACGATCTCGGCAGGCGCCGTGTAACCTCATCTGGTTTCCACAAGGGAGACCTTCCTGAGGGGGGAGATGGGATCGTTTGAGTCAAGCTCGATCCAGCGTTGATCCGGCCAGTCCGGCAGTAACTCAACCTGCAGGACGGCCTCCTCGCCTCCGCCTACAACCGTTTGAGTCCAGTCACCGCTACAGCCGAAGCAGCGCACATCCCGTATGACAAGTTCCTGCTTACCTCTGTTACTTATCACCAATCTGCCCTGCGCGGCCAAGGCTTGATCTCTGATGGCTCCGCCACTCAAGCGCGAGGCCGGCTCCACGGGCAAAGGGTTCGGCGTGACCACAAGGTGGGGGCCCTCTCCTTCTGTTACTCTGCCCCGGGCCGTAATGGCGGCACGCGGCCGGATGGGATCGTTGGAATCGACGAACAGCGTCTTGGATGTGACCTCCCTGACTTCATCGCCGAGTAAGGAAAGCGACAACAGGGTCGCGCCTCCGGGAGGGATGACTTCTCTCTCGATGCCTGCAGTGAGGCACTCACAGGATGTGTAGAGCGAGACGCGCAGGGAATCGTCTCCTCGGTTGGTGAGCCGGATCTGTGTTGAGACCCGTTCTCCGCGCTTGATCGCGCCGAAATCCCAGAGTTCGCGTTCGAGCGTGATTGCAGGTCCGGGAGGGGGCTCCGTTCTGGGTGGGGCGCAGGCGACCCACAGCACTACTGTCGAGACGGCAACCATTGAGAGCTGCAGCAACCCCGAGACCCACCCGAATTTCGCGGAGCCGCAGGTCGGCGCCGTCTCGGGCGCACCGGAGGTCCTCGGGTTCAGCGTGCTCGGCTCGTGCATGCGCCTACCAGATCGCCGCCCTGACGTAGAGGGAGATCAGGGAGACGTCATAGTTGTGGTCGGTGGAATTGGAGGAATCGATTCGATTCGAAACATATCTTTCTTCGATTGTGATCCGAGCGTCCCTGGCGAATTCGAATGCCAGGGTGCCGACGAGAGTGATCTTCTTGGTGTCGAGGGCGAGCGTCGGGCCGTCATCCTCGAGCCCGCTGCCCGAATAGATTCCAGCAAGACCCAGGTTGAGAGCGGGGCTAAGCTTGAGATAGGTTCTCAAGCTGAACGTCGGGTGCGCCATCTTATTGGCGTCCTCTGCGGGTGCAGGAGAGCCGCTTGGCGGCGCCGGATATATAGTCCGGAGATACCTCGCAAAGGCCGCAACCACCACGGGGCCGCGAGCGACCTCGAGCCTGACCCTCAGGCCCTCGCGGTTCGGATTGTAGGATAGTGCCCGGAAATAGGATTCCCAGTTGGGTGATAGATAAAGGTACGAAGCCTCGGCCTTGATCGATTTGGAGGGCCGGAGATCGAGCGATACGATCCCGCCCTTACCCTGCTTGTCGGCGCATGCGACTGTCTCGCCGTCGGTGCGGACACACGAGAGATCCCTGCGGTCCCCGGCCGACTTGGTGAGTGTCCACTCGCCGCCGAGCGAAAGCGCCTTGAGTATCGGCACACTCCAGGTGATCCCGCAGACTGTGTTCTTAAAGGGCCTCACACCTGCTCGGTGAAGTGATTCCAGAGAGTTCTCATCTTCCGCGGATCTCACAGCCACGAGGCCCAGGTCAAAGAAAGAGGAGGTGCGCAGAGCATATCTGGTCAGGCTTGCCCTGCCGCCTGTGGTGATCATCTGGTAATCGGCGTCCGCAGTTCGGGGCCGTGCGAGGAAACCATCGAGGCCGAAGGTTCCGCCGGGAGTCACGCTTGCCCTCACGCCTTCGAAGGTAAGAGCGGGGCCCAGTTCCTCCAGTGTCTCGCCGAGGATGGCGCCTGCGACGCTGGGCGCCCCGGCGCAACCGCATCCACCGCCTCCGCCCTCCGGGTCATCCTCAACGTCCCATCTCATCAAGGTAAGAGGAGTGTAAGACGTGCTGTAGTAACCAAGCTGCGACCTCAAGGTCGGGGTCTCGTAGGCGATGAAAGCGCTTCCCAGCTCCGAGGAGAGATAGTCAGGGCCAGCAAGCAGCACTTCCCTGCCCTCGTTGGAGACCCTTATCATACCGCCCACCTTGACTTCGTCAGTCAAAGGATAGGCAGCCTCGAGTACGAAGCGGTGCTTGAGCGAGTATCCCTCCCCGAGGGATTCGCCGTAGGTCCCGCTGAGAGCTCCGGAATCAGCCGAATCGACGTGTCTGAGCCTGAGCCTGACATCGCCGGTGATGTCAAGGCCTTGATCGAGCGCGTAGGCGCTTGCCCAGAGTACCAGGCTCAGGGCGGCGGCTGCACCGAGCGCTATGCAGATGCTACGCATGAGATACTCCCTACTTCCCCTTGGATCCGCCCGGTGTTGCCGCCTTGACCTCATTGGCTATCACCTGGTCGAGGGCCTCGGACAGCATCGCTCGAAGATCCGGCGGATGGTCGTATTGAACAAGAGTAAGCGCGCGATCCCGGTTGACGATGAATACGCTGAACGTGTAATCGGCTGCCCTGTATGCCCGGGCCGCGCGCGTTCTTGGATCCCAGACATTGACGAATCCGAGGCCTTCGGACTTGAGGAAGGCTTTGACGCCTTGAACATTCTCGAGGTCGAAGTTGACACCCACGAAGGATATGCCCTCGCCGCTGTATTGCCGGTAGACCCGATCACAATCGACGAGTGCCTCCCTGCAGGTCGGGCATGCCATGCTCCAGATCACGATCACGGTACCCACGCTCGCCTGGAAGGTTTTCGCAAAATTGATCTCCTCGTCTGCTGCGAGACTCAGAAGACTGAAGGCCGGTGCCGGGGCCCCCACCTTGAGCCGCTCGGGCCCCTTGACCGGAACCTTCGCACAACCTGCCACCAGGGCAAGGCATAAACAGATCGCGAGAGCCGTCGATCTCATGATACCTCCTCACAGAAAGCGTGCGTGACGACCGAATGCCACCAACGGCCTATGGCTTTAGGCCGCAGTTGCCTTCGGCGATCCCCTTGAGGATTCTAACCCCGATTGTGCTTTAAGACAAGGCTTCCGAGAACGCCGGCAAGGCCCAGAAGGAAACTGCCAAGCGGACAAGCGAAGTTTCGCTGCTATGGTTCGAAGGCTGCAAGCGCTTCGATCTGGGCCAGCAGCTTCTCGCGCTCGATGCGCATCTGGGCGGCCATGAGCCTCGTCTCAAGAAGCATCCGTTCGTTGTCGAGCAACTCGGAAAGCGGCGTCTTGCCGGCCCGGTAGCCGGTCCGGCTTATCTGGACCATCTCTTCGAGCCGGGGGATGATCGAACCCTCAAGCAGCGTAACCTGGCGCTCGGCGTCCCGCATATCGTAAAGCATCAACACGGCCTCAGCCTTGAAATCACTCTCGGCCTGCCTGCGCATCGCACGGTTTGCTTCCAGATCCGCCTGGGCCTGCCTGATTGAAGCCTGAATCGCCTCACGCCGGACAATGGGTGCTGTGATCATCGCCATGATGCTCTTGGCCATACCATCGAGGTCGCCCGCGAGCGTGAGCCCGAGATCGGGAATATACTGTTGCCGCATCAACTTGACGGCTTCCTCTTTGCCCTTGGCCTCATTAGCGAGAGCTGCAAGCTCGGGATTGCGCTCCGCAAGGAGAGCCAGGATCTGGGCGTCGGTGTAGGGTAAATCTCTCGGTGCCGGAAGATCCTTGGGGAGCGTAAGCGGTGCGTAAGAGTCGCGGCCGAGCAGCGCATTGATTGCGGCCACTTGACCCGACACCCTCGACTTGAGGGTCTCGACCTCGTTTGCGGCAAGATCGCGGTCGGTCCGGGTCCTGAGCACCTCCTCGCTGGATGCCGTTCCGGTCCGCAGGCCGGCGCCCGCGGTCTCCGAGGCGATCTCAAGAATCGAGACCTCGGTCTCCTTGATCCGGATGGATTCCCCTAAGAGCGCAAAGTCATAGTAGGCGGCGAGCACCCTGGTCCTGAGTGCCAACTTGCCGCCATCGAAGCGCCGGCCTGCGGCCCGAGCCATCTCGAGTGCCCGGCGCCCCGCGGTGGTGAGCTTCCCCGGCCAAGGCAGATTGCCCATGGGATCGTTTCCCACGCCCAGGGTCGTCTGCCGAAGGGACGTCTTGCCCTCTTCGAACATGGACTCAAAAGAGATTGCCAGATTGGTCCCGGGGCTCGCCTCCTGAGGGATCGCCTCCAGCGCGACGATCCAATCCCAGTAGAGCTTCTCCAGGTCGGCGTTAGCGGCGTAAGCGTATTCCAGGATGTCTTTGATTGAAGCATCGGCTGCAAGCGCTGCCGGCTCGTGTTTCTGGTATGCCAGGTGTGCGCGTTCGCGTTCCTCGCGCTCGCCCCGTGGATGAAGCGCGCATGATGTGGTGGCGAGGACGGCCAAGAGCAGGCCTGCGAGTAACCCCGCCTTTATGCGCGTAAGTCCCGTCACGGCTCTGTCCTTTCCCATTCCTTCCGGAGCTGCCAGTGTTTCACGAGATAGAAGATCACCGGATAGACCAGCAGTTCCATCAAGAAGCTGATCGTGATCCCGCCCACGAGCGGGGCCACCAGTCTGCGGGTGACATCGGAGCCGGTCCCCGTCACCCACAAGAGCGGAAGCAAGCCGATCATGTCGGTCGCCACCGTCATGGTCTTGGGCCGGATTCGCTTGACCGCCCCTTCGTGGATGGCGTCGAAGAGATCGCTGCGGTCCCTCATCCGGCCTTCGCCCTTGAAGCGCGTAAAGGTGTTGTCGAGATACAAGAGCATCACCTGGCCGGTCTCGGCATCGACCCCCAAGAGAGCGATGATTCCGACCCACACCGCGAGGCTCATGTTGTAGTGGAGCAGATGAAGGAACCAGAAGGCCCCGATAAGGCTGAAGGGCACGGCCAGCAGCACCACGCCCACCCGGAACCAACTCCTGTTGCTTATGTACAGCAAGAGCACGATCAGGGCGAAGGTGATCGGCACCACAATCCGCAGCCGTGCATTGGCCTTCTCGAGGTACTCGAACCGGCCCGACCACACCCGGTGATAACCGGCGGGCAGCGGGACTTCCTCTTCGACCACTCGCCGCGCATCCTTGACATAGCCGCCAAGATCGCGTCCGGCTATGTCGACGAAGACCCAGGCCGTGCGGCGCGCGTCCTCGCTCCGGATCATAGGCGGGCCCGGATTGATCTTGATGTCGGCGATCTCGCCCAGCGGGATCTGGGACCCGGTCGGCGCGGCTACCAGGACCTGCCTGAGCGCCGGGATGTTGTCCCTGAGCTCGCGCGAATACCGGACATTGACGTTGTAGCGTTCGAGGCCCTCGACGGTGGTTGTGACGTTCATACCGCCCAGTGCGGTCATCACCACGTCCTGGATGTCGCCTACCGTGAGACCGTACCGGGCCGCATCCTCACGCCTAGGGGTGACATCAAGGTAGTAGCCCCCGGTTGTGCGTTCCGGATAGGCACTGATCGTCCCCGGAACGCCTCGAATTGCGACCGCGCAGCGCTGCGCAAGATCGGAAAGAACCTCAAGATCGGACCCCATGATCTTGATCCCCACCGGTGTCTTAATGCCGGTTGAGAGCATATTGATTCGGTTCTCGATGGGGAAGGGCCAGGCATTGGCAAGTCCCGGGAAGCTCACAACGTCGTTGAGTCCTGGCGCGTGGTAGCCGTTGGGCTCGGTCCATCCAAAGATGAGCTCATCGGTGGTGATCAGCCGTTCCTCGGGCCAGAAGGTCTTGGTGAAGGGAGCCTTGAGCCACCCCGGCCACCCTCCAAAGAAGCGCCCAACCTTGCGGCGCCGCCAGTGATTTCGGTCGGGGTCCAGCTGGACCACGGTCTCAATCATCGAGAGCGGAGCCGGATCGGTTGCGGTCTCCGCTCGGCCGATCTTCCCGTGAACGCTCGTGACCTCGGGAAAAGTCTTGATCAACTTATCGGTCTGTTGCAGCAGTTCCTTGCTCTTGGTGACGCTGATGCTGGGATCGGTGGTCGGCATATAGAGCAGGTCGCCCTCATCGAGGGGCGGCATGAATTCCGATCCGATCCTCATCATGGGATAGATGGTCGAGGCGCCGACCAGGAGCACCACGATCAAGGTGGTCTTCGGGCGCCTCATCACGGCTCGGAAGAAGAAATTGTAGATCGACTGGGAAAGCCGGTTGAGAGGGTTCCTATCCTCGTCCGGGATCTTACCGCGGATAAAGTACACCATGAGGACCGGCACAATTGTGATTCCCAGGATCGCCCCCGCTGCGATCGCGAAGGTCTTGGTATATGCAAGCGGCTTAAACAGCCTGCCGGACTGCTCGCCCAGGACGAAGATGGGCAAGAACGACACCGTGATCACCAGCATCGAGAAGAAGAGACTGGGACCCACTTCGCGCGCGGCTTCAAGGATTATCTCGGTCCTGGGTCGCGCCGGCAGACCCTGGGCCACACGTTCCTTCTCACGCGCGAGATGCTTGTGCGCGTTCTCGATCATAACGACGCCGGAGTCCACCATCACGCCGACCGCCAGGGCCAGGCCGCCCAAGCTCATTATGTTGGCATTGATGCCCAGGAGCTGCATCACCAGAATCGAGGCCAAAAGCCCGATCGGCAGCACGATGATTGCGACCATGGCGGAACTGACGTGCGCCAGAAACACGATGCAGATCAGGGCGACCACTACGAGTTCCTCGGTCACCGCGGTTCGAAGCGTGCCTACAGCTCGCCGGATCAGCGCCGAGCGGTCGTACGTGGTCTTGATCGCGACACCGGGCGGCAAGCCGTCTTCCAGCTCCGCGAGCTTGGCTTTCACATCTTTGATCGTGCGATAGGCGTTGACGCCGAATCGTGAGACGATCACTCCACCGACCGCCTCACCCTCGCCGTTCCATTC
Organism: Candidatus Eiseniibacteriota bacterium; assembly: GCA_043808325.1. Lineage (GTDB taxonomy): Bacteria > Arandabacterota > Arandabacteria > Arandabacterales > Arandabacteraceae > JAZDEY01. Next base: position 82,893 of record JAZDEY010000021.1, read on the forward strand.
ACCGGCGCCACGCCGGCTCTCGCCGCCAATCGCAAGCGAGGCCACATTGCCGAGCAAGATCGGGGTGCCGTTGGGGCCGACGCCTATGGGGACGAGGGCAAGATCCTGGAGTCCCTTGATGTAGCCGCGGCTCCGCACCATGTATTCCTTCTCGGACATCTCGATCACTGATCCGCCGACGTCGTTGTTGCTGCGTTCGATCGCCATCACGACGTCCTTAAGCGGCAGGCGATAGGCCAAGAGCTGGTCGGGGTCGAGGATCACCTGATACTGGCGGACGAAGCCGCCGATTGAGGCGACCTCCGAGACCCCTTCCACCGCGGTCAGCGGAAAGCGGAGGTACCAGTCCTGGACCGTCCGAAGTTCCGCAAGATCCTGATTTGCCGACACGAGCGGTTTGCCGTCCAGAGGGCACTTGCCCGGGGCGTCGAAGGCGCGGATCCTCTTCAGGGTCTTACGGTGCTTCTGCGGCGCATCTTCAGGCTTTGCGTACCAGGTCCCGGTATCGTGTTGCCAGAGACCCCGCGGATGATCCTGGCAATAGTAACCGGGGTAGAGGACATACTGGTAAACCCAACCGACGCCGGTCGCATCGGGGCCGAGTTTGGGTTCCACGCCCTGAGGGAGCCTGTCGCGCACGAAGTTCAGGTACTCGAGCACGCGACTGCGTGCCCAGTAGATATCGGTGCCATCCTCGAAGATCACGTAGACGAAGGAGATCTCGAACATGCTGAAGCCGCGAACGTAGGTGGCGCTCGGCACCGAGAGCATGGCGCTGCTCAAAGGGTAAGTGACCTGATCGTCGACCACCTGGGGCGCTTGGCCGGGATATTCGGTCACGATGATGATCTGCACATCCGAGAGATCCGGAATGGCATCGAGCCGCATGTTCCTTATGGCCCAGATGCCGAGCCCGGTAACGATCGCGGTGATGACCACGACCAGAATCTTGTTCCTGACCGAATACTCAATGATTTTCGAAATCATTCAGCGCTCTCTACTTGGTGGCCCCGGTTTCAATGGTGCGCGAGATCTGCCCGCACTCGAGCATCGACGAGCCATAGAAGGGATTGGCGATTCGTTCTTCCACCTGGAGCCAGTCTCCCGGATACATGGAACAATGGACCACGTATAGCTTGCTGCCTACGGCCTTGGAAGGCGTGACGTGATCGACAAGATGGAGCACGCTTTCACTCAGGGCTCTGAATTGCCTACGCTCGTCTGCGACGGAGGGCGCATCCATGGCAAGCGAGCCTGCGAGTATGCCCTGGGCAATCGGCTCCAACTCGCCCGCGCCCACTCTGCCGGCAAGGGCCTGGGCTGCCTCGGTGAGAGCTTGGATCGACGCGCTTCCTACTGCGCCATCACCGGCGAGGGCTCGCGCCATGTCCAAATACGCCATGACGATCGCGTCCGTCTTGCGCGTGATCTCGGTATCGGTCTCCCGGGCGGCAGCCGCCCCCTGACTGTTCAGAGCGGCCTCAGTACCGGCCGCCGGCGCCGCCGCGGGCTCAAGCAGCCGCTTCGCGGTCAGCTTCTGAATCGCCTCTCGCGTACGGCTCTCCGTATCCAACAGAAATTGTCCGCTGGTCACCACGGTCTCGCCCGGCGCCAGTCCCTCGAGAATCTGAATCGTGCCGTCCGTGGTTTCGATTCCGGTCTTGACCGAGCGCGGATCGAAACGTCCGCCGCTTAGGGCAACGAAAACGATCTGCCGCCTGCCGGTGTCGATAACGGCTTCACGAGGTATCTGGACGACATCCTGGCCGATGTCGATCCCGATCTCGACAGTGGCGTACATCCCGGGCTTCAGGGCCAGGTCGGGATTGGGAAAAGCGATCCTGGCTACAACGGTACGCGTGTCGGGATCAAGTTGCGAATTGATGAAGATGACCTCTCCCGAGACCGAATCCTGCGCGAGGCCCTGTACGCGGGCGATGCCCCGCTCTCCCAGCTTAACGAGCGAAAGTTGGCTCGCGTAGATCTGAGCATCGAGCCAGACCACCGATTGATCGACAATGCGGAAGAGCCTTTGGCCGGCCTCGATCGCCGATCCCTGGACCACGTCCTTCTCCGTAATGAAGCCGGTGGCCGGGCTCCGGAAGGTGACGGTCTGGCTCACCTTGCGCGACCCCAGAAGCGCATCGATATCGCCTGTGGCGACGCCCCATAGCTCGAGCTTACCCCTTGCATTGTCGACAAGCGCCTGGGATTCCGCCCTCAAATCCGGGTCAGCGTCCTCGGGCAGCTTCTCGAGGGCACGCTTTGCAGCCAGCAGCTCTTCCTGGGCCACCAGAAGATCCGGGCTATAGAGATCAAGCAGGGGAGCACCTTTTCTCACCAGCATGCCTTCGGCATTGGCGTACAGGCGCTCCACAAAGCCGGCAACCTTTAGTGTGACGTCGTACTGATTGGGCTCGGCCGCGCGGAAATATCCCACGGTCCGGAGCGTGGTCGCGAGCGGGCCCCGAGTGACCTCGGCGACACGCAGCCCCATGTTCTGGGTTACAACCGGGTCAATTGTGACCGTCGGACCGCCGCGGACCTCATCCTCGTAGACCGGAACAAGGTCCATTCCCATGGGGCTCATGCCGGGCTTGTCGGAGACATAAGGCGGGTTCATCATGGGATCCCAGTAATAGAGGATCTTGCGCTCTTGGCCCGCGGTCTCCGCTTTGCCGGCCGCCTCTGCCCGGGTCGCCTCCTGACGAATGGGAGTGAGCTTCATCCCGCAGATGGGGCAGTTGCCCGGCTTGTCCTGCATCACCTGCGGGTGCATGGAACAGGTCCAGAGAGTAGGTTTGGCGCCGGACTCGGCCGCTGAGGCGGCTCCGCCAGATGCTTTCGGTGCGTCTGATCGAGCAAGTGCGGGGAACGCACATATCGAAGCCACAATCAAGATGGCAAGCCACTCATGCCGATAGCTGCTCATCGTTCAAAGCCTCCCGTCTGCCAGGACCTGCCTCCGGAAGATACAACCTCGACACCCAGATATGTGTTTCAGATCTGATCAACGTCAGATCCCATCTAGGATGTTCAGAATCCAAGACCTTCATTGATGCCCGGAAGCCAGCATATATCCTCCCACCGATCAGGCAAAGGTTTTTTTGCAGGACCGGATACCCTTGGCCTTTGGATGCTTGCCAACGCCTGGCAGTTCACTTATTATGGAACCCCGACCCGGAACCTCCGGAGGTTTCAGGGGTTTAAGCAAAATGTGGAATGAGGCCAAGATTCCCCAGTGAAAGGAGACGACGGACATGAAGCCTCTCTTGATCTTGCTTGTGCTTACCCTCGCCCTCGGGATTACGGGCGCGGCAAATGCTAAGGACGAGGGTTGGCTCGGAGTAATGCTTCAACCGCTTACCGATGATCTCATCGATGCTATGAACCTCGGCAAGGGCGTCGAGGGAGTTCTCGTGAGCGATGTTGTCGACGGCAGCCCTGCCGAGGCGGCCGGTATCGAGAAGGGTGATGTCATAACCGAGGTCGACGGCACTTCAATCACTTCGACGGAAGGTGCGATCGAGAAAGTCCGGTCTTTTGTTCCCGGCGACAAGGTCAAGATTGTGGTTCTGCGTGACGGCAAGAAAGAGGTCGTCACGGCTGTGCTGGGTAAACGCGAAGCCGAGATCGTGAAAGAAGTGACCAGGAGGGGCGGGGGCGAAAAGGACGATGAAGATTACTACAACCTGAAGATCCCGCATATGGAGAAGATCTTCAGAGATTTTAGGCCGGCGCCGGGGGGCCACATCGGTGTGCGGATTCAGGACATTTCGGCAGATCTTGGGTCCTACTTTGGCGTGGGCGAAGGCCAGGGTGTCCTGATTCTTGACGTCGAAGAGGACAGCCCGGCGGCCAGGGCCGGGCTCAAGGCCGGCGATATCGTGATCAAGGTCGACGGCAAGGACATGACCTCCACGGGCGAATTCGCGAGCTACATTAGAGATACCGAACCGGGGCAGACCGTCGAGCTCACGCTTAAGCGAAACAAGGAGACCAGGCGCATATCGGTTGAGGTCGCCGAAGGTCCCAATGCCTCCAGAGTCTTTATCGAAAGGATGGGCAAGCCTGACGTTAGAATGATGCGAGGCGGATGTTGTCTTCCCGGCAAAGAGCCGATGGGTATGATGGAGCGGATGGAGCCGCCCGTGCCGGGTGAGCCTATGATGATGCGTGACAATCTCAGGCAGGAGATCGACCACCTCAAGCAGGAGATCGAGGCCCTGAGGCAGGAGATCGACGGTCTCAAGAAATAAGACTGGTGTGGCAAGACCGGTTGTGCGCTGGATTCAACCGCTTGGCGGCAGAGTTCACCGGGGGCGAGCTCGCCTGGTCGCGACACGATGACATCATAGTTGTTTCGGACGAGCAGACTGCCGATTAGAATGTAGATATGAGACGACATTGTGTCGCGGCCCTGCTGGCTTCCACAGTTACCTGTGCAGCACTGCTTTGTCCTCCGGCAGGTATGGCGGAAGATCTGCCTGGCAAGGAGATCTCCTTGCCCGAAGGCCAGGTCAGCGATCGCTTCTACAGCTATCTTATCGGGCTCGTGGACGCCAACGTCTGCGGGGTGATCGATGACCGGCAGCTCGACAAGGTGCTCAAGGACTACAGGGGCAAGACCGCGATCCCCTTTGAAAAGATCACGGCGATCAGGCGGGAATGCGCTGCCGGCTCTACCGTCCGAGATGTCTCGATAGCCTTCCGAGGGAACCTGAAGACCCCTGTTCCCTATGGGATTCTCGGATACCATCCCGGCTCGGTTACGGCAAGCACCACGGTCGACTTCCTTGAATGGTACAATCCGTCACAGAAGATTTCCTTTGGCAAGCAGGAATCGATCGAGCTCTCCCAGGTCTTTGTCTTCGGTGTCTACCGGGGCTGGGCGGTCGTAGATATCGACTCCTGGGTCGACAAGGTCCTGGGCGACCTTCTAGATGATACGCGGATCGTGGTTATGGTGCTCTTCAAGTACAAGGGGGAATGGCACGGACTTGCTGCGGGCTACGGCCTCTCCGGTGAGGGCAGGAGCGGCATTTTCAATTTCCACACCAATAAGATCCTATTTCCAACGCCGCGCGAACTCCAGGTACTGGCTCCCTATTTCCGCAACTTCGTAGTGCGGACCAAGCACCTCAATGCGCCGATGCCGCCGCAGGACGTTTGGAAGTACCGGCGATAGTGAGAAGCTCGCAGGGACCGCGCCGAAGTCGATGCTCTCAAACTGAAAACCACATTGGCCGCACTTGTATTCTCTGATAGGCAAAGTTCAAACCTCCTTCCTGGCCCTTTGATGCAAACATCTCGATAGTGGTTTCATATTGACCCTGCTTGGGATAGCCTCTAAAGTAGATACCGACGGTTCTTCCGAGGAGGTAAGTATGGCTGGACCTCTTATTGTTTTTGAGGACGATCTCTTCCGTGATCTCTTTCCCCTGACCCTTACCAGGCCCGCGTCGGATCTTCTTTGCGGCACTATGACGCTCGAAGAGAAGCTGCGTGCGGGGCTCGGCGGGCCGGGCACAGTCATTCACGCCAGAGACTACCTTGATCTGGATGACCGCTGCCGTGCCGCCTCGTACGCCGAGCTTTTCCGCAACCACGACGTACTGACCTTCGTCAATGGACGCCTGGTCTTTCGGGATGGGGCATTTGAAGCGATCGATCCGGGCTGGGTCGGCAAGTACGTATCGGGCACCACCGTGGTCGTCGCGAATCTCCCCAAGGATCGCATCGCAAGCCTGGACCGCTGCCTTGGAGCGCCGCTTGACCCCGGCGTCTTCGAGGGCCTCCCCGCAAGAGCGATCGAGGCCTGCCTGGTTCGGTACCCCTGGGATCTGATCAATCTGAACGGCGAAGAGATTGCCAACGATTTCCGGCGGCTGGGTGGGAGCGGGATCGAACTGGACCCGCCGCCCGGGGTAATCCTCGCCAACGAAGCCGAGATCCGTATTGCCAAGGACGCGGTCTTGAGCCCAGGTGTCGTCGTAGATGCGTCCAAGGGTCCCGTGAATATTGCAGGCGGTGCCGCGGTGATGGCAAATGCTTCGCTGGCGGGCCCGCTTCACGTCGGCCCTGGAAGCATAGTCAAAATGGGCGCGAGGATCTATGGCGGGACCAGCCTTGGCCCGATCTCGCGGGTCGGCGGGGAGATCGCGGAGAGCGTGATCCAGGGCTACTCCAACAAACAGCACGACGGTTTCCTGGGGCACTCGTATCTTGGCCAGTGGGTCAATATCGGCGCCGGCACTGAGACCAGTGACATGAAGAACAACTATTCCACGGTCAAGGTCTCGATCGGTTCTGAGTCGGTCGATTCCGGCCAGGTCTTCGCAGGCCTCTTCATGGGGGATCACTCAAAATCGGGGATCGGCACAACCTTCAACACCGGCACGGTCGTAGGTGCCTGCTGCAATGTCTACGGCGCCGGCTATCCCCCCAAGTATATTCCATCTTTCACCTGGGGCGGGGCACCCGGATTTGTCGAGCACAGACTGGAAGCCGCGCTTGCAACCGCGCGGCGGGCAATGGAGAGACGGGGCAAAGCGCTTGGCCCTCGTAGCGAAGCGGCCCTGAGGAAGGTCTTCACACTTACCAGGACCGACCGCACCGCCTTTCTCGGTAAGTAGCTCGACGGGGCTCCCGCGAAATCAGGGACGGTCGCGGCAGAGACACTTCTTGAACGTGGGTCTGGAAGGCCCGTAGCGTCGGAGGGCCGATGGGATTCTGTCCGCATTGCGGCAGGGAGCTATCCAACCACGAGGCCGAGTGCCCCGGCTGCGGGCTCACGATTCCTGCGACCGATCTCACCAAGGCCGCCGATGCGACGCTCCCCGGCACCCTGGCCACCCAGCCTGAAGAGAAGCCCCTCGAGAAGGGCCGCGTTCTTGGCGGCCGCTACGAGATACTGGAGATAATCGGCAAGGGTGGGATGGGTTGGGTATATAAGGCCAGAGATCGAGAGATCGATCGCCTGGTCGCCCTCAAAGTGATCCGACATGATCTCGCTAAGGATGATATTGCGATCAAGCGGTTCCGGGACGAGATCGTCCTTGCCCGCAAGGTAACCCACAAGAACGTACTACGGATCTATGACATCGCCGAGGCCGAGGGCATCAAGTTCATCTCGATGCCCTACATCGAGGGCCAAGATCTCAAGACCGTGATCACGGAGAAGGGCGCCCTCGGCATAGACGAGACGATCAGGATCGCCAGCCAGGTGGCCCATGCTTTGAAGTGCGCTCACGAAGCTGGGGTGATTCATCGGGACCTGAAGCCGCAGAACATAATGATCGACCGTGAGGGAACCGCCTACGTCACCGATTTCGGAATCGCCAAGAGCACCGAGGCGGGGGGGCTCACGGTGACCGGGCAGATAATCGGAACGCCCGAGTATATGTCCCCCGAGCAGGCGGAAGGCCTTGAGGTGGATCATCGGACGGACCTCTACTCATTCGGCCTCGTGGTCTATGAGATGCTGACAGGCCAGGTCGCCTTCAAGGCCGACAGCATCATCTCCACTCTGATGAAGCGCCTCAGGGAATACGCCGAGCCCCCGTCCCGGGTGAATCCTGCGGTGCCCGCGTGGCTCGACAAGCTCACGATGAAGGCCCTGGAGCGGAAACCGGATGACAGGTATGGGTCCGTCGACCAGATCCTCGCCGACATCGAGAGTCAAACGGTCAAGCTCAAGCGCAGGCTGGGGCGCAGGTCTATCGCTCTCGTCGCGGCGCTGGTGGGATTGGCGGCGATCGTCACCGTCGCATTGGTCCTCAGACCGGCGCTGGTGTTCCACAAGGCAAGAACCTACCTGGCGATCCTGCCCTTCGAAAACAACGCCGGCGAGAGCCGGCTTGACTGGTTGGTCTCCGGCATTCCGGATAATCTCACCGCCGATCTGGCACAGTCCAAGTTCTTTAGAATCATGAGCCCTGAACGGCTGCGCCAGATGGTCCACGACCTGGGTGCTGACATGCGCGAGGTTGCTGCACCGGAGGTCACTCGCCGACTTGCGGAGGCCGCCGGGTTGGAGGCCGTTGCCTTCGGCAGCTTCATCAAGTCCGGAGATGAGATAAGGATAACCCTGAAGGTCGAGAATGCCCGGAACCAGGAAATCCTGGGCACCGATATGGTGAAGGGTTCGGAGGCCGACCTCTTGGCCATGATCGACGACCTCGGCAACCGCACCAAGAGGATCTTCAATCTCAGCCAGAAAGACATCGATGCCGACTTCGGCAAGGAGGCCGCGGCCCAGCGGACCAAGTCGGTCAAGGCGGCGGCCGAGTTTGCCAAGGGGCTGGAGTTCTCATACAGGGGAGCCTCGCTGGATGCGGCCAAGGCATTCGAGGCCGCAATCAGCTCCGATCCCGATTTCGCGATGGCCTACGCCAAGGCCGCCGACGCCTACCAGAAACTTGGCTATGATGAGAAGGCGGAGCAGCTCTCGCTCACGGCCGTAGACAAACTGGTGAAATTCATGGACCGGGTCCCGCCCGCGGACAGGACCTTCATCATGGCGAGCCACGCCGGCATCACCAACAACGCCGATGAGGCGGTCGAGTCCTATAAGGAATTTATTGCCAAGTATCCCGATGACCCCGAAGGCTATTACAAGCTGGGCGTCACCTATGCCTCCGTGAGCGAGTGGAAGGGCGCCGAAGAGAATTTCCGCAAGGCCATAAGCCTTGATCCCAAGTTCGGCCCGGCGCGCTTCGAGCTCGGGAAAGTGCTCATAAACCTGGACGAGCTCGATAGGGCTCTTCCTGAGCTCCAGCAGGTCCTGAAGCAGGACCAGGATATGGGCAACCGCGAAGGTGAAGCGGACGCCCTAAATGCGATTGGCGTGGTCTACAAACGCAAGAATGACTTCGAGAAGGCTCTCACCTATTACCAGGCTTCCACGAAAATAAAGGAGGATCTTGGGGACAAACGCGGGCTTGCGGCAAGTCTGGGAAACATCGGCTCGATTTACGAAATCATGGGCAAGAGGGAGCAGGCCCTGTCGGTGCTGAAGACGTCACTGGAGATCAGAAAGGAAATCGGGGATAAGAAAGGCATTTCGACCGCACTCAACAAGATCGGCCAGATATATCAGTCCGATGGCAGGTTAGAAGAGGCTCTCACCAATTACGAAAGGAGCTACGAGCTGAGGAAAGAGCTTGGCTCCAAGGACCTGATGGCTTCGTCGCTGTCGGATATGGGCACGGTCTATTCCCTGATGGGGCGTTACGATAAGGGTGTGGAGATGGATTCCATGGCGCTGGCTCTCCGGATGGAGACCGGCGAGCCGCGGGACCAGGCACAGAGCCTGAGGAACATTGCCGAGACCCTGATCAGTCGCGGACAGTTCGGTGACGCGTGGGCTCGTCTGGCGCAGGCAATCGCGATTGACACTCAGATCGGGGACGCCCGCATCATCGCGAGGGACAATCAGGCCTTGGCGCAGTATTACCTCTCCAAGGGCAGGGTTGACAGTGCAATGGTCTGCCTGACCGAGGCCCTCCAGGCCCAGAATTCTATCGAAGATAAACCGTATGCCGCGGTTACGATGAGCTTTCTGGGTGACGCCTATTTTCGCAAGGGCGAATATACCCTGGCGCTCCGAAGCCTTGACGGAGCGCTCGCGATTGCCGGCGAGACCCAAGACAAGGAACTCGGGGCAAATGCCCTGGTGCTCAAAGCCAACATCTTCTACGAGCTTGGCTACCAACCGGGACTTGATTCGGTGCTGGCCGCACTCGACACGTACGATCAGGCGTACTTGAGCCATCAGCTGGGCTGTCATCTCAGTGTCACACAGGTGCGGGGTGGTGTCTCGGCAAGGTCCGGGGCTGACCTGCCGAGGGCCTGTGGAGCAATACTTGAGTCCATCGGCCGGGAGGACGTGAGATGCCGCGGGGCTACCATGCTCCTGTGCGTGAGAGCGCATATGTCCGAGGGGCGGCAGGACGAGGCGAAGCAGGCTCTGGCGACTGTCCGAGCGGAGGCCCGAGAGATTGGGCTTCGCGATCTTGAGGCCGAGTCTATGCGGTTGCTCGCCGAGGTCCTGGCAGAGCAGGGGACGCTCGAGGAGGCGTCCGACCTTTCGGAGCAGGCCCTCGCGATCGCCGACCGGCTCGGTATATTCGACGTGGACTATCTCTTTACCTGTGGGGATATAAGCGCAGCCGCAGGCAGCCGCGACGCGGCCGCCGACTACTACGGCCGCGCGCTTGACCGGACAGCGTCCGTGGTTGAAGCAAAGTGCCCCCGCCGGCTCAAGCAATACTTCCTCTCCAGCAAAGACGTGCCCGGTTACGCGGCCAATCTGGCGGACCTTCTCCGCGGGACGGGCCGCGAGACCGAGGTGCGTTCCCTCAAAGCCAGATTAGGCTTGAAATAACACCTCAGTAATGCTACACTCGGGGACACATCGATAGGAGGATTACCATGAAGCTGCGGTCCTGTCTTGGGCTGGTATGGGTGCCGGTTTTCGGGCTGGCTCTCATGTTCGCGTCGGCTGTTCCTGCTCGCGCCGACTTCCAGTTTGTCCGAAGCATTCCCGCGCCTTACGAGAGCGACAATCTGACGGGCCTCGATACGGCCGGCCAGTTGTTGGTTGCGACCGATCAACCCTATGGCGATTGCTCGAACGACTGTTCTCTACTGTATCTTATCGATCCGGCGGACGGCACGGTCACGAGGGAGGCCATCTTCCCGGAGCCTCCACCGGGCTGTGACGAAGAGGCGGCGTATCTTACATCCTGCGCCTACGTGGGGGATAATATCTACTGGGTGGCTGACGCCTGCGGTGACGTGATGAAGGTCTTGTGGACCTCGGAGGATCTGACCGTCGTCGAGAGTTTCATGGCCCCGAGCTGCTGCGACGAGAATCCTTATCCGACCGGCATGGTCTCGCGAGGAGTCCACCTGTACCTGGTCGATCCCAGCAGCCATTGGATAGTGGCCTACGATGACAGTTTCGACACGGTGGCCTATACGCTCGCTCTACCCGAGAGGATTGTTGAGCCTTCAAGTGTGACGCTCTATCGGGGGAATTTCCTTGTGGCTTCGGAGGTCGCCGATACGCTCTTCGAAGTCGATAGCGAAGGCGCTGTCGTGGAAGCCCACTGGCTCGAAGACCTCGGGGAAACCTGCGTACACGGTGTGACCTTTATCGGCGATGAGCTCTACGTTGCGGGCTCGACGTCTCAGATCCTTATATTCGAACCGATCTCCTTCACCACAGAGGTGCCTCCGGGTGACAGTGTCGTTGTTGAAGCCGTGCCTGACCTCGTTACGGTAACCTTTGACAGTGTTTCAACGGGAGGGACTCTCGAGGCCAGTGTCTCCGGCAGCGATTCCTGCCCTGCCCCGCCGGGCGTAACACTCCTCCCGGACTTCTACTCCTTGAGCACCGATGCTCTTTTTGAGTATGCTGCTCAAGTCGTCGTCGCGACCACAGAACCGCTGCCCCCCGGGATTGAAACCAAGTACCTGCGGGTATTTGTGAGGCCATCCGGGGCGTGCCAGGCTTATCGCGATATTACCGTGGGGCCGGCAGAGGAAACCCGTACGCTCCTGGCTAATTATCGATCCAAGTCCGAGGATGATGAATTCTCGGTTTTCGTGCTGGGCGAGGACCGAAGAGCCCCACGCCAGGTGATCGAGCTCAAGTTCGAGATCCTGGAGGGCACTATCGATGCAGGCGAGGACTCGATCCCGCCCGACGTGCTTGCGAGGGTCCGATCTCTGCTCGATGGGGCTCGGGATGCCTACTATCACGGCAGTTCCGATCCGGCAGCGACTTTGGCCGACAGCATAGCGATGATCGTCAGAGCGACGCCCGCGATCCCTCATACCTACGATCCGGAGATCTCGGGGCGCAATCTGGCTGGGCGCTTGATCAGCGACGCCCACACTCTCGGTTTCAGCCTCAGGTTCTCGGCAGAGGAGGCGACGCCGACAGCAGCGCTGATGGCGCCGGAGCTCGTGAACTTCAGCCGGGACGGCTGGGGCAGGGCTTGCATCGAGGCGCCCGCAGGCTTTAGCGCCGGCGAAGTGGATCCTGAACACATTTTCCTCATGCATACGGTCAGGGCCGTTCCTGATTCCGTCAGTGCCGGAGACTGCGATAGTGACGGCACAGATGAGATCATAGCGGTATTCTCTAGATCCCAGATCAAGGCCGCTCTCGAAGATCCGACCCCACAGCCCAAAACTGTTACCTGCTTTATGTCAGGCTTTGAGGTCTACGCGGATGTGACGATCGGTGTTCTTGGGCTCGCTGTAGGGATGATGGAAGAAGGCCCATACTTGGCCGGCAGCACCCAGCGCGTCATCTGGGAGGATACCGAGTGCGGCTTCTTAGCTACATCGGCTTCCCTGTGGTACTCGCCTGATGCAGGCGCAACCTGGGAGCTTGTGGCGGCCGATGTCGCCCAGCCTTACTATGACTGGGCGGTCCCCGAGTTGGAGACTGAACGTGGGGTGCTCAAGGTCGTGTGTACCAGCGACGAGGGTTTGACCGGTGCGGTCCTGAGCGGCCAGTTCACAATCAAGAGCTCAGCCGGCTTAGTGGACGCCGATCAAACAGGCGAGCCCGGGGTGACTATCAGGCCGAACCCATCGGCATCCGCGTTCGCAATCGACCTGGCCTTGCAGGGCAACCACGGGGTCATGGTCTCCATCTATTCGGTCAGGGGCGAGCTTGTGAAGACCATGTTTGCTGGTCAGGCCCCGCATGGCACGCTCGCGCTTTTCTGGAGAGGCGATAACGAGGACGGTGCCCACGTATCGTCCGGTGCCTACTTCATTGTGGTGCGAGACGGCCTCACAACACTCACTCGGAAGGTGATATTGGAGCGGTAGTTCCGCGACAGCACTAGACCCTTAAGCCGGGCCCTCGCGATCGAGGGGCGCGCACTGCGTCAGGCGCTTGAGGATAACCAGGGTCATATCGTCGGCGATAGGCTCCTCCTCGCGGAACGCGTCCAGCGCCGAGAGGATGGCCTCGGTCAGTTCTGCCGCCGTCCTGGTGCGGTTATTGACGAGGATCTCTTTGAGTCTGGCTTCCTCGAATAGGTCCCCACTCTTGTTCATGCACTCGGTCACGCCATCGCTGAACAGAACGAAAACATCGCCGGCCGAGACCATCTGCTCGAAGGCCTGATACTCGGTATTGGGCAGTATCCCAAGGGGGATTCCGCTGACCTCGAGGGCCGAGATCCGTCCGTCAGTCATCACCACGTAGGGAGGATTGTGCCCGGCATTGGCATAAGTGATCCGGCACACATCGGGCTCGAGAACGAGATAAAACATGGTTATGAATCTACCCACCCCGACGCGCTCCAAGAGGTCGCCGTTCATCTGTCTCAGGATCTCCCCCGGCTCGGTTACGCCGGTCGTCTTCGATCTCAAGATTGCCTGGAGATTGGACATCAGCATCGCAGCTCCGATGCCTTTACCGGACACGTCGGCGATAGCGATCCCATATGACCGGCCGATGGGAATCACGTCGAAGTAGTCGCCCCCCACCTCTCTGGACGGGCGGTTGAAACAGGCAATATCGTAGCCCGTGATCTGTGGGATGGTCTTTGGGAACAGGTTGTGCTGTATGTCCTTCGCGATTTCGATTTCGGTGTCCAGTCGCTCCTTCTCCTTCGCGATCTCTCCCAGGAGGGTGTTTTCGATCTTCTCGGCGATCATCCCCGAAAGCGAGGAGAAGAAGAGAAGGTCGGTCTCGCCGAACTGACGATCCAATTCCGTCGTATCCACGTACAAGATCCCGACGGTCTTCTCTCCATTCCATAGCGGCGTACATATTGCGGATCTGATCCTCAAAGTCATAATGCTTTCGCTCTTCCGGAGATTCTCGTCGCCTGCGACATCCCTTATGAGAATCGCCTGATTCTCCTTTATGGCCTTGCTTGCTATGGATTGGCTGATCGCGAACTTGCCTCCCGACCTCGCTCTCGAGAAGTAGGCGCGCGGAACAAGCGAACCGTCCTTGCCGACCAAGAGGATCGCTGCCCGCTCGGCGCTTGTCTTCTCCACGCAGGCGACCAGGATCGAGTCGAGGAGACTCTCGAGAGGCTTAGTCTGAACCATCTCCCTGGCGATTGCCGCCACCGTCTCAAGCAACACAAGGGGCGCCATCACTTTGGCCGTGGGTGAGGGTCTGGCCAGGTTCACCGTTGATGAGGGTTTCTCCACCACTTTGTCCTTCAGGAAGGACATGCTATCGGCAGGCTCGAATACTATCTTTGCGCTTCCTACGCCGATCACCCCGCCCGGCGTGAGTTCCGCCGGCTGCAGCAGACGGCTCCCGTTGAGGAAGGTGCCGTTGCGGCTGTCGATGTCGCGGACGAAGTACTTATCGCCGGATCGAAAGATCTCGGCTTGCCTCCTGGAGACCATGGGGTCGTCTATGTGGATTTCGCTGTCCGGGAGACGCCCTATCCGTAAGGGCGATTTTTCACTGGAGAGCAGTTTCTCCTCGCCCGTGCCGAGTGCTATGAAGAAAGACGCCAATTCTCACCTCGCCAAAGAGATTGCCGTAGGATTCACAGCCGCTAACAGATTATCCCCCGCAGCAAATGGCGTCAAGCTCTGGTGTGCGTCTGGTGCGCGGGCTCCGCCTCAGTAGTGCAGGATCCCTGCCCCGGCTACTTCAGAATCACCAGCTTTGTCCTTGCCGAGATCGCGCCACACTCAACTCTGACGAAGTAAATTCCAGGCGGGACGCGGCTCCCGCTGGCTGTCCGGCCGTCCCAGGTCACCCGGGTGCGCTGGTCGGTTCCGGAAGCGGCCAGGTTCGCGATCGACCTTCCGGCCGCATCATAGATGCCGACTGAAACACGGGGTGATGCTCCGGCGGCCGCGCGAATCACGCTCGCGGGCAGCGAGAAGCACATCGTGGCCGAACCGGTCGCAGGATTGGGTGTGACCGCCAGATTCATCCCGCGAAGGAGATCCCCCGCGGCGACTCCGGACGTGCCGTCCCCAACGTGGGCAGAGCCCAGGTGAGGCATGTAGCCGTTCTTGGTGATCGTCACGAGCACGGTCCCGGTATCGGCGGGCGAAACCTCAAATGAGGCAGTTCCGTCGCCCATGGTTTCGGTAACCAGATAGACATCGTTGCCCTTCCACAGGCAGATTCTTGCCTGGCACACGGGCGAGCCGCCTGAGGATACCGACACCGTGAAGATGTGGTTCCCGGTCTCGATCTCTGTCGGGTACGAGGCCGCGAGTGCCTTGGGCGTATCCAACCACACCGGTGTCTCGGGGTCGCCCAGCAGGTTCAGTGAGAACTGGGTCCACCGGTCGGCGTCGTCGTAGGTCGAATAGGGTATCCGCTGGACCTTGGCGTCGGCGTGAATCGCCCCTAGGTTCACGAAGCCTCTCAGGAAGATTGACTTAAAGAATTCCCGATCGAACATGTCGCCGGTACCGTAGCCCGATGCTCCGGGCCAGTACCAGCCGTAGCGCGAATTGCCGACAAAGAAGCCGCCGCCGTTCGGGGATTCGAGGAATGATCTGCCGAGCGATCCCATCACGCCGTCAAGAGCGGCCGGATCGCACGCCAGGGTATAAAAGACCGTGTAGCGCGGCGCATTGGTGAGGGCCATCATGTCGTCCGAGGTGATGGCATCCGGCCCGATCGCCAGGACGGTCACATTGCCGTGGCCGTCGTGATTCACAATCCCTTTGCCTGAATTCAAAGCGTTCATTACGGTGGTGTAATTCTCGTTTCCGCTGGATTCATAGAGCTTCTGTATGGGATCGAACCTCGCGGGTACCGACTCGTTGTCGATCATGTTCTTATTGATGGCGCCGTCTGTATCTTCATCGAGCCATTCGGCCATGAAGGACATACGGAGCTGGTAATCGGTCGGGAGGCTGTAAAGACCCTCATATGTAAGGACCTTATAGACGGTGGTCGAGCACTGAAGGCCCGTATTCCCAGGCAATCTGCCCACATAGACATCCGGGTAGAGGTCGGTTCCATCGGTGGTCTCTCCCCAGTATGAGTCGTTGTCCTGGTTCCAGCTTCCATCCAAGTCGGCGAAGTAAAGATCGCACGGAATGAAGTCATCGACCGTGCCATAGACGTCGCAGTAGCATCCGCGCAGATAAGTGATCGCCTTCATTGCCGTTCCGCCGAGCGTCACCCACATGGTGCCGTGATTGAGATAGTAGTCCTTGATGCAGTTGCGGAGCTTCTCTGGGTTGTCCCTGCCGGGATAGGAGGCGGTTATCTCCTGCCAGGTCTTGATCGCCGCCGGGACACCTTTGCGGGTCTTCCAATCGCGGAGTGGGGCATATTCGTCAGCATGATTCTCATGGCATATTATCAGGTACTCGACCGCTGTCGGCCCCTCGAGGGTACCCGCGGCCGGGAAGTCAGCCTCGATGTCGGAAGGGTTCTCGACCATCTTGGCAACGATCTCGTTTCTGAGCCGGGCCACGTTTGCAGTCTCGCGCGGGAGGGCCGGCTCGGAAGCACAATCGGCAAAGTCCACCCGGAACGCTATCTCGCGATTGAAAAGGAGCCTGCGCTCGGCCGGCACATACTGCACCGGGAAGATCTTGATACTGGCGACCCTTCGTCCTGCCATGCTGCCGGTCGATGCGAGCACAACCGGGGAAGCAGGATAGGGAGAAGCCGACCCGTAGATCCTCTGATCGGGCATCACGGGTTCGGGCATCTCGATCGATGAGAGCGGGATCTCCCGCTGGCCGGGAAGAATCAGGTATTCGCCCGGCAGAGTCGATACCTTCTGAGATTCAACTACCACCTGCCGGATTTCTTTTCCGCGGGGAACATATACCTGGATCACCTTGACGGGTAGACAGGGCAACCCCAAATCACGGGTGATCTCCAGGCCATCCATCTTTAAGAGCTGGAAGGGCTGGTTCTGGTACGGTTCGTCAGCCAGGTAGCGCTCCTCGGCCTTGAGGCCCTGCTCGGAGAAATCCACCGAAAATGTCTGAGCGACCTCGGAGGCTTGCGGTGCGGTTGGGATGGCGAGAAGCGCGGATGACATCGTGATCGACACAAAAAGAAAAACGCCGGCGGCGCATTTCGTTCTCATCGTCTACCTTCCTTCGTTGGCTCTGCGGTCTCCTTTATGATATACCAAATGTGCCCGCCGGTCAAGCAACTTCGGGCCTCGTCGGACCCGGCTGTGGCGCCTCAGGGCGGAAGCCCTTCGCTCAGAGGCTCGGTGCCGATGGCCCTTGCTGCGATACTACACTTGCTGCGGGCCACTCGTCACCTCGCTGCCGGACTGAATTGGGCGAGGGAGAGGGGTTGATGCGGAGGCGAATGGGGTTATTGAGCCGAAGCACAACCCCCGACCGAGCGAGCCTCCAGTTGGCGCCTCAGGGCGGAAGCCCTTCGCTCAGTAACTGATATTCGCTCCGGGCAATCCGCCCTATCGGTGCCCTGGTGGCGGGTCTTCCCGGATACCTGTCTTGATACTTGTGTGGATTTCCACCCCAGTCTGCGGTATCCTATCGGGGGTCTGGGTAACCCCTACGGTCGTGGGCTCGAGAGAGCATCGATTCGGAGGAGCTGCATATGGCAACTATAAAAGTGAACTGCGTAGGAGAGACCTGTCCTATTCCTTTGGTAGAAACGCGCAAGGCGCTCCGGAATGCTCAGAAGGGCGATGTCGTCGAGGTGACCGGAACCCACCCGGCTTCTAAGAAGGAGATCCCGATGGCAGTTAAAGCAATGGGACTCGAGCTCCTGGGCATCGAGGACGAGGGCGAGAAGTGGACGATAAAAATACGCAAGTGAGGTTAGAGCCGTGGCAGACAAACTCACCATAGTGGTTCATAGCGGCGATATGGACAAGATCTACAGCGCAATGATCATAGCCAACGGCGCCCTGGCGATGGGCATGGAAGCATCGCTTTTCTTCACCTTCTGGGGCCTGATGCGCCTCAAGAAGGGCGGGCTTGAGAAGGGCCCGCTCTCCAAGATGCACATGCTGGGCCTCGGCAAATGGACGGTCATGCGGCGAATGAAGAAGGCCAACGTGGCCTCACTCGACAGACTCTTTAAGGACTTCAAGGAGCTGGGCGGCAAGATCATCGCCTGCGACATGACCATGGACATCATGGGAATCAAGCCTGACGATCTCAGGCAGGATCTTATAACCGACTGCGGGGCGGTCGGCAGTTTTCTTCAGGAGGCCCGGGAATCGAAGGTTACGTTGTTCATATAGTCGTATGGGACTGATTGCAGGAGCGGGTTGGGGCGTGCCAGGGCGCGCCGATCTTGTGACTGTTTGTTAAGGATCCACTTGTTAAGGATCCATATGTTTGGGGTGAGCGATGTCGCGCGAAGTGGTCTATCTCGATAACGCCGCAAGCACGCGGCTCGATGAGCGGGTGCTCGAGGCCATGAGGCCGTATTTCTTTGACGTCTATGCTGTCGCCACGTCGGAATTCGGCTACTCGCTGGGGATTGAAGCCAAGGATGCCCTTGAGAAGGCGCGCGAGACCGTGAGCGGCGCTCTGGGTGCGTCGCCCCAGGAGGTTGTCTTCACCTCAGGCGATACCGAAGCGAGCAACCTTGCGGTCAAAGGGGTCGCGAGGGCTCTGGCAGAGAAAAAGGGAAAGCATATCGTAATCTCCAGGATCGAGGATTTCCCGGTCTTGAACAGCGCGCAGGCCCTGGAGAGGCAGGGATTCCGAATCACCTATCTCAACGTCGACCGCGACGGCTTGGTCGATCCGGGCGAGCTTGAGAAATCGCTCACGGGCGAGACCATACTTGTCTCGGTGCAGCACGCCAACCAGGAGATCGGCACGGTTCAGGATATCGGGGAGATCGCGAGCATCTGTAAGGCGAGAGGCGTCATCTTCCATACCGATGCTACTCATACCTTCAAGAGGTTGCCGCTGGACGCTTCCAAGATCCCCGTGGACCTAATTACGTTCTCTCCCCACACGATTCACGGCCCCAAGGGGATCGGCGCGCTCTACGTCCGCAAGGGAACGCCGCTTGCCAAGCTGATGGACGGCGGTTTTCAGGAATTCAATCTGAGGGCGGGGCTTGAGAACATCCCGGCGGCGGTCGGTTTCGCCCGCGCGGCCGAACTCGTGACCCCCGAGGAGAACGAGGGGCTCAAGGCGATGAGGGATCGACTGCTCGATCGCGCACTCTCCGAGATATCCAACACCACCCTCAACGGCCACCGCACGCGCCGCACTCCTCAAAACGCCAATGTGACTTTTCATCTGGTGGAGGGCGAGTCCATTACACTCCACCTTGATATGAGAGGCTTTGAGGTGAGCACCGGCTCGGCCTGCTTCAGCCGCTCGCTCGAAGGGAGCCACGTGATCATGGGCATAGGAGGCGACCACGAACGCGCCCATGGTTCGGTGCGATTCACCTTCGGACGTTTCAACAGGATGGAAGAGGTCGACGCGGTCGTGGAGGCCGTGGGTGAGGTGGTGAAGGAGCTCCGGGCCATAAGCCCGTTGAGAGGAGGTTCCGCCACATGAAATTCCCTTACAGCGAGAAAGTGCTCGAGCATTTCCGTCATCCTCGGAACGTGGGACACATGGACAGTCCCGACGGTAAGTCGATGGAGGGTAGCCCCGCCTGTGGAGACATGGTGGCCGTCTATATAAAGGTAAACCCCGAGACCAGGCGAATCGATGACATCAAGTTTGAATCCTACGGGTGTGCATCCAATATCGCCACGGGCTCGATCATCACCGAGATGGCCAAGGGCAAGACCCTCGATGAGGCCAGGAAGATAAGCTGGAAGGAGGCCTCCGAGGCCTTGGGCGGGCTTCCGCCGATCAAGGCGCACTGCTCGGTGCTGGCGGTCGAGGGCCTGCGAGCGGCCATACGTGACTATGAGGAGCGCCACGGCCTGGTGACCGCGCAGGAGCCTACTACCCGCGAAGTCGTGGAGCGCCGCCTCAAACACGTGATGAATCCTCTGACCGGCCTTGACGTGGTCCGCACCAATTTCATTAGGCAAGTGGATGTGAAAGAGGGCGCGGTGCGCATCCTGATCGACCTGCCCGCCGATCACCAGTTCGCCAAAGCGATCCGGGAGGACATTGAGGAGAAGCTCCGGCCGCTGTGGGATGTGAAGGAAGTCAAGGTCGAGTTCACGGAGTAAGGTGGTAGCTGGGATCAAAGGAGAGCGCGCGGCGCGAGGGAGCGATGGATAGAGACTTTGTCAGGATAAGCAAGTTCCTCAGCCTTGTCTTGAGACATCGGCCGGAATCGATAGGCCTTTCCCTGGATCGGCACGGGTGGGCGGACATCGACGATCTCGTGAGGGCGGCAGCCGCGGCCGGGGTCGCGATTGACAGCAAGACCCTTGAGAGAATCGTCCGCGAGAGCGAGAAGAAGCGGTTCACCCTGAGCGATGACGGCAGGAGGATCAAGGCCAACTATGGGCATTCGATCGACATCGACCTCGGCCTCGAGCAACGGGAACCGCCTGAGCTCCTCTTTCATGGTACCGCAACCGATCAAGTCGAGGCGATCAAACAGGAAGGCATCGGCCGCAGAGGCAGGCGCTATGTTCACCTCTCCGCGGACGATGCGACCGCCCTGGAGGTGGGGAGGCGGCACGGGGACCCGGTGGTGCTCAAGGTGCAGGCCAGGCTGATGCACGAGCATGGATTTGAATTCTATCTCTCGGAAAGCGATATATGGCTCACGCGGAGCGTACCACCTTTCTATGTCTTGTTCCCTGAGGCGCCGTGACCCTTGCCGGTAGTATCCCGCCGATTCACATTCTTGCCTCTATCATGTCGGACCCGCGCGTGCTGGGTGAGACCGCTGCGGTTTGCACGTCGGCTCTCTGGACCGTCTGTGCGATCCTCTTCGCCTCCGCCGGCAAGAGGATTGGGGCGCTCAGCGTCAATGCTTACCGCGTGGTGATGGCGACAGTCCTCCTTGCGACCGCTCACCTCATAGCCTTCGGCACAGTCGTGCCCCATGCGAGCGGCAACCAATGGTTCTACATGGGCTTGAGTGGCGTGATAGGTCTGGCGATCGGCGACTTCGGATACTTCGGGGCCCTCATAATGATCGGACCACGCCGGGGAGTGCTGCTGATGTCCATGGCACCTATCTTCTCAGCGGTCACCGCATATTTCGTGCTGGGCGAGGTTCTGAGCGCCTGGAATCTGGCCGGCATTGCCCTGACCCTCGCGGGCGTCTTCGTCGTGATTCTTGATGAGAACGTTCACGCCAGCGAGGTGAGCCCCACCAGAGCGCACAAGTTCTACGGTGTCCTTTGCGGCCTGGGCGGCTCGCTCGGCCAGGGAATCAGTCTTGTCGTCTCGAAGTATGGGATGGTGGTTGCCGGCGGGCAAGGTGCTCCGCCGCTTAACCCACTTTCGGCGACTCTGGTCCGTATGATCGTGGCAGCGACTTCCGTCTGGCTTATCGTTGTGGCTTCAGGGAGACTCCCGAGCGTGCTCGCTTCCCGCAAAGATAGCAAGGCGATCCTCCGCACCTCTGGCGGGGCGCTGACCGGGCCCTTCCTCGGGGTGTGGCTCTCGATGGTGGCGGTCACCCATACGGTCGCGGGCGTTGCCGCAACCCTGATGTCCCTGATGCCGGTGATGGTGATTCCTGTGTTATGGCTGGTCTATCGCCAGAAGACCAGCTGGCGGGGTATCGTCGGGGCGGCAACAACGGTGGTGGGCGTAGCCATCCTCTTCCTACGGTAAATAGGGACACACCCCATTTTCCTCAGGTGACCTACGTCACGCCATCAAGGCTGGCGCGAGATCGAAAGTGGGGTGTGTCCCTATTTTTCGACGGCGTCGCGGCCGGCGCGGCGCGCCTGCTCGAGCACTTCCGTGTTGCTGCGGACATCGCCCGGCTCGTAAGCCCCCGGAGCGAGGATGCTGGCAAAGAGAGTAGCCTTCACGTAATCTAGTGTCGTGTCCCATAAACAAGTTGATTAATGTATGGTTCTGCGCATATAGTGGGTACCGTTCCTATCGACAAGGAGGTACTCATGAAAGCCGGCCGGCCAAGAGGGCTGCTTGTGTTGTCGGATGAGGAGAAATCCGA
>JAZDEY010000022.1:0-13202 GCA_043808325.1 Candidatus Eiseniibacteriota bacterium
CCTGACGACCCAAGAAACCCTGGAGGATGTGGCTCATGCGGCTGTCTCCTAACCCGCCCCGATCGGAATCATTTCAAATACATTTATTTGTGAGGCAACGAATACCCGTTCAGATACTTTTTTACTTGAGGCAACAGGGGCCGCGATGTGGCTTATAGTGTAACGTTTTGTGTGCGGAATTGGTTAGAGGAAAGAAGCATGGGGTGTTACGACTACTCATACCCCGGCAGCCCCGGTCACCGAATTCAGGTATTGCTTGCAAGATAATCGTCACGCACCTATAATCTACCATTGATTGTTCCGACCCATAGGGAGGACAGCGAAATGGAGAAACCGAAAACCAAGTCTCTGGCAAGACGCGACATTCTCGTAGCAATAATCGTTTTGGGTTCCGTCTGGGGCTTCCTCGAAGTGGTCCTCGGCGGCGCCATGAAGTCAGCGTCAATCCCGTACAAGGGAGACCTCCTGACCGGTCTTGGGATAGGCGTGATGGCGGTATGCATTGCTCTTACGCGGAGGCCGCTCTTGGTTCTCGGTATCGCGGTAACCGCAGTCGCCCTGAAGCAGCTGGCGGTACCGATACTTCATCTGCCTTTCCTGTGCAAGGCCAATTCCTGCCTGGCGGTGATGCTTGCGGGAGGCGCCTTGGCAGGTACGGCCTCCATAGCAGGGAGGACCCTCAAGAAGGGCATCGTCCCGAGAGTAGCTACGGGGCTCTCCGCAGGCCTCCTCGGGGCAACGGGCTTCTACTTCATCGGCATGCACGTGGCGCCGTGTCAGTACCTGTTGTCGTTCAATCGTCCGGGCGGCTTGGTATCGTTCATGGGCGCTGAGGGCATGATCTGGGGTGTCCTGGCCGGAATATTCTTCCCAGCCGGATATCGCCTGGGGCTCACCTTGCAGGACAACCTTTATGGGCTGCGAACCGCCAGACCTCTGGCCTATTACCTCGTCTCGGCCGCAATCATTGCTTGCGCCTGGATAGTAAGCGGCTTTGCGATAGCCTCCGGTTTGTAGTGGGGTCTTTGAAGCCTTTCCATCCCTGATCACCAAGAAACAGCTTGACTACCAAACGATTGTTTGGTATCTTGGTAGAGGGATGGGAAAATGAGACCTCTTACGCCGCGCCAGCGCGAAATCCTCGACTACATAATCGCATCCATAAGGGATCGCGACCGATTCCCTTCATATCGAGAAATCGGCCGGAGATTCCACCTGGCCTCGTCCGCGACCGTAAGTCAGCACCTCGATGCTCTCGCGAAGAAAGGTTTCCTCACTCGACTAGGCAAGAGGCTTATGCTTTCTCCCGAGCATAGGCCCGTACGCGGCATTCCGATAATCGGAAGAGTGGCTGCCGGCATGCCGATCGAGGCAATTGAAAACCACGAGGGTCAGCTCGATGTAAGTACGCTCTTTCATGGCGACGGCACTTACTTCGCGGTCAGAGTCAACGGCGACAGCATGCGCGATGCCGGCATGTTTGACGGTGACTATGTCGTCGTTAGGCAGCAGGAAGACGCCGAGGACGGCGACGTCGTCGTGGCCTACCTGGGGAATGATGAAGCAACGGTAAAGGTCCTGCGTAAGCGAGGCAAGACTTTGGAACTCGAGCCAAGGAATGCTGCCTACAAAAGCCTGAGGGTGAGTTCCAAACAGCACAACCTGCATATCGGGGGCAAAGTGGTGGGCCTGGTAAGAAAACTCAAGTGAGGCGGAGCAATGCTGGTTGAACGCCTTGATGAGAAGATAAAGGTGCGGGCTGACTTCGGGGGAGGAACGATCAAACCCCTGGTCTTCATGCGGCGCGGCCAGATACACCGGGTAGTGAAGGTGAACTGCTACTGGATGGACCGCGAAGGCAACGCCAAGATCCATTACTTCTCGGTGACGTCCGATTCCGGCGATGTCTACCAGATACACTTTAACAGTGACGACATGGTCTGGCACCTTGACCTTGTGATGGTGGAGTCATGATCGAACGGCTCATAATGTATCTCGACATAGACGCTTTTTTCCCTTCGGTTGAACAGGCGCGGTTCCCGAACCTGCGCGGCAGACCCGTTATCGTGGGCTCGGGTGTGGTTGCAAGCTCGTCCTACGAGGCGCGCCGCCGCGGCGTCTCGACCGGCATGTCCATAGCACACGCGGTTCGCATCTGTCCCGAAGCCGTGGTTCTCAAGGGACATCAGCATGTCTATGCCTCATTTGCCGGACACGTATTCGATCGTTGTCGCGAGCTCACACCTCGTGTAGAGACTTATCTCGATGAGGCCTTCTGTGATCTCACAGGAACGCCGGCTTCAAGATGCGACCCGGCTCGGATCGGCAACGATCTAAGGGCTGCCATAAGAGACGAGGCCGCGCTTGGCGTGACCATAGGTTTCGCTTCGAACCGCATGATCGCCAAACTCGCAGCCAAGGATGTGAAGCCCGACGGCGTCGCGGTGGTGGCGTCGGGGCAGGAAGAGACCTTCATGCAGGAGCGACCGGTCGGCGACATCCCGGGCATAGGCCGCAAAGGAGCCGAGACGCTCCGTCAGATCAACGTAACCCGCGTCAAGCACCTGCGGCAGTTCCCGTTTCATTATCTGGAGAAGCTCTTCGGCAAGAACGCCTTCCTGATCCACGAACGGGCGCAGGGACGAGATCCCTATGTAGCGCCATCATTCCCCAGGTCGATATCGCGCGAAACAAGTTTCACGCATGACACCATCGACCTTGATGAAATCCTGGGCACGCTCTATTACCTTGCCGAGCGAGCCTGCCGGTCCGCGAGGTCGCTCCCGGCCCTGCCGCGAAGAGTACACGTCAAGGTCCATTACGGAGACGGCTCCTCTGAGACGGCGTCGTCCTCGTATGGGGAAGCCCAGGTGCTCGATCGTGCGGTCTTCGGGGTCGCCAAGGACCTCTTCGTAGGAATGTACCGAAGATGCCGCGTGCGCTTGGTCGGTGTCATTCTCTCGGGACTGGTCCCGGCTGACCACGACCAGCAGTCGCTCTACGACCAACCACACCAGCGGAGGCTCGGCGACCTTTATCACTCGCTCGATGCTATCCGGGCCAAGTATGGTCACTCATCGGTTATAGCCGGAAGATCCGTCAGCCTGATCAACCGCCTCGAGCGTGACTCCTATGGCTACATCCTTCGTACCCCTTCGCTTACGAAGTAGATACAGCCTCTTCGGCGGTACAATGCCTGCCGGCAAGATCGGTCTCCACCTGCGCGCCGCCGGCCTCGAAGCCGGCGCGCTGCGTGATCGCGGCAATCTCTATGGGGCTCTCGAATTCTACGAGGGATGTGTCGCTGAGGGAATCAAGCCTCTCGTTGGGGTCGACCTTGTCTGCCCTGTGACCGGACGCGAGCTTGGGCTCGTGGCCCTGACCAGGGATGGTTACGCCAACTTATGCCGGATAGTCTCCAAGGTCAAGCTGGACGGTGAGACGCCGCTCATTGGGACTGTGAGAGGGAACTCTCAAGACATCGCCGTGCTTGCCGCCGATGCCGACTCCGCGCTCGAGCTCGTGGATTCCATCGGCAGGGACAGGGTGTGGCTGGAGCTGGTGGGGAACCGCGACCCCGCCTCGGTCGTGCGGGAGAAACTGGTGGCGGCCGCCCGACATTCCTTGCGAACGGTCGCATCGTGGGACGTAAGGTGTCTGGATCCGACCGAGCACAGGATCTCGCAGGTGCTCCGCACGATCGGGGACGGGAAGACCGTGGAGCAGGTCGCCCCTGATGCCAGAGATGCCTCGCTCAAGCAGAGCTTGGGCCTTGCGGACGTGTTCCGCGAGCAGCCTCGACTTCTGGACGAATCGGCGAGACTGGCCGAAATGGCGGACCTCAAGATCGAAACCGGCAGACCCCATTTCCCGCGCATCAATGCCACACCGGCACAGTCTCTCGCCGATCTCGAAAGAATGTCCCTTGACGCGTTGCCGCGCAAGTATCCTCAAGGCCGCGACAAGGCTCTTGCCAGACTTGGTGAAGAACTCCGGACGATCAGTGCGCTCGGGCTTGCGGATTACTTCCTGGTTGTGGCGGACATCGTCGGCTTTGCTAGGAACCGGGCGATTCCTGTGACCGGAAGGGGTTCCGGCGTGGGTTCCATCGTTGCATACCTGGCAGATATCACTCAGGTCGACCCCGTCTCCGAGGAACTGCTCTTCGAGCGGTTCCTGAACGAACTGCGGCCGGACTATCCCGACCTCGACATCGACATCTCCTGGAAGCGCAGGGACGAGGTGATCGACTATGTTTACCGGCGCTTCGGCTCGGAAAACGTAGCCATGATCTCAACGCGTGCCTGTTTCGAGCTTAGACTTGCGGCGCGCGAGGTCGCCAAAGCCTTCGGCCTGAGTCCCTACGAGGCCCAGGCACTTGCGGACAGGTTACCCTACCATGCCCCGAAGGATCCCCGGGGGGCCATCGTAAGCATCCTGGGGGACGTGAAACCCGAGTTGCGCCCTGAGCACCGCCGGGCCATAGGAGAGCTGGCCTCTTCGATCATTGGCTTTCCCAACCATTCAAGTATGCATTGCGGTGGCATTGTTGTCTCGGACCGCCCGCTTACCTATTACACGCCGCTCGAGCGGGCAGCCAAGGGCATTCAGGTCACCCAATTCGATATGTACTCGATTGAGAGGATCGGACTTGTCAAGATTGACCTGTTGGGGAACCGCGCCCTCGGCATGATCGAGGAATCGACCGCCGAAATCCGGCGCAGCCGGGGCAGCGCCCCGGAGGTCCGGCCTGATGATCCAGAAACGGCAAAGATCCTCAGAAGCGGCAGCACGCTCGGGTGCTTCCAGCTGGAGTCCCCGGCGATGCGCAACCTCCTGGGCATGATGAGGGCGACAACGAGGACCGATGCGACGCTCGCTCTTGCGCTGGTGCGCCCGGGCCCCTCGGCGGGAGGGATGAAACAGGAATTTCTGAGGCGCCGCCTGGTCGCCGCCGGCGATGGCTGTCCTGAAGAAGGCCCCCGGCTCCCAGTCTACGAAGAGGATGTGATGAGGGTCATAGCCGAACACACCGGTGTTGGCTTTGCCGAGGCGGATCTCTTCAGACGCTCCCTCAAAGAGGATGCCGGAGACGGCGGTGAGCTCCAAGCCAAGTTCGTTTTGCTGGCCCAGTCAGCGGGCGTAGGCCGCAGTGAGGCGCTCAGAGCTTGGCACGATGTCAAACGCTTTGCGAGGTACACCTTCTCCAAGGCCCATGCTGCCTCCTTTGGCGCGCTTGCCTACGCAGCTGCCTACCTCAAGGCCAACTTCCCGCTGGAGTTTTACGCCGGCGTCTTGAGGAACCCTTCGGGTATGTATCCACCGTGGGTTCACGTCAACGAGGCGAGGAGAGTCGGAGTAAGAGTGCTGCTCCCGTCGGTCAATCATTCTCAGATGGATTTCTCAATCGAGTGCGGAAGCCTGAGAACCGGATTTGCGTCGATCAAGAACCTGCCGCAGGCGACGATCGAAGCGATCGTTCGCGAGCGCAGGGAGGCCCCCTTTCAGTCGCTCTCCGACTTTCTGGCGCGGGTACCGGCGGGCAAGGAGGCAACACTGGGGCTCATAACCAGTGGGGCCTTCGACCCAATCGAGCCCGACCGCTGCCGAGCTCTCACCGAGTATCTGGCCTCCGGCCGGAAGCACCACGCCAGGGGCGAGCTCTGGCTTGGTCTGGGAGAAACCCTTCTTCGCCCGCCCTCACGGCCCTTCACGCTGCTCCAAGAGCGGAAGATGGAATACACTACGCTTGGTTTCTCCCCACTTGTCCATCCCCTGGAATTCTTTGAAAGCCGCCCCGGTAATTCGGACCGGGGCTGGGGCGCGGATGTCACCAAACACTGCCCCGACCCCGCAGATTCGCGCCCCCGGCCCCGTCAGCCTCATCCACCAGGCCCCAAGGCCGTCCGCGGCCTCGTGGCGGCTCTAAGACAGTTCAAGGAGAAGGGCCCGGGTCTATGGTTTGTCAGTCTTGACAATCCGGACGGCATTTCGGAGTGCATAGTGCCGCCTGGTGTGCGCCCGGGGCGACTCGAGCTCGGTCAGGCCTGCCTCGCAACCGGCATATCCCAGGACAGGTTCGGGATCTCGACTCTCAGAGTCAGGTCGATCGAAAACCTGCCGGAGAGATTCGACTGAGGCAGCCCCACATTATATTTCGCTTGACGTGATAGTCGCAGCCTGTTACGTTTGCGTGAGTTAGCAATCCTGGATGCGGGCATAGCTCAGTTGGTAGAGCATTAGCTTCCCAAGCTGAGGGTCACGGGTTCAAATCCCGTTGCCCGCTCCATTTTTTCGATCAGGAGGAATTGTGATCGCGCTGCTCGCTGGACGGCCCTCCAGGGTAGATGGACCTTCGGAGAAGCGGCGCCCCAAGGAAGGTGGATGCCGCCCAGGGCGCAAGGGTGTCAGGGTCGCGAGTGTGGCCGCCCGCTCGCCTGCCCGGCGGGCTGGAATTCGGCCGGGCGACATGATCACAGGTATCGACGAGATACCGATCAGTGACTTTCTCGATTTCTACGGTGCCATGTTCGGGTCCGAGCACGTGATCGAGGTAGTCCGCGATCGGACCCACCACTATTTCGAGCTCACACGCAGGAAAAACCAGGACAGCGGCGTGGAGTCGGCGCCGGCGGGATTGCGCGCCTGTAACAATAAGTGCGTTTTCTGTTTCGTTGACCAGTTGCCGCCAGGCCTGAGACGCGAGCTTTACTTCAAGGATGAGGACTTCCGGCTTTCCTTCCTTCACGGCAACTACCTTACCTTGACCAACCTGAGGCTGGCCGATGAGCGAAGGATCGGCGAGATGCATCTTTCGCCCTTGTACGTTTCGGTACACGCTACCGACGAGGACGTTCGCGCGAGACTGATTGGTCGAAAACCGAGGCAGCCCATACTTGATATTCTGGCTCGCATGGGAGGAGCCGGCATACGTTTCCACGCCCAGATTGTGGTTGTGCCGGGCTACAACGACGGGAAGTCTATCAGATCGACTATTGAGGACTTGCTTGGGCTTGGCGAGATCATCCTTTCGGTGAGCGTGGTGCCTGTTGGGCTGACATCTCACCGCCAAGGGCTGCCCATGCTAAGGCCCATGAACGAGAAGCAGGCCCGCCAGGTGGTTACCTATGTTGCCGGGCTTAACGCCTCGATGCGCAGGAAGACGGACAGAGGCTTGGTTTACGCATCTGACGAACTGCTGATTCTCGGCAGCTTCGACATTCCGCCGACGACCTATTATGACGATTTTCCTCAGATAGAAAATGGAGTCGGCCTGGTCCGCCGGCTACTTGATGAGATCAGGACCCTGAAGACGCCCCCTCAGCTTCGAGGCAAGCGGCTGGCGTTTGTGACCGGATGTCTGGCCAAACCTTACATGGAGCAGGTGGCCTCTAAGCTCGGGGCGACTGGGCTCAAAGCCGAGGTGATCGCGGTGCGGAACACGCTGCTCGGTCCCGGCGTGACTGTCAGCGGGCTCGTCCCGGGAAGGGCTATCATTGCCGCGCTCGCCGGTTGGGCGAGGTTCGACGCCGTGGTGCTGCCGCCGGACGTTGTGAACACGGGCGGTCTCACGCTCGATGATGTTCACCCAAGGGATATTCAGAGGATCTTGAGGACGCCGACGGTCGTCGGAGATTACAGCATCAAGCAAACCTTGAAGAAGGTAATGGCCCATGCGATCGCTTGAATCCAAGCAGCGGACGCGTGCGAAGGGAAGCTACCGCGACTTACCGGTAGTAGCGATCGTGGGCAGACCCAATGTCGGCAAGTCCACGCTTTTCAATCGTATTGTCCGCGGGCGCCTGGCGATTGTCGATGATGAGCCCGGGGTCACGCGGGACCGGAACTACAGAGAGACCAACTGGGCCGGCAAGCGCTTTTTCGTCGTCGACACCGGGGGCCTTGTTCCCGACGCAAAGGGCGCGATCGACTCGCTGGTCCGAAGGCAGATAGAGGCAGCTCTTGACGAGGCGATCCTGGTGGTGATGGTGGTGGACGGCACGGCTGGCATTACGCCGCTGGATCAAGAGATCGCCCGGATCTTGCGGAAACGGGCCACGCAGTTTCTGCTGGTCGTCAACAAGATTGACAGCAAGAAGGCGGAGGCTCAGGCATCCGAGTTCTACGAACTTGGCCTCGGAGAGTTCATCGAGGTTTCGGCCGAGCATGGTTTGAACACCACGGAACTCCTGGATGCGATTGTCGAGCGGATTCCCAGGGTCGAGGCAGGGGAAGAGAAGGTAGTTGCCATGGCGGTCGTGGGCAAGCCCAACGTGGGCAAATCATCACTGGTCAATGCCCTGACCGGCAGCGAGAACGTAATCGTTCATAACGAGCCGGGCACAACGCGGGACTCCGTGGATACTTTCCTCGAGACCAGCGGGGGTCTGGTCAGATTGGTAGACACCGCGGGCCTGAGGAGGAAATCACGCGCGGACACCGATCTGGAGAAACACGCCAATTTGAGATCGATCCAGGCGATTGACCGGTCTGATGTCGTGATCCTTATGCTCGATCCCGAGAGCGGTATAGCAAAGCAGGACCTGGTGATCGCGACCTATGTGGAAAGAGCAGGCAAAGGTCTGGTGCTTGCGTGGAACAAGTGGGACCTCAGGGGTGACCGAGATAAGAGGTCTTTCCGGGCCCAAGTGAAGGAGCGTCTCCGGGATGCCACCTATTTGCCGGTTGTCTTCACCTCATGTCTGACGGGGCAAGGGCTTGAGTCCCTCCTTGAGACTTGTCTGCGTGTCTGTGTCGATCGGGACGTCAGGATCCCCACCGGGGTCCTTAATCGTTCGATTCTCGCGGCCTTCGAGAAGAAGCCTCCATCGGTCAAAGGCAGGGGGTTTCCCAAAGTCTATTATGTAGCACAGACCGGGACCAAGCCCCCGGCCTTCACACTCTTCGTCAACAACCCGGACGTGTTCACCGAGACCTACAAACGCCACGTCGAGAAAATCATCCGAACCGTTCACCCGTTCGAGGGAAGTCCCGTGAGAATCCGGGTGAGGAGAAGCAAATAGCATGCTGGGAATACTGCTGCTTGCCGGTGTCTCATACCTGATCGGATCGATCCCCTTTGGCTTCCTGGTGGGAAGGTCGAAGGGCGTCGACCTGAGAACGGTCGGCAGCGGCAACATCGGTTCCACCAATGTCTACCGTGCGCTAGGTCTCGGGACCGCGATTTTGGTCTTTGCCCTGGACGCGGGAAAGGGTTTTGCGGGAACGCGAATCGTGCCTATGCTGGGTGCGAGTGCGTGGGATGCCGGCTATGTCAGGTTGATCTGTGCGGCCGCTACAATTCTCGGGAGCGTGGCCGGCGTCTTCATGAGATTCCGGGGAGGCAAGGGTGTTGCAGCCGGCGCCGGGGTTTTCCTGGGACTCGCGCCTCTCCCAACGGGGATATGCATCGGTATCTGGGTGGGGCTTGTGGCCCTGACAAAATACGTCTCGGTGGGTTCGCTTGCCGCTGCCGCCTCGCTTCCTGTTTTGGTCGCAGCCTTCAATCGTTTGGAGTATTCGCGCGACCCGGTTTTCTACCTCGCGGCGGCAGTTGCCGCGGTCGTCTTTGTACGGCACCGGGCCAATCTGAAACGGTTGGCGGATGGCACAGAGAACCGAGTGGGCGGCAAGAGGCCGGGAACTGTAACCCCGGCCGGGTGCGGCACGAGCACTCCGGATGCCGACAGTCGTCCAGCCGGCAGCGCCGGCGGGGGGTCACAATAGTGGATGCCGGCAGGGTCAAGAACGTAACCGTGTTGGGAGGAGGCAGCTGGGGAACCGCACTTGCGGTGCTGCTGGCCTCCAAGGCATATCAAGTCTCAGTCTGGGAGTTTTTCCCCGAGCGGGCGGAGGCCCTTAGGCGGGACCGTGAGAACAGGGCGATGTTGCCTGGGGTACGGATACCCGACGAGGTGCGGATAACACCCGACATCGAAGAGGCCTGCGCCGGCACAGACCACCTGCTTTTTGTGGTACCCTCGCACGTTTTGAGGGACACAGCCAGGAAAGCCGCGCCGTTCGTCAAGCGAGAACATACGATCACGATCGCAACCAAGGGTATTGAGGAAGGCAGTCTCAAGCGCATGTCGCAAGTGGCCGCGGAGACGATCCCCGTTGCTGCGGAAAGGATAGCGGTTCTTGTGGGTCCCAGCCATGCCGAGGAAGTGAGCCGGGGCTTGCCTACCGCCGTCGTGGCTTCCTCCGTTTGTCCCGCGACCGCCGAGACCGTCCAGGAGATCTTCATGACCCCCACCTTCAGGGTATATACCAACACCGACATCGTGGGGGTCGAGGTGGGAGTCTCCCTTAAGAACGTTGTCGCAATCGCCGCAGGTATATGCGACGGCCTCGGATTCGGAGACAACACCAAGGGAGCCCTGATGACACGTGGACTTGCCGAGATAACCCGGCTTGGGGTGAGGATGGGAGCGCGCCAGGAGACCTTCTCGGGACTGGCCGGCATTGGGGATCTCATCACCACATGCATTTCGAGGCATAGTCGGAACCGATATGTCGGGGAGGAGATGGCCAAAGGAAACACCCTTGACCGGGTGCTTGCAGGAATGGTGATGGTCGCTGAAGGGGTGCGGACCACCCGCAGCGCCGTGAGTCTCGCGAAGGCGCTTGAGGTTGAAATGCCCATCGCTCAGGAAGTCTATCAGATTCTCTTTGACGGAAAGTCACCGAAACAGGCGATCAAGGATCTGATGCTGAGGAGCAGGAAACCGGAGATATGGTGGTAGAGCGAGGAGACCAAATATGAGAAAGAAACCACCGACCAGACTCTACTATTCGATAACCGAGGTTGCGAGCATGACGGGCGTGCGGCCTCATGTGCTCCGCTACTGGGAGACCGAGTTCAAGGTGCTCAGGCCCAAGAAGAATCGGGCCGGCAACCGCATCTACAGGGCGGGCGACATAAAGATCATCCTACTGATCAGGAAGCTGCTCTATGAGGATGGGTTTACGATCGCCGGTGCAAAGAGGAAGATTCCTCACGCGAAGGCCGATCCCGAAGCCCCCAAGCACCCCAAGAGGACCAAGCGGGATGACTTGGTTGAGTCGCTCAGAAAGGATCTCCTTGAGATCAAGCAGATTCTCGAGAGCTCGTAGTTTGGGCTTGAAGCCTGGTTCCGGTTGTGATAATTTCTAGTTCGAAAGCATTGGTCGGGGCGTGGCGCAGCCTGGTAGCGCACTGGCATGGGGGGCCAGGGGTCAGCAGTTCGAATCTGCTCGCCCCGACCAATTTCACCGTCATGACGGGTCTAGCACCAGTCATTTTGTTGGTACAGAGTGTGGAAAGACATGGGACTGGATAATCGCCCCGTGATCCTGGTGTCCAATGACGATGGCATCGGATCCGCGGGCCTCAGAGTACTGGCAGAGAGCCTCAGCCCCTTGGGCGATGTAGTGGTCGTTGCGCCGGACAGAGAGCGGAGTGCAGCTGCGCATGCCCTGACCCTCAGTCGACCGCTTCGCGTGTCTTCCGTGAAGGAGGGCTGGTACAGCGTGGACGGCACGCCAACCGATTGCATCGCTCTGGCAGTCATGGAGCTGTTGCCAAGGTATCCCGACCTGGTGGCGGCGGGCATCAACCATGGCTCGAATCTGGGTGATGATGTGACATATTCTGGAACAGTGTCGCTAGCCATGGAAGCTACCTTGCAGGGTATCCCGGCATTCGCTGTATCAGTCGCGGGCAAGAGCGACTTTGATTTCCGTGCAGCCGCCACGTTCTCGCGTCGCGTGGCGCAAGAGATCCTGCGGCGCGGCCTCCCCAAGGACACCCTGCTGAATGTAAACGTCCCCAACGTACCCCTCGAGGCGATCCGGGGTGTTGCGGTGACCCGCCAGGGGCGCCGTGTCTACAGTGAGACGGTGGTCCGAAAGATGGATCCGCGCGGCAAGGCGTACTACTGGATTGGTGGCGCCGAGGCCACATGGGAACGTCCAGGAGGAACGGATTACGAGGCGGTGATGGACGGATGGATATCCCTCACGCCACTCCACCTGGATCTCACGAACAACCAGGTCCTTGATCAATTGAAGGGATGGGGCCTCTCGCTGAACGGCGGTCCCGAGGCATAGAACCCCTCCGGTGGCGTCCCGACTCGCTGGTTGGTTTGTTGGCCAGTGGCTGAAAGAGGCTTTCCTTCGCCGCAGGACTGTGGTATGTTCCAAGTCGCCGATGGAGTTTGTCATCCCCAGGGAACGCATGGTCACCGAGCAGTTGGCGCGCCGGGGCATCCGGGACGAACGGGTGTTGCGGGCTATGGGGAAGATTCCACGGCATCTTTTCGTGGACGAGGCCCTGGCGGGACGGGCATACGGCGATTATCCGCTGCCTATTGGCGAACGCCAGACCATCTCCCAGCCGTACATGGTTGCTCTCATGACCGAGGCGCTGGAGTTAGTCGGGCACGAGCGGGTACTCGAGATCGGCAGCGGCTCGGGCTATCAGACTGCCGTTCTGGCCGAACTCTGCAGCAAGGTGTATTCGGTCGAGCGGATCAAGAGTCTGGCCGATCGCGCTCTCCACACATTGGATAGTCTCGGTTACTACAACATCCTCATCCGGGTGGGTGATGGCTCGCTGGGGTGGCGCGACGAAGCCCCCTTTGATGCGGTCCTGGTAGCGGCGGGGGCACCAGCAGTTCCAAGCGCTCTTGTTGAACAGTTGGCTCCAAGAGGTCGGCTGGCCGTTCCGGTGGGGGATACCTACGGGCAGACGCTGCGCAAGGGCGTCAAGGAAGATGAGGGAATACGCTGGACTGATCTGGGCGGCTGTATCTTCGTGAAGTTGATCGGTCAGCAAGGTTGGCCCAACGAACAATAACACGGGGCAAGGGTAGACTCACAACTGATCGTACGCGTCGGGGCGTAGCGCAGCCTGGTAGCGCACTTGGTTCGGGACCAAGGGGTCGCTGGTTCAAATCCAGTCGCCCCGACCAATTCTTGTGAGGCGGTAGGGAACCGTGGCGTGCCTCACCTATCGATGTTTCGCCGATGCCGGTGTGTGTGAAAGGGAATGAACACTGGCAAGGATGGAGAATGCGTGTCAGGAGGCAAGCCAACCTCGGCTTGCCTTTCCTTTTTGACCAGATGGCCGATTGCGTCATGGAGCAGATATCGTCCTCCGGTTTGCCGGACAGTAATCTTGCCTCATTAGAGGTGCGCGTTGTAGGCCGAGTACAGGGCGT
>JAZDEY010000023.1:0-3811 GCA_043808325.1 Candidatus Eiseniibacteriota bacterium
CGATGTCTTGTGGCGTGAGACTCCATTTCGGTTCTGTGCTGAGACCAGCCACGATGTCGTCAACAGACAGATCCGCAGGCCAGACATTCGCCAGAAGCCTCAGAACAGCACCCCCTACTGCTCTTGGAGCGATGAAGTCAATGGTGCTAGCGTCGTCCCAGAAAACAGCAGCCGCCTTTGAGAGTGCCGCAAGCTGCGGATGGCCATCTGCCAAACGTTCGGCTCTTTCGGCGAGTGCTGGCAAGAGAACAGCACGCCTGTCTATCGGCGCATTGAAAAGGGCGGTCATATGGATTCCGAGCGGAGATATATAGTTTAATGCCAGCAGCGCGTTTGCCAAGTACTGCGCATTACCGTGAATCCATTCTCTGTGAGCACCCGTTAGATCAATTGCCAGTGCACACTGTTTTTCCGCAGCCGTCTCGAAAGATCTCTTTAGGTCCAGGTAAAGCTTGCCTATTCGGTCTTTATCGGGACGGCCATCCAACTCGGAGACGCTGAGTCTAGAGCAAAAATCGCCTGCCCAGTGAAAATGGAAGCGCGCAGGGTAAGAGCCCATGCCCGGCGGCCGGGAACCAATCCTGGTGGCTGGAGTCGCCCCTCCTCCAAGGGGGAAACAAGCCCAAACCTGCGTACCTGCCATTGGGCAGGAGCCAATATGGCGAGTGTACTGCCCCGTGCTTTCGATGGTAGAGAAATCATAGCCAACCTCCGTGCCTCCAGAGTGGACAAGCAGGAATCCACGGAGGGTCAACACCTGATTCCAGACCCAATAGAGACCCGACGCGACTCGCTTCACAAGTTCCGGCGGCTCGAACAATTCTGTGAGGCTTCTCTTTGAACTCGACAGGCGGTCAAAAGCAAATTCGATGACCTCCCAGTCGAGGAAGTCGTCGGGCTTGGGTTCGGCGGTGTTCTTGGGATAGCGCGCTTTTAAATCGCCCCTTGCCTTCCAGGCGGCTGCGATCTCCTCCCGCAGACTTGCTGGGATGCCGATACCGTCATCAAAAACCTCTACCTCCAGGAATCCTTGCCTGCCGATGGCACGAAAGAAATCTACGCCCTCGCCATTAATGCTCAGATTTGCGAATGGACCGGTCTGTTCCGGCCAGACAATACGGGTGGCGACAGCCCCAAGTGAAGCCTTAGCATGATCAGTGATGTTTTTGCCGAGTTCCTCAACAATGACATTTGAGAGTGCCCCGCTCCTTACGGCGTCAATGTCAGCGTACTGCCCAAACACACGCCGCAGTTCATCGCTGAACCGGTCTCGAGCCTGTTGTACGTCTACGGCCGAAAGGAGGGGAGTCAATGGCAGCGTGCCCGTCTCAGCGGTGGAAGCAAAGGGCCAAGCGAGTTGGCGAAAGTTCGTCGGCACGATGCGGGTACCGATTCCAGCCAGTTGCCCAAAAACCCCAAGACGGTCCAGGAAACCGACTAGCCGCATGCCTTGAAACTCCTGCCGAACGTGTCCCACCAACGGGAAGATATAGTCTTTGGCTTGCGGGAAACGATCAACTAGTTCAGCATGGATCGTCTCTAGGAGGTCAAGCGCCTTTCCAGGGGACTTGCCCTCACGCAGGCGATCGCGAACAAGACGCTCCACGCCCTCCAGGCGGCCACAGACTTCTTTGGATGCACCCGCCCCATAGGATAATTCGATGGTCCCGAGGAGATCCTCATATCTGTACTTGGTTGGAGATGTGCGATCCCGCAATCGGAAAGAATTCTGCGGTGCGCTAAGGGGCGAACAGGGCGGCAGGATCCATGTTGTGGACTTGTCCATTGACCGGACTTTGCTTGTCCAAGAAAGAAGCATTGACAAGGGATGGAGCTCGACCCTCGTAAGGGAAGACAGGTCAAACTCAATTTCCAACGTCTCAGGACGCAAAGAGCTGTCATAGTGGTATCGTGCCGTTTCGATAAATGCCTTATCTGACAGACGGCCTGTATCATCCACAAAGCTCACCGCTAGTCTCATGGACGTATTCCCCAGTGCGTGCATCCTCGGGTGAACCGCGCAGACGCACCAACCACGCG
The DNA here is from genome assembly GCA_043808325.1 of Candidatus Eiseniibacteriota bacterium. GTDB lineage: Bacteria > Arandabacterota > Arandabacteria > Arandabacterales > Arandabacteraceae > JAZDEY01. Next base: position 2,041 of record JAZDEY010000023.1, read on the forward strand.
ATCTCATAATAAATCGTGACACGGCATCAGATTGATAAGAACTTGCTTTTTCAGCGGTTTAACGATATGGAAAGAGGGACTGTATGTCAAGGAAATATTATCACAACATGTTGTGGCGGGATGGGATTTGATACCGGTCGCGCGGAAAGGGTAGCGAAAAAAACCTCAAAAGATTTGTAGTGGCAATGTCGATTTGTGTAATTACGGCATTTCCGGCAGGTTTTTAGGGGAAATTCGGGCAGACTCCGCCGGTGCGACCCGATTGGTGTTATGTCGTTATGTAAGCATCCCAAGAGTAGTTTGGATCGCCGTAGACGGCATCGTCGGGGGCGGTATGACAGGGGCCGTCTGCGCGTATTCACGGGCAGGCGGTGCATGGGCCTTTGCTGGAGGTCTTGATCGGATGAGCCAGAGGCCGAGATGTTGCAGAATGGTTTTGATGACCTCTCGATCCTCGATGAAGCTGATGATCCGCATGGTTCCCCGACATTTAGCTTTGCTGATTCCTCGAATTCGGGCAAGTGAGCGGATCGACCTCATAAATTTTCTGAATCAGCCTGGCCCAGCTTTTCCGGTATGCCGTCGCCGACCTGTCTGATTCGATGATGCACGGGATGGCATCGTCTTCGGCAAGCTTCTGTCTTTTCCCACGGGTGACGTTGCTGTACCAACCGTAGTATCGAACCGTCTGCTCCCCCCGGTTCGGGACATGCGAGCACATGGCGGCGAGCCACTCCGGGGCGTCGAAGACCATCCGGTCTTTATCGTCCTTTGCCGAATAGATGACGACTCCTTCATCAGCGGAATACTGTATCCGTTCCTGTGAAAAGGATGCCCGAAAACACTTGGGATTTTCGTCCCGCTGCGACTTCTCATTTTCCGGTGATTCTCACCTGAAAGAGCGGCAGGCCGAGGTGCTTGCGGCGGGTCTCGCCATAGAGCTGCGTCTGTTCGCGGACGGTGGGTTCCCCCCGGCGGCCACGACCGAAGACATCGAGGGGGTGGGAGCCGCCCAGGTGGAGAGTATGCTTGCCGTACTTGCCGGAGAGGGCGTCGACGGCCTCGTAGAGCTCCCGGATCTTCTCTGCCTTCAGGGGGTCCTCGAAGAGGGAGTACTGGATCCGGGTGTCCTGGACGAGGTCCAAAAGGACGACGCCGGTCGCGCGGTAGATCTCGTAGCGCCGGTACATCTCGTTGAACAGGCCGCGGAGGAGGTTGGACAACTCCAGGGGATGGGCCGAGGAGCGGCTGAGCTTTGCCTCCCGGCCCTCCGTGTCGAAGTTCTGCTTCTTCAGGAAGGCGGCGATCCGCCGGGGGGCGAGGCCGTAGCGCCGCGCCTTGATGCAGGCCGACTCCAGGTTCCTAAGCAGGTGGGCGAAGAGGTAATCCCGGTCGGAGGTCGGCGGGGCGAAGGTCTTCGTCTTGCTGATCGAGGTGTAGCTACTCTTCTCCTCCGCAAGGACCGGATAGACCGACTCCCCCCGGAGCTCCCGCCAGATCTCCGCGCCCGGCTTCGTGAATTGCTCCCGGACCGTTTTTTCGGAGAGGCGGGCGAATTCCAGCGCGGTCTTGATCCCCATCTTGGCGAGATAGTCTGTCGTCGCCGGGCCGATCCCCCAGACCTTCTCCGCGGGCAGCGTCTCCAGATAGGCGGCGATGGCCCTCCCCGGGATGACGGTGAAGCCCATGGGTTTCCGGTGTTTGGAGGCGACCTTGGCGAGGACTTTCGTGATGCTGAGGCCCGCGGAGACGGTGATTCCCATCTCCCGTC
>JAZDEY010000024.1:0-2273 GCA_043808325.1 Candidatus Eiseniibacteriota bacterium
GGTGTCGTAGAACGACTCGAGGCCGTGGGGACTTTGGAGCCGGCTTTGGATTTCCTTGGCGGCTTCGTGCCCGTCTTCCTTGGCATGGCTCAGAAATACCTTCAAGGGCGCAGGTGCAGCACCCGCCGCGGGTTCGCTCACTTGTGTGAGCCGTCGGCAGAGAGCATGCAGCACCGAGGCTTCCAGGTACTCGACCTGTGCCTCGGACGGCTGAAGATCAAGGCGGATGAAGTGAAGATTCGAAGCCTTTTCCAGTAAGAGTGCGTTCTTGGATAACGCTACGGGAAGGAAGAAGTGGCCTCGTCCGGACGCTTGAGCCTGTTTAGCGAGACCTGTCAGGTACAGTCGCCAATCTGAGTGACTCAGAAGCTCATCGTCAAGCAGAGCCACAACAGCGGTGCGTTTCGCCGCTTTAAAGTCGATTTCGATGGGCACACCGTAGGGTACGGTGGACACGGAGCGAAAGAAAACGGGGATTCCCAAACCCTGGGAAAGGGGGTCTGCAACGTCCCGTGCGAGCAGGCCGAACAGGCCCTCCGCGTATGCTTTGCCTGCAACGAACACCGGGTGCCAGACCACGTAGACCACAAGCGGCGGCAAATGCCGGGGCATTGTTGAGACGGGTGGCGGAGCGGGAGGTGTGGGTGTCGGAGTCGCGTGAGTGGGCACCGCAGGCCGTGCGGGCGCCAGCAGGCCGGGTCTGATCTGAAAACGTGCGAAGCTCTTGTCGCGGGGCGCATTCTCCACGTCGAGCCTAAAATCCTGATTCTCCCTGGACCATGCCCGGGGCCAGACCCGTAACTCCAGCGCGGCGCCCGGTTTTCCAAAGACCGCACCGAACGAGTAGCCGTAGACCACCGCTTCGTTCTCATCGCCGTGGACTGCCCCAGCCGTGACTGTCACCGCCTCATCCCCGCCACCCCTGACCACCAGCCGGCTATCCGCACGATGTATGTGCCCGCTGAGAAAGACATGAACGTAGTTGCGCAGGCGGCGCTCAGCTTCGACACCATCGGCAAGCCATGAAAAGGAATGATGTGCCAATGCGATCACGAGCTCGTCATGGCCGCGCTGAGGCTCCAGCAGAGTACCTACGATCTGCCCCTTGCCAAGCCGCAAAGCTTGGGAATCCCGGTCGTCCTGGCTGAGGAGAGCCGTGTTGAGCCCGACGAGCCGCACAGCCAACCCGTCTCGCCCGGTATACCGGTAAGACCAGGCCAAACCGCGCTTTTCGTCTCGAGCTACGGGGGCGAACTCCGCGGTGAAGGATTCGAAAGCAGCGAAGCGGTACCTGAGCGCTTTTCTCTCCTTTGTGGCCGCAAGAGCCTCGTCCACGGATCGAGAGCCTGACCGAAGCGACTCGAGAAGGGCGGCGACTCCGGCAGAATTCTTAGCCACACGACGATCGACATCGTGGTTGCCCGGCACAATGAAGACCGCTTCAGGCCCAAGGCCGAGAAGCTTAGCGCACTCGTGAAGCCACTGCCGGGCAATATCGTACTCCTCCGGAGCACGAGAGTCCGCACTGAACGCTACGTCACCAGTCACCAGGATAACATCTGGATCGGGGAAGTCGGCGGGCCGGTGCTCGATATCGTGACGAAGCTGATCAAGCACCAAACGCTGATCCAGCCGGTGGCTGAACGAGCCATGACCAACGTGGAGGTCGGAGAGGTGTAACCAAGAGAAAAGTGAACTCATGGGCTGTCCTCATTGGAGTCTGATTATCTCTGAGACTTCCTAAGTTACTTTGATGATAAAATAAAAGAGATAAAATGGCAAAGGAAATATAGTGACCCTTTTAGTTTCCGGGTATTTGAGGGGATCCGGGACACTGGTGAGAAAGTAAATTGACCTATGACCTATTTGATCTCAAATTTCTAATGCAATGAAATTCAAAGTTGTGAAAGCAGGAGAAAGGCTTACCAAAGCCAAGAATTATTCGTTTATTGAATAAACCACCACCGACCTTGTCGGTGGCTTTAGGCGGAAGATCTTATCTCTATAAACTCGCCAACAATGTTGGCTCGCTAAAGGTATGGGGCCTTCGCTCCCACGCCCCACCCCTGACCATATCAGGGGATTTGCTGAGATTAAACATTTTCAGTCTCCACAGCTGGCCGCGGGCGATCCCCCTCTGTGCCAATGTAAATGAGACACTTCCCATCCCGTAATTTAGACTCTAAAATGGGGGGCGGGAAGGGGAAAGAATATGGGAAAGAAGGATTCAATGTTGGTTCCTGTTTCAAAAGGACTTGAGGAAATGGACAGAG
>JAZDEY010000025.1:0-51549 GCA_043808325.1 Candidatus Eiseniibacteriota bacterium
AATCCGCCGCTCGGCATTCTCTACCGCCGCCTCCACCTTGGCCTTGTCCCGAGGTTCTCCGGGGCGGGCAGGGATGATGACCGTGCCGTAGTGCTCGGCCATCTCCTCGTAAGTACGGTGTAGAGCCGGCTCGTAATGACAGGGTCTGGTTACGGCGGTCTTCTCGTTGTCCGGCACCGTGACCCGGGCTACGCCCCCGTAGAACTCCCAGGCGTGGATGTGGGCCTCGATCCAGGAGGTCAATTGGGTGTTCTCGAAGGCCTCAGTGTAGGTGTAGTTACTGGCGCCCAGGGCCGCCACGAACAGGTGTGCCCGCCAGACCTCGCCACTCTGGCCGTCCACTACCGGGATCGTCTCACCGGCCCAGTCCACGAAGAGCTTCTCGCCGGCCTTGTAGGGCTGCCTCAGTGCCGGCTCCAGCGTGCTCACAAAGCGCTTGTAGTACTCGCAGAACTGCGTGTAGCCGTAGCCGCCAGGGTACTCGACACGGTATTCCTCCCATAGAAGCTGCAGTGTTACACCCTTACAGCGCCGCCGGCCCCGCAACTCCTTGTGGATCGCCTCCATCGCAGGCAGCTGGCGCCGCGCCTCCTGGGGCGACTTCTGGGAGGAAAATAGAAGTGCCTCAAGCTCTTTCTCGTCGATCTCAGCCGCAAGCGGCCATCCGAGCCCTGCCGCCTCGGCTCGCCCCAGGTAGTTCACTACCGTGCCGTGCGAGACCCGCAGGCTACGCGCGATCTGGCGAACGCCCAGCCCTATCTCGTACCTCAGCCGAAGTATGTCTCGCGCCTTGCGCATGGATACAGCCTTCCTTGCCATCCCTGTCCTCCTTTCACCTCTGTGAAAAGAGAACAGTAACCTTGCCGTATCCAGCGTCGCATCAACCCGTTTCGGGAATTATTGACCACTCGTTTCGGTCCAAAGTGACCACCTGTTTCGGACTCCCCCTCAAAAGTGGTCAATTAAAACCGAAATCGCCGGTCATTTTGCTCCGAAATCAGTGGTCAATTATTTCCGAAATCGGTGGTCAACAATCTCCGAAATCCGCACGGAAGCCTCACACGGTGGCACGGCAGGTGACACTCTTTCGTGGGCGTCCTGCGGATGCGCCGAAGACTTACATACAGAGGATGATCGAGCGGTTTGACACGGCCTTGGGCAGGTTCCTTTACAGTCGGCGCTTGGGGATCGTGGAGCCCGTCTTTGCCAACATCTGCCACGCTATGGGTCTCAATCGGTTCACCTTGCGAGGTAAGGTCAAGGTGGACATACAGTGGAAGCTCTACACTATGGTACACAACATAGTGAAGGTCTTGCGATACAGTCCGAGGTTCGCATGAGGAAGGTGCCGTGAAGGGTGATGAAAGTGAGGCGGTCGGGTGATAGTATGGGGTCAGTGCGAAAAAGAGGGTGAGCCAGGATAATCAGAGGAAGAGCGGATAGGGTATCCACTCTCTTAGAACGGTTTTTCTACAGACTCGTTGGGCGCCAAGAGGTGCTTGACATTGGTGCGAGACTGTATTACGATGTAATACAGGAGGTGCCACGATGAACCGTCCGATAACCATTAGACTGCCGGAAGAGCTGCGCAAGACCCTGAAGCAGATTAGCAGGACAGAACGGCTGCCGATGAGCGATCTGGTTCGCGAGTCGATTCGGCGGTACACAGCTGTCTATCAATTCGGGCAATTGCGGAAGCGGGTTCTGCCGTTTGCCGAGGCGCAGGGTCTATTGACGGACGAAGACGTATTCGAGAGTCTCAGATGAGGGTGGTTCTGGACTCCAATGTGGTCGTCGCAGCATTCGCCGCGCGAGGGATTTGCAGCGCGTTGTTTGAGTATTGTGTTGAGAACCATGAGGTTGTGCTGTGCGAGGAGATGGTGCAGGAGATCGAGAGGGCGCTGGTGCGGAAGGTGGGAGTGCCGAGGGCGGTCGCGCGGGATGTTGTGGCGTACCTGCGGGATCACGCCAAGACAGTGGAGCCCGAGGGCATAGATGCTGATGTTTGCAGAGACAAGAGTGATCTGGCGGTACTGGGTGCTGCCGTAGGCGCAGGTTGCGAGTATATCATCACCGGAGATGGAGATCTTCTTACGATCGGCAAGTACCGTGGAGTCAAGATAGTAAGCCCGCGGGTGTATTGGGAGAAGATGAGGCGAGGGAAGCGGAGGTAGGAAAGTGCGCCCAACCAGCCGTTCCACGCGACACCCCGCGGAGCGGGGTGCAGGTGAGCGGCGCCGTTGAATCTGTAGGAAAAGGCATTTGCTGGGAATCTGGGATCAATGACATCAAGTAATTAGGAGTCCGGAAACGGCCCCAAGCGGACTTTTTCTACAGACTCGTTATCGGGATTACTGAAAGGGATTCTTGGTCATGAAGAACTATGATCCGCTGAAAGACCCAAATTCGACAGAATGGCTGGATCTGGATGAACAAGAACGAGTCCAGCTCGTTGTTGATTATCATAGCAGGAAACGTATTGACCTGCCGAATCGCATGGTGCATGCCGCCTTTCATGCGGCGGTTGAGAATCAATTGGCCGAGGGGCTACCCGATGTTCGCTGTGCTCTTTCTCGACTTATAGTAGAAGGGCTGGATCGGCACGACGCTATTCATGCCATTGGCTCACTGGTGGCGGAATGTGCATGGAGCGCGCTGCAGCCCGAGGCGAGCGGCACCGATCTCAATGAGGCATATCTTGAGAGCCTTCGGAAGTTCTCAGCAGATGAGTGGTTGAAGAAGGCCCGCTAACTTGCGCTTGCACCTGTCGAGCGTTCTTGTCACGTCGCTTGCGCAGGGGCAAGCGACGCGTCAGTCTGGCTGCGCTGGGCACGCCGCCGCTCAGCCACACCTCCCTCCTTCTAATGGGTGGTTTGAAGGCTCATGATACATGAAGGCAGGACGCTCGAGCAGATAAGACAGCACTACGAAATAGAAACGAAGCTTGCGAGCAAGCTGCGAAATGCCTCCCGGCAAGAGAGACGTGATCTATACTCGTCGCTTTATGACGAACTTTACCGCCAAGTCCCCCATCACCCTCAATTGATGCAGAAGCGTTCCCTTCAGGACACCGTGGCGGCAGTCTCTGTGCAAATGAGGCTTGTCAAGCCTTTCCTGGGCAGGGATATGACATTCCTGGAGATCGGACCCGGTGATTGCGCGCTGGCTCTTGAAGTAGCCAAGCATGTAAGGCAAGTCTATGCAGTCGATGTCTCCGACGAGATCACTAGAAGTGTGACACAGCCAGCCAACTTCCGTCTCGTTCTCTCGGACGGCATCGGTGTCCCAGTACGTCAGAATAGTGTGGATGTAGCTTACAGCAACCACCTGATGGAACACCTGCACCCTGACGACGCAGTCGAGCAGATGGAGAACATCTGGAAGGCCCTGGTTCCCGGTGGGGTCTACATTTGCATTACACCGAATAGATTGAGCGGGCCCCACGACATCTCCGCGCATTTCGACAGAGAGGCGACGGGGTTTCATCTAAAAGAATACACCGTCCTGGAATTGAGCAGTCTATTCAGGAAGGCCGGATACCTGCGACTCAGGGTCCATGTTGGAGCCAAGGGGAAATACATCTCGCTTCACCCTTCACCGATCATCTTGCTGGAGAAGTCATTGGGTAGGTTGCCGTACCTATTGAGGAGGCCCGTGGCACGCAACCTGCTGTTGAGGATATTGCTGGGCAATGTCCGGTTTGTCGGAATGAAGCCGTCAGAAGTGAGGTTGGGATTGCGTCCCGAGCTGGGACAAATTGACAACTTCGCACAACGGTGATAGTAATCGAGAGCGGCATCGGTAGAACGATCCTCCACTGGCCGCAGCGGTCGAGCGGCATGGTGGCTTCGGCGGACAACCAAGGCCAAGAAGGGATAGATTCCGTGAGATTCCGAGAGGTCTTGCCCGGTTCGACCAGCAGATTGGCCTGTGTCGATCACAGAGAAACCTATGGGCGGCATATAATTCGGGAGTGGAGTGGGCGGATTCCTCGATTGAACAAGGTATTGGATCTAGGCTGTGGTAATGGTGATGACTTAAGAGCAATAAGACAAGGGCACCCGGAGGCAACCTGCTGGGGAGTGGATGTCGGTGGATGCCGGGATGCACTTGGCCAAGACGGAATCGGGATATCGCTGGACATCGAGAGAGAAAGCCTTCCTTTCGGGAACGAAGAGATCGATCTGGTAGTCGCCAATCAAGTACTCGAGCATACCAAGGAGGTCTTTTGGATCAATCATGAGATCGCGAGAGTCTTGAAAGTGGGGGGCTTCTTCATCCTCGGTGTGCCCAATGTGCTCTCGCTTCACAATCGCATTCTCGGTCTCGTAGGCGTTCACCCCACTTCAAACAAGATGTGCTCTGCACACGTGAGACCCTTTTCCAAAGGGGATGTGCGACTCTTCTACAAGGCATGTTTTCCCGGTGGCTACGAGCTGGTCTCTTTTCGCGGCAGTCAGTTCTACCCGTTTCCCAGGCCGATAGCGAGGCCGCTGTCGAATGTGTTTCCTTCCTTGTCCGTCAGCATATTCTTTCTATTCGAGAAGAAGAGGGCGTATGGCGGCGAGTTTATTGAGTATCCGGGAAGGGCCCGGTTGGAGACCGCGTTTTTCGGAGGGGGACAGCGGATCTCGGCATGACCGACACGGGGGCACGACACGGAGAACCCCTTGACGGCAACCCGTTGTAGCGGTCGGGCAGATGGTCGGGAGATGGCAATGGAGGTGCAAGCCATGAGGATCTTCGTTATCCTGGCGTTGCTGGGCATTGGTGGCTTGTCGATTGGCGGTACAGGCGATCGGCCGAGCGACAAGGCTATAATCAAGGCGTTCATGAACTGTCCCGAGATAGTGAGCGCCCAGAAGGAATTCGAGGGGATCGCCGAGCCCGAGGAGGCAAAGATCCTATTGTACGACTCCATGTGTGGGGTTGCGGGATGTCAACATTCGGCCTTGGTCGCCCAGACGTATACAAGGCGGAAGGCCGACCCGATGACTTTGCACATTCTTGGGCGCGTCCATATTGACACCAAGAACCAGATCGCGGGAGTGGAGCGGGTGGTGCTCATGCCGTTCGAGGACCTGCCTGAGAACAAGGGTACGGTCGACAAGGAAGCCCCGTCGCCGGAATAGTCGCTGCGCTAGTGGCACCTGTCTCAAGCCGAGAGGGAAATACCGTGGATGATACCTTCGAGCATGCCGAGAGATCCAACCGGGAGCTCTGGGACGAGCTTGCGCCGGTTCACGCGAGATCGTATAGAGAGGTCGCTATCCTTAAGGAAGGCGGGATTGCCCTGGATGAGATCGAGCTCGAAGAGATGGGAGACGTCAGGGGGAAGACCCTCCTGCACCTTCAATGTCATATCGGTACGGACACCCTGTCGTGGGTACGGCAGGGCGCTCGAGTCACCGGCGTGGATTTCTCAGCCGACTCGATTGCCATCGCCAAGCGGTTGGGGCGGGAGCTGCAGCTGGATGCCACCTTCCTGCGGGCGAGTGTGTATGAATTACCGGAGGTCCTCCACGAGCAATTCGATATTGTCTATACATCTAGAGGCGTGCTGTGCTGGTTGAGGGATCTAGACAAATGGGGGCGGATCATCGCGCAATTCCTCAAACCTGGCGGCATCTTCTATATCATGGAGTCTCATCCCATCTGCAATATCTTTGATGACAGGAAGCCGGGCGAGCTGGCCATTACTCTTCCCTATTTTCATGGGTCGGCACCCGCCTTCTGGGAAGCCGACACGCCGGATTACGCTGACGGTACGTATATTCCCCGACACCCTGCGTACGAATGGCAGTGGTCCCTCAGTGATATCCTTAACGCCCTGCTCAAGGCAGGGCTGCATCTCGAATCCTTCAAGGAATACGAACGCCTCTTCTTCAAAAGGTTCCCTGAGATGGTCAGCTGTTCGGAGCGGTGGTATTGCTTTCCTAGGTATGGCGGGAAGTTGCCCCTGATGTTCACGCTGAAGGCCAGGAAACCCGGAGACTCCTGAAACCTCAGGTCGACCCGGATCAATTGGCAGGGGATTGGTAACCCGCGAAGTAATCGCAGAGGGCCTCCGCTGCCAGACGGTTCCCCGCTACAGTCAAGTGATGATCTAGAAGGTAGAGATTCTGGTCTCCGTGGGCTTTCTCGTCGATGAAGCGCGGGAAGAGGTCAACGTAAGGGATATTTCGACTCTTAAGGAATTCTACCAGGTCGGAGACCTGCTGGGTGGCTCCGGAAATATCGAGATTAGGTACCACTGTCACCACAAGGGCACAGTCCCTGCTCTCGCAGGCATCACGGAACGCCAGGAATATCTGCTCGGTCAGTTCATATGCGGCCTTGAGCCGAGTCTGGACCAGGACGGGATCGGCCTGCGGGCGGCCGCGTCCGGCGAAGATGGGTACGATGACTCTTCGATTGACGAGTGTCATCAAATGTGACCGCGAGAACACGAAACGGTAACCGGGCAGACGCTGAAAGAAGAGACGGAGTTTGCCGTATCCGCCGACTTGGCGCTCGGGCTTTGTCAGACGGCCGTTCTCGAAGGAATAGAGCTTGGACCTCAGGTTGTCTGAGAAATCATTCATGCCGCAGACTGCAACGAGAACGAAATCTGGTTCATACTTGTAGCCCTCGGTGGTGAAGTACGCGAGCTCGTAGGCGGTGCCGGTGCCCGGCACTCCGGCGTTGATGACCTCCCAGGGTTCGGTCAGCCCAGGGCGGTCATTCAGCAGCTTCTCCATAACCTTCGGGAAAGTCTGGTCCGCCTCGACCCCGTAGCCGAAGGTGAAGGAGTCGCCAAGACACAGCATCCTACGGGTCCCCGGAGGCTTGCTATAGGTGTGTTCGACATCACGCAGTCCTCTTGAGTTGATAGCCACCCGTGTGTCGAACTCAGAGGTCCGGAGTCGGCCTTTGACTCCGGGGATCTGCCTGATTCCGAGGACTTTGTCGCTCGCGTGCAGGAGCGGACTGAGGGGTTGAGGGAGGAATATGCGGATTATGACTTCAAGCATACCGAGCGTGACGATTACAGATAGAACCAGCACCAGGGCATTCAGCAGAGTTCCCCGCGTGCGCATGGCCTTAACCCTCCTGCGGGGATTGTACCACAGTTTGCGGTGTCTTGTGGTAGCAGGACTGGATTTGGGAGTGGCGTACCCGGGGCCGCGCTAAATGCGGAAAAGATATTGCATCTTGAGGAAATACTGCCGGCCGGTCAGAGTCCAGCCCTCGCGTCCGTCGTCGGCGAGATTGAGGTTGTCGTAGTCGTGGGTTGAACCGACGTAGAAGATCGAAAACGGACTAAGCTGGTAGGTAAGAAGCGGATCGACATCCCAACTCTCTGAGCGATCGTTGTACTGAAGTATCAAACGCGCCGAGAACTCGCGGAGCATCTGCCAGGCCAGGCGGGTTCGAAACACCGATTGCGAAAATAGCCGCGCGCCCGTATCCAGGTCATCGCTGGTGGTGCGATTGTATGAAAACGAGGTAAGCAGGCAATCTGCGGGCTTTATGTCCGCCCAGCACCCATAAGTGATCTCCTTACCCATGACGAGATATCTGCGAGCTATGGTGTGGCCGTAGGTGAGGTTGGCTCCGCAGGTCAGGGCGCCGCCCGGGCTCAAGCTCAGACAACTATGTGCGAACCAGGTACCGTTGAACAGTACCCCACCGAAGCGTTCATCGCTGCGTACGTAGCGGTTGTGAATCGCGGTCTGAGCTGTCCTGAGACTTGTCTCCACGCTGGCGTCGATCCACTTCTCCTTCCCGGCTCCGTCGAAATTCCATTTCTCGGCGGCGACAGTCCGTGCATAGATGCTCTGCATGATCTTGCTTTCCTCAAAACGCAGGATGCCTCCCAGCCATACTGAGCCCGTTCGAGCGTTGTTGGAAGGCTCCAGACCATTGTCCGCACGAAAGGTAGGACTGTATTCGACGTAATCGGCTCCTGCCTCATAGTCGCGCGAATCCCGGTTGAACGAGACCAGCCAAGCGTATCCCCAGAACTCCTCACCGTCGAGGGCAACCGTGTGCCGGCCGCGATCGAAACGGATGTTCTTCCAGGAGGTGTCACCCAAAGCGGCATTGTCCACCTCGGCGGTGTGTGTTGCCAGAACCTGGAACTTGAAGGCGTCGCTGGATGAAGGCCGCAGTTTGCCGTCGATCCCGAGGAGCGAGCCGGCACCGCCGCCGTCGCCGCCATCGAAGCGTCGATCGGTCGCCACAAACCCCACGTGAGACTGTCCGCCGAAATCCATCTTGCCCCTAAGAATGTTCGAGTAGCTTCTGCCGTTCTCGACGAATTCGCTGCTCTCCTCGAAGGGCAGGATGATCACCGTGTGGTCGTCCCGGGCTGAAAGCAGGGCGAAGCTGTTACGACCCTTGCGCCAGGTCATCTTGCCGGCCACGACCGGGTCGTTGATCGAACGGGTGTAAACGGGTGTGAAATAGGTGCTGAACAGGTCGCTTCCCTCCTGAAAGAAGGGGCGTCGCTCGGGGTAGAAGAGGGCGAAGGTGGTGTTAACGTCTATCTGGGCCGCGTCCGATTCTACCTGGCTGAAGTCGGGGTTGATGGTCGCCTCAGCAGTCAACTCGGATGAAATATCATAGGCAATCCCCAGACCGACGTCGCCCTGGACGGCGTCGTTCTTGAATTTCGCCTGGTCACCGAGGGAGCCCGACTGATGTGCCAGGACCGCCGGCAACAACTCCAGGCCCGCACCGGGCTTTACGCCTGAGATACCGGTGCCGGTCCCCCACTGGCAGGGCCAGCAGGCCTCGTTGCGGTCATAGGCAGCCCAGGAGTATTGGTACCGCGATCCACGGGGCCGGTTGCGCCAGAATTCCATGCGCCAGGTCTGCTCCTCGCGGTTGGGAAACCGCAGGCTCGAGAAGGGAATTGCCATCTCGACCACCCAGCCGAAATCGGTGATGCGGCCGGCCGTTTGATAGATCAGGTCATAGGTAAGGTCCTCGCCGATCGCCGCAGAGTACAGTAGATCGCCCTGAATGCCATAGGGGTTTGAGGCGATCTCGAAAGCGACCGCCGACTCACCGTAGGTGTCAAGGCAGACAAAAACGTTGTCGTCGCTGAAGATGTTGTCGCGGGCGCAGAAGGAGGCGCGTACTTCCTCGGGCTTGTCGTAACAGCGAAACGCAACGTAGAGCCTGTCGTCGTCGTAGGTGATCAGGACCTCGGTATCCACCTCGGGCTTGGTCTGGTCCCCCGGGTTGTGCTCGGCGAAGTTGTCGGCCCTTGCTGCCCCACGCCACCCGGCATCGTCGACATCGCCGTCGATTTTGATGGGGCCTGCCGCCCGCGTGATGGCAAGCGTGGGGTGATAGACCGGCACGTAATCGCCCGCCTCACCGGCCGCTGCGCAATGGGAAGCGACTCCAACAAGGAAAGCAAGTGGCAGCAGAGCCAGGCCACACAGCGTGATATTGGACTTCATCACTTCTCCGCGAAGGTTCGTGCCTCTGGGTGCTTCGGCAACGCACAAGCGGCCGTAGACACCCACCGGGTCAATTTGCAATCAGTGTGCCAAGCAATTCCACAATTATGGGAACCAGTAACCCCTTGATCTTAGCAAAACTCTGGCCTGTGGGTCGATCAAATGATTGGTGGTTCGTGTCTTTCTGACACGGCCGAGCGATGTATTGCTACGCTCCATACTCGGTACCGGCCTTCGACTCATCCCTTCAGTTGATCCCACTCCTCCATCACCTGCTCAAGCTCGCGTTCGGCGCGCATGTAGTCCTGCCCCAGCCGCTGAATCTCCGCCCGGTCGGGTGGAGGATTAGCAAGCCGGCTGCCGAGGCGAGTAAGTTCTGCTTCAAGGGCTGCCATGCGGGTTTCCAGTTCGGCGAGTCGAGTGGTTCGGTGGCGCTCGGCAGCCAAGCGGCGGCGCTCATCGGCGATGGCGCGGTTCTTTGCTGCACGGGCCGCACGAAAAGCTTCGGCCTTTGAGGAGCGACCGGCGTCCGGCGCCGACGCCGAGGTGGCCAGGGACTCTCTGCGGGAATGGTACTCACTGTAGGTTCCTTCAAAAACCCGAAGACTCGCAGCGGTTTTATCGATCTCCCAGACCTGGGTCGCCAGGGCATCAATCAGATAGCGATCATGGGAGACCAGAATCGTGGTGCCCTCAAAGTCGGCCAGCACGTTCTGGAGAACTTCCTGCGACGGGATATCAAGGTGATTGGTAGGTTCGTCGAGGAGCAGGAGGTTGGCGTTGCCGAGAGCGAGCCTGGCCAATGCGAGGCGTCCGCGCTCGCCGCCCGAGAGTACCCGGACCTTCTTGAAAACATCATCACCGGTAAAAAGATATCGGGCGAGATAGCCGCGGATATCGGCGAGCAGCATATGGGGGGCAATGGACTCAATCTCCTCGACAAGTGTATTCTCCTGATTAAGGCCTTCGTGCGCCTGGGCGAAGTAGCCGACGTCGAGGCTGGCTCCAAGTTGAACCTCGCCGGCAAGCGGCGGAAGCTGGCCCAAAAGGATCTTGAGAAAAGTGGTCTTACCGGAGCCGTTGGGCCCGATGAGCGCGGCACATTCCTGGCGCTTGAGTTCGATGTCGGGAGCAGTGAAAAGCTGCTTGCCGGGGTAGCCGACCTCGAGGCCGCGGGTGCGAAGCACGACGTTCCCGCCACGCCGAGCCGCCCCAAGCTTGAACTTGAGTTGCCTCGGCCGGTGGACCGGATTGCGCAGAGCCCTCAAGCGCTGCTCGGCTTCGTCAACGTTCATCACGCCGGCGGAGATCTGCACGTCGTCGCTTATGCTGAGCCACTTCTTGCCTCGCATAGCCTCCAGCCCGATCTGTTCGATTGCCTGGATCTGGCGGCTCAGGCGTTTGAGGCGCCCTCTGGACTGCGCGACGTTTTGCGCGGAGATATTGCGCTTGATGTAATCCATTTCTTTCTCGAGGCGATCCTTCTCTGCTTCGAACTCCTTCGAGCGCAGCTCCCAGCGTTCCTGGCGCTGCCTGAGGTAGTGGCTGTAGTTGCCGCGATAGGTCTCGACTCCGGCCCTGTTCATCTCCCAGATGGTATTGCAGACCTTGTCGAGGAGATAGCGATCGTGGGAAACGATCAGAACCGCACCGTCCCAATTCTGAACGTAGCTCTCAAGCCATTCGATGGCCGCGGCGTCCAGATGGTTGGTAGGTTCGTCGAGAATCAGGAGCCCCGGATGCTCGAGCAGCAGCCGGGCAAGCAGGGCCCGCGTGCGCTGGCCGCCCGAGAGGTGTGTAAGCGGCATCGTATACTCGTCGGGCGAGAACCCTAGGCCCGTAAGCACCTGGCGGATGCGAGTCTCATAAGTGTAGCCACCCGCCTGCTCGAAGCGGGCCTGCAACGTGCCATAGCGCTCCAGGGCGTCCTCGGCCTTCTCGGCGCGGGCCATCTGAGCCTCGAGCCGGGCCAGCTCCTGCTGCTGCGCCAGGAGGTAGCTCAAAGGGACGAGACACTCTCCCCAGAGCGTCTTCTCCGATTCGACGACCGACTCCTGAGGCAGGTACCCCATGGTGAGGCCGCGGGAGCTGTGAACGCTGCCTGCGGATGGAGTCTCCTTGCCGGCAATCGTGCGAAGCAGCGTGGTCTTCCCGATTCCATTGGGGCCCACGATAGCGATGCGCGCCCCTTGAGGGATGCTGAGGGAGAGCCCCGCAAAGACATCCAACCCACCAAAGGACTTCCCCAGGTTATGTGTGGTTACCAGTGACATGACAGCTGAATTTAACACGCGGGACGCGGAGGGCACAAACAGTTTGCCTATTGCAGCCTGCTTGGCGAGGCACGCGCTGAGATGATTGCCAACATGGGCTTACTTGTGCAGCTGACAGTAAATCGGTCATCTGGTATAGTCCACTCTTGGTCGGAACTGGCGTGCGTTGGCGCTGAGCCTCACGTCTGGAGGTTAGAGGATGCAATTCATCGTGGTGGCGCATGATGGTACGGATGAAGGAGCGACGGGAGAGAAGCCACGTCGCCATGAATAGTCGTGCGGGGGGAGTGCAGGAATCCGGCGGCGGCGAGGCCCTCCCCGGAGGCGATGGCGGTTGACGTGTTCTCGACCGTCAGACAGTGGGATTATCCCATAGAGGTGCTGACCGACTATTCCCAAGCAATGAATCGCTATGCCTTCCTGTTGATTGAGTAGACCTTATGGAGTGGGCAGGCATGCGTGTACTTGGCGTAGTTGCCGCAATGGTGATGGCTACTTTGGCCGCGACCGGATGTACCAAGCAACCGGCGGACAGCCGGTCGGGAAGCGTAAAGCCGGGGAACACCCCGTCGGAAGAGATCGGGTCGACGGACACCCAGTCAGGTCAGACGCAGTCAACGGACATTCCTGGGGTCCAGGTGTACACGAATCTGGGACACGCGCATACCACCGCGCCGGTTCACTACGAGCAGGTTCCCCCCGTGGGCGGCGATCACAACCCCGCGCTGCTCAACTGCGGCATTTATGATGAGCCGGTACCCGCCGAGAACGCGGTTCATTCTCTGGAGCATGGCGCGGTCTGGATCACCTACCAGCCCGCGCTGCCGCAGCCTGAGATCGGCCGCTTGCGCGAGCTGGTTCGAGGCCACGACCACTTGATCCTCTCGCCATATCCGGACCTCTCGGCTCCAGTGATCGCTTCCGGGTGGGGAGTTCAAATCAAGTTGGAGAGAGTGGACGATCCGCGCCTGCCACGCTTCATAAGCAAGTACGAAGGGGGACCCCAGGCGCGCGAACCTGGAGCCCCGTGTACCGGGGGAATCGGGACCCCCATCGAGCATTAACGCATGGAGAACTTGTGATGGACATCTCGAACTGTTATGAGGATGCAAGGCGCGCCGCAGCCTATGCCAAACTGGAGTTTCCCGGCACTTACTACCTGGCGTACCGCGATCTGCCCGAGATCATAGTCGAACACGTCCAGGGACGACGAGCGATGGACTTTGGATGCGGCACCGGACGCTCCACCAGATTCTTACAGAAACTCGGATTCGATGCGGTGGGAGTCGACATATCCGAGGACATGATCGAGAGAGCCAAGGAAATCGATGCGACGGGGGATTACCGGCTTGTTGTGGATCAAGGCCTCAGTCAATTCGAAGCCGGTGGCTTTGATCTTATTCTCTGCGCGTTTACCTTTGACAATATTCCTGCGGCGGCGCAAAAGGTCGCGATACTGAGCCAGATGGGGCGGCTGCTGAGCCCCCGCGGCGCGATCGTGAACCTGGTCTCCGCCCCCGAGATATACGTCAACGAGTGGGCTTCATTCTCGACCAAGGACTTTCCTGAGAACAGATATGCGAAGAGCGGGGACAAGGTACGAATAATCATAACCGACATAGATGACGAGAGACCGGTAGAGGATTTCGTCTGGACCGATCGAGACTACCGGGAGATCTATGAGAAGGCCGGGCTGGCGGTGTCTGGGACGTACAAGCTCTTGGCGAGGGAGAGCGAACCGTATAAGTGGGTCAATGAGACCAGGATTGCCCCCTGGGTGATCTACGTACTGAAGAAGGCGGCCGGTACCGGCTGAACGAGGTCTGGCAGCACATCGAGTAGACGTCTGGCAGGTTACGAGGAGAGAGTATGCCGGAGCTTCCCGAGATCATGTCGCGGGCACGGGAGCTGAATAAGGTGCTTGTCGGTAAGAGGATTGCCGGCATTGAGGTGGTCCAGCCCAAGTGCCTCAATGTGCCGGTGAAGAAGTTTGCCGCTTCACTGGTGGGCGCCCGCATCGGAGCCGTGACCAGTCGTGGCAAGTGGATATTCGTCGAGACTACAAAGGGGTGGCTGCTCCTTAACCTGGGTATGGGCGGAGAGCTCCTGCTTGTAAAGGGACGGCCGCTGCCCGAGAAGCGCCGGCTGGTATTCAGATTCACCGACCGCACATCGCTCGCCGTGAACTTCTGGTGGTTTGGCTATGCTCACTATGTTGCGCCGGGGCGACTGGGCAGACACGAGATGACCAGGATCCTCGGGCCGAATGCGATCGATCTCAGTGCCAAGGATCTGTGGGCGATGGTCAAAGGACGGCGCGGAGGGGTGAAGTCCTTTCTCCTGGATCAGTCGCAGGTGGCGGGGATTGGGAACGCCTACATCCATGACATTCTGTACCTGGCGGGACTTCATCCGCTCGAGACGCTTGATTCGCTAGGCGAGGAGGACGTTGCAAGACTGGCGGAGGCGATCCGTGCGGGGCTCCTTCCCGCCATCAAGAAAGGTGGGGCATTCTACGAGCTCAATCTTTACGGACGCAAGGGCGGTTTCGTAAAGGAGGACGTCCTGATCGGCTACAGGCCGGGGGAACCCTGTCCGAAGTGCAAAACGGCGATCGAGAAGATCAAGACAGGCAGTACCAGCTCCTTCATCTGTCCCACCTGTCAGCGTCGTAGAGGAAAGAAGCAGCGGCGTCCGCGCCGGTGACGCGTGAGGG
Source organism: Candidatus Eiseniibacteriota bacterium (assembly GCA_043808325.1). Lineage (GTDB taxonomy): Bacteria > Arandabacterota > Arandabacteria > Arandabacterales > Arandabacteraceae > JAZDEY01. Next base: position 14,445 of record JAZDEY010000025.1, read on the forward strand.
CACCGGCCCCGAGGGCCGTCCGAATTTGCGCACTATAGTTTATGATGTAGGTTGTGGTTGGGATTGACATACGCATCAGCCGACTATAAAATCACCCTGGGCCAGTGAGCTCAATCGATCAAACCACACTACCAGCACCGCCCCTGGGGCTGCAGACTCGGCAACCGAAAGGAGATCTAGCATGAGCGACGCGACAGAAGTGCGTGGAATGGGGTGGTTGCCAGACTATCCTGACTTCCGTGATTATACCGTGGAGCAGGATCAGATAGGAGCCCGGCTGAAGGAGCTCGGGCAGAAGGATTCCGTTAAGACCATGCTAAGAAGGATCGGCGTGGCAGAGACCGAAGACGCCGCCCGGCCTCACTCGATTGACTTGAGACAACACTGTTCACCGGTTGAAGACCAGGGCCAGATCGGCTCATGCACCGCACAGGCCGGTGTCGGTATGGTTGAGTATTTCGAACGGCGGGCCTTCGGCAAACACACCGATGCTTCACGAATGTTTCTCTACAAGGTAACGAGGAACATGCTCCACTGGACCGGCGACACCGGCGCCTTTCTTCGGTCAGCTATGGGCGCCCTGACCCTGTTCGGCGTGCCGCCCGAGGAGTACTGGCCCTACAATCCGGCTGATCTGGATGCTGAGCCTCCCGCCTTCTGTTATGCCTTCGCTCAGAGCTATCAGGCGATCAGCTTCTACCGGCTCGATCCTCCGGCGACTTCGCCCGCCGATCTTCTCAAACGGATCAACGCCAATCTTGCGGCCAGCCTACCTGCGATGTTTGGGTTCAGTGTCTACGCCGGCATCTCACAGGCCAAGACGGACGGCAAGATCCCATTTCCCACCAGCGGAGAGAAGATTCTTGGCGGCCATGCAGTCATGGTCGTGGGTTACGACGATGCGATGAAGATCGTCAACTCGAATCCTGGTGGCAAAGAAACCAAGGGGGCCCTCCTCATAAGGAACTCGTGGGGTGCTGAGTGGGGCGCCAGCGGTTATGGCTGGCTGCCGTACGAATACGTGCTCAGTGGGCTCGCCGTGGACTGGTGGTCGCTTCTTAAGAACGAATGGGTCGATACCGGTGCCTTTAAGCTGTAGCCGATCGACCTGCCGGCGGGTGCCAGGTCCCCCGGTGCGCCGGGCCTTGCCCGTGCGGGCATTTGATTCCTCACGGCGACGTTGGTATAATGCCATACCATGTGGACTCCGCTGGCGCTCGCGAACAAATCCCGGATCTTGGATCTTCTCGAGACCGATCGCCTCTATTCGGCGTATGCCATAGGGGACCTCGAGCCTGGGTTATTCGAACAGTGTACCTGGTTTGGGGCCGAACGCTCGGGGCGGCTTGAAGCGGCGGTAATGCACTTTCGAGGCATTAGCCCGCCCGCACTGCTCTTGATCGGCGACCCCGAGGGGCTCCGCGCGGCTCTTGCCTTGGCCCGCCTTCCCGGCGAAGTCTGCCTCACCTGTCGGCCAGAGCATGTGGCAATGTCAAGCGAGTTCTATTTTTGGGCGAAGGCCACACCAATGTGGCGAATGGCACTCCGGCCGGAGCACTTCCGACAGGTAGCCGGGGGATCCACCCGACTTCTTCCTGAGCACTCCCGCGAGCTCGCCGACCTATATGCCCTCGGCGGTGGTGACGCCTTCAGTCCCAACCAGATTGCACAGGGTGTGTTCTATGGGATCACGGCCGACCGCCGACTGATTGCGGTCGCGGGCACCCATCTGGTCAGCCCGACCTACGGGGTTGCCGCCGTTGGCAACGTGTTCACCCATCCCGACTACCGGGGTCGTGGCTACGGGGCGGCGAGCACCAGCGCGGTCGTGGCCGAGCTCCTTGCACACGGGATTCGCGACATCGTACTCAATGTCGGTCAGGACAACTCGGCTGCCATACATCTATATGGGCGCCTAGGTTTCGAGCGCTATTGCGGCTTTGTGGAAGGCCCCGCTGATCTGAGGCCACCGGCAGGTCTGCCACAGTTTCCAAGGAGAGACCAAAGGGACTAAAGCAACCATTGCAATGGAGATTTCTGGGCGTTAGCCGCAGGTAGGAGCAAGACTTCACACCTATAGACGATTTAGTTTGACTTCTTACCAGCATTTTGATATACTGCAAAATCGCAGAAAGAGGAGGATCCAAAACTGGCGCGACCTGGGCTTTCCGCGGTTGGTTTTACTAACCTGACACGCTGAACTCCGCAGCCCCGTCTCCAGTTTATCTTGTTGTTTCGGTGATCGTTCGCGGGGTGAGTAGTTGGTTTTTCTTCGCACCTCAAGGTCAGTCAACGTTTTTCAACCCACGGGAGGGTAGCACCATGTCAAGGCGTCTAGCATTGACCCTGGTAATACTTGTTTGTGCTGCGCTTCTTGCAGGCTCGGCGTCTGCAAAGGAGTATAAGGGCAGCTACATGGCGGGGCAGGTGATCGTCAAGTTCAAATCCAATGCGAACGCCGCCGAACGAGCCGCCGTCAAAAGCGACTTGCGCGGTAATACCAAACAGCGGCTGAGCCTGATCGACGCGGAGCTCTGGGACATCAGCGGCTACACGGTCGAGCAGGCTGTCAACAAGTACAAAGGCAATAGCAAGATCCAGTACATTGAGCCCAACTACGTGCTCTTTGCCCTGGAGACTCCCAACGATCCGCGATTCAGCGAGCTGTGGGGGCTCAACAACACCGGCCAGACGGGTGGCACTGCCGACGCCGACATCGATGCTCCTCAGGCCTGGGACGTGTTTACGGGCTCGAGCAGCGTTCTTGTCTGCATTATCGATACCGGCCTTGACTATAACCATCCGGATCTTGCGGCCAACGCGTGGACCAACCCCGGTGAAATCGCGGGTAACGGCATCGATGACGACGGCAACGGCCACATCGACGATATCCACGGCTGGGACTTCTACAACAATGACAACGATCCCTTCGATGACCACGGCCACGGCACTCACTGCGCGGGAACGATCGGTGGCGTCGGCAACAACGGGATCGGCGTTGCCGGTGTCAACTGGACCGTCAAGATCATGTCCTGCAAGTTCCTCTCCTCCGGGGGCTCAGGCTCGACGACCGGTGCCATCAACTCGATTGAGTACGCTTTGACCATCCCCAACCTCAAGATCATGAGCAACAGCTGGGGCGGTGGTGGCTTCAGCCAGGCCCTGATGGATGCGATCACGGCTGCCTACAATCACGGCGTACTCTTTGTCTGCGCGGGCGGCAACTACGTCGGCAACACCGACATCACTCCGAACTATCCGTCTTGTTACAATGTTCCCAACGTGATGTCGATCGGGGCCACTGACCACAACGACGAGATTGCCGATTTCAGCGCCTACGGAGCCGTCACGGTCGATTTCTTTGCTCCGGGCGTGGACATTCTCAGCACGACTCCCGGCAACACCTACAGCGTGTTCAGTGGAACGTCGATGGCGTGTCCTCACACCGCGGGTGTCGCGGCGCTTGTCTGGGGAAAATACCCGGGTATGACCTGTGACCAGATCAAGGCGCTCCTAATGAACACCGTGGATCCGAAACCGCAGCTGGCGGGCATGTGCGTCACGGGCGGCAGGCTGAATGCGCTCTTCGCCGTTTCCGAGCCGGACACGATTCCACCCGCAGCGGTTAGCGACCTCGCGACTACCAGCCCCGGTTCCAACACCATGGGGCTTACCTGGACCGCAGTCGGCGACGACGGCCTGACGGGCACGGCGAGCTCTTATGACGTGCGCTACTCGACCTCGGTTATCACCGGGGCCAATTTCAGCTCCGCCACCAAGGCGGGTGGGACGCCCGATCCCGCTGAAGCCGGCACGCCGCAGGCCATGACCGTTATTGGGCTGGATTTTTCCACCACCTACTACTTCGCGATCAAGGCGCTTGATGAATACGGCAACGCGGGCCCGATCTCCAATGTTCCCTCGGGAACAACGCTCGGAGCCCCGGACATAGCGGTCGATCCGACGTTGCTCTTGGAGACATTGCTCTCCGGCGGGACCTCGGCCCAGACCCTCACGGTCTACAACATGGCGGAGGGCACGCTGGACTTTTCGATTCCGCAGCCGACCCTGATCCTTGGCACAAGCGTAATGCAGGATTACCTCGCGGTCGGCAAAGGTGAGGTGGACACCCGCGTAGGCGATCCCGTGATCGAGGGGGCGGGTGGCCCCGACGCGACCGGTTATCGCTGGATTGACAGCGATGAGCCGGGCGGACCGACTTTTGACTGGGTGGACATCACCGGTGTTGGTACCGCGATACCGTTCTCTACCGATGATGGAAACCTGGGCCCGTTCCCGATAGGGTTCTCCTTCGAGTTCTACGGGAACTACTACAGTGCTTTCAGGGTCTGCACAAATGGCTGGCTCAGCTTCACTTCGACCCTGACGGCCTATGATAACCAGCCGCTTCCCAATGCTGCTACCGGTGTCCCCGAGAACCTGGTTGCGCCCTTCTGGGACGATCTGACCTTCGTGACGGCCGGCGACGCCTATTACTACAATGACGGTGCCAGGCTGATCGTCGAATGGGTCGCAGTTCCCCATTACTCCAGTGGCGGACCTTATACCTTCGAAGCGATCCTTTATCCCAACGGCGAGATCGTTTACCAGTACCTGTCGATGGCGACGCCTACTAACTCGACCACCGTTGGAACTCAGAACTCTCTGAAGACCGACGGGTTGAATGTCGCCTTTAACACCGATTACGTCCATGACAATATGGCGATCCGAATCTCCAAGGTGCCGCAGTGGGTCACGGTAGCGCCGGCCTCTGGTACGATTGGTGCCAGCGGCTCGCTCCCACTCTCGGTCAATTTCGATTCCGAGGGACTCTTGGGCGGCTACTTCTACGCCAGCATTCTGATCAACAGCAACGATCCGGACGAGCCGACGACGACTGTTCCGGTGACCCTGCACGTGCTGGGCGCCCCGGATATCGACGTCAGCCCGCTGGCGATGGATTTTGGCTCCCTGTTTGTCGGGGCAACAAAGACGGCGAACCTTGTGGTGAGTAACCCCGGCACGGACCAGGTGAACGTGTCCAGCATCGTCTCGGACAATTCGGACTTCACCGTGAGCATCTCGTCCTTCTCGGTGCCTCCGCGTGGCGCCCAGACGGTTGTGGTATCCTTCAGGCCTTCGGTGGCAGCGCTCCGGACGGGCACGCTTACCGTGAACAGCAACGACCCCGACGAGCCGGTGATCGTGGTGAGCGTCCAGGGGACCGGCCTGGTTCCTCCGCAGTTCGTAGTGACACCTAACTCACTCTATGCTGCGCTGCTGACCGGGCAGGCTCAGAATCAGGCGGTCACGATCAGGAACAACGGGGGTTCGAATCTGATCTGGTCTGCGTCCGTGGAGATGTTTACGGGGGCGGTCCAGCAATACACCGAGTACATCGAGTATCCGAAGGGCGTGGATGAGCCGTCTGGAGAGCCCCAGACACAGGGTGCCGGCGGCCCCGACGTCTTCGGCTACAAGTGGATCGACAGCGACCAGACAGGCGGGCCGACCTTCAATTGGGTCGAGATTTCCGGAGTCGGTACGAGCATACCGCTGACCGGCGACGATCAGAATCCCGCAACCTACCCAATAGGGTTCACCTTCCCGTTCTACACCGGCAGCTTCTCCAGTTTCCGGATCTGCACGAACGGATGGGTGAGCTTCAGCTCGACTTCGACGGCATACAGCAATACCAACCTGCCGAATTCGGCTTCCACGTGCCCGAAGGACCTACTGGCCATCTTCTGGGACGACCTAACGTTCTCACCAAGCGGCGGAATAACGCCGCGGGCCTATTACTACTATGATGGGCTCAAGACCGTCATAGAGTTCCAAAACGCTAGGAAGCTGTCGGGTACGGGCACCGGGACTTTCGAGATAATCCTCTATCCGAACGGCAAGATCCTCTATCAGTACCAGACGATGAGTTTCCAGTACGTGAACAGTGCCACGGTCGGCATTCAGAACACTGCCGGAAACGATGGCCTGTCGATCAACTACAACACCAATTATGCTCATAGCAACCTGGCGATCCTGATCGCCGCGGCCCCGGAGTGGCTGAAGATCACTCCGAAGAACGGCACGATTGCTCCCGGCGGTCTCGCCAACGTGACTGCAACGTTTAACGCGACCGACCTCTTCGGCGGGGAGTACCTCGGTGCGGTTCATCTCGCATCCAACGATCCGAACGTGCCGGTCTACAACATTCCGGCGCACCTTGATGTGACCGGAGCTCCGGACATAGCTGCAGACCCGGCCAGTCTCAACTTCGGCAGCGTGTTCCTGGGTTACGGCAAGCTGCTGCAGCTCAGGGTTATGAACATGGGGACCGACATGCTCAATGTCCACGACATCGTCCTGGGTAGCGGGGACTACACGGTTGACCAGACGGCATTTTCGGTGCCGCCTCTGGGACAGCAGATGGTCAACGTTGTCTTCACGCCGAGCGCGGTGGGCGACAGGTCCAGCACGCTGACCATAATGAACAACGACGCGGATGAGGGCTCCTTTGTGGTGCCGCTCGTGGGAGCGGGCCTCATCGCGCCTGACATTGCGGTCGACCCGACCTCCCTGAGCGAGGATCTCTACGTGGGTGAGACCTCGACCCAGACCGTGAGGGTCGATAACACCGGTGGGAGCGATCTTAACTTCCTGATCGGTGTCGACCTGGCGGGTATGGTTGTCCAGCACGAGTATGTCGAATACGCCAAGGACGAGGCCGATCCGAACACCGGCGGCCCGCAGCTGATGGGATTCGGCGGCCCGGACGTTTTCGGGTATCGCTGGGTTGACAGCGACGAGCCGGGCGGACCGATCTATGACTGGGTGGAGATCAGCGGTATCGGCACGCCGCTTGGCTTGAACGGCGATGACCAGAACATCGGACCCTTCAATATCGGGTTCGAGTTCCCGTTCTACGGCACGAACTTCACAACTTTCCGTGCTTGCAGCAACGGGTGGCTCAGCTTCACCAGCACCTCGACGTCGCTCTCCAACTCGGGGCTGCCGAGCACGGGTGCGCCGCTCAATCTGCTGGCGCCATTCTGGGACGATCTCAACTTCGCGTCCGCCGGGCAGTCCTTCTACTACTATGATGGAATAAAGACGGTCATCGAGTACAAGAACGTGCCTCACTACGGCACAACCTATCCGGGGACCTACACCTTCGAGGTGATACTGTATCCTTCGGGCAGGATCGTGTATCAGTACCAGTCAATGGTCGGGACTTTGGACAACGCCACCATCGGCATCCAGAATGCCACAGGTACGGACGGCCTCCAGGTCGTCTATAACGCCAGCTACGTGCGCAGCGAGATGGCTGTGGAACTGCTGTTCATGCCCGAGTGGCTTACGGTTGCGCCGTCTGCAGGTACGATCCCTGCCGGTGGGTTTGTGGATCTCGCCGTCGGCTTTGACGCCAACGACATGTTCGGCGGCAACTATGAGGGCGGGCTCTCGATCCGTAGCAACGATCCGGATGAGGGCCTTGTCAACGTGGATTGCTTCCTCCATGTGACAGGCGCGCCGGATATCGATGTGGCGCCGCTTGCGCTTGATTACGGCTGGCTCTATATCGGTCTCACCAGGACCCTCCAGGTCAAGGTGTCCAACGCCGGGACCGATCTCCTGGACGTCACGTCCATTGCGATCGACAACCCCGAGTTCACGATCGACACCACGCCGTTCACGCTCGCTCCGAGAAAGTCGAAAACTCTGGATGTCGTCTTCACCCCGGCGACCCCGGGTACAAGGACGGGCATCCTGAGCTTCTTCTCCAACGACGCGGACGAGCCTGAGGTTCAGGTGTCGTTGACCGGCGAGGCCGTGGTACCGCCGGAGATCGAAGTTGACCCGACGGCGGTTTGTGCTGCCGCGCTACCGGGTATGATCCAGACCAAGATCCTGGAGATCTGTAACACCGGTGGCAGCGACCTCAACTGGGACGCGGGAGCAACTCAGAACATTACCGTTGCCCAGCAGAGCTACCTCGAGCTGGGTAAGGACGAAGTGGATCCGAGACCTGGTATTCTGGGCACTGGTGGCCCGGATGCCTTCGGTTATCGCTGGGTCGACAACGGCGAGCTTGGTGGCCCGACGTACGATTGGGTCGAGATCACCGGTGTGGGCACTCGGATCTTCAATGCCTACTATGATGACCAGAACAGCGGACCTTACAACATCGGGTTCGACTTCGGGTTCTACGGGAACGAATTCAGCCAGTTCTGGGTGTGTACCAACGGCTGGATCACCTTCACGTCCCCGTTCGCCGCGTTGTACACCAACCAGCCGCTGCCGAACAGCGGTGCGCCGGCGAACTTGCTGGCGGCATTCTGGGACGATATGGTAGTGGATCCGAGCTACAACTGCGATGTCTACTATTACAACGACGGTATGCGGTTGATCGTTCAGTACGACGTGCGCCGGATTGCGGAGTATACGCCTCCCTACTACAGCTTCGAGGTGATACTGTATCCAGACGGCAACATCGTGTACCAGTACCGGTATCTGGGCGCCACGACCAACAGCGCCACGATCGGCATCCAGAACGCGACCAAGGACGATGGGCTCATGGTCGTGTACAATGCGGCTTACGCGCACGAGGGCCTGGCGATCCTGTTCTCCAGGGGACCCGAATGGTTGAGCATTGCCCCTGAGAGCGGCGTGATCCCGGCCGGCGGGTGCCAGGACGTCACGGTGACCTTCAATGCTTCAGCGCTCGAGGCTGACGAGTACACGGGCAACATCAGTATTCAGAGCAACGATCTTGATGAGCCTGTGGTGATCGTGCCGGTGACCTTCAATGTCGGCTCGACCACTGCCCTGTACTTTGATTTCGACCCGAATGTGATAAACCTTGCCTCCAACGGCACGTGGGTTGATATCAACCTGGGTCTGCCGGCGGGCTTTGACATTGCCGACGTGCTCTCGCAGACCTTCTTCCTGGCAACCGGCAGCGGCAAGGTGATGCCGCCTGCAAGGTATGAGTACAGCCTGGAGGACGGCATCTACGACCTGCACTTCAAGTTCGACCGCGAGGCACTTGAGGCAATCCTCACTGAGGGCGATTCGGTCGAGGTGATGGTCGGTGGTGAGATTGATTGCATCACCTACCTGGTCGGCTACGACACGATCCGCGTGATAAGGCCGAGGATGAACCACCCGAACGGTGGCGAAGCCTTTAGCGATCTGCCCGGCATCACCGAGAGCATCATCGTGGCCTGGGAATCGCCTTCGACCTGGCACGTGGACTCCTACTCGCTCTACTTCAGTGCGGATGGTGGTACGTCCTGGCAGGAGGTCGCGACCGGCATAGCCAATCAGAGCTACATTACACCGTTGCCTGAAGTTGCGACGACCGAGGGTCTCTACCGCGTCTATGCTTACATCGATGGCGTGGCAGTGGGTTATGACTCATCGGACGAGCCTTTCACGATTCTCCGCGACGCAGCGGGCGTGCCCGACACGTTCAAGCCCACGGTGTTCGCGTTGAGCCAGAACTGGCCCAACCCGTTCAGCGGCGGCACGTCGGTGCTGCTCGATCTGCCGAAAGACGTGCAGGTCAAGCTCGGCGTCTACGATGTCAGCGGCAGGCTTGTGAAGAGTCTCGTGGATCAGGCACTGCCGGCCGGCAGATACAACCTCGGCTGGAATGGAAGGGATGCCAACGGCCGCGAAGTGGCCTCCGGTGTTTACTTCTACAATGTCGTGGCGGGCAGCTTCCACGCAACAAAGAGGATGGTGGTAGTAAAATAGGTTTAGGACCCAAACGAGTGCGAGTTTGAGAGCAGGGTCCGTTTGAGCGTAAGCTCGTGAGCAAAGCGGGGACAGGCCTTCGCCGGGCACCGACGGGTGTCCGGCGGGGGCCATTTTACTGCCGTGTCCAGCGCTCTGATTCCGGGGATTGGGGGCCACTCCCTCTACTGAGGCCCTCCTTTGCGATGATAGGCATCTCTCAGGCATCTCCATGGTGCGCTGGGCCGCAACAACGCGATAATTCGTGTTGACTCAAGCAACTTGCCGTGCTACAATGCGGGAGCTATACAGACCACGGTGGGAGGAGAGCAACGCTGCTTTTTGATACAGGGACGCTCAGCAGCTGGCACAGCATCTTCACCAGATTCCGACGTGTGCAAGTATACTTTCATACACCTGCTCGCGTCGCACGGACCCCATAGAGCGTTAGCAACGTTTCTCTAGGTCGAGGCTGAATTTCGTAGTCATCGATTCTCCTTTGTTCTTGTTCCTTTGTTCCCACCTGTTTGTAAGCGGGGCCATCCACACGCACGGAGGAGGACGCCATGTCGAAGATTCGTCTTGCAATCGGGGCAGTGCTTGTTTGCGCTTCACTTCTCGTGAGCTCAGTCGATGCAATAGCGGCAGAGGGTGCCTTTGTGCCTGGCCAGGTGCTGATCAAGTTCAAACCAACCGCTACGGCCACAGAGCGTGAGGCTGTGAGAAGCGATCTCGGGGCCACCGAGAGCAAAGCCCTGGCTCTGATAGGGGCGGAGGTGTGGCGGATCACAAACTACGCGGTCGAGAATGCGGTCGACAGATATGCGGGCAGCGCCGAGGTTCAGTACATTGAGCCCAACTACATCGTGACTGCGCTTGAGATCCCCAATGATCCAATGTTCAATCAGCTGTGGGGACTCAACAACACCGGCCAAACCGGGGGCACACCGGGCGCAGATATCGACGCGGTTCGCGCATGGGATGTCTTTAAAGGCTCGGACCAGGTGCTGGTTGGCGTGATCGACACCGGAGTGGATTACACCCATCCCGATCTTGCGGCCAACATATGGACCAATCCCGGGGAAGGCCCCGTTGCCAACGGCGTGGATGACGATGGAAATGGCTTCATTGATGACATCCATGGTTGGGATTTCGTCAATGGCGACAACAATCCGATGGATGATCACGGCCACGGTTCGCATTGCTCGGGTACGATCGGAGCAGTCGGCGACAACGGCGTCGGCGTGACCGGGGTCAACTGGACCGTCAGGATAGCGGCGATCAAGTTTCTTGATGCGGGCGGCAGTGGCAGCAATGCGGATGCCGTGCTTGCGATCCAATATGCCACCACTATCGGCGTCAAGATAATGAGCAACAGCTGGGGGGGCGGGAGCTACTCTCAGGCGATGTATGACGCCATTCAGGCGGCGTACTCTGCCGGGATACTGTTCATGGCCGCCGCTGGAAACGACGGTGCGGACAACGATGTGTATCCTCATTATCCGTCTTCATATGACCTACCCAACGTCGTTGCGGTAGCCGCCACGGACAACAACGACAATCTGGCATACTTCAGCTGCTACGGTCTTACAAGCGTCGATCTGGGCGCTCCCGGGGTGGACATCCTGAGCACGGCCCCCGGCAGCAACTACGCCACCATGAGTGGGACATCTATGGCGACCCCGCACGTTTCCGGAGTGGCGGCACTGATCTGGGGACGGTTTCCGGGCATAACTGCGGATGGAGTCAAGACGCTCCTGCTTAACTCGACCGATCATCTTGTCTCGCTCGAGGGCAAGTGCGTAAGCGAGGGGAGGCTCAACGCATTCAATGCTCTCGCCGAGCCTGACAGCATTGCGCCGAGCGCCGTAACCGATCTGGCCGCAGGAAATCCCGGGTCGAATCTTATGGGTCTGACCTGGACGGCGACGGGAGATGACAGCCTCGAGGGGACTGCCAGCTACTGCGATGTGCGTTATTCCACATCACCGATAGATGAGGCCAATTTCCAATCCGCAACTGCTGCCCCCGATCCCCCGGACCCCGGCCCGTCGGGCACCGGCGAGTCGATGACGGTCAGGCGGCTTGATTTCGAGACCGATTACTATTTTGCGCTTAGAGTGCTAGACGAGTATGGGAATGCCTCTGCCATATCCAATGTGGCGACCGGCGCCACCCTCGGGATACCCGACATTGAAGTCAGCCCGATGGAGCTTCAGGATAGCCTCTTCACTGGGGAAACATCTTCGCAGGACTTCACCGTCAGCAATGTCGCCGAGGGTACGCTAGATTTCGAAATCCGAATCTCGATGGTGATTCCTCTTGCAGTTGGGAAGCAACAGCAAGGCAGTACCCTGGCTGGACCGACGCTCACTCGGCGCTTCTTCGATCTGCCCGGCAGAACCGCTGTAGTTGTGGAAGGCGCAGACAAGGGGGCGACTCCGCCGCGTCAGGTGAAGGCAGACCCCATTCGGGTCTGGGGCTCCGATCTTACCGACGTGGTGGTGCTTTATGACAACTACCATGGCGAACGTACTAGCTTCGCGGTCACTATACTGGTTGGGGACTTGGTCTCTCGTGGAGCGACTCTGCGCGAGAACGTGATGCCGCTCACGTCGGAGGCCCTGGCCGACGTGGACATATTGTGGCTTGATGAGTGGGCATACATAACCTTCTCGACTGACGAGCTTCAGGCGATCGATGGCTGGCTCAGGGGTGGCGGCGCCATATTTCAGCACGGCGATGAACCTGGTTCCGTTGCTGACTTGTTGGCACCTTATGGGATAGCCTTCGGCGGGTATGGTAATGGTGGTACGACTACGAACATCATCGAGCATCCTGTCACGGATAGCGTCGCTGCAGTCTACGTCAACAGCCCTATGCTCAATCTCATCATGGGCGGGGACGGGGAGACGGTTGTGTTCGATATTGGCGGGCTTGGGCATGTTGGTGTCATATCCGTTGACCGTGGGCGCATCTTCAGCGTTTCCGACGAGGACTTTCATGACGCAATGATCGGATCTGCGAGCAACCGCGTCCTGGGAAACAACGCCATCGATTGGCTGGCGGGGGCGGTCTCCCTCGACTGGCTGAGTGTCGATCCCGTCGCCGGCACCGTTACGTCCGGCTCGCCCGCGTCCATTAGGGCCGTCTTCGATGCCGCGGGCCTTGAGGGGGGTAGCTACGACGCGGATATAGTGATCGTGAGTAACGACCCCGACGAGCCCGAGACAAACGTGCGGGCCCATCTTGACGTGACAGGGGCTCCGGACATAGAGGTCTCGGATAGCATATTGGACTATGGGCCGGTATACATAGGCGCTTCGTCCATAAAACAATTGACTGTAAAGAACACCGGCACGGACAGCTTGGTGGTGAGTGGGATCGACCTAGATCATAGCGATTACAGCGTGGATGCGACCAGTTTCACTCTGGGCCCGCAGAAGAAGCGGGTCCTCGGGGTCACATTCAGCCCCACGAACGAAGGAATTCAGACCGGAAGTTTGACGATACACAGCAATGCCACGGCGGATTCGGTGGTTGTAGTGGGACTCCTTGGAGTGGGAGTTGTCCCGCCCGAGATAGGAGTGACCCCGGAGTACCTCGTGGATAGCCTCTACACCGGCGAGACCTCTACTCAGATTGTGACGATATCGAATACGGGAGGTAGCGATCTAGTTTGGAAGGTGAAGGTGGAGAAGTCGGAGGCGCTTCGGTCGTTGGCTCGGGAGGCGGTCAGGGGCATAACGATGACGGGGAGTGTGACGGTAGACGGCAAGGCGATCAAGAGTTTCACGGATGATGAGTTGGCGGCATTCAGGCAGCGCTTGTCGGAGTACTACCTGGGGGTAAAGGATCTATCGCGGGACGCCGCCGGACTTCAGAGCATGGCGGTGGTTGGCTCGGACAGTTATGACATGATCTACTATCTGCTCGCAGATAGCGTGCTGACGAGTCGGTACGAGTTCGTCGACGTTGGTGGCTATGACGACTACTCAGCAATCAGCGGTTATGATGGGGTCGTGGTGTGTGAGTACGACGCCGATATCAGCCCGACCGAGGCTGCGACGCTGAGCGAGTACTACCGGGCAGGCAAGCCGATCCTGCTCGGTATGGACGATTTGGATGACAACTTCGCCTACTATCCGCAGACCGGTCCGCTACTGAGGCCGGTGTTTGGCATCTCGGATCCGTTTGATGGGGACTACTACTGGGGGAGCCTGAACCCTGCGAACCCGATAACCGATGGGATAAGCATGGTCTATGAGTTCTGTTGTGACAACGACTGGTACGCACTGGATGGTGCGGATTGGATCTTTGCGGGCACCGACGGGAACGCGTACGGCATTTCTTACGATGGAACGGGGCGTACGGTCTTGATGGGCGAGAACCTCTCGTACGTCTGGGGGGCAGGGAATGGGCATCTGATAGGGAATGCGATTGACTGGATGATGGAGGGAGTGGGGTGGTTGTCGGTGGTTCCGGACGCTGGGACGGTCGGAGTGGGCGGGAGCGCTGATGTTGAGGCGCGGTTTGACGCGACGGGGATGTACGGTGGGGATTATGCTGCGGATGTGGTGGTCGCCAGCAATGATGTGGATGATCCTGAGGTGCGGGTACCGGTATCGCTTCATGTGACAGGCGCGCCTGACATAACGGTTTCCGACAGTGTGCTGGCGTACGGTCAGGTGTTTATCAGTGTCTCGGTACCAGAGACTTTGGTAGTGACGAATGATGGTACGGACACGCTGGTTGTGAGCGATGTGAGTACGGACAATGGGGATTACACGGCAGACGTGGCGAGTTTCGTGTTGTTGCCAGAGGAAGAGCAGGCGGTGGTGGTGACGTTCAGTCCGAGCGCGCCTGGGGCGAGTTTGGGCACGTTGACGGTGACGAGCAATGACATTGACGAGCCGACGGTGAGTGTGGTGCTTGAGGGTGAGGGCTTGATTCCTCCGGAGATAGGAGTGAGCCCGGACTCTCTGAGTGACAGTCTTTACACTGGGGAGACGTCTACCCAGATTCTGACGATATCCAATTCGGGAGGGAGCGATCTCGTCTTTGACATTTCGGCTGTCCCCACCCCTGCATCCGCTTTCAGTATGCCAGGCATCGATCTCCCGATTGGGGCGGGTGGTCCTGTCAGAGAAGCAGAAGACAACAACAATCTAGGCTATATCACTGACTCAACCCCTGCAAGGCTGCCACAGGGCGCGTTTGGGGACCTGGCGGGTACGGTTGGCATTCTTGTCTGGAACAAGTACTCGGATAATTCGTCTGGGGGGGAATTTGAGAATACCATCAATGCAATCGCGACGTACTTTAGCGACTTCACGCTAGAGGCGACCGGTGTAACTGATCCGGATAGCCTGCGGGCCATGTTGGTGGGCAGAGACGTTTTCCTGATTCCGGAACAGGAGAATGCCCCATCGGACATCACGACGATCGGAGCGTCATGGCAAGATGTGCTGCAGGATTTTGTGAGCGGAGGAGGGACGGTGGTCTTCTGTGGGGAATGGGGCTCAAGCAACAGCTTTGTCACAAGCACGGGTCTCATGGACGTGTCGCTATTTGGCGGGGGCTCGAGCGCATTGGAGGTAGTGGACCCCTCCCATCCGCTGGTGAAGGATGTGGCTCAAACATTTTACGGAGAAAATGCGACCGGCTGGTACACCATAGCAACTCCTGATGTGGAAGCAGTTGTAGTGGAGCAATATGGGGGGCTTCCTGTGGTGGCAGCGAGGACATGCGGGGCGGGACACGTCGTACTGATAGGCTTTGACTATTACTCGTACAACGCAGACATGGCGCACATAGTGGCAAATGCCGTTCAGCTGAGTTCCGGCTTGACGTGGTTGCACGTCGATCCTAGTTCAGGGACCGTTCCAATTGGTGGCAGCACCGAAGTCACAGTGACATTTGATGCGACGGGTATGTACGGAGGGGACTACGCTGCGGACATAGTTGTCACGAACAACGATCCGAGCGACCCTGAGGTGCGGGTACCGGTGTCGCTTCATGTGACGGGCGCGCCTGACATAACGGTCTCCGATAGCGTGCTGGCGTACGGCGAGGTCTTCATCGGTGTATCGGTGCCTGAGACATTGGTAGTGACGAATGACGGTACGGACACGCTGGTTGTGAGCGATGTGAGTGCCGACAATGGGGATTACACGGTAGACGTGGCGAGTTTCGTATTGTTGCCGGAGGAGGAGCAGGCGGTGGTGGTGACATTCAGTCCGAGCGCACCAGGGGACAGATCGGCCACCTTGACGATCACAAGCAATGATCCCGATGAGCCGGCGGTGAGTGTGGCCCTTGAGGGTGAGGGCTTGATTCCGCCCGAGGTGCATGTGGCACCTAGCAGTCTGGCGGATAGTCTGCTTACCGGCGAGACGTCTACCCAGATTATGACGATATCGAATACGGGAGGCAGCGATCTAGTTTGGAAGGTGAAGGTTGAGGGGTCGGAGGCGCTTCGGGGGTTGGCTCGGGAGGCGGTCAGGGGCATAACGATGACGGGGAGTGTGACGGCAGACGGCAAGGCGATAAAGAGTTTCACGGATGATGAGTTGGCGGCATTCAAGCAGCGCTTGTCGGGGTACTACCTGGGGGTAGAGGGGCTATCGCGGGGTGTCGCCGGACTTCAGAGCGTGGCGGTGGTTGGCCCGTACACATGGAATATGCTTTACGAGCTTCTTGCGGATAGCGTGCTGGCGGGCAGGTATGAGTTTGTTGGGGTTTACGGCTATGACGACTACTCAGCAGTAGCCGGTTATGACGGGCTTGTGGTGTGTGAGTACAACGCTGATATCAGCCCGACGGAGGCTGCGACGCTGAGCGAGTTCTACCAGGCTGGCAAGCCGATCCTGCTGGGGATGGATGATCTAGATGATGACTTTAGCTACTATCCAGGGAATGGGCCGTTGCTCAAGCCGGTCTTCGGCATTTCCAATGTCTTTGATGGGTACTACTACTGGGGAAGTCTGAACCCTGCGAACCCGATAACGGATGGGATAAGCATGGTCTATGAGTTCTGCTGTGGCAACGACTGGTACGCGCGGGATGGTGCAGATTGGATCTTTGCGGGCACCGACGGGAACGCGTATGGCATCTCGTATGATGGAACGGCACGTACGGTCTTGATGGGTGAGAACCTCTTATACATCTGGTGGGATGGGAATCAACATCTCATCGCGAATGCGATTGACTGGATGATGGAGGGAGTGGGGTGGTTGTCGGTGGTTCCGGACACTGGGACGGTTGGAGCGGGCGGGAGCGCTGATGTTGAGGCGCGGTTCGATGCCACAGGTATGTACGGCGGGGATTACACTGCGGACATAGTTGTAATGAACAATGATCCGAGCGACCCCGAGGTGCGGGTACCGGTATCGCTCCATGTGACAGGCGTACCTGACATCAATGTCTGGCCGGTTTCCCTCGATTATGGTGATGTCCCGGTCGGAATTACGATGAATCTGCCGGTACGGATCACTAATGGAGGGGCTGAGCAGCTCGATGTGACGGGATTCGGCTTTGACAATCCCGAGTTCTCGACTCAGGCAATCCCATTCAGCCTCGGCGCGGGTGAAATCACCCTTATTGACCTTGCCTTTACTCCAGCTCACGGCGGGCCGAGGTCGGGAACGCTCACGATCTCCTCAAACGATCCCGACGAGCCCGAGGTATATGTTGCCCTCGCAGGCGTGGGCGCCGCCGCTGCAGGGATTGAGGTCTCGCCTGATACCGTTAGTACGATCGCAAGGATGGGACGGCCGCGCAGTACGCATCTAGGGATCGAAAACACCGGTGGCGCCGACTTGATCTACGAAGTTCATCTCGGCAACCCGGCTGCTCCGCTTCTGGCAGGCGCGCTGGGGACGCCGCCCGCGACTCTTGGCAGCGGTGGCCCCGACGCCTTTGGGCACTTCTGGATTGACAGTGACAATCCCGGGGGGCCTGTGTTTGACTGGATCGAGATAAGTGGAGTGGGAACCCCCATTCCTATATCGGGTGACGACGTCAATCAGGGTCCTTATCCCATTGGCTTCGATTTTCCGTTCTATATGGGTAGCTTCAGCACTTTCAGGATATGCACAAACGGGTTTGTGACGCTCACAGGGAGTGCTTCTCCGGGCAGCAACCTGTCTCTGCCCAGTGCCGTCGCACCCGAGAATCTGCTGGCGGTCTTCTGGGATGACCTTGTGTTTGCGCCGGGCAGCGCCTTCTATCACTTCGACGGCGCCAAGACCGTGATTGAGTGCAAGGATGTGAGCCGAGCTGCGGGTAATGGCACTTTCACCTTTGAGATCATCCTGTATCCGGATGGCGGGATTGTGTATCAGTATCTCTCGGTTGAGGGCGATGGGGGAAGCGCGACGGTCGGGATTCAGGATGACTCCGGCATCGACGCGCTTCAGATGGCCTTCAATACCTCATACTTGCATGATAGCCTTGCGGTAGAGATAGCCTGCATGCCCGTGTGGCTCTCGGTCACGCCCCAGACGGGGGTGATCCCTCCCGGCGGATATGAGGATCTGACAGCGCGGTTCGATGCGCTTGGCTTGTACCCGGGTGTATACCACAGCAAGATAAGAATCTGCAGCAATGATCCGGGTCGCCCGGTCGTCTGTGTGCCGGCCAACTTCACGGTTGTTCGCTATCGGCGTGCGCGCTATCTCGAAACAGCTCTTAATGTGGTTCCGGGTTCTTCGGATGACCGATGGATTTACTGCGACGTCGGGCTGTCAGCGGAGTTCGACCCGGATCTCGTCGATGTTGGAACCGTTTTCCTGTCGGTCGGCGACGAGGCAGTGAATGCCGATCCTGGGTATTTCAGATTCGGACTGCCGGATGAGACCGGTACCTGCAGGCTGTGCTTCCGATTTGATCGCGCCAGCGTGGAGCGGATCCTGCCGGAAGGCAACTCGGTGGTGGTCGAAGTCACAGGCGGGATCGAGGGGAGCGAATACTTCAGCGGTTCGGAAGCAGTGACCGTTGTGAAGCCCAGACTGATCCACCCGGCCGGTGGTGAATCTTTCGAGATCGGCGGGAACATCATTGCCTCGTGGGCCATAAGCGACAGTCTCGAGTTCGATTCATGTGCACTCTACTTCAGCCCAGATTGCGGGGTGACCTGGCAGGAGGTCGCAACCGGGCTTGCCGGGCAAAATGCTACCGTGGCGGTTCCGGATGATGAAACCACGATGGGGTTATTCCGAGTCTGTGTGGTCCGTGGTGGCAAGGTGGTCGGATATGATACCTCGGACGCTCCCTTCACGATCAACATGGGCGTAATGGATCCGAAAGCGGATGTGCCTGACAGTTTTGTGCCGACGGCGTTCGCCCTCGGCCAGAACCGGCCGAACCCGTTTGGTGGAAGCACGACTTTGCTTTTCGATCTGCCGAGAGAGGCTAAGGTCGATCTCAATGTCTATGACGTCAGCGGTGGGCTTGTAAGGAATCTCGTTGACCAGGTGCTGCCGGCGGGCCGGTACAGCCTGGGTTGGGATGGTAGGGATGCCGCCGGCCGCCAGGTGGTGTCTGGCGTCTACTTCTACAAGATTGAGGCGGGTAACTTCAGCGAGACTAGGAGGATGGTGGTAGTAAGATAGGCTCAGGGTCCGGGCGAGCGCAAAGGTGAAAACGGCGCCGGAGTCGGGCGTAAGATAGTGATAAGAGCAGGGACTGGCCTTCGCCGGTCGCCGATGGGTGGCCGGCGGAGGCCATGATGTTAAGGCTACTACGGCGTGCCGCGGCTTTACGCGGTGCCGCCCTGAGTCAACTCGGCCGCTTGACATGGGGGTATGGTTGCAATATCATAGCCTAAAACCAAGCCGCTTGGCAGCGCCGTTCACATGGGTTCCAGGCGAAGCATTAGGCTAGCTCCTCGGTAGCTCAATGGTAGAGCATCCGGCTGTTAACCGGAGGGTTGCAGGTTCGAGTCCTGCCCGAGGAGCCAGTACTCTCGAATCTAGGCCTTCTCGTGCAATATGTCCTGCCACGTCGTAATCTCGTCCTAATCATAATCTCCTGAGGGTGTCAGCTGCCCGAAATTTGCACGCAAGCCTGCTGGCCTGCGCGATTCTTATGGAAGATTGCGGACATTGATTCGGAAGGGGCTCCGTGATATAGTGGGACAACTTGAGATCAAACATTCACATGCCGGGACAATCGGGCTGCAGGGTCGCTAACATAGAGGTGTGAAGCATGCGTCGGTCATCATCAGCGTATAGGTCTCTTAGGTCCGTTCTGATCGCCTCGTCGGCAGTCGTTGCACTCTTAGGGATAATGTGCTCGGAATCGGAAGGGCCGGGCGGACCGGAGGTAGTGACCCTTGGTGTCACTCCAAACAGTGCCTCTCCTGGGACCATCGTGAAAGCAACCGGCTTCGGACGGGGCTTCTCGACCAGCGACATAGTTGTGGAGATCGGAGGGGAGTTCTCGCCGGCTAGCGCGGATTCCGATGGGGGGCTCCTGTGTGCGGTTCCTCTGTTTCTAAGTGATGGCGGCGAGATGGAGATACCCGGCGACGCGGTTGATCTTGTCGTCAAGCGTGCCGGCAAGGTGATTGGTGAGGCCAAGGGTGCGATCACGGTTACGGAGCTGCCGGCGGCGAATGGAGCGCTGAAGGCGCTTGCTGCGGGGCTGGACACGGTTTGCACCGCCCTGGAGGGGATAATGGGCTCATTTGTTGCCGAGCCTGGCGTCCAGGAGCAGTACGTGGTCGCCCTGACGGCGGCAATGGACTCGCTGCTCCACGGGGGCGGCGAGAACTCGCTTGCCTCGGCCATAGCGGCGATCCCTGAGGGCAGCGTCCAGGAGAGGCTTGCTGACCACGTGGCTTCATCGAGCGGACTCAAGGACTTCGTCCAGGGATTGGCCGACTACTTGAAGTTGCTTGAGGGTAGTCTGCCGGGGAGAGAGCTGCGTCACGGGAGAGCCTCGGTGGCAGCGACGACGCGGGTCAGCGATGAGGACTTGGCCCGCATGATGGAGTTCTATACGATTGTTCAGCGAGTGGCTAAGGCTGAGACCGGCCCGTATGATCGGAACACGCTCAGTGCGGTGGCTAAGGTTGAGGCGCTGTTGGGCACATCGGGCCAGGCGGTGGACCACGTGGAGGTCAGCCAACGCGTGGCAGGCTTCTTCACGGAGCTTGCCTTCTATCTTCTGCCCGGTACGCTGCCGGCCGAGTTGGACACCTTCGATCTTACGGCGCTGCGCGCGAGCATATCTCCGGGGGACACCACGGAGACGCGGATATTCCTGACGGCGTCCAACGACCCTCCTCAGATGAATCTGAACAGGCTGATAGATCAGACGATCATCAATCTTTGCGACTCTCTGACGGCGCCGATGGCCCAGGGACTTCGGGCCAGGCTCGAGGACGTGGCCGTGCTGTTTCTGGGCACCATGGAGGCCAAGGTAGCTCAGTATTCTGCTCAGCATCCTGAATTGGATCTCAATGATGAACTTACCGAGGATGTACCGGACATGTTCTGGAGCGTGGATGCGACCTCTCCGCTCCTATACAATCGCCAAAGCGCGCCCGCCGGCCTCGTGATGCCATGCGCCAGTGTGATGGAGTGGTATGCACTGCCGGATGCGAACGGAACAGCGATCCTGACCGTGGCTACCTCCACCAGCCCCAGTGGGTGGCTCCTGCCGCAGATGCCGGGAGTACCCCCCTACCTGGGCTCCTTCGGTGACGCAACCCAGACGTCGAACAGCGAGGCGGTGGAAGTGGGCGAGGGCACCCTAACGATCAGTGCTGCCATAATGCCCTCAAAGATACCCGAGGGCCGTACTGGCCAGCTCACGGTTCAGGCTCGATACCATACCGATTCGGATTCGACGCCGGCTGCCGGTGCGGCCATAACCCTCACCCCGCACAATTGTAGTGTCGACCCCACAGGTGGGACTACAGATGTAGATGGCGTCTTCAGGGCGACGGTCACACCCCAAGCTGATACGGCCTCGGTCACGGTCTCCGCCGTGGGAGCAGGCGGCTCGAGTGCCTCGGCGACGGCGACCGCGGCAAGAGGGCGCAACCTGCTTTGGGAGTGTTACGACGAGTATACAGACAATTGCATCTACTTCGAGATGGAGATACCTGCTATTCCGGGCCCGGTTGCTAACGGCATAAGGTATGATTACCAACCAGAGCTGAATTCCGTCGCAGGTAACTGGTGGTGGAACGTATACGACATTGACCAGTGCATGTTCAAGGGCTACTTCATGGGCGCCTTCGGAGTTGCGCCAAACGCCGATTGCAACGGCTTCACCTTTGAGGTGCAGACGTCGGGTTGGAATCTCACGGTCACTATCCTGGTTTCCAAGAACCTCGGCGGGGAGTGCGTATGGACTGGATCATGCTCTGGCGTCGTTGTCAACCCGTGAAATGGAGGCCGGGCCCGCACCAGGGTGGGTGTGCCCTGAGCGGCTACCTGACCACCATTGCCTTCCGGGTGACCTTGGTGTTTGCGGCCTCCAGCGTCAGCAGGTAGATGCTGGGGGAGACGACGCCACCACCCCAGGCTCCGGCCAGTGGCTTGGCCGAGGCCTTGCCGCTGTTAGCAGTGGCTGCGATATAGTACCGGACCCGCGTCCCACAGTACCGCGCCCTGGGACACCTGCCCGAGGAGCCAGTTCGTTGTAGGGTCGGTTCGGGCGACTAAGTCGAAGGGGGAAGTGTAGCAAGGAGTAAGGGTTCGGTCTTCCAAGAGGAAGTTCGAGCCGAGGTTGCTCAAGAAGGCCTTCTGGGCGAGCGGATTCTCTTGCTAGGCGACCGAACGCGGGTGGTTACAAGTAGTTAGGAAAGCCTTTGCTGGTTCGAGCCACCCGCCGCTTCCTTTCTCGATCTCAGCCAGGTTCTCCTTGAGTGCCTGCTTCTCATTGAGTAACTCGACCTTCTTTCGCTGATACTCCTCGGGTTCGAGTTGCCTGGCGGCATGCAGGTCAAGCAGGTGCGTATCAATCGCCTCCGGTGACGCGAAGATAGAAATGGGAATGGATGCCGGTGCGAGGCGGTGCTTGGACGCCCTACATTCCTGCATTGTGCATGCTTTTTGAGAAACTCTGGTGTATAATATTAGCAACCGGGTCTTCAGGGAGAGCGCGATTGATTAGGCGTCTGTTTTCGATCTGTTCTGTAATCCCCCTGCTTGTGGTCACACTGGTAAGAGTATCACAGTCCGAACCTGCATTGGTGATTTACTCCGATGGACGTCCTTCAGAGGAGATCACGATACTTGAAAAAAGTGGCGAGCCGTATCTTAGCCTTTCGCAGGCTGCTAGGCTGCTGCAGATTGAGACGACGGTTGACCCCAAGACAGGCAGAGCCACGCTCAGAGGTGGGGGGTGTTCCCTTGGGATCGGCGTTGGAGAGAACTTCTGGGTGAAAGACGGGGCGAGCATCTCGCCAGGAGAACCGGCCCTCACTGACGGGGATGGGATCTACATATCGGTCAGCTCGGCAGATGTGGTCGTTGCCCAGACCTTTGGCAAGAGCATGAGGTGGGATGCTCAACGGAGATGGTTGATGGTGGGATTGCCGGCGCCGAATATATTGGACCTTGAGGTCCGAATCTTCCCCGAACGAGTCAGCGCAACGATCAAGACGATAGGTGGGCTGCCGTACGAGATTCTTCCGACTGCGAACAACGATCTGGAGATACTCATAAGGGGCGGCGTCTTTTCGAAGCATCTTGGGTTTAGTGCAGACGGGGGGCTTGTAGAACGTATCGATGCCGAACAGGACCGGCAGGGAGCGAAGATCCGTGTCAAGTTTGGCAGTGAGAATCTGTTGTA
Source organism: Candidatus Eiseniibacteriota bacterium (assembly GCA_043808325.1). Classification (GTDB taxonomy): domain Bacteria; phylum Arandabacterota; class Arandabacteria; order Arandabacterales; family Arandabacteraceae; genus JAZDEY01. The sequence continues at coordinate 37,992 of JAZDEY010000025.1, forward strand.
CGGTGTATTTCCACAATGGAACCCTGACGCGATTGCCATCGTGATATGGAAGAAGCTCTTGACCGAGATACCGGAGCCTGCCTTCGAAACTTCAAATCGACTCGCTTGGCGAGAATGCTTATCAGGTGACAGAGCGAAGATCGATCTGGTCGTGATTGATCCTGGGCACGGTGGTGACAATCATGGAAGCATAGGCCCATCGGGGTATGCCGAAGAAGAGTCCAATTTGATCCTGGCGATGAAACTGAAAAGCAAGCTCGAGACACGAGGAGTCGATGTGATACTCACGAGAGATGACGATACGTCTGTATCCCTCAAGACGAGAACGGATGTTGCTAATTCAGTCGGTGCTGATCTCTTCATAAGTCTTCACGCGAACGGCTTCACCAGTGAGGAAACCAGAGGTTTTGAAGTCTACTTCCTGTCCCCGGCGAGTGACGAAGACGCGAGATCTGTAGCCGCACAGGAGAACGCAAGTGCAGAGCCTGCTTTGGTAGCCCGGTCCCAATCCGGCAAGGAAGTACCAGTCGTCTTTTGGAATGCGGCACAGAACGAATTCGTCGTCGAAAGCTCACATCTTGCTGAGCTTGTGAGTGAAGAAGTTTCTAGGATAGTAAGTATTCCGAACAGAGGGGTGAAGCAGGCGGAATTCACCGTTCTCAAGAATACTTATCTTCCTAGCATATTAGTAGAGACGGCCTTCATCACGAACCCTCAGGAAGAGAGGCTCCTCAAGGACGATGCCTTCCAGAACGAGATTGTTGACGCAATTGTGAAAGCGATCTCGCGATTGAGAGAGGGTCATGATAGTTAGAAGACCGTACCCCTCTCCCCCTGTGCACGAGGCCATTCCGGGACACTGCTGAGCCCTACCGGGAAACTGGATCAGCGGGAATGGCATGCATTCTTGCATCGTCACAGGGCAGGAGATTCCCACCTGTGACAGAATAAGCGCAGTCTACGGTCTCATCTCCGCCCACTTTCCCTTCCCAACTGCAACACACTGCCACAATCGGCTGGGCACATGATTACAAGTGCATGTATAACACGGGCTGACCACGAGGTGCTGAGGACTGTGCCAAAATAGCGCGAGATTGTCTCCCGGGGTATGTCATATCACAAACAGCTCATCAGAGACTTGTACGCAATGGCACCGATCTTGATCGTGCCCGGAGAGCATACCGTTGGTTCGGAATCGTGCGTCTTCGAAGCCCAGCCATAGTGCCCCCAAAGTACTTGCAATATCCCGAATTGTGTCTTAATCTTGAAGCCAGGCAGGTTACTCCCCTTATTGGGGTTTCTATGCTTTGCGCCGCGGCATTGTCCGGGGAGCGCTACCATCGAGACCAGTATTCTATTCGGATGGCACGTTAATGCGATTGAAACGACTTAGAAAGGAAGGTGAAAGATGCTCGGTCGAGCAGTGCTCGCTGTTGTGCTGGCTCTCCAGCCTCTATTCCTGTTACCTGTTCATGCTTGCGCTGCGCTGTACACTACATGGACGGGGATCGAGGTTGATAAGTGTGCGTCATCCTGGCTGATAGTGAGGTTTGTAGATAAGGATGCCGAGTTTAAGGTAGTCCAGGGAGGGACATCTCCTAAGGACGGGACTCCCTTTGATACACCATACGCCAAACTGCGACGATATTCGTCAATGACCACCTTCGATACCATCCGCAACGAGTACAAAATAAAGGGCGAGGCATTGGACCGACTGGCTCTCATAATCAGGGATATTGAATTGAATGCATGGGCTAACAAGGTAACGCAGGAGGCAATCGGCCTAGATACGATCATTCGCGGTCTCGACATTGTCGTAGAGGATGACGTCGAGTGTATGAAGAAGAGCTGGATAGTCTTCGATGCCCTTCATGCCGCCTTGAACCATAAGACTGGAGAGAATAAGTAGATCATGTCCTTTGTGGTGGGTCCTGTCGATTCGGAAACCACGCTTCCCCCACTTCTCTTTACATTACCACAACAAGCATACCCTCAGTTTTAGCTTGACTTGGTTACCATTAGTGGTAAAATAGGCATCTAGTTCTTAAAAGGTGCACTTTTGCTGCAACAGTCTAGCGCTGTGATTTTCACGGGCGTATTGAAATAGCAGGGAGGCCAGGCTTTGGCACGTGTTCCTTTCATTTCCTTTCCCGAGTACAGCGGGGGTTCCGCTATCGCGTAGTTGCCGAGATATAAGGCATAATCCAGGGTATTTTTGTCATCAGTATTGACCAGGCTCTATAGCTCGAAGGGAGGGACCTTCATGAATAGGGGGCTCACATTTGGTACGGTTATTGTCCTCGTGTGTCTGTTGCTCGCACCGGGGCAGTCAAATGCCCTTACGGTTGACCAGTACTGCGCTCTCACAGTTGATTGGATGACCATGCTCGCAGACAGCTGGAATGCGAAGATCTCACTGCTGTATCGGTACGCGGATGCAGTAGATCTTTTCTTAGCGGAGGAGTTGGAGCTAAGTTCTCAGTTGATGCAAGGCCAGGAGGCTCTTTTTGAATCATACGAGACTGGTCTGCATGAGTATTTCGGATTCTCGGAATCATGTGCGGATGCCATACAAGAGTATCTGGTAGAGAACCCGGAGATAGGGCAGCAGATGAGTGATATGATGTCTGAGAATGTATCCCTTATCGATGAATACGAGAACCTTCTTACCAGGTATGGTGTGCGTGGCGAATGAGAGGCCGGAAACTGTGCCAAGATTCCTCGTTCCTACAGAAATGACAGGGGGGAGAACATGTCCTCAAGAACAATTTTCGGGGTAGGTCTGCTGGTGCTATCAGCCGTGATGTTGATGGTCTTTCTAGGGGGCTTTGTGCTGGCCGGGCCCAAGACGCCTCTGACCATAAACGTGAAAATCGACATTAAGCCCGGCAGCTACCCAAATGCAATCTATACACAGAACAGCGGGGTAATCCCGGTTGCGATTCTAACCACACGTGTTCGTTCCGGCGAGCCCGTCGATTTTGATGCTACCAAGGTTGATCCCACGAGCGGGCGGTTTGGTCCCAGCGCAGCTCGAGAGATCCACGGTAAGGGACATATACAGGATGTCGATGGCGATCGTGATCTTGACATGGTTTTCCATTTTGAGACACTTCAGACTGGCATCCAGCCCGGTGACAGAGAGGCCTGCCTCACAGCAAAGACGTTGAGCGGCGACCAGGTGCGGGGATGCGATGCCATTGTAACAGTACCCCCTCTGTCTGTTACAGCTAAGGCAAACCCCACTGCTGGCTACTTGCCTCTTGCTGTGAGCTTCACTGCGGCCACCGTAGGGGTGATCGTGCTGTATGAGTGGGATTTCGACGGCGACGGTGTTTACGACGCATCAAGTAATACCTCACCGGCAACAACGCATACCTATGAGACGGAAGGAATCTACAATGCAACAATACAAGTGACCAGCCGCCAGGGGCTTAAGGTCAGAAGCGCGGTGCAAATAACCGTGCTGGCATATCCCGCAGCGACCGCCCTTGCAGACCCTACAAGTGGTTACTATCCGCTGACCGTGAGTTTCTCGGCAAGCACAGAGGGCACAATCGTACTATACGAATGGGATTTTGACGGGGATGGTCTTTTCGACTGGTCGAGTGATACGTCCCCGGTTGCGACCTATACGTACATGGCCGAGGGAACATACTATGCAGCTATACAGGTGACTGACCCGAATGGCCTTACTGCCATAGACGACATAGCCATCACCGTGATGACCCCTCTTTCAGTCACCGCCGAGGCAGATCCCACATCGGGCTACTATCCGCTTGCTGTCAGCTTCTCGGCCAGTACCGTGGGGACGATCGCACTGTATGAGTGGGATTTTGACGGAGACGGTGTCTTCGATTGGTCCAGCGCAACGTCTCCCGCAGTGACCCGCACGTACATGGCCGACGGAACATACAATGCGGTGATACGCGTGACCAATCCTGACGGACTCACAGCCGTCGACGACATAACGATCACTACGCTTAAGCCCCTTCATGCTATTGCCAGGGCAGCGCCGACCTCTGGAGTCAGACCACTGAATGTGCAGTTTCTGCCTGGTGGCGATGATGCCGCAGGTACGATCATCAGGTATCAGTGGGATTATGACGGTAACGGTACATGGGATTGGACACATGTGCTGCCGGACGTTACGTCTCGCTCTTACACTGTAGCCGGGGCTTATAATGCTGTACTCAAAGTAACTGACAATAACGGGGTCACGGACACAGCAATAGTGGCTATCACTGTGAGACAGCCCCCACCGACAGTGAGTGCCAGCGCTTCACCGACGAATGGTCCAGTGCCTCTAATAGTTAGTTTTGATGGCAGTGCGACAAGTTCCTGTGGAACCATTTCCTTGTATGAATGGGACTTCGAGAGCGATGGGACGTATGATTGGAGTTCGGCAGTTAGCGCATCGACGGGCTACACATACCCTAATCAAGGTGTGTACTATGCCGAGCTCCGCGTGACGGATACATGTGGTTCTACTGCGAGCAGCACGGTAGTAATAATAGCGCAGCCACCTGGGTCCCCTACCGTCACTGCGAGGGCGACGCCGACGAGCGGGCCGTCTCCCCTTGGCGTCTCGTTTGAGGGAAGCGCCACTAGTCCCAACGGTGCAATCACCCTTTACGAGTGGGACTTCCAGAATGATGGCCTTATTGACTGGAGCTCACCTACAACGGGGAATACGAATTACACCTATGTTGCCGGTGGAACTTATGACGCAGTGCTGAAGGTTACGGATGTTGCCGGGGCTATTGGGTACGGCAGTGTGAGAGTGACGGTGAACATTATCCTGTCCCTCACCAGAGACCCAGACTCGTTCTACCCCAGCTCGGGCCAGACGACTACAGTCACGACGACTTACTCCGGCGCTGGAGCGATTAGCATTTGGGTCAAGAACCGAATGGGTGAGATCGTTAGGCGCCTGGTAACTGGAGAGAATCGTACTGCTGGAACTTACAATGACGTTTGGGATGGGACTGACGATGACGGCGGAATCGTTCCTGATGATTCCTACTATTTTGTTGCTGAGGCCAGAATGCCGGGGAATCTAACACAGTTATACGATATCACCGGGACAGGAATCACGGGGACGAGACGTGCCATAGGGGGATCCGTTGCTACGTTTCCGAGGAACTTCTCACCCTGGGAGGACCAATTCTCCGTGATTGGGTACAACGTGCCAGTCGCTGGCGAGGTGACTGCGGACATTTGCCCGCTCGACTACGATGGGGAGAGGATCAAGGCTCTTATTGGGCGTGAGCCGCAGACCCGGGGTGCGCATACCGTGATCTGGGACGGCACAAATGATGCGGGTAATCTAATAATAGGAGGTAACTGGCTGGTCACCATATGGTCCTACGACCTTACTGGCAACGGGGTTGTGACCGGGGGTAATAGACCCAGCATCAGCAACGTGTCGGCTAATCCAAATTACTACGATCCGTCATATCACGCTGACGAGCCGGTCGGTTTCAGGAATGTAGAGGTCGCGTACAGCCTGTCCGAAAGGGCCGATGTCACCCTCAGGGTGTTTGACTTCAACTACAATCTGATCAGAACTATCAGGCAGGGAGGGGTGGACGCGGGCACCCATAGTCTGGCTTGGGATGGCAGAAACTTCAACGGAGAGCTTTGTACTGACAAGAAATACCGGCTGGCGTTGAGTGGTGCTGATAGTGAGAGCAACCAGTCTGTTACGATGTACACGTTTGTGGCTCTATTCTATTAGAGTCGAAGGGGTTGCGATCTTATGAAGCATGGTGGCTTACCAGGAACACTTAGTGACTTGGGCTCCAATCTTGTCACTGTTATGAGACCATGTGTGTTAGTTTGGCCTATCTGCGTAGGCATAGCTGTCTATGCGGGCAGATGCTGAGGAGGTCAGTCATGTCAGATTCTCTGCGTAAAGTTGGGACGAACAGAGAAGCGATAGCCGTCACCGTTGTCTTCTTGTCCCTTGTTCTTGGGTGCCTCACGGTCCCAGTCCAGGCCTGGCATTACCCATACGACCAGGGTCATCCGCCGACAACTCCCAAGGGCCCAGATCCAACGAACCCGCCACCCTACCCGTGCCCGGTTGAGGGCTCCCCGCTTCATTTGAAATGGGGCGACTATTTCCATACTCATCAAGACCTGCTTATACCGGGCCGCGGCTTGTCGATAGACATCACGCGTACATACGACAGCCACGATAAGTACAATGGCGCCATAGGATACGGGTGGAATTTTACTTACAATGCTAAGCTAGTAAGGACCCAAGATACCGATGGCAGGTTCTATGTCATCATCAGGAGAGGCGATGGTATAAGGCTGAGATTCACCGAGAACGGTGATGAAACCTATACGCCGCCACAAGACAGGCCCAGTCTGGGTTTGCTAAAGAATATCGATGGCAGCTACACATTGACTGATGGGGCAGGCACCGGATGGGATTTCAGTGCTAATGGGGACCTCACCAGTATTGTTGATCAGAACGGCAATCAGCTTGCGTTCGGCTATTCGGTGGAATTCAGGTTGGAAACAATCACCGATCCTTCTGGACGGGTTGTTACCTTCTCTTATGGCTCCAACGGCAAGGTAGCAGGTTTCACGGACCCGGCGGGAAGGACTGTGCGTTACAGTTATGATGTTAATGACAATCTAACTGGTGTGACGGACCCAGCTGGGAACATCACTGTGTATGTTTACGATGGAAACCATAACCTGATTCAAATCAAGGACGCCGGGGGAAACACTGTCAACGGCATGTCCTATGATAGTCAAGATCGCCTCACCAGTTATACCGAGATGGGAGGTACCTGGTATGTGTATTACGTTCCTGAGAGTAAGTACACTTATGTGAAGGATCCCAGAGGGTACAATACTTACTACTACTATAACGACACGGGCAATCTCTTACAGAAGACTGATGCCTATGGTCGTAAAATCTATCGAACGTGGGATGCCTACCTCAACCCCACCAGCACTAAGGATGCTAGAGGATATACTACTGCCTACACGTACGATGCCAGTGGCAATGTAATCACGAGCACTGATCCTCTAGGCAATGTAATCACTTATACATACGAACCCGTGCACAATAAGATATCTAGTATTACCGACCCCTTGGGGCGAATGACTGCTTTTGAGTATGATGCAATGGGAAATCTGATCAGTCAGACGGATGCGCTAGGAGGGGTCACTCAGCATACTTATGACGCTCAGGGGAACCTGATCAGTGTAGCAGATGCAAACGGGCACACGACAACGTTTGGCTACGACGGCGACGGTTATCTGACGAGCACAACTGACGCGCTAGGCAATATTACCACATCCACCTATGATGCTGTTGGCAATCGCACAAGCGCGACCGATGCGTTGGGTAACACAAAGACTCTCACTTACACACTCCTGAATCAGGTTGCTTCCATCACCGATGCGCAGGGTAGGACGGTCACATACACTTACAACACCAACGGGAAACTCGCCAGTGTCACCGATGCCAACGGAAACACCACGTGGTATGAGTACGATGCGTACGGACGGTTGGTGAAGGTGACGGATGCTCTGGGCGGAATTACGCGATACAGCTATGATGTCTTTGGCAATGTCACACGAATAACTGATGGAAATAACAATGCTACCAATCATGAGTATGACAGGCTCAACCGCCTGGCAAAGGTCACCGATCCGCTGGGCAATATCACTCAATATGCTAATGATGGCGTAGGCAACCGGACCAGCCGCACAGATGCTAATGGGCAGGCTACCAACTACGCCTATGATGCGGCGAACCGATTGACGCGTACGACTCATCCCGGTAGCACAATTCAATACAGCTACGATGCGCTGGGAAATGTGACGAGTGTAAGTGGACCGGACTACTCGGAGACCCGCACGTACGATGCGCTCAACCGCCTCACGGGTGTGACTTCTACAATTCCGCCGCTGCCTTCGAAACAAATAATCTATTCCTATGATGCTGTGGGCAATCGCCTGAGCATGACCGATCCCGAAGGAGGGATGACGGGATACACTTATGACGCTGGCGATCGGCTCACCAGCCTAATAGATCCACGTGGAGGTATCACCATCTACACTTACGACGCCCTTGGCAGGCGCATCAGCATGACCTACCCGAATGGGACAGTTACTACGTACGGCTACGGTGCTTGCTGCGCTGGTGCCGTGACCTCCTTAGTGAACAGAAAATCTACTGGCGACATCATCTCGAGGTACGACTATACGCTTGATAATGTGGGTAACCGGCTGATGATGACCGAGGCAGATGGAAGCGTCACTCGCTATGGCTACGACGGGCTCTATAGGTTGACTAGTGTAGTATATCCTGATGGTAGCAATGTGAGTTACTCATATGATCCTGTTGGCAACCGTTTGGCGGCGTCCCACGACGGCGTTGTCACGAACTATAGCTACGATCGTGCCGACAGGTTGCTTACCTCAGGAAGCATCTCCTTTAACTATGACAACAATGGAAATACCATCAGCAAGATGGATGGAACTGGAACGACGACCTACAGCTATGACCTTGAAAACAGGCTGGCTGGCATAACCTATCCTGATGGCTCGACAAACACGTTCTCCTATGAGCCATCGGGGAAACGTATTGCAAAGATGGATAGCAGCGGAACGGCGTATTACGTCTACGACAACTATAATGTCCTGATGGAAATGAGCGACGTGAGCGTGGCAGTAGCTCAATATAGAACTGGTCTGAGCATCGATGATCAGCTGAGTAGGATCTCCGGTACGTCTGCATCCTACTATCATTGCGATGGATCAGGAAGTATAACTGACATGACGGATGAAGCTCAGGATGCCGTGGCAACATACAGATACGACGCTTTCGGGGCTCTTACTAGCCAGACGGGAGTCGCTGCGAATCAATTGAAGTTTAAATCGAGAGAGTTCGATGACAATTCGGGCCTGTACTTTTTTAGAGCAAGGTACTACAGTCCGACGACTGGACGATTTATGACAAGAGATCCCGCGCGTTTGATGCTACCTTTTCCGGAAACGCGGAGAGCCTGCATCACTTGCTCAGAGGCCTATAATTTTGCATCATCTGGACTGCAGCATCCCTATTCCTATGCAGAAAGCAATCCGGTGAATCTCTCAGACCCTCTTGGACTAGAAGCGCCGGGATACGATCCCCGGATAAGCCAGTGCGGAAACTCGTGGAGTGAAGGGATTCCTGATCGGCCTTGGTGGTTTGACTTCAGCAGGGCCTGCTATAATCACGATCGTTGTTATGAGCAGTGTAAAGGGAAGCAGGCTTGCGATAGAAACTTCTTGAATGATATGATGGCTGAGTGCCTGAAGCATGACTTCCTTCGATATTTCCAGTGTGTAGAGTGGGCAGAGCGATACTATTCAGCAGTAGTGATTCTCGGCCCAGACTTGACCGGATACAACAAGAACTGTAAATGCAAAAAGTGAAGTTCCCCCGATTTTTGGACAGGTAGTTAAGAGACGCGGGACGCGCTTCTATTACCAATTCAAGAATGGAAGCAATATGATTCACAAGTCGATAGATTGAAGTCCCTGCCCCAGACTGAGTGCTGCTGTGGCAGAAGGTGACACTGTCACGATTCTCTATGATCGAGATAATCCTCGAAAGAGCGCGATCTATAGATTGATGGGTATAGAGAAATATGACGGAAGGCGTTGATGGAGAATCGGCTCTCGCCCCTGATTTCAAGGGCGCTCATAGGCATGTGGTAGTAAAGACTTGCTTTGAAGCCTGGGCTCACATGTTAGACTGCTTACTGCCCAACCCACCTCATAAAGGGCCGTGATGATGTAGCAGCACGCGCAAGATGGTGATGGTCTAATGTTCCTGTAAAAGAGGGGATGGTGTAACCTCCAATTAGTCAACAACCCGGGGGTACTGGAACCCCTGGAAAGGAGGCTACACCGATGATGTCAGCGGTCGCTTCAAAACCAGCCACTACTGAGGGCTACTTGGTCACCTTATCACTCTCCGCTTTTCCAGCACAAGCTTTGTCTCTGAGTCGGTAGCTTCTTCCCGTGATTTGAATCACCTCGGCGCGATCCAGGAATCGATCCAAGATTGCAGTGGCAGTAGGGATGTCGCCGATGAGTTTACCCCATTCCTCGAGAGGTCGATTAGAGGTCATGATGGTGGATCGTAGTTCATAGCGGCGCATGACGATCTCGAAGACGTACTCGCCGGCCTGTGTGGGCAACTTCTTGAGCCCCATGTCGTCAAGGATGAAGAGATCGGGCTTGAGATACCGTGCGAGAGCCTTGGACTGGTCGCCCGTGGCCTCAGCCTGCATGAGCTCAGCGACAGCATCGAAGATGGAGCGGTAGAGCACAACGAAGCCCATTCTTGCAGCCTGATGGCCAATGCCCTGAGCGAGATGACTCTTTCCCACGCCAGGAGGTCCCAGGAAGAGCACATCGCGGTGCTCACGTATGAAGCGGCAAGTAGCCAGTTCCATGATCTGACGCCGGTTGATCGATGGATTGAAGATGAAGTCGAAGTCTTCGATGGATCTCAGGTCCCTGAAGCGTGCGGCCTTGACCCGGCGGGCTATTGCCCGATCCTCGCGCACGGCGAGTTCATCGGCGACGACCAACTCCAGGAACTCGGCATGGCTGAGACTGTTGCCCTGGGCTTCTTGGAGTCTGACCTCGAGGCTGGCCAAGAGCCCTGAGAGGCGCAGGCGGCGCAGACTCTGGGCAAGTTGAGCATTCATAGGAATCATCTCCTTTCGGGTGACTTGAGACGCAGGGCATCCTGGTAGTGAGACAATGGGCGTATGATGGGGTGGCTCTCCGCGAATCGGAGATCCTCCCGGTCGGCGAGGCGGCCACAGAGCTCGCGCAGAGAGCGTAGCCGGAAGAGCCTCGCATCGAGGGCCGTTCGGCTGGCACGATTGATGGTGGCGGCGGAGTGCTTGCGGGCTAGGCCGACGAAGCCCTGCAGCACCCGGATGCCCTCGATGCCTCGCTCCTCCATCATGGCCCTGGCCCACTGGCCGGCCTCGGCGCCGATCCGATCGGCCTTGGCCAGGAGATAGCCGGCACCTCGCTCGACGGCCGATATCTTCTCATTCGGGATGTGGCACCAATCGGTGCGGAAGCGCCCGAGAGAGGTGCGACCGTGGACCGCGATCTGCTCCAGGCGGTCGTTGTAGATGCGCACTAGCCGCGAGTCATATCGCACCCACACCTGGCGTCCGAGATACTCCGGCGGGACGGAGTAGTAGGCCTTGGCCACCTCGACGTGCCCGTCACGGTGGACCATTCGGCGCCCTTCATGGAAGAGAGGGAAGGGCTCTGAGGGAAGCGCGTGAAGGGCAGGTCGCTCGGCCTCTTCGAATACCGCCCGCACCTGTCTCTTGGTGGTGCCGTGGATGCGGGTGTCGGCCACTGTCCTCTCCCAGTGAAGAAGGAAGCAGTTGAGGTCGGCGAGACTGGTGAAGGCTCGAGCCTTGACGGCGTTATTCTTGACATACTTGATTCCGCTCTCGATCTTCCCCTTCTCCCTCGGCGATGCTGGCCGTGTCGGCAGGATAGCAACTCCATAGTGCCTGGCGAAGGAGACTATCTTGGGATTGAGGTCTGGGTCGAACCAATCAGCCGTGGTGACCGCCGCCTTGAGATTGTCCAGCACCAGGACTGCCGGCACACCACCGAAGTGCCGCCACGCATTCTCCAGGCAGCGGATGAAGGCATCTGAGGTCTGACGGTGGATCGCTTCGCTATAGCCCTTGCGAGAGTGGCTCAAGGTGATCCGCAGAATGTGCGTCCGCCGCTTGTGGCCGGCCTCTATAATCCAAGGACCGCTGCCGAAGTCCACCTGGGCTTCCTGACCAGGGTCAACCTCGATACGGCGGAAGGGAAGCGGTGTCGTAGCCCCGAGGCGACGCACAAAGCGCTTGACCGAGGAATAGGACCCGGTGAAGCCGGTCTCGGCCCTTAGGTCCTGGAAGATGCGTTGCGCGCCGAGCCCCTGATCAAGCTTGGAGCGGATCAGATCCGTGAAGGGGTCGCAGTGGCTCTTGCGTCCATATGGCACCGGCGGCCCGGACCCGGGGGTCGAAATGGCCGGTTTTGACCACCTCAGCCGCTCGTACCGTGCCACCGTCTCCCGGTGGACGCCCAACTCTCGGGCGATCCGCCGATGAGACCAGCCTCGCTTGAGAAGCTCTTCTATCGCGTGTATCACAGCCATCTTCAGTCCATTCGCCATACCCACTTCCTCCTTCAGGAAGTAGGTATAGCCGATGTCCCTCAAAGATGGCTGGTTTTAATTCGACCCCGGGTGGCTGGTTTTGACCGACCCCTGACACGATGAAGAGGATAGCACCGAGTGAGCGACTTGAGAAGGATCTTTTTGAGGGTCTGGCGACGTCGGGTGATCCTCTGGGTGAGGCGGCACGACGAGGAGCGCAGTTGATCTTGCAGAAGGCGTTGGAGATGGAAGTAGGAGAGTTCCTGGGGCGCGGGCGGTATGAGCGTACCGGCGATGTCGGTGAACTGAAGGGCTACCGTAACGGCTACGAGCCGAAGCGGGTTCACACGGCCGAGGGGACAATAGAGCTCAGGGTACCTCAGGTGCGAGACAATCTCGAGCCGTTCGAGTCGGTATGGCTGAGGGCGATAGGGAAGCGGTCTGAGCGGCTTCTGGAGTTGGTGCCCTTGTTGTATGTGAAGGGGATGAGCCAGCGAGACATCGAGGCGGCGCTGATCGATGCCCTGGGAGTTGAGGGCACCGGCCGCAGTGTGGTGAACGAGGTGTGCAAGAGTCTTCGGGGCGACTTCCAGCGGTGGCAGGATCGGGACCTGAGCGAGCACGCGGTGCTTTATCTGTTTCTTGATGGCATCTACTTGACCCTGAGGCCCGAGGACAGGGGTTCGGTGGCGGTGTTGTGCGCATACGGCATCCTGTGGGACGGCCGCAAGGTGCTATTGCATCTTGCCTTAGGCGACAAGGAGAGCGAGGCATGCTGGGAGGCTTTTCTTGAGGACATGAGGCAGCGGGGTCTCAGTGAGCCTGTGCTCACGGTGCTGGACGGCAACGTCGGAGTGCGCAAGGCAGTGAGGAGGAAGTATCCTGGGAGTCTCCTGCAGCGCTGCCAGGTGCACAAGATGCGCAACATCATCACGAAACTGCCCCACGTAGCGAGGCCGGCCATAAGGAAGTTGATTCGCAAGGCGTTCACGGCTGCCCGTTACGAGGAGGGCCTGGCTCAGGCCAGATCGGTGATCGAGCAGTATCGGGATCAGTTCCCGTCGGCGATGAAGTGCTTGGAGCAGGACCTCCAGGAGACTCTCACGGTCTTGAGGTTCCCCTTTGCTCATCGGTTGCACATACGCACGACGAATCTTCTTGAGCGCCTCTTCGGCGAGGGTAAGCGGAGAACCAAGGTGATGCTTATTTCGGAATAAATGACCGGGCATTTCGGACTTTATTGACCAGTAGTCGGAGCATAGCGACGCTGGCTGTCTCAGTTATAGGACAGTGTCCATTTTGAGTCAAGCATTCATGTTGTCACCTCCTTGTTGAGAGTGC
>JAZDEY010000026.1:0-5908 GCA_043808325.1 Candidatus Eiseniibacteriota bacterium
TGGCAAAGCAGGGCAACCACATCCGTATCACCCACATCATCCGCCACACCAATAACGTCGCAAGGCGTCCACGGCCCCACGCGCCATCATCCCCGTAACGAACCCCTGCCCCCACCCGCGAAAACTGACAGAGGGCAAGAGCCTGCAGCGATTGACGTGCACCCCCATCTGTGATATAATGTAATGTCTGAACTATGAAGGAGGCTTCGATGCCGTCACATCTTAGAGTAGTTACGTTGATTACGGTCTTGGCGCTTCTTGCGTTTGCTGGTATGGCGGACGCAGGTCCGGAATCCATAGGAAAGCCGAATCTTATCCAGATCAAGAGCGGGGTGGCACAGGCGCAGGTCGGCCCCACCGGCCTTGCCGACGTCCAGGGCTACCTTAAGCTTATTGGCAGGGGAGCAGATGAAGAATTCTTCTACGCCTGGGCTCCGGCCCTGAAGGTGCTCGAGGCTCGAGGCATCGCTTACTCGGTCCTGCTCAGCGATGCCGACGGAGTCGAGTTGTACTTGGTCCCCAAGGCATCCGGTGTGGATCACAGTGCTGTCGAGCAGGTGTCCACGATCCTCAGTGAAGACGGCTTATTCTACCTGGTTTCGGTGAAGCCCGAGGATACGGCCGGGGTAGAGGCGCTGCCGGCCAAGCAGTTGTTGCCGCGGTTGTGGGAGGCGGGCTTGCCGCTACAGCCGGCTCGCGTGATTGCGGAGGCTCCGGCTTACGCGCCACTGGCGTACAATTCCACGATTCAGGCTGCCGTCGATGCGGTATCCCAGTCCAATCTCTATACGCTGCTGAGCGGGCTTTCGGGTGAGAACCCGGTCTTGATTGGCGGCCAGCCCTATACTATCGCGACACGGTATTCCCCCACAGAGGGTTGCAGGAAGGCCGCGGAGTACCTCAAGGAGCAGTTTGAGGCACTCGGCGTCGCCACCGAGTACGACTACTTTAACTTCAGAAAGTGGCTGACCTCAGTCGATTTTCCCGAGGACAATCTTGCTGGTTGGGCCGTCGGCGGCTCCCTGATACTGCGTACCGATAACAGCGGACAGGTCTGGTACAAGCTGGAAGATGGCACCGATGCCAGCTTGAGGGGTGTCTTCATGTTTGATAATGAGACCGGCTGTGTTGTTGGGGGGGGCGGCACGGTTCTCCTTACTGACGACGGTGCGACCTGGCAGACGGTCACGACTCCTACTACCTCCGATCTCAAGGCCGTTTTCTTTGTTGATGCTTCAGTCGGGTACTGCTGTGGGGCAGGAGGGACGATCCTCAAGTCCACCGATGGCGGGCATTCCTGGTCTGCGCTCACGAGCGGCACAACGCAGGAACTGAACAGTATCTACTTCACCAGTGCAACCCAGGGCTGGGTAGTGGGTGCCGTGGGAACGATCCGGCGGACCTCGAACGGAGGCTCGACGTGGCAGACGGTCACGAGCCCGGTCACCGGCGACCTCAACGGCGTTGTGATCACCAGTGCCACGACCGGTGCCATCGTCGGGGATGCCGGTGTTGTGCTCAGGACCCTGGATGGCGCGGCCTGGCAGACGGTCACCAGTCCGGTCACGGACGATCTCTCCGGGCTCTTCTTCGTCAACCAGTCGGTGGGCTGGGCCTGTGGAAACGGTGGAGCCACTATTAAGACGCTCGATGGCGGCACGACCTGGAGTGATCAGAGCAGCTCCGTCAACTACCTGCTGACTGCGGTGCACTTCGCCAATCCGAGTGAGGGCTGGATGGTTGGAAATGCGGTCATACTTCACTCTCTGGACGGTGGTGTGAGCTGGGAAAACCAGACCGACAACATCCAGGCCGGCGATGTCAACGTGGTCGCCACCCTCCCCGGGACCACACATCCTGAAGAGATTTACATTATTGGCGCCCATTATGACGACACGTCTCCATCCTATATGACGTATGCGCCCGGCGCCGACGACAACGGCACCGGCACGATTGCCACGGTGGAGGCCGCAAGAGTGCTCAAGGATCTCCACTTCGAGGCGACCCTCAAGTTCATCTGCTTCTCACGAGAGGAACAGGGCCTGGTGGGAAGCGCCGCCTATGCCCGGAAAGCCTCGCAGCGCGGAGATTCCATCCGCGGGATGATTGACTTCGACATGATAGGCTACGTCGATGTGAGTCCTGAGGACATAGACATAATCTATAACGGCATCTCCCTCTGGTTCGCCAACGCTTACGAGGCGGCCGCGGGGCTCTACGTTCCCGATCTTCTCGTGGCCACCAAGTACGGGCCGGGGATGTCCGGGAGCGACCATGCGTCTTTCTGGAGCTATGGGTACAGTTCCTTCTGCGGGATAGAGGACTTACCCCTCGCCAATCCTTACTATCATCGGACCGGCGACAGGGTCTCCACCCTCAACTTTGATTTCTACACGGACGTGGTGAAGAGCGGGGTCGCGACCCTCGCAGAGCTGGCGAGGCTCGATACGGTAACCACATCGGTCCCGGCGATCGCCCTCGATCCCGGCCTCAAGGTAGGACCGAATCCGGCCAGGGGCGAGATCTCAATTGAGATGGCCTTCGGCGGGGCCAGGGCGCAGGCCGTTGACATCTATGATGTCGCAGGCAGACTTGTTACCAGCGTCAAGCCCTCGGTCGAGAATGGGATAGCCAAGGCGCTATGGCAAGGCGATGACGCTTCAGGTGCCAAGGTCAGCGCCGGCATCTACTTCGTCAGAGTCCAGGGGCACGACCCAGCGGTCAAGATTGTGCTGGTAAAATAGATTCACGACTAGGCCAGAAGAAACAGGGGTCTTAGGGCATTGCTTCCTGCCCGTAGGCCCCTGTTTCGATTGGCCGGTTAAGGCAAGGATCTTCCGTCAGGAAGCAATTCCCTCAGACCCTTGCCTTTTCCCGGCCCTTTGCCTCTCGGCTAACCGTCTAGAAATCGGTCTTACCGCTGAAATTGAAGTTCTTGATCTTAAGGGCCGGCAGCACATCGGCGCCGAACCAGTCGGAGAGATGCATCCGCGTATCCTTTGAGATCATCTCGACCGCGGAGAACGCATCCAGCATGCTGTGAGTGAATCTCAGGTTCTTGACCGGGTACTTTATCTTGCCGCCCTCGACATAGAATGTGCCGTCGCGCGTCATCCCGGTAAAGAGGGCACGCCTGGGTTCGAGGAGGCCGTTCACATAGTGAAACCTTGTGACCAGAAGGCCCCTGTGGAGGGACGCGATCATCTCTTCGCGAGTGTGCTTGCCGGTAGCGAAAAAGATATTGGTCGGCATCGCACTAATCTCATCGGTAGGAGGGAGCGCGTGGCCGGTTGAGGAGCGCTTCTCCTTGTGCGCCTTCATGGTGTTATAGACCACGCCCTTGGCTATGCCGTTCTGGACCAGGTCCACCCGCTGCTTGGGCACGCCTTCAAAATCGAAGGGCAGTGGATTGCCGCTGGGATCGAGCCCGTCGTCCCACATCGAGACGTTCTCTCCCATGATCCTCTCGCCGATCCTGCCGGACATGAAACTGCGGCCGTCCTGGTAGGAATCGGCGCTGAAGCCGATATAAGCCAGCCAGTTCATGAGGTCGCTGAGGGCGCGCGGAGTGATCACCACGTCGTAGCGTCCCTCCGGAATATCCCTGGGGTTCTGGCTCTCGGCGCATATCCGGACCGCCTCCTCGGCCAGCTTCCCCGGATCGAAGCCGGCCAGGTCGAGCGTGGAAAGGTCCGCGTAACCGGAACCGGTGGGTGACATCACCACCGTATTCATGTAGACCGCTGTACACTTGTGGTACTGCTCAGTGCCGAGGGAATTCACGAAGGCCAGTTCCTTCGCCGAGGTCGAGTGTGAACCTGCCGCGAGGAAGCTAAACTTGTCGGCCTGGTCGATCACCACTTTGACGTTCCCGGCACGGCGGTCGGCCCCGCACTTTTCGGTCTCGGCATCGAAGGCTTCAACCTGCTTTGCCCTCGGGGACTTGACAAACGATTCGAACTCGGGGTTGTCGACCTGCTTCCGAGCAATCTCAACTGCCCGCTTGGCGATCTGCTTAAGGGCCTCGGGCTCCATCAGGTTGGAAGAGACCACGCCAAGCTTCTTCCCGACAGCCGCCCGCAAATAGATGATGCTGTCCTTCTCAAACACATTCTGATGAATGGTCGAATTGGCGAACCGCGTCAGGCCGCTTGAGACTCCCATAAGGATCGCCTCGGCCTGGTCCGCCTCGACCGTCTTTACCATCTTCCTGAGAACGTCGAGTGCCTTCGCTTCACCTTGCATTGCCGACACCTACCCTTACTTTTCTGAACCTCGCCGGCGCAGTTCCATGTGCGACGTGCGCGACCTGCATCGGTTCACCTTTGCCGCAACTTGGGACTCCCCATATGTGCCAGTATTTCCTGCTGCACACTGCATCGCAGCTGGCCCAGAACTCAGGGGTGATGCCCGTGTAGACCGCGTTCTTGACCAAGCCTTCGATCTTGCCGTTTCGTATTCTCCAGGCCAATTCGGTGCCGAACTGGAAGTTGAGTCTCTTGTCGTCGATACTCCAGCTCTTGTTGGAGTCAACCAGGATGCCGTCCTTTGTATCCTTGATAAGATCATCGTAGTCCCAGGTACCCGGTTCCAGGTTGATGTTGGTCATCCGGATGATCGGGATTCGGTTCCAGCCGTCGGCCCGCATGCAGCCGTTGCTCTTCTTCTGGAGCCGTGAGGCCGTCTCCCGCGAGGTGAGATAGCCCACAAAGAGCCCTTCCTTGACGATGGGGGAGCGCTGGGCCGGTACGCCTTCGTCATCGTACCCGAAAGTGCCAAGGCCGCCCTCGCAGGTCGCATCGGCGAAGATCGACACCTGTTTGGAGCCGTACTTGAAGTTGCCCATCTTCTCAACCGTGAGAAAGCTTGTTCCCGCGAAGCTCGCCTCGGTGCCGAACACGCGATCCAGTTCCGTCGGGTGGCCGCAGGATTCGTGAACCTGGAGGGCAAGCTGGGAGCCTCCGATAATGAGGTCCATCTCGCCGGAGGGGCACTCCGGCGCAGCGAGCAAGCCCGAGGCCTCGCCGGCCGCCTTTTCGGCATTCTCGACAAGACCCATCTCTTCCACGAATTCATAGCCGCGGGTTGCGGTATCTCCCCACGAACCTGGGAAGGAGCGCCGCTGGACATCGCCGTTACTCACCGCCGTCGCCGTGATGCCGGCGCCGCTCTCGATGATGGTCTGGTCGATGTCGGCGCCTTCGGTGCTCAGGAAGAACTTGTCGGTCTGATAGAAGGACATCGCGCCCTCGGCCACCTTGATCGCCGGGTTCTTGCGCATCAGTCGGTCGGCCTCAAGCAGGACTGCGATCTTCTCGTCCAGCGAGATGGCGAAGGGGTCCTTCACGATCTTGGTGCGGTACCTGTCGACCTTGGGCTCCTGCTCGCCGAGATCCACATCCATCTTCTTGAGCAACTTGGTCGCCTGGGCGATCTCAATCGCTTCCTTGGCGACACGGGCAGCCTCGTCTTTGGTGATGGTGGAGCTGCTGGAGAAGCCCCAGCACCCATCGACCACCACTCGTATGCCGAAGCCCTTTGAAGTGTTGTCGCTGATCGAATCGACCATGCCGTTCTTGGTTCGAATTCGCTCGCTTCGCGTCGTCACCACCCGGACGTCGGCGTAGTCCACCTTCTTCTTGATCGAATCCAGCACATCCCTGACAATGTCTTTCACACGAACACCCTCCTTAAAATAGGGACACACCCCATTTTCCTGCGGAACGATTGAACCACGCCGCAGCGGGCACTGTCAAGGGGATTGGGCCCTTGCCCTCTGTCAGTTTTCGCGGGTGGGGGCAGGGGTTCGTTACGGGGATGATGGCGCGTGGGGCCGTGGACGCCTTGCGACGTTATTGGTGTGGCGGATGATGTGGGTGATACGGATGTGGTTGCCCTGCTTTGCCAG
>JAZDEY010000027.1:0-5024 GCA_043808325.1 Candidatus Eiseniibacteriota bacterium
GACTTGCCTGTCCTGCCCCTCACCCGAGCCCGACACTAACTGGCGCATGCTCACGTGTGTAGCCCACCATTTGACTGGGACGGTACGAGGGAACCGATGTGTTTCTAGGTCGCGATGGGGCTTGCCCCTCGCAGGTTCCTCGCGGGGAACCCTGAACCTCTATAGGGGTTTGTGTGGGACAGCTTCTTCCCACACCAAATGATGAGAAACTAAGTCAGGCAGTAGGGTCTTGAAGAACAAAGAAACCGGCGGCCCCGCCCCGGCTTCATGGAGAATTATTTCGCTTGACCTGGGGTGGCCTCATAGGTGTTCGGCCAGCCTAATCTCTTGACCGCCCCCAGAACTCTCGCTTCAGTCCTTCGTACACATTGAAGACGATGGGGCAGATCGAGCAATTGGAAAAGGCCTGATTCAGCCTGAACACGAATTGACGCTTGTGCAAATGAGGAAAGGAGCGGCAGTCCCTGGGGCGCTGGTCGTAAACTGCACATCGGCTAGCCCTCAGGAAGGGACAGGGCAGAACCCCGAACACCTCCCCTTCGCCCTCCTCATCTGCCTCCAGATAGCGCGACCGAAACTCTTCGACTGACTGACTCTGGTGTCGGGCAAGGCGCTTCACGTCCGCCGCCTGGAGAACAGGGCGAACTACTCTGCAGCAGTTTGCGCACTGGGTACAGTCGATCTGGCTTGACACCTCTTGGTAAAGCTCGCGAACTTTCGAATCGATTCTAGATATCGACAGACTGGAACACTTCAGAAAACACCGAAAAGCCCAGTTCGAAGTCTCTCGCCTCTCCGCGAGTTCCCGGATTCGCTCAATGCTGCTCTCTATCTGCATCGTCATCCTATGGCCGAACGGCGTGGCTGAGGCGGCGGGGCGCTTGCCACCACGCAAGAGCCATGACCCCGCAGCATCCGTCCGCTCCAGCCACTTTTTATGCCCGTAATGCTCCTACTCAACTCGCTTGCGGCCTTCGCGAACTAGGTGGACAATCTCCTCGCGAGTCAGCCCCAGGTTCACGCCCCCAACATCCAGGGGCGACCCCGACGCCGCCTGTGGATGAACCACGAACACCTGGCCATCGCGCCGAAGTATGCGAACTGACCCCTCGCGACGCGCCTTCTCCAGAAGGGCCGCAAGCCGTTGCCGCGCCTCTGAGTATGTGTACACCTTCACTTTCCCACCTCCAGCACTTCGATCCCGGATGCGCCGGCCGCACGAACTAGCCCTTTGTCCAGAGAGATCAGGCGGCAGCGCTGGCTCATCGCACAAGCCAACACGTATGCGTCATAGGCGTACAGCCCATGCTCGATCGCCAGCCCGAGTGCATCGCCCAACGCCACGTCCAAGTATCGGATTGGGATCCGCTCGTACGCCCTCAGCACCTGCCTAATCTGGCTGCCGTCGATGCGGCCGCGCTTGAACATCGCTGCCAGTGCGTTGCCAATCTCCCAGTGAACAGAGGCCGGCGCCACAAGGTTCGAGCCACGGGTCAATTTGATAAGCGTCGCTATGCTCCGACTACTGGTCAATAAAGTCCTAAATCGCCGGTCATTTATTCCGAAATAAGCACCCTTCTGCTTGCCTTCGGCTTCGCGTACACCTGGCACGGGGACATTCACCCCGCAAGCGGTATGTCATGCCTGGCACACACGGCGCCGATCACCGGCTCGGCCCAGCCGAGTCCGTGTGGAGCGGCAGGTTCGGCCCTCAGTAGATACACGCATCCAATATTGAGAGAACCTCTTCAAGCAAGGCGTCAGTAGCCTTGCCGATCGGCTTCGCTTTGCGAGCACGGAAATCAATCGATTTGACTTGTTCGACCATCACAAATCCGGTGAGATCTTTGCAGTCTACAACGCCGACATGAAACGGAAACTGCCGATCGGTGTTGGTAAGATGACAAACTATTGCCAGCCCTGTGTGCTTGTTGAACAGCGTGTTGCTGACGACTAAAGCAGGCCGTCGGCCCCTCTGCTCATGACCGGATTGCGGGTCAAGAGTAACAGCAACAAAGTCCCCCTTTCATGGAATGTAGGCCTCCATCTACCACACCTCCCTGCCCGCCGGCCTTCCCCAATCGACTTCGCAGGCTCTGTAATTCCTCGGGATCTGCGAGATCAGACGTGCCAGACTGTGCCTGCCCCGGACACGCCTTACGGGCGCAATGACGATCAGCCCGTCTCGAGCGCTCACATCAACTTCATCACCAAGGGATATCCGCGCATTCCGAAGGACTTCCTTGGCAAGACGAAGCCCCTGGCTATTACCCCATTTCTGGATCTTCGTTACCATGTTCGCACCTCCAGCGGTTATACTAAGTATAGCCATCGGGCCAACCGCTCTCAAGTAGAATTGGGCCGAACGGTGTCAGGGGTCGGTCAAAACCAGCCACCCGGGGTCGAATTAGAACTGGCCATCTTTGAGGGACATCGGCTATACCTACTTCCAGCGTCTGAAGGTTGCGTATCACCGCGTCCTGGACCAGACTCGAGGAAAAGAACGCCTCTCGTCCTCCCGCGGTGTAGCCCTCGATTCGCGAGATACAGCGCAGAATGTGCTGGAGGTAGACGCGGTCATCCTTCACAGGGGGATCGCCTCCCCCAGAACATGCTCGCGAAGCAATTCGTCCAATCCCCGCTCTGTCACGACCTGGACTCGTCGCCCTAGCAGATCCTCAAGCTCTGCCACAAATCCCCCAGGGAACCAAGCACTCGGATCTGGGCCAACGTCGATTAGCAGGTCCACATCGCTGGCAGGACCAGCATCTCCCCGTGCCATCGACCCGAAAACCCGAACCCTTGTTACACCATGCTTCTTCGCCAGCGTGAGAATCTGGTCACGCTTCGACTTGACAAGATCTACCATCGGAAACACCCCCTCAATCCTATCCCCATTATACAGTACTCAGCACCCAACTCACAGCTCAGAGGTCGCGCCAGCCAATCTGCCTCCCGCCGAACGCCTCGGCTCACCCAGCGGCGCTCATGATGCGATGGCGCCGTCGGGTGCAGCCGATGTCAGACGGCTGCAAACGATTGTTCGATTAGATCGCAAGCTGCACCAACTGGGTTTTGAGACTGAAGCCGTCGCGCAAAACCGGCCGCGCCGACTTTCGCCGCAAGACCTCTGAAGGTGGCACGAATGATTCAACCCTGGCATTCTCGGGAATTGGGCCAAGCTCGTCACGAGAGTGCCCATCGGAAACAGAATAACTGGCTCACAATCAAGTCTGGCTGAAACTGTTCCGCGAGTTCCCGCGCTTCCGGGAGGACTTCGTTCGACCAGCCCGTCAAAATTGGGTTCCGCTCGATCGCAGGTTTCCGACAAATGCCTTTTCCTACAGATTCAACGGTGCGCGTCAGCGGCAGCAAGGTGGCGCGGATGTTGCCAGCCACACCCGCAAAAGCCATGCCGCCGAAGCCAAGTCCGCTCGAGCCACTGGTTCGGGTTCAGCGTCCTAGTTGCTCGCCTTTAGGACTACCACCTCACGCTCCAGCCGATCTTTCAGGCGCTCCCGCTGAACCTCAAGATCATACCGTGTCTGCAGATTGAGCCAAAACCGATCGCTGGTGCTGAAATACCTCGATAGGCGCAGGGCGGTGTCAGCGGAGATCGCACGCTTTCCATGCACTATCTCATTCACACGCCGGGCAGGCACCGTGATGTCCTTGGCCAGACGATACTGGCTAATCTGCAATGGCCTCAGGAACTCCTCCAGCAGTATCTCCCCCGGGTGTATAGGCGCGATATGCTTGCCTGCCATCTCAGCCCTCCTAATGGTAATCGGCTATCTCTACGTCGTAGGCGTCGCCTCGCTCCCACCGGAAGCAGACCCGCCACTGATCATTGATCCGAATACTATGCTGGCCGTCCCGTCTCCCCTTCAACTTCTCAAGCCTGTTCCCCGGTGGCACCGTCAGGTCGTGCAGCGACTCTGCTGCATCCAGGATCAGAAGCTTCCGCAGCGCCGCCCGGTAGACGTCCTGAGGGAACCGGCGTGACGCCTCTCGCCGGAACACTCTTTCGGCTTCATGGTCGCGAAACGACCTTATCATAGCTCAATGATACCGCACTGCGTTATTACCGTCAAGCGTTATTATTGCTGCCTGAACCCGAACGTGCCGCTCACCCGCAGGACGCGAAGCGGACTGTCGGGTGGAGTGGCTGGTTGGGCAGCCTTTCATGCGCTACGGTCGACTGGCTCCAACCGACCGATCTCCTCGGCATTCTTACCGTGGATGGCGTGCCACAAATCCCAGTCCATCTGAAGCCCTAGCCAAAACTCTGCAGGCATCCCCAAGACTCGAGCCAAGCGAAGCGCAGTATCCGGCGTCACCCCACGCCTGCCGCGCACGATCTCGTTCAAGCGGGGAAATGATACGCCCAAGTGACTGGCCAACTCAGACTGGCTCATCCCCAATGGCTTGAGGAACTCCTCCAGGAGCATCTCGCCAGGGTGTGTCGGCGCACGATGACGTGGCAACCGCCGCCCCTCCGCGATTCGCTGCCTTCTCAAGCCCCCCGCCCCCCGGCTCATCCTAGTGGTAGTCTGCGATCTCAACCTCATACGCCTCTCCATTCTCCCATCGAAAACACACCCGATACTGCTCATTTCTGCGAATACTGTGCTGCCCGACCCTGTCTCCCTTGAGAGCCTCCAGATGGTTCCCCGGAGGCACCGCCAGATCCCGCAATTCAGCCACACAATTGATCTGATCCAGCTTCCGCCTGGCAACCGCCCACACAGTCGGGGGGCACGACCTTCGCGCAGCCCTTGTGTCCAGCCCATCGAAGATATCGGCAGTGCCAGAATCTCGAAATGATCGTATCACGAGTTATATTATACCGGATACCGTTATAGTTGTCAACCCATTCTATGCCTTGCCCTCTGTCAGTTTTCGCGGGTGGGGGCAGGGGTTCGTTACGGGGATGATGGCGCGTGGGGCCGTGGACGCCTTGCGACGTTATTGGTGTGGCGGATGATGTGGGTGATACGGATGTGGTTGCCCTGCTTTGCCAG
>JAZDEY010000028.1:0-96846 GCA_043808325.1 Candidatus Eiseniibacteriota bacterium
CTGGCAAAGCAGGGCAACCACATCCGTATCACCCACATCATCCGCCACACCAATAACGTCGCAAGGCGTCCACGGCCCCACGCGCCATCATCCCCGTAACGAACCCCTGCCCCCACCCGCGAAAACTGACAGAGGGCAAGCGCTAAAATGCCTTGACAAGGGGGGCCTAGCTATCTATGATTCCCCCGCAGGGAATACGCCCCGCAAGGAGTGCGTCTATTGGACAACATACTCTTGTTCTCAGGGATAGGCCTCCTGGGTTTCAGCCTTTCCCTGGTGTGTGTGCCCTTTAGCCGGCGGATTTCGGCCCTCCTTAAGGCGGTCGATGTCCCGGTTCCCCACAAAGTCCACAGTACCCCGATGCCCAGGCTGGGTGGGCTTGCCATCTACGGCGGCTTCTGGCTGAGCATTCTCGTGCTTCGGCTTGTCTACCCCGAAGTGCTCGCTGGCTTTGGGCAGCGCCTCACGGGGCTTCTGGTCGGGAGTTCGCTTATCCTGTGTGTAGGGGTGGCTGACGACATATTCGGCCTCGGAGCCTTTGTGAAGCTGGTGGTCGAGTCTGTGGCCGCGGTGCTGGTTGTGAGCTTCGGCTTCCGGGTTATGCCCCATGGCAGTCTGGCCTTTCTCGGCGGTTTCGGAGAGGTTCTGGTGCTGGTGGGCAGTGTGGTATGGGTGATCTGGGTGACCAACGTCTTTAATCTGGCCGACGGTCTGGATGGGCTTGCCGCGGGAATCGGCGGAATAGTGAGTCTGAGCGTATTCGTGATCGGCATGAGTCTGGGGATGGTGTGGGTCGGCATCCTGAGCATTGTACTTTTCGGCGTGTGCAGCGGGTTCCTGGTCCACAATTTTCCTCCGGCCCGGATCTTCATGGGCGATAGCGGCAGCCTCTTCCTCGGCTTTATGTTTGCTTCGGTCATCATGGGCTTCAGCGGCCTCGACGGCAGGCACGGGCTCTCCATGATCGGGGTGCTCCTCCTGGGCGTGCCTATGATCGACGGCGTGAGTGCGGTCTTGCGCAGGCTCGTGAACGGCAAGAACATCTTGCAGGGCGACCGCGATCACCTTCACTACAAGCTCTTGCTCCGTAACGGGAGCCGGCGTAAGGTGGCCCTGATAATTTACTTGATGACCGTAGGCTTCAGCGGCCTCGCGCTCTTGATATACTTCAAACTTAACGGCCAGGGGCCCCTGGTTGCTCTTGGGGGCACATGTGTGGCGGCGGTGCTCGTGGTCAAGCGCTTCCGGCTCCTGGAGCTCTATATAAGCAAGTATCACCTTCTGCCCGGAAGGAGTGTTTCGGGTTTTCTCTTGGACGACCAGGAGGGAGCCCAGGAACGCGAGGCATCCTGCTCTCCGCCCAGTCCCAAGGATGGGCAGCGAGAACTGACGCCCGTCTCTTGATTATATCCCACTATCTGGAATCTTGATTGCAGCGAAGACCGGCTCATTTCCAGAGCCAGCTTACTTCCAGAGAGCTTTGATGTGGCCCCAGGTGGTACTGCGTTCGACAACTCCCGCGCAGCTCTCGGACTGGTCGAACGAAATGTAGTCGAACCGCGTACGGGTTCCCTGGACGATTTCGATTCGGACGGTGTAGGTTCCCTGCGCTAGGATCTGTTGGCCGCTCCCGGCGACCTTGGTGTAGTTGACGTAGCTTCAACCAATCCCCAGGCCGACCAGGTGATAGGCCGAAATCACGTCTCCACCACCCGGAGCAGCTCCGAAGACCGTCGAAGCGAGATCGGTCTGCTCGTTCAGATATCCGGCCGACCGGACCGAGTCGACATAGCCGTAAGCCTCAGGCACATTGAGAATGACTTCGATCCAGTCACCGGTGGTGTCGAAGCCCTCGACCGCCTTACCGCCGCTTGCGCCCGAGCAGTCGACCACATAGATCGGATCGCCCCCCGCATTGTAGGAGGCCACAAAGCTCTCGGCCTCGACCACAATCGCCGGTGCCGCCGAGGCCCAAACCAGAAGCACAAGACACGCAGCCAATAGCACTTTATTCAAGTGGCCCACCTCCTCCGCTCGAAAGATACACACCACCCTGAATTTGAGAATGAGCGCCAACTGACGTAATGATACCACCGCAGGCCCTGAAATTCAAAGGGAATCTGCCGCCGATCTGGGTTTGGGAAGAGACATCATGATCCTGCAGTCATCGAGGTCCCTGCGGCAGATCCACGACTCCGGGTTCCAGGAGCTCCATTCCAGGGGCGAAACCTCACTGAGCATAGAATGGCACCCAAGTCGATATTATACGCAGCTCCATAGAAAGACGGGCGTATGTTGCCGGTTTTGGTTGACTTATCGGCCGCGCAGTGCTACGATAGCATCGACTCCTAAGGGAACGCTAATCGGAGGTTGACGCCATGAGAATCTTGGCTATGCTGGTCATACTCTCGGCCGTTTTGTCTGGCCATTCGGTCTTAGGACGAACTTGGCATATCGAGCCAGATGGTACGGGTGATGCGCCGACGATCCAGGCGGGGATAGATTCGGCCAGTGCCGGAGATACCGTTCTTGTCGCGTGCGGCACTTACTACGAATCTGGCCTACGCAACTTAAGGCGAGGAATTGTGCTCATGAGTGAAACCGGCGAATATGGGTGCGCTACGATCGATGCCCAGCGGCAGTGGAACGTAATCGCAGGCTGCTGGGACTGTGATAGCACGACCATCATACAAGGCTTCACGATCACTGGGGGTCTGACGACCGAGGAGCAGGGTCCTCCTGGGGCGGGTGCTGGAATGGTATGCAATGGTTCGGTGCGAGTGGCGAATTGTCTTTTCCTGGACAATCTCACCTACGGGTACGGCGGTGGGGTCTTTGTGAATATGGGTACGCCGAGGTTCGAGAACTGCGTCTTCATAGGGAACACAGCAGCCCAGGGCGGCGCAATATATAGCGCTGCGCATAGCGCTGCGCCGAGCTGCATCATCATAGGTTGCACCTTTGTGGGCAACTATAGCGACAATGCAGGGACGGTCTACTGCCTGGGCGGTTCCCCAGTGATAAGCCAGTGCACCTTCTATGGGAATTCTGCCCGGGATGGAGGTAGCGGGATAGCCATTGCAGCCACTGTGAGTTTCACGGCACCTAGGATTGACTGCACCATCATCGCGAGCGGCAGCTCGGGCAGGGGGGCGGTTGACTGCGACGAATGGAGCCATCCGGTGTTCACTTGTTGCGACATCTACGGTAATGTTGGCGGCGACTGGAACGGATATATCGCCGACCAAAACGGAGTAAATGGCAATTTCTCGGCGGACCCGCGGTTCTGTAATGCGCCACATGGCAACCTGACACTGCAGTCATGTTCGCCGTGCCTTCCAGGCAATCATCCAGATGGATATGCTTGCAATGGAGTAGTAGGGGCCTATGATTTGGGATGTGAGTGCGGCGCCGCAGTCAAGCAGAGCTCGTGGGGAAGCATCAAGGCAATGTACAAGTAGGGGTGCGACGCGGCGATGGTCGTTGTGGGAATGTTAGCTGAGAAAGTGGGCGAGACTTCCAAGGAGGGGGTAATCAGGTATGCGAAGAGTATGCTCGTTCGGCACGGTGCTACTTGTTTGCGCCAGCCTGATCGGCACTGCATCTGCCGGCGTGACCCTATCAATTGACATCCAGGAATCCCCCATTCCAGACTTGTCGAGGATCAGCAACGTCTATCTTGGAGACGCTTCGTGTGTATATGCCTTTCTAGTCGCCACCCGGGACAAGGGCACGGAAGAAGACGTAGGGATAGCGGCCTACGACCTTGGATATAATCTTGTCTGCCCAGACGGGAGCGTGGTCAATCGAGGATTCCATAGGCTGGAGGGCTGGCAGAGACTGGATGATAAGGCAATCTTGCCGACCGGGCAGCGCGTGGTCGGGCCGGCGCTGCCAGCAGCGATAGGCTACTGGAAGCTCGATCTCGAGAAGGGCCGCCAGTCCCGCGCAGAGTTCCAGATAGTTCCAAACCCGCGAAGGGAGCGAGGAGGGATCGATCTGGTTGACGGAAACGGAGGTTTAGTCGAGATATCGTATAACGCGCTTTCTCAAAATCGCCGCTGCTTTGGTCTGATAAATCGGACGTTCTACTTGAATCAGCCGTATGCTTGGACGGGAAAAGAGCCGAGGGATGGTCAGATCGTTGCTGCGTTCATGCCCGGCGTGATAGACATGCCTGGCAGAGTGGGCACATCTTCTGACATAATGGACCCGATGTTGCGAGAACTCGCAGAACGATTTGGGCTCATCAGCATAAAGAGTCGTTGTGGAATAAGCAGTTCGAATAACGGAACAGTATACTCAAGAACGGGGCAAACCCTCAGACTCCGGAAGTGCAATACCTACGGACTGAGCTTCCCTTTGGATACGGACATGCCTGCGTTGCTGGATTCGATACGTGCTCTACCGAGATGCGAATTCGCGGAGCCGAATCCGGTTGGAGCGCCGACAACCTGCGAGTCACCAATTCATATACCTAATGATAGCCTTGCATCTCAGTCGTGGCACTTGGATCGTACAGGAGTCAAGTGTGCGTGGGATTGGGAAATTGGAGACGAAGACGTGACCATAGGACTAATAGATATGGGTGTCGACTTCCACCTCGAGGATTTTGGTGGGGGAATCGGTCCTTCGAAGAAGATCATCGGCGGGTGGGATTACGACCCAGGGAGCGACACGCTTCCAGATATAAAATGGGGGGATGACTCAGATGCTCTCGCGGCGAACCATGGAAATTGGATGAACAGTGTATTGGGCGGGATCACGAATAACGAACTTCAGGTTGCCGGGGTCGTGGGAGGGTGGAGCGGTACAGCGGGCGTTCCTGGCCCCCTAGGAGGATTGCCGTGCGGAATGGGCCCATCGATCGTAGCTCTGAAGATACGACGCGACTTTGGCCTCTGGATGCCCGAGTCACTCTTCGCTGCGATTCGCGACGCAAGTTTCAAGTATGGGTGCGATATCATCAGCCTTTCCTTCTTCGTTGACCCGCCGTCACTAGATCTGAAGCGACATGTGAGCGATTGCTATGTGCGCGGGACGCTGCTCGTTTCCAATACCAAGAATATCCATGATTCTGATCATCTGGATT
This sequence comes from Candidatus Eiseniibacteriota bacterium, assembly GCA_043808325.1. Taxonomy (GTDB): domain Bacteria; phylum Arandabacterota; class Arandabacteria; order Arandabacterales; family Arandabacteraceae; genus JAZDEY01. The sequence continues at coordinate 5,093 of JAZDEY010000028.1, forward strand.
GGTTCTATCCGTCATGTTTCAGAAATGATTGGGTGCTATGCGCACAGGGGTCGAGTCGGCACCCACTGTCGGAAACAGACCCGGTTCCGGAGCGGCGAGCGAGCATGCTTGACTCCCTTTATGGCTCGCCGCCACTTGCGGCGCCCTGGAGCGCAGCGTGGCCAGACACGTTCTGGCCAGCGCCAGTTCTCGCAGTAGATGTATCAGCCCCGGCCAGCCATATGTGCATCATCTACGCGGATGATTTGCAGGGACAGAAGCCTTACTTCAAATGCAAGGCCGGTTATAATGGGGTTTCCTACGCCACTCCCCAAGTCGCGGGGATTGCTGCCCTCATGCTATCTGAGAACCCGGATCTGACGGTCGACGATCTGCAGGGGCTCATAAGCGCGTCCTGTACGGACATAACGAGTGATTATCATGAGCCTGGCGTAGATCTGTCGGGCTGGGACAAGTACACGGGTTGGGGGAGGATCAATTCGGATAGCTGCCTGATATTTGTCGATCCTCTGCATCCACTGTGTTTCCAGATAGAACATTACGAGGTATCTGGTGGAGGAACGGTTTTCGCTTCTACAGATACGATGGAGCTAATAACATTTGGGGAAGGGGCGATGTTGGTGGGCGACTATGATCTGGAGGGTAGCTTTCTTGTCCGCAGGTTCGAGGTTAGACGAAGCGTGACCCCGCCGTCAGGCTACAGATTCCTTTGGCCCATGCACTGCGATAATGCGGGGTACGAATGGAGCGGGGCGATACCGGGCTTTAGCGATACATATAATACTCAGGTTCGCTACACCGGGCTGGTGCCAAGCACTCAGCACGAGGCCACATGTGATCTATTCAGTTATACGTACAGGGTTTGGAACCCGATTGATAGCAGTTTCTTTTGCTATCCGGCGCCTCCGGAGTCGTTGGATTGGGCCTATGGAGTCCTGATACAGGGTAGTGCTTCGGGCGTGGGCGGCGAAGTCGCGGATACCGGAGGCGTGCTTAGAATAGTGGCCACGATGCCTAATCCGGCGGCGGGCGAAATCACGGTTTCCTTTGCCGTCCCGAAGCCCGAGCGGGTCGACGTTGGCATATATGATGTCGCTGGACGCCGCGTCCGAGCGCTCGATAGCAGGAGACTCAAAGTGGGGACACACCGGCTGACGTGGAATGGGCTCAACGATGCCGGTGAGGAAGTGAGCCCGGGCATGTATTTTTGCCGAGTCAGTACAGGTGAGCAGACGGACGTCAAGAAGATTGTGCTTGTGAGAGGGGGAAACTAACATGAGATGGCTGTCGATATCCTGGCTCGTGCTGTGTGCAGTAACTGCCATCCTCATCATTACGCCCGCGGCAACTTTGGCCGGCGGCAACTCCGGCCACAAGATCGCCGTTCACGTCCTGCCCCATGGCGGGCACAGCTGCAAGAGCCTCCCGACGTTCACAGAGTGTGATAGCATCGTTACGACCTATCCTGACTCAGGGGACGTTGACGTGTTCCCGGTTTTCTATGGACTGACAGAGTACACAGCGGTGGAGTTTGCCCTCAGCTGGCCTGCGGAGTGGGGCACGTGCTCCTACGCCACATGTACGCAGACGCTGAATATAGGGAGCATCGCGAATCCTGGGGACGGTATCGCCAGTGCCTGGACCACCTGTCAAACCGGCTGGTCGGTTGTTCCTGGTTTTGGCTGGCTCTACGCAACAGGCCCCGGTATGGTTTCGATAGTCCCGAACCCTGCCACCGACGACTATGGCACGGTCGACTGTGCGTCTTCGCCGGGGCCATACCACGACCCGCCGGACAGCGTGTACAGTGCTGGGGTGGGTGGCATGGAGGGGGATGATCCTTGTGCTGAACCTGACCGCGGCGAGCAGGAAGGCGCAGGAGAATCGGGGGGAATCCGGGGTTATTACAGATAAGACACTGACAATGAAACGAGAGTGACCGGTTGCTTGCCTTCTCACTAGGCCCCTCGGTCCTTATCTGGGGACCACCGACGAGCCGCACCTCTTAGCATGTTCGCGCTGTCTGTATGTTTGTCCGATAGATTCGGGGCGGGTTGAGAAAGGCCACGTCCAGTTTGATCCCCTTCCGCACCTATCCCAAACGTTGTGCTTCCTTGCCGCATGACCCAGTTCGGGGTTGCTTGACTGGCACCGCGGCCTGTGTTACCTTGACACCAAAACCGGCGCCGCGAATGCCGCGAAAGGGGAAACGATGTTAGATCCCAAATTCATCCGGACCAATCTCGATCGTGTGAGAGCCGCCATCGAAGCCAAGGGCGAGAAAGTCGATATCGAAGAGTACATCGCGCTTGACAAAGAGAGGCTGGCGATGCTGGTCGAGGTGGACTCGCTTAAGGCCGAGCGCAACCGGGTCTCCGAGGAGATCGCCGGTGAGATAAGGTCAGGCAAGGACCCCGCCGAGAAGAAAGATGCGATGCGTGCAGTCTCCAAGCGCATCAAGGAATACGACGATAAACTCAAGACCGTCGAGGAGAAGCTCGGTCGGCTGATCCTGTGGTTCCCCAATGTCCCTCATCAGTCGGTTCCTATCGGGCACGGCGAGGACGATAACAAGATCATCCGGGCGTGGGGCCGGAAGCCCGAATTCGATTTCAAGCCGGTGGCGCACTGGGACATCGCTGAGGCCTTGGACATCGTAGACTTCAAGCGCGGCACCACGATTGCCGCCAGCAATTTCGTGGTCTTTAAGGGGCTGGGCGCGAAGCTTGCGCGCGCGATAATCAATTTCATGCTCGACTTTCACACCACGCGGCACGGCTACAAGGAGATCTCGCCGCCGGTGCTTGTGAACCGTGATTCGATGACCGGCACGGGGCAACTCCCCAAACTCGAAGAGGACATGTATCACTGCGGCGTCGACGATCTGTTTCTTATACCGACTGCCGAGGTGCCGCTCACCAATCTGCATCGCGACGAGATCCTGGACGGCGCCGCGCTCCCGCTCTACTACACCGCCTACACTCCGTGCTTCAGGCGGGAAGCGGGCTCCTACGGCAAGGATACGCGGGGGCTCAACCGGGTGCACCAGTTCGACAAGGTGGAACTTGTGAAGTTCGTCGAGCCCGAGAAGAGTTACGACGAGCTCGAGAAACTGGTCGGCGATGCCGAGGAAATCCTCCAAGCCTTCGGCCTCCACTATCGCGTAAATCTCCTGTGTACGGGAGAGTTGAGTTTCTCCGCCTCCAAGTGCTACGACCTCGAGGTGTGGAGTCCGGGGCAGGAGAAGTGGCTCGAGGTCTCATCGTGCAGCAATTTTGAGGATTTCCAGGCGCGGAGAATCGGCGTCAGATACCGGCCGGCGCCCGGCGAGAAGGCACGCTTGGTCCACACGCTCAACGGCTCGGGGGTGGCGCTGCCCAGGACGATCATTGCCATCCTGGAGACCTACCAGACCAAGGACGGCCGGGTCAGAGTGCCCGAGGTTCTGGTGCCCTATATGGGCGGTGTGGAAGTGATTGAATGAAGGTCCCCGAATGGAAGCGGACCCGAACCCTAGACTTCTGGTAGACCGAACCGCCGGCAAACTTGCCCGGTGGCTCAGGGTTCTTGGGCTCGATGTCGAATATGCCGCCACCTGTGAGCCCGCAATTATAACGCGGCTGGCGCGGCAATCCGGCAGGCGGGTGGTCACACGGAACCTGGTGCTTGCCGAGCGGCTTGGGCCGGGCGCGCTCTTGCTTAAGAGCGAGCACCTCGCTCGCCAGCTGAGACAGGTTGTCGCCCAAGTGGGCGCGGATAAGTGCGCGACCTTCTCCCGGTGTAATGCTTGCAACGTTCGGCTGGTCGGGGTGCCGAAGGCCAGCGTCAAGGGCCGGGTCCCGGCGTATGTCTATGTGAATCACAAGGTGTTCTCTGCCTGTCCGGTGTGCGGCAGATACTACTGGCAAGGAACTCACTGGCAGCATATGCTTACGGTTGTCAAGGCGGCAATGGAGGATAAGGGCGATGGGTGATGTTCCGGTTCTCAAGGTGGACGGCGATACGATTCCTGAGGTCTGGGAACGCGCGGTCATTGCTTGCTGGGAGAGCGGCGTCAGCGTCAGGACCGAATACGATAAGCCGGATGATCCGCCGAGCAAGGACTGCTCGATGGTGATGGTGATCCGCGATCCGCTCGGGGAGCCGAGGATTCACAGGGCGTTTCCCGGGGGCCTCGAGGATCTCGAGGTCTACAGGCTCGAGGTGGTGGACGGCATCCACGATCACTGGATCAATCCCGAGGAAGGCAAGTGGAGCTATACCTACCACCAGCGGCTCTTCTCCTATGACTACGCGGGCGAGCGCTTGAACCAGATCGATTACGCGATCGACAAGCTTGCCGAGGCCGCTCATTCGCGGCGAGCGCAGGCTATCACCTGGAACGTCAAGACCGATCGGCTGGTGAGCGATCCGCCCTGCCTTCAGCGGATGTGGTTCAGGCTGACCGAAGGCAACGGCGGGCTTGTCCTCAGCGTCAATACTCACTGGCGCTCGCGCGATGCCTATAAGGCGGCCTTCATGAATCTCTTTGCCCTGACCGATCTCGCGCGAGTCGTCTCAGAGAGGCTCGCGGAGCGGCTGGCGCGGCCGGTCTCCTTGGGTAGGTATGCCGAGTTCGTGGACAGCTTCCACATCTACGGTTCGTACTTCACGGAGTTCGAGGGTTTCCTTAAGACCGTGAAGTCCAGGCGATTTGAAGACCGGGTGTGGAACTCGAGTTTCGCCGAGCCCTATTTCGCCGATGCCCGCAAGAAGATGAAGGTCTGATTAGATTGGGAATAGGAGCGTAAGCATGAGTGCTTTTGCGATAGGCGGTCCGGCGCGCATACGAACCTATGCGTTCGTTGCGGCGATGGTCCTGATCGTCGCCATATTCGGCTACACCTACTCGCTCGTGAGGAGCTTCGAGAAGCAAACCGATGTCCTTACCCGGGTCTTTGCCAAGTTCTGCGCGGCGGCCACCTATCCGGCGACCAAGCACGAGGAAGTCCGGCGCATCTTCAACGAGGTCGTCAAGGACATCAACTTCCCGATCGTGATCACCGATCCCAGAGGGGTTCCCTACACCTGGAAGAACATCGGACAGCACCTGAATCCTGACGTCATAAGCTGGGAAGTCTTCATATTGACCGATGCCAACAACCCGCGGCCGGGGATCATGGCTGAGGTGCTGGCAATCGTCAAGGAAATGGATGCGAAGAATCAGGTTGTGATGATGCTCGACCCTGCAACCGGGAGTTTTCTGGGCAAGGTGCATTATGGGCTCCCGGCGATCACGCGCGGCCTGAGGTGGCTGCCCGTTGCGGGAGTGGTGCTGCTGGGCGTATTCGTGCTCATGGGCTACGTGGGCTTAAGGAGCATCATAGTCGGCGAGCGGAGATCGATCTGGATCGGGATGGCCAAAGAGACCGCCCACCAGCTGGGCACGCCGCTCTCATCGCTGATGGGATGGCTGCAGCTCTTGAAGGAGAGATGTGCCGACGAGCGCACCCGGGACACCGTCCGCGAAATGGAGAAAGATATTCTGCGGTTGAGCAAGATCTCCTCCCGGTTCGGAAAGGTCGGATCGCCGCCCAGGCTCGACAAGGAGGACGTCGTCGAAATCGTCAGGAGCGCGGTCGACTACCAAAAGCGGAGACTCCCATCCCTGGGCAAGGAGATCGAGATCAGGGAGCACTTCGGAAACGTCCCCAAGACACTTGTGAATCCCGACCTGCTGGAGTGGGCGGTGGAGAATCTCTTGAAGAATGCGCTCGACGCCCTGGACAAGTCCAAGGGCGTGATCGAGGTCAGGACCACCTACGTCCCTCGCAAGGGTATAGTCTCGATCGAGGTCGAAGACAACGGCAAGGGTGTTGGGGCCAAAGCCTTGAAGAAGATCTTCGAACCCGGTTACACCACGCGCAAGGGGGGATGGGGCCTCGGGCTGCCCCTGACAAGGCGTGTCGTGGAAGAATATCACCACGGCAAGCTCCGGCTGGTGAGGACCGGGCCGGACGGATCGCTCTTTGTGATGGAAATCCCGGCCGTGGGTTGAGAGGTGCCGAGCATGGAGGAGAAGAAGGCGTCGATCCTCTGGGTCGACGATGAGGTGGATCTACTCAAGTCGCACATCGTGTTTCTCGAGGAGAAGGGCTACCATGTCACGCCGGTTGCCAACGGTGAGGATGCGATCGGGCTGATCGGGCGAGAGGCCTTTGATATCGTGCTCCTGGACCAGATGATGCCTGGAATGGACGGACTTACCACATTCATGCGCATCAAGGATGCCAACCCGTCCATGCCCGTGGTGATGATCACCAAGATCGAGGAAGACGAGCTGATCGACGAAGCCCTGAGAAAACGGATCGATGATTTTCTGCTGAAGCCCGTGAACCCGGTGCAGATCCTCTCCGCCGTGCGAAGGATTCTCGAGAGCCGGGAGATTCGACAAAGGGAGCTGTCGCGGGAATACGTCGAGAATTTCAACGCGATCGAGAGCCTGCGCTCGCGTGCTGCGGATTGGCGCGACTGGATAGGGATTCACTCCAGGCTCAGCGAATGGGATCTCATACTTGACGGCTTTCCCGACACCGGATTGATGCAAAGTCATCTCGATCAGCGGCGGCAGTGCAACGTCGAGTTCGGCATGTTCATCGAGAGGTCTTACAAGGGCTGGGTCTCCAACGGGGACAGGCCGGTGCTGTCGGTGGACTTGATTGCCGACTTCGTTGCGCCTCATCTGTCGGCCGGCAAGAGGGTTTACTTGATCGTGGTCGACTGTCTCAGGCTGGACCAGTGGCTCACCATAGAACCGATGTTGGAACCCTACTTCTCGATCAAACGGGACTACTATTATTCGATTCTCCCCACCGCTACCCCGTACTCCCGGAACGCCATATTCGGCGGCCTGTTCCCGGGCGAGATCGCCGCCAACTATCCGGAGTTCTGGAGCGAGATGGGAAGCGACGAAACCGGCAAGAACAGATACGAGCGGCAGCTGCTTGACAGTCAACTGAAGAGGATGGGTCTCAAGGTCGCCCCTCACCTCAAGTATCTCAAGATCTATAGCGCCGATGAAGCGATCCAGGCCAGAAAGCAAATCCCCACGCTTCAGGGCGTCCCCCTGGTGGCACTGGTTTTCAACTTCGTCGATATCGTGGCCCACAGCCGGTCGGAATCGCGGGTGCTTCAGGAGATGCTTCCCAACGAATCGGCCTACCGCAGTTTCACCCGCTCGTGGTTCATGCACTCGCCCCTTAACGACATCCTCAAGGCCATATCGCTCCAGGATGCCGTCGCTGTGCTCACCACCGACCATGGCTCGGTGCTTGCCCGGCGGTCCGCAGTGACGCTCGGCGACCGTGAGACATCGACCAATGTCAGATACAAATTCGGGACCAATCTCAACTGCGATCCCAGGTATGCTCTGCACGTCAAGAACCCGGCCGAATATAAGCTGCCGGTGGTGGGGATCAACAAGAACTACATAATCGCCAAGGAAGACTACTATTTCGTTTATCCCACGAATTTCCATGAGTACGAGCGCCAGTATAGGGACAGTTTCCAGCATGGTGGCGTCTCCATGGAGGAGATGATACTGCCTTGCGTCACCATGAAACCCAAGAGATAAGCCCGTGGTCAGACTCGTGAAACTGCTCTCCGTATCCCCGGACCACACGGCCGCAATCGGCGAGAGGCTGGGGAAGCTGCTGGCGGCAGGCGACGTCGTGGCCATACGGGGTGTCCTGGGATCGGGCAAGAGCGTGCTGGCAAGGGGGATAATGGCTGGGCTGGGAGTGGTCTCGAAGATGCCGAGCCCCAGTTTCGTGATAGTGGCGAGCTACGTGGGCAGCTCGCCCGTGAATCATATCGATCTTTATCGGCTGGAGACTCCGGAGGAGGCACTCTCACTCGGCATCGAGGACATGCTCTATTCGGATGCCGTAAACGTGATCGAGTGGCCGGAGAAGATCACGGAGATCCTTCCGCCTTCCAGGATCGACGTGCTGGTGGAGCTCCGAGACCTGCCCGAAGAGCGCCTGGTCACGATTGTGCCCTCGGACGAGCGGGTCGGCGCGAGGCTCGTGCCGCTCGCTGCCGAATAAGCTGGAACCCCATGAAACCTAGAATACTTGGGATCGAGACCTCGGGCACGATAGGCGGCTTTGCGTTAGTGGAGGGTGAGCGCGTGCTCGCCGAGGTCATATCCGACATCACAGGACGCCACGTCGAGAAAGGTGCGGCGATGATCGAGTATGTCCTGGAGAGTGGGCAGATGACGCCTGACGACCTTGCAGGTGTTGCGGTCTCCCTTGGGCCGGGATCGTTCACGGGCTTACGTGTCGGGCTGGCCCTGGCCAAGGGCATCTGCTTCGGGCGGGGCTTGCCGCTCCTGGGAGTGCCGACTCTGGATTGCATGGCGGAGGCCTTCGCCCTAAGCGAAGGGCTGGTGGCCCCGGTCAAAGATGCCCGCAGAGGCGAGATATACTTCGGCCTTTACCGGGCTTCGCACGGACAGGTGACCAGGCTCGCCGAGTACCGGGCACTGTCCCCGGATCTTGCGATCGACGAGATCGAAGAGAAGATCCCAAGCGGCGGCCGTGTCTTACTGGTGGGGGACGCTATTTCGAAGTACGGCGACATGTTTCACTCACGGCTCGGGCCGAGGGCGCTCGCGGCTCCGGAGCTGGCGTGGCCGGTAAGACCGGGCATAGTGGCGGCTCTTGGCTCACGAATGCTTGCTGAGGGCAAGATAGCGCAGTTGGACACCGTGGAACCGATATACGTGCGTTCCTCCGAGGCTGAGCGCAAAGCGACGAGGTTCGTGGCTCGTGGCAGAGATAGAGATAGAGATAAGAAGGATGAGGGAAAGTGACCTGGACCGGGTCTACGAGATAGAGCGAGATCTTTTCAGCATGCCCTGGTCGCGGACCAGTTTCCTGTTTGAGATCAATGATAGCCGAACCAGCTATCCGGTCACGGTCTTGGAAGACGGAGAGGTAGCCGGCTACGCCGTCGGCTGGTTTGTGGTGGACGAGCTCCATATCGGCAATATTGCCGTCGCGAGACCCAGGCAGGGAAACGGAATCGGCAAGTTCCTGGTGACGCACCTTCTCCGGCAGGCGGCCGACAGAGGTTCTGCCTATGCCACCCTGGAGGTCAGGGTGAGTAACGTCCGTGCGATCAAGCTCTACAGGAGGTATGGCTTCAAAGGCATTGCCATCCGTACCCGTTACTACACCGATGACGGTGAAGATGCCCTGGTAATGATGGCGGAAATCGGCCGCCCGAGCGAGCCGGCGGCGGACGGCGGGGAGGGCCCCGAATGAGGATCCGCATCAGGGTGTGAGAGGCTGAGGGATGGACCAACGCTCTACGCTGGACGATAAGGTCGAGGAGGCCCGGAGTTACCTGGCGAGGGCCGCGCCTTTCCGAGCGAAAACGGCAGTCGTGCTCGGCTCGGGCTTGGGGCCGGTGCGAGATGCATTCGAGACAATCCGGGCATTTCCCTACAAGGAGATCCCTCATTTCCCGGTATCCACGGTCCAGGGTCACCGAGGGGAGCTGGTGTTTGCCAGGTGGGGCAAGAGAAAGGTGGCGATCCTGGACGGCAGAGTACACCGCTATGAAGGGTATTCATGGAGCCAGGTGACGTTCCCCACGAGGGTGCTGGCCGCCATTGGCGTAACCACGGTTATCGTCACCAATGCCTCGGGCGCGGTGAGCAATCGGTTCCGGCCCGGGGACATAATGTTGATCGACGACCACATAGATCTTATCTGGAAAGGTGTGGCCGAGGTCAAGCGCGGTCCCGAGGCTCTGCACCGACCTTACTATTCGCGGCGCATTCTGGAGGTCGCATGCGACCTTGCGATCGCCAAGGGCATACCGGCGAGGAAGGGCGTACTGCTCGGCACGACAGGTCCGACCTACGAGACCCGCCACGATGTGGAATTCGCTCGCAAAATGGGCGCCGATGCTGTTACAATGTCCACCGTGCCCGAGGTCACGGTGTGCCATGAGCTCGGCATATCGGTCCTGGGCATGTCGCTCGTTACAAACGTCGCGGCTTCCCACGCTGGTGGCCATGCCACGGTCGTCAGCTTCGCGGCGAGGGCAAGCCGGAACCTCAAGGAAATGATTCTCGGGGTGCTGGAAAGGCTCGCGCCCACCGGCTGAAGATGGGCGGACGACGGATCGGGATAGGGATCGAGAGGCCGGTCGATCTCGGAGGCTAGTATGAGCTGGTTCAGGAGAATAGAGAAGGGCGTAGCCTCGGACGTCAGGCGGGACATGCCCGACGGCCTGTGGAGGAAGTGCGACAAGTGCGGGGAGATCGTCTACGAGCGAGTGATAAAGCGTAACTACTGGACCTGCATCAAGTGCGGCTATCACTTCATGGTCTCGAGCCTGGAGTACATCGCCATGATAGCCGACGAAAACACCTTCGTCGAAATCGACCCGGGCCTGAGGTCTTGCGATCCTCTCGGTTTCCGCGACTCCAAGCGCTACGCCGATCGACTCCGCATCGCCATCAAGAAGACCGGGCTCAACGAAGCCGTGGTGACCGGAACCTGCCGCATCGGGGAACACAAGGCCGTAATCGGCGTTCTTGACTTCAGGTTTATGGGCGGCAGCATGGCATCGGTCGTGGGGGAGAAGATCTCCCGGGCCGCCAGACGGGCGATCGACGACAGGTCGGTCCTGGTGATGGTATCCAGCTCGGGTGGAGCCAGGATGCAAGAGGGCATACTCTCGCTGATGCAAATGGCCAAGACCAGTGCCTGGCTGGGGCGGGTGTCCGAGGCCGGGCTTCTATATGTCTCGGTACTTACCAATCCCACCACGGGTGGAGTGACCGCGAGCTTCGGGATGCTCGGCGATGTGATTATCGCCGAGCCCGGAGCACTGGTGGGTTTCGCCGGACCCCGGGTGATCGAGCAGACCATCAACCAGGAATTGCCGCCGGGCTTTCAGAGTTCGGAATTCCTGCTGGAGCATGGGATGGTCGATATGGTCGTCGCCAGGGCGCAGATGAAGAAAACCCTGGTTGGCATCTTCGACTTCTTCAGTGCGGTCGAGCGCCCGGTGGAGGAGAAGCAGAGACCCGCGATCTTGAAGACCCCGCCTCACATCGAAGTCAAGGCCGACATCGAGGGTGAGGACTAAACCTCCGAATGAGCCAGCTCTCCTACCGTGCGGCAATCGATTTCCTTTTCAAGCTGGAAACCTCGGCCATAAAACTCGGGCTTGACAATACTACGAGCCTCCTGGGCGCAATTGGGAATCCCCAGGACAGCTTCGGGAGTGTTCACATCGCCGGCACCAACGGCAAGGGCTCGGTGGCCTCGTTCCTCAATTCAATTCTTTTCCACAACGGCCTAACTACCGGGCTCTTCACTTCTCCTCACCTCGTGGACTATCGCGAGAGGATTAGAAAGGACGGCGTGGCGATCCCTGCCGGGTCGGTCCGCGAGATCGTCTCAATGGTCGCCCCCCACGTCAGACGAATAGGCGCAAGCTACTTCGAGGCTACCACCGCGGTGGGCTTTGAGTATTTCAAGCGCGAGAAGATCGACCTCGCCGTGGTCGAGGTCGGGATGGGCGGAAGGCTTGACTCCACCAACGTGATACGGCCGCTGGCAGCATGCATAACCACGATCGATTACGACCATGAGAAATACCTTGGGAGGACGCTCGCCAGGATCGCAGCCGAGAAGGCGGGCATAATAAAGGCGGGTGTCCCGGTCGTCTGCGGCCGCATGCCTCGAAGCGCCTCCCGTACGATACGAAACGTAGCGGCTCGGCGCGGCGCCCGGGTCTTTGACGCGGCCGAGTGCACCACCATCAGGCCGCTTGAGGTCGGCCGCAGCGGGTCGACCTTTGAATATCGCGGGCTTGCCGGCAGGCGCACCCTCAGGATCGGGCTCGGCGGATCGTATCAAATAGCCAATGCCGCGATTGCGGTCCTCGTCGCGGAGGTCCTCAGCGAGACCGGTACGCGGATCACCGCCCGGGCGATTGAGGAAGGCCTCGAGCACGCCCTCTGGCCCGGAAGACTTCAGGTCCTTAAGCGGAGGCCGCTCGTCATCTGTGACGGCGCGCACAACGTATCGGGCGCACGCGCGCTAGTCCGATCCCTCGGCGAGATGGGGATCGATCGGACCCTGACCGTGTTCGGCGTCCTCCGCGATAAGAACTGCCGCAACATGCTCGCTGTTCTATCAAGACCGACAGACCGGTTCGTTTTCACCAAGCCGGATTACCACCGAGCACTCCCCCTGAGCGCGCTGCGTGGCGCCGCCAGGACCCTCGGGCTGCCCTTCAAGGGTTTTTCCCGGGTCGGCGGTGCTCTTGACTATGCGCTCCAACACTGCGAGGGCCGCCCGGTGGTCGTGTGCGGCTCGCTCTACGTGATTGGTGAGGCCATGCAGTTTTTCGGTTTCAAACCTCACAATGTTAAGTTATGTTAATTCCAATAACGGCTTGACACCTCACGGGTCGAAATCTATACTCGGCTTGCTCGGAGGCGCATATGGCTGAAGTGGTTCTCAAGAAAATAAACAAGGAGTTCTCGGGAGGCGTCGTCGCAGTGAAGGATGCCGACCTTGTGGTGGCGGACCGCGAGTTTGTCGTGCTGGTCGGCCCATCGGGCTGCGGCAAGTCGACCTTCCTGAGGATGATCGCGGGTCTGGAAGAGCCGACTTCGGGTGAGATCTATATCGCCGGCAGGTTGGTTAACGACGTGCCGCCGAAGGACCGGGACATCGCGATGGTCTTTCAGAACTACGCCCTGTATCCCCACATGACGGTGTTCGACAACATGGCCTTCGGGCTCAAGCTGCGGAAGTACCCCAAGGAGGAGATCAAGACCCGGGTCAACGAGGCCGCCCAGATCCTTGGGATCGAGACCCTGCTTGACCGCAAGCCCAAGGCCCTCTCTGGAGGTCAGCGCCAGCGGGTGGCGGTGGGCCGCGCGATCGTGAGGAAACCTAAGGTCTTTCTCTTCGACGAACCTCTTTCCAATCTGGACGCCAAGCTTCGGGTACAGATGAGGGCGGAGATATCCAAGCTCCATAATCGGCTCAATGCGACTATCGTATACGTGACTCACGACCAGATCGAAGCGATGACCATGGGAACCCGTATAGTGGTCCTCAAGGACGGGGCAATTCAACAGGTGGCCGATCCCATGACTCTCTACGATACCCCGGTAAACAAGTTCGTTGCCGGCTTCATCGGCAGCCCCGCCATGAACTTCATGGAGGGCAGAATCACAAGGGACGGTGGACTTCATTTCGATGAAGGGACCTTCAAGGCGAGGATTCCCGCCCAGTTCGAGAAGTCTCTCGCTCCTTATGCGGACAAGCCGATCATCTTCGGTGTCCGGCCGGAGGCGATCCATGAGAGCTCGCCCGGTGAGTCTCCGGGCGATAAGGTGATGTTCAAGGCCACCGTTGAGGTCGTGGAGCCGATGGGCAACGAGACGATCGTCTATGTTACAACCGGGAAGAGCCCGGCCGTCACCCGGCTCACTACCAGGCGAGAGATAAAGCCGAGTTCCGAGATCGCCCTTTTCATAGACATGAGAAGGATTCACTTTTTCGATCCCACGGATGAGAAGACTGTGGTTTGAAGCCGGCCCTTGATAGCAAAGCCTGCCGTCGGTCCCGCCCGGAAAGGATCGTTTCGTTTGCTATGAGGAAAGGCATCGCAGATGTGCTGGTGAGACTTCTCCCGCTCCTGGCGTTTTTCACCCTGACAGTCCTTCCACTGAGTTCGTCCGGATTCCAGCCGGTCACGGCGGCACTTGCCGGCCCGTTGGCGGCCCCGATCGCCGATCTGCCTCTCCTATCCCCTGCCGATCCTTCGCCGGCCGCTCCGGAGAAGGAGCGATCCGGGCGGGAGGAATCTGCTCGAGAGCAGTTTGATATTTCTGCCGACAGGCTTCAGGGAAGCCGGCAAGGCGAAGAGGAGATCGTGGTCCTGGAAGGCAACGTGAGGATAGTCCATGGAACGACTACGGCAACTGCCGATACCGGGTTCTATTACAAGCAACGAGAGAGGATAAATCTCGCCGGAAGGGTGAGCCTCAGAGAGCAAGATGTCGAGGTGAGGGGCAGCCGCGCCGAATACCTCAAGCTCGAAAGAACGGTGATTTTCCCAAGCGGCGTCGAATTCCTGGAAGCCGCCTCCCGGCTTACGGCCGATCGGGGTACTTATGACATCGCGGCCGACAGCCTCAATGTGGACGGCAACGTCACCTACTCCGAGGGTATGAGGTCGATTGCCGCCGACAAGATCACCTACGTCCGGCCCAGGGGCCTGGTCTCCGCCTGGGGCAACGTTGTAATTGAGGACAGGAATGCCGGCGCCGTCGTGAGGGCGGGTGAAGCTACCTACCTGCGCGACACCGGATTCGGCATGGCGCGCAAGAACCCGGTGCTGGAGATACTTGCCCGTGAAGGACGCCAGCCCCTCTCTGTGAGTGCGGATTCCATGGAGCTCTACGCCGACGAGAAGAAGGCCATCGCTCTGGGCGATGTCGGAATCGTGAGAGGCAAGGCCAGCGGCCACGGTGGGCGCGCGGTTTTCCTCGATCTTGAAGACCAATCGATCCTCACTGAGAAGCCGACGATGGTCCAGGGTGAGAGCTCGCTCTCGGGGGACAGCATCACGATCTATAGCAAGGACCAGGAAATCTCCCAAGTGGTCGTCTCCGGCGCCGCGAAGTGCATCTACCAGCCCGACAAGGGGGAACGCAGCGAACTCGCCGGCCGCGGGATCGTCCTCGACTTCGGCCAAGGCGAGATCTCGGAGATGCACATAATCGGCGATGCGAGTGGCATCTTCCTGCCGTCGCGCGAGGATACCGCCTCCTCGAGGAATGAAGTACGCGGCAGTTCGATGGTGCTGGATTTCAAGAACGGCCGGGCCATAAGTGCTAAGGTGGCGGGCGGAGTCCACGGACTTTACACGATAGCGGCAGCGGATACCGGAGAGGCCGTCACTGGCTTGACCGGCCAGGCACCGCGCCCGGGGGCCGTCGAGGGGGCATCGACGGGCGACGTGGTCTATGAATCGGATAGCCTCCGTTATGACGTTCCTCAAGCCCTCATGTATCTCGAGGGCAAAGCGAGCATAAGCTACCTCGGCATGAAGCTCTACTCCGAGGCGATAGAGTACAACTCGAGAACCTACAACCTTTACGCCGCTGTGGACCCCGTGCTCTGGGAGGGTGAGGACAAGATAACCGGAAGCGCGATGTCATATAACCTCAAGACCAAGCGTGGGGCGGTCGTCGCCGGCAGAACCCGCTTTGAGAAGGGCCTCTATACGGGCAGACTGATACGTAAGACCGGCGCGACCACCTTGAACGTCACGGACGGCACGTACACCACCTGTAATTACCTGGATCCGCATTATTCGTTCACTAGCTCGAGGATGAAGCTTTACCTTGACGACAAAGTGGTAGCCAAGCCGGTCGTCTTGAGAGTGCGCAACGTTCCGATATTCGCTCTGCCCTTCTATATGTTTCCGATAAAGCGAGGACGCCATTCTGGCATACTGATCCCCCGGATCGAGCTCGGTTTCGACCAGGCCAAGGGAAGGTTCATTAGAAACGCGGGCTATTACTGGGCGCCCAATGATTACTTCGATGTGACAGCGTGGGGAGATTACTACGAGAAATCGCGGTGGGTCGGTCACGCGGAGACCCGTTACAACGTTCGCTACCTCCTCGGCGGCTCCTTCGAGGGCTCGTTCACCCGGAACGTTGAGGCCGATAACTCGCGGTGGGACCTTTCCGGCAGGCACAGCCAGACGGTCGGCGAAAACGGCAGGCTGGCGGTGCACGCCGATTTCGTCAGCGACAAGGGCTACCGCCGGGATACCAGCGATGATCTTGAGAAAGCTCTGAGGAGGGTTCTCGAATCCGATCTGTCGTATTCTCGCAGCTGGCAAGGGGCGAGCCTGAATCTTGCTGCCGAACGGCGGCAGAATCTTGATACCGACGAGACCGCCATGAAGCTGCCCACCGTAAGCTTCCTGCTTACTCGCAAGACCCTGTTCGCGCCCACCGAGGGCACAGGGGGCTGGCACAAGGGCACTTATATCTCGACCAGCTCCAATTACTCAAGCTCCGTCAACGAGACTTCGACCGACCGGAAAACCAGGCAGGCGGGCAGCGTCAATGTCAACCTGGACTCGGACCTGAGTCTCAAGGGAATGTCCCAGAGCGTAAGGTCCCGTCTGGTCTTGACCGGTGAGCGCAAGGACATGAGCGAGTGGTGTAGCGGCTGCGTTGGGGGGAGGAATATCAACGCCGCCGCCGACTGGAAGACCGACCTGGTGGCCAAACTCAATCCGTTTGGATTCCTCAATCTGAATCCCTCAATTACGGCCTCGGCCACGCTTTATAACCAGGACAAGGCCGGGAAAAAGTATCCTGTGAGACTGCTCTATTGGGGCGGCTTCGATTCGCGGGTGACCCTCTACAGGACCTACTTCCCGAGAATAGGCCCGCTGGCGGCCCTCCGACACGTTATCACGCCTGCCGTAGGCTTTACGCATCGCCCCGATTTTTCTAGATACAGCGGCAAATTCTATCCGCTCGCCGGAGTCTCAACCGAGGTGGGCAAGTCCACGGTCATGAGCCTCGCTCTGAGTAACCGGTTTCAGGCCAAGCTGGGAAGCGGCGCCGACGTCAGGAAGGTAGACGATCTCTTCTCCCTCAATACCTCGACCACCTATGACTTCCTCTACAAGGACAAGGGTCAGCCGACGCCGCTCTCGATGATAAGGAGCAACCTGAGATTCTACCCTTCCAGGTACGCCACTTTCGACGTCGACGTCTCACACGAACCGGTGCATCTCTCGCTCAAGTCCCTGGATCTCCAAACCACTTTCTCCTACGACGGAAAGACTCCGCTTCCGCCGGGTTTCATCGAGCCGCCGCCTCCGGACGAACCCAGGGTTCTTGAGGAAGGGGTTGGGGCGCCCGATCCCTCATCGCCGACAGCCGGTCCGTGGCGGGTCAACGTGGCCTATCGGTATACCAAGGCCTTCGACGGCGGCAAGGACAGCTACTGGATTGAGTTTATGACCGGTTTTTGCCTCACGCGGAACTGGCGGATCGAATATAGCGGGCGCTTCGATCTTTCCGGCAAGCAAACAGTCTACCAGGAATACTCGATCTATCGGGACCTTCACTGCTGGGAAGCCCGGTTCGTTCGCAGATACTCGGACGGCGACTGGGAATACTACTTCCGACTCAACATAAAGGCTCACCCCGACATCTATGCCGAGAGGGGCCTGAGAGCTCTCTACCGGGCATACTGATCGTCCTTTATCGATTGACAGCTGGGCCTCCTTGACCATAGGCTCCCATTGGTAGGCTTTCGCAGTGGGAGCCGAGGTAAGGAGGTGGCAAGATGAACAAACAGGAGCTCGTCGATGCTGTTGCCCAGAAGGCGAAGCTCACTCCAGCTCAGGCCAGGAAGGCTGTGGACGCAATCTTCAGTCCTGATCCCGCAAAAGGTTTGATAGCCTCCACATTGAGCTCAGGCGGTAAGGTCTCGATCGCCAGATTCGGCACCTTCGAGGTCCGGCAGCGCAAGGCCCGGACCGGACGGAATCCCAAGACCGGCGAGATGATCCAGATCCAGGCACGCAAGCACCCCGGATTTCATCCCGGCAAAACCCTCAAAGAAAGGGTTAACCGATAGGGCCTGGGTTCGTTATATTTGGCTGGAACAAAGCCCCTTGGGGGGTGTTGCATACTCTAAGAGATCGTTCTGAGGCATTCTTTTTTGGGGTGGACTATGTCGCGACTGATTCTTTTAATTCTTGCGCCGTGTCTGGCTGTTGCGGCAGGCGCGAACGGGGCGATCCTCGTCGATAGGTCAGAGGTCGATCTGGGATTCGTCTACCGCGACCAGCCCCAGCGGATGACCTTCAACATGGAGAACACGTCCGGCGACAGCCTCCACGTCGTCTCCATTGAGCCTTCCTGTGACTGCACGACCGCTCAGGTTGTGCCCGAGGTGATCCCCCCTCGTGGTAAGGGGGAAGTGGTTGTCTTTTTTGATCCCATGGGCTATGAGGGCCGGGGCAAGGTGAAGGAAAGCGTACGGCTCTTCACCACCGACAAGAAGAATCCCGAGATCCTGCTCACTTTCGCCATTGAGGTAGGGATCGGTCCTGAGCCGGAGCCGCGGTCTCTCGCCTTTGGGCAAGTTGCCAAGGGGGAGGCGGATACTCTCAAGCTTCTCATTCGCCCTGGAAAGGCTGTGGGTGCAGCCGGGGCTGACCCCATGCGCGTGCTGGGCGTCCGTAGCGACAACGAGCGCGTTGCCGTAAAGGAGATCGGAAGGACCGGCGACCTCGCCGACCAGTTCGAGGTGGTCGTCACCAACAAGGCAGGAGGCGGACATCTCTCCGGTTTTGTGACCCTGGAGACCTCGGATAATCTTAAAAGGGAGATCCGCATCCCTGTGACGGCGAGCCTTTTGGGCAGCATTGCAGCCCAACCTGATGCGATCGCCTTTGGCCCCACGTTGCCGGGAGACTATATTGCACAGACCGTCAGGGTCTTTGCCGCCGGGAATCTCAAGTTCAAGATTGAGAGCGTGACCTCCTCGATTGGCCATCTTGCCTTTGAGGTGAGTCCCTCGGCCCAGGGCGGCTACGAAATCAAAACCAAGATCAAGCAAGGCGCTCCTTCGGGGCGGGTGATGGGAAACATCAGGATAGAGACCGACCGGCCCGATGAACCTCCGCTTGACATAAGGGTCACGGGGCACGTGAGGAGCGTTAGGTGAGAAGCATCCTCGTCAGGGCCGCAAAGGAGGCCGTCGTTGTCCTCGTTGTCTCATCTGTGGTCGGCGTGGCCGTGAACTACGTGAGAAAAGACGGGATCGCTTTTGTTGCAGGGGCCGAGACTTTCAGGTGCAAGACCAAGGCTGAATTCATAGCGCCTGAAGATGCCGCGAAGCTTTATGGCGAGGGTAAGGCCTTCTTTATTGACGCCAGGGATGCCGGCCTATTTGAGAGAGAGCGCATCGAGGGGGCGATCAATGCTTCTCCATCCGAGAGCGCTGTCGACAGCCTCTTCTGGATGGCCGCCGCCGATCCCAATGTGATAGCCTACGCGTCCCGGGAGAGCCAGAGGCAGGCATGCACGCTCGCCGATCTGTTGCTCGGGGCCGGATTCAGGAAGGTGTTCGTTCTGGTGGGCGGCCTGGACGTCTGGAAAGCCAAGGGGTTCCCGGTGGAGGGCCGAGCGGAGTGACCGAGCATGTTTAGCAGGGTTCTCTCAAATCGATACCTGATCCTCGGGTTGAGGCTCGTGCTTGGGGGGCTTTTCATATGGGCTTCGCTCTATAAGATTTCCCATCCTGCGGAATTCGCCGAGAACATATACAACTACCGGATGCTGCCCGCCGAGCTCGTGAATCTGATGGCTATCGTGATGCCGTGGCTTGAACTGATCTGCGGGACTCTGATAATCCTCGGCCCGATGATCCGGGGGAGTGCGCTGCTGGTGAGTCTTATGCTGGGGATATTCATCATAGCATTGTCAGGTGCGATCGCCCGGGGACTGGACATTACGTGCGGTTGCTTTGGGGGAGGTGGGCGTCCCGTCGCCCTAGAGACTCTGCTTGAAGATATTCCGATGCTGATTGCTGCCGTGATAATCGTTGTGTTGGGGCGTCCGTCGCCGGCAACCGGGCGGTGGTGAGCGCGGCGTGGATGTGGCAGGCTATAGCGGTGGTCAGCCCGGATTGACATGGGGTCGGGGTTTTGTTAGAATTCAGGGTGTCAGACTAACCATCTATGGAGGATGAGGATGACCGTGAAGAAAGCCAACCTGCACGCTTTCGTCTTCCTGAGTTTTCTCCTCATGATTCTGGGCGGGGCAGCGTTCGCTCAGGAAGGCAAGCAGTTGATGATCGTAGTCACAACCGATGACAACGGTGAAGTCAATCCCTGTGGTTGACACGCCGGAGATAAGGGTGGCCTGGCCCGGCGGGCCGGGTACGTTGACTCGCTCCGTGAAGTCTACAACGACGTCGTGGTGGTGGATGTCGGTGACTTCTTCGGCAACCGCATACCTGCGCCGGAAAAAAGGCGCACCACCGCCGTCATAGACGCGATGAGGATGATCAAGACCGATGTTGTAGCCATTGGCGAGCGCGAGCTGAATTACGGTCTAGATTATCTCAGGGATTCCATAGACCGTGGGAGATTTGAGGCAGTTTGCGCCAACCTCATGAGCAAGAGGGACAGTAGTCTGGTCTTCCAGCCCTACGTAGTCAAAGCGATCGGCGGTGTTAGAGTGGGCTTTCTCGGGCTGCTTGACGATGATCCGCGCAGGGTCGGGGTCTTCGAGCAGCTGGAGGACGTTTATGTTTCAAGCTACCAGGAAGCTGCCCAGAGATATCTCCCCGAGCTCAGGGCAAAATCCGATCTCGTGGTGGCTCTCGCCCACATAGGGCTCGGCAATTCGCGTAAGCTTGCCGAGACCCTGCCGGATTTCGACGTGATCCTGGTGGGACACGGCAACGATAGAACCCCGCTGGCTGAGAAGGTCGGGGAGACGATAGTGCTCAAGCCTGAAAGCAAGAGCAGCTCGATCGGCACACTGCTTCTGGGACTTGATGCCGATGGCAGGATCAGCGGCTTTGACGGCAATACCCTCACGATCACTAAGCAAGGCAGGATGAATCCTGACGTCGACCGGCTTGTCAAGACCTGTGAGACCCAGGAGAAACAGCGCGAGCAGCTCCTGTCCAGGAGAAAGATGGAGCTGCCGAACATTCCGAGGCGGCCTGAAGTGGTCGCTGCGGACGGCTATCTGGGTTGGGAGACCTGCAAGACGTGTCACGGAGCGATTTACGACAGATGGTCGGCCGATCCCCATTCGCAGGCCTTTGCCACTCTTGCTAAGGACGACAAATGGAACGATCCCAAGTGTCTGGCTTGTCACACCACCGGCTACGAGGTAGCTGCCCAGAAAGACTCGCTGGATGTAAGGCCCGAGATGTGGAACGTCCAATGTGAAGCCTGTCACGGTATGGGGACCAAGCATCAGCGGGGCATGGTCGCGGCGGTCGGCGAAGATGTATGCAGGCGATGCCACACGCCGGAGTGGAGCCCCGACTTTGACTACAGGGCCGCTCTCGCCAAGATCGATCACGGCAGAGACCAGATGGTGCCGAGACAGGCGGCGGCAACCAAGACCGAGGAGCAGCAGTGAGACACCGCCCGTTCTTCTTTATGCTTGCGGCCGTTTTTCTGGGGCTGGTTGTAGCGGGGCTTGTTCGAGGTGAGCTCGGCGACATCGCCTTCAACGGCAGTATGCTCTGAATGTCCTGCATAGGGATCGGGTGATCCCTTACCGTGATGCTCTCGAAGCGGCGTATCTGGCAGATCGTATCCGCGGTAATCCATAACGGGTATTTCCCTGCTTATTTCGGGACCTTCCTCTATCAGGGATTCCTGAAAGGCGGGTGTACGCCGACCCTTAACTGCTACGCCTGCCCGTCAGCGCTTTTCTCATGCCCCATCGGGGCCCTTCAGAATTTCGCCCGGCGGCGGCAGTTTCCGTTTTTCCTTGTCGGTTTCTTTGGGGTTGTGGGAATGGGTGTGGGCAGAATGGCGTGCGGCTGGCTGTGTCCTTTCGGTTTCCTGCAGGACGGCATG
This sequence comes from Candidatus Eiseniibacteriota bacterium, assembly GCA_043808325.1. Lineage (GTDB taxonomy): Bacteria > Arandabacterota > Arandabacteria > Arandabacterales > Arandabacteraceae > JAZDEY01. The sequence continues at coordinate 26,780 of JAZDEY010000028.1, forward strand.
AAGAAGATCTCCAAACGGGTCGTGCGCCTCCCCGCCTGGATGGGCAACCTCAAGTATGCCTCGCTGGTGGTGCTTGCAATAGCCTTACCGTTCCTGCTTGATGAATCTTGGTTCTCGCGGCTCTGCCCTGCGGGCGCGGTTGAGGGGGCGCTACCGTGGGTGGCGGGCGTGGCCCTGAAGGTGCCCGGCTCACGAGGCATGAGCCTTGAGACCATGATGGGCACTTCCTTCTGGATCAAGATGGCCATCCTTGTCTTTTTCCTTGTCACCATGGTCTACGTGAAACGGCCCTTCTGCCGGACGTCCTGCCCGATGGGCGCGGTCTTCTCCCTGTTCAACAAAATGAGCCTGGTCCGGCTCAAGGTCGATCCCGAGGTTTGCGGCCAGTGCAACTTCTGCAGAGATGTCTGCCCGGTCGATCTCGTAGCCTACAGGCAAGTGGACTCCCCCGAGTGCATCAAGTGTCTTGAGTGCACCAAGTGCCCCAAGGGCGCAATCAAGGTGACCCTGACGCCGGGCGGCAGGCTGTAACCCAAAGGACACGTCGCCCGCGTGTTCGCGGCCCTGACGGGAGCGATCGCGGCCACATTCAGATTGACTCCGTCTCGAGACCCTGCTAACCTCTGACGCACATCCGCGGGGACGATGGCATGAGACTCAGATACTATTTGGTTCTGCCGGTTCTGGCGGCCTCACTGGCCGGGGCTCCGCTTAGGGCCACGGCCACGACCCACAATACACCTTTGATCGATGGTGTGATCGGCGTCGCAGCCGCTGACTGGGATGAGAATGAGCAGTTGCTTGCGGACCCGACCACCGACTCACGCTACCACGAAGCCGACCTCGATAAGATATATGTGACCTGGGATGCCGAGAACCTTTATATCGGTATCCAGACCAGGTATCCACCCGGCGGCTTTGGCAACGGCTATCTCGTTTTCATCGACAAGGATGCCCAAGCCAGTTCGATGACCGGCGCCACGGATTTCACGCGGGCAAACTTCTATCCGCGGCACATAACCTTTACGGGGATGGGAGCCGATGTGGTGGTGACCACGTGGTCTCTGACCCCGCCGGTCGAGATCAAGGATTGCACCGATCCGACTAAAGCCAGGGAGAAACCTATCCCGGGCGCAGCGGGGGCCGCCAACTCGGGCCTATTCAGCTTCGAAGTGAAGATACCCTGGTCGGGCATGTATCCTGGTTCGGCAACGACTATCCCGCGAGGATCCAAACTCAGGATCGTTGCGGCGACGGTCGGCGGTGACAACTCCGGCGCCTATGACGCTGCACCCAGCTCCGGCCATGATTCGAATGGCAATGGGATACCTGATGAAAGCGACCCGGCGACAGCCTGGGATGGCTACACCGATTTAGATAGGTTCCTGGAGATACCCCTTGATGCAAACCTGGATGGCTTGCCCGACCAGGGTTATCCGCCCTCGGGTGGAATCTCGGGCGCTGTCACCTTAAGTGACGCCTCCGATAGACAGACGGTCACCACGATTGATGCCTATCTGGGCTCGACCCTCTACGCGACAGCCAAGAGTCCGCGCGGCGGCGGAGCGTACCAGCTGGTACGCATGCCTGACGGCGCTTACATGCTCGAGGCTTATGCGGACTCCTATAGAAAGGCCAGAGTCACCAATGTCGTGGTGATGGGCGGTGGCGCCGTTGATGGTATCAACTTCAGTCTCATCAAGGTCACCGGCGCCGTTATCGGCTCGGTGAGAGTGGAAGGGCCGCCCTCCGAGGTAACCATATTCGTCGAGGATCCGGCCACAGGCGCAGTCGGCGGCGACGGCAAGAAGATGATCCCCACTGGAACCGGCAATTTCAGCATCCTCACGGTGGACGACGGCACATTTAACCTTGTCGCTGAGGCCCGGGGCTACGTCCGTCAGACTCGCAGCGTCACCATCTCGGGGGGCGATACGGCCAGGATCGATGTGGTGCTCGCGCAGGCGGCGGCGACCCGATACGCTTTTGTCGATCAGCAGGGCAACGAGATACGCTCTCGATCGATCTCGCGGAGCCTCCCTGCCGGCGGCATCTTCGATTTTGCGGATCTCGTGTTTGAGCCGCGTGACGACGCAGGCAACATCGCCATATTCGACGTGGCAGCGACCGACAGCGTAAGGCTCGCCGCGACGCTGCTCGATAGAACCGTCAATCCGCGCGGTCGCGTGATATTCGCCGACACTCTGGGCAATCCCCTGCTCCAGCAGATCCTGGATAGGACCATGTTCAATAAGGGCGTGGGACGTTTCCTGGTAAGCGATGACAGCGTCGAGGTTCTGAGGGTCGATGTCGAAAGGAACTCGATCCGCGGAGCGATCGAGGTCGGTGTTGGGGAACTGAAGCCCGCGAGCGTAAGCCTTACTCGGGCACAGAGCGAGGTCGCGGTGGGTGAGCGAGTCGATATCGGCGTCCAGCTGCTGGACGCAAGCGGTAACCCGACGCCGACTTCCGATGTTGCGGTACGGATGAAGGCGATTCGAGGATCCCCGGTCTTCGAGCCCGATGTCGGCATCACCGATGCCAACGGCTTTTTTGCTACATCGGTTCTGGCTTTCAAGGCCGACACCGTCCAGGTGACGTCCGAGGTCGAGCCAGGGGCTCTTGCCGGTCTACCGTCGGACACCGTGTCAGTGGTCTTCATACCTGGCCTGGCCTACGAGGTGACCTCGCGAGTCGAGCCCAGGGCAGTCAAGGCAGGCGGCGAGAGCCAGCTCAAGTTTCAGGTCGTCGATCAGTACGGCAATAATGTTAGCGCAAGCAACCTAAGAATCGATGTGGCGGCGTCACCTGATGATCTTCTGGATCTCGTGGAGACACCAGTCACCACCGACGCCGCCGGAGCAGCCGCAAGCCATCTGCGGGCGGGCCATCGTTATGGGCTGGTCGCCCTTGAAGCGACTTCAAGCTATCCGGTCGCAGGTGCCAAGCTCTTGATTGACTCCAAACTTGTGGCCGTGGACGAGGCGGCGCCCGAGACCCAGCCGTCCCACAGCAATCCCAATGTCGACCTCACCACGATGTTCGCCTTGCTGGTTCCCGACACCCTCAAAGTGGTGCTTGACTTTGTGAGCTCGTGGGAAGGCGTCCACGCGATGCTGGCGCTCAAGACCACCAGCAACCCGGCGGGAGGCGATGGGGATCCCTTTGGCTTCCCCGTCAACTACGGGCATACCCTTCGACCCGATTTCGTTTTTACCTATAAGTACAGCGCCAATGACTACGCCGATCTACGCAGATGGACCGGGAGTGGCTGGGAATACTGGCATCTCGCTGAGGCCGCCTGGATAACTGACGGCAACAACGCCGGCAAGAACGCCTTGCCGATAGTTACGAAGACCGAGACCCAAGTGGTGTTTGCGTTTCCCCTTGCTGCGGTCGGGAATCTCGCGCCGGGCGATACCATAAGACTCGAGGCCTACGTGACCCAGCAGGTCGGCGACAACAAATACACTGCCCTGGATTCGGATCCGCCGGACAACACGCACGACATGTTGCCTGCGCAGGGCAACTGGTATGACACAGCCACTAATGACCGAACTCTCTCAAACTGGGCCCTGTACGTTTTCCCTACCCCCGGGGCGGCGCCTTCCCTGAGCAGTGCCCAGGCAGTCCCCCAGACCGCCTCGCCGGGCGATCGTGTCAACTTGAGTGTGACCGTCGTCGACCAGGGTGGGGGAATCGGGGATGTTCTGGCCGATATCTCCGTGATCGGGGGTGATGCCAGCACACGGCTCTATGACAATGGGGCCGGTGGGGACGTCGAGGCCGGCGACAACATCTACTCCTTGCGCTTTACGATCCCCGAGGTCGTTCCTCAGGGAGTCCAGACCGTATGGTTCATGGCTCGCGACAGCCTCAACATCTCCGAGACCGGAGCATCGGCCCCAGTTACGATCGTAAATCCGCCCGATGTGATCGTTGCTGCTCCGGACTCTGTCGGCGACGATCACGGGCCCAACCTGACCGATACCTCCGGGAGGCCGATCGAAGGGCTTTACTATCTCTATCCCACTAACGGTGTCTTCGCTCCGGGGCTTTTCGATATCACCAAGGTCGATTTTATGATCGACGGTCCCTTCCTGGTGATCAGGGTCTATCTCGGCGAACTGCCCTCTTCAGAGGCGGTCGGATGGAACGCACCCTATCCCGGTGAGACCTGCGCCAATCCCAACAAGGCGGATCTCAACCTTCAGAAGATCGACGTCTACATCGATACCAAGGAAGGTTCAGGCGCCACCGCAGGCTTACCTTTCCGCTACGTCGACATATCGAGGAGTGATGCCTGGGAATTTGCCGCCGTCAGCGAGGGCTGGTGGAAGGGGCTCGTTGAGTCCAACGGCCAGAACTCGATCGCTTTCTGGACTATCAAGAGGCAATCAAATCAGATCGATTTCTGCGACGATCATGTCGCCAACCTGGTCGACGTAAAGATTGCGCTGGCTGTCTTAGGGAACCCCATCCCTGACGACATCAAGAAATGGGATTTCATAATCACCGTGTCTGGGCATGACGGCGACAGCAATGATCAGAATCTGGGAGCCACACGATGGGTGAACCGCGCCAGCGGCGAGTGGCAGTTCGGGGGTGGTGCGGACAGCGAAGCCGGCAGGGAGCGCGACGCCAACATAATAGATGTGGTAATGGTGCCCGGCCTTGGGAAGAAGCCCGGCAGGACTCAGGAGGAGCTGCTCGACTATCTGCTGCCCGATGCCCTGCGAAGATTCGACCAGGGTCGGACCGCGTGTGTGCTTGAGGCAACCTCATCTTTGGACATATCGCCGCCCTCGATCAGCCCCTTCCCGACGGACGGTTACGCCCACGCGGTCTGGAACGTGCTGGATCATGCACCTGCTTCCTTCTGGACCAAGATCGAAGACGAAAGCGATATAGACCGTGCGGAATTCCAATGGCGGCCGCTGGGCGATTCTCGCTGGCGGGTGTCGCAGATGGTCAACATCGTCGATGCTTACTGGATCGCCGATATCGATCCGGACTCGTTACGCCAGGACGTCGACGTGATCGAACTCGTGGACGGCACCCCGGCCAGACCCTTTGAGGCCAGGATAACGGCCCGCGACCAATACGGCAATGAAGCCGAGACATCGCTCCTCACTTTCGCCGTGCCTGAAGCCGGCATTCCCTACGAGGTCGCGCTGGGAGCGGTGCCCGGCACCAGCATCATTCTTTCCGACGGTACAATAGTGATCGTTCCTGCGCCGAAGGGCGCGCCGGAGTTCGACAGTTACGACATAAAGGTCACGCCGCTTGGAGAATCCGGGGATGGGGCCGTCGATCTCACGGCCATAAAGTCCTCGATGACCTACCTCGGGGTGGCGAGGAAGCTTGAGATCGTCGGACACAAAGGCGGCGACTCCGAACCCGTTTCGACACTCACCAGTCCCATGACTCTTGCTCTGCACTATCCGACCTACCTCGCTGCCGAGATCGGCGATGAGCAGAAGATCGGGCTTTTCGAATACAACTATCTGACGAGAAGATGGCTCGGGATGTTCGGCGCTGCCAATGCGGAAGGCAACGCGGTTGCCGCCGACATAGGCAGAACGGGTAGCTACGGCCTTTTTGCAGATGCCAGGCTGTCGTACGACGCAAGCAAGGGTCTATCCGGTGTTCGGGCCGAACCCAATCCTTTCTCGCCCAACGGGGACGGCCTTTACGACGAGACCCGCATATCCTTCTTCCTTGCGCGGGAAGCGGACTGGGTGACCGCCGAGATCTTTGACATCGCGGGCGAAGCCGTCCGAACCATAAAATGGCAACTTGGCCTGACGACCACGGGCAGGAACGCTTTCGAGATCATCTGGGACGGCAGGGACGATCGCGGCCACACCGTGCCTTACGGCATATACGTGGTCAGGGTTGAGGTGAGGTTCAAGGTCGCTCCTTATAACGAGCGCGAGAACATCGGCATCGCGGTGATCAAATAGGAGCCGGAGCGACAGAAATGAGTACGTCTTCGCCTCCGGCCATCGCGGTCCGAGGATCAGAGGGATCAGGTAAGGCGAAATGAAACGCGGAAGCTGGATCGGAGGGACGCTCGGAGTTGTGGCCGTCTTGGCAGCGGCGTCATGTGCCCTTGCCGGTTTCTTGAGCATGGAGGAGGGCGCACGCGCAACTGCGATGGGCGGAGCCTTTATCGGTGTGGCGGATGACGCGACCGCGGTCTTCTGGAATCCCGCCGGTTACGGGCTGATGCACGGGCTTCGACTAACGGGCATGGGTTCGCGGCTCTTCGCGGTTGGGGATCTCTCGGAAGACTGCGTGGCCTTGAGCTATAGCGGCTGGAAGAGGGGAGGTATCGGGTTCGGTTGGGCGAGGCGTGCTCTCGGGGATATCTACAGCGAAAACACCTTTGTCCTGGGAGTTGGCAAACGGCTTCTATTGGACGGTTTCGCGGTGGGAGGGGCTCTGCGCATCTATCGTGTCGGTGCCCCCGGATACGAATACTATAACGACCCCAACTTCGAGAACGGTGACACGGGCTATGCGGGAGACCTGGGACTGCTCTATAAGGGTCGCAACTGGTCGGTGGCATGCGTGGTCCGCAATTTGGGCGAGCCCGAGCTCCAGATGATCAAGACGACTGAGGCCGCCGACCCCATCTCTTCGGAGCTGAGGCTGGGCGGCACCTATACCTTTCGGGAAGTGGTGCTCCTCACCGGGGAGATAAGGCGTCCCCGCAATGCTCCCGCTTACTACGAGGGCAAGACAAGTTACTGTCTCGGCACGGAGATATGGTTCTTTGACGCCTTCGCTCTGAGGACCGGCCTTCATCGGGACCGAGCTACGGCGGGGTTGGGCCTCAGGATCCAGAACCTGGCCGTGGATGCGGCGCTCCTGTCCGATCGGCGTCCAGGCAACAAATACAGGTTGTCCCTATCATATGATTTCTGACAAGTCGCGATAGTGGGGAGGATGGAGTTTGAAGAAACAGTCGGCCGTTAGGACTTTCTTGATCCTTGGCGTTCTGGTCCTGGCGTGGTGCGGGCTCGCCGCTGCCGTGACGAGCCTGGAGGGTTACACCGAGGCCTTTGCCCAGCTCAACGGCGACTCGCGCGTCTGGCGGCTGGATAACCCGCAGTTCCTGGGCGAGCTCCGGATCAAGTCCAGCCCCTGGCAAAACACCGAGGGTTTCCTCAAGTTCCAGGGCCTTTCCAACAAGTGGGACAACGAGCGCTGGGAAAACTTCTTCTTCCTGAAGGAAGGTCACCTCAAGTTCCGCGGCAACCGCGTCGAGGCCTATCTCTTTACGGGTCAGGACAGGTTCTGGCTCAACGAGCCGCTGCTCAACCTGGTAAGCCAGGACGTGATCAAGGACGATGACTATGGACCCAAGGCTCAAGGCGTGAGACTGGACGTCTGGGACATCTGGGGCTTCACTTTCACGGCGTTCTACAGCGATAAGAGCACTCCGTATCCCGGCATCATTCTGCCCGACGTGCCTTCGGGAAACACCAGCTACCTTGCCGACATCGTCAGCACCGATGACTATCGGGCGAGCCGCTTGAGACGCCCGCTGCTTCGCGACCGGCTGGTCGTGGGGGCCACATACGCCCGCAAGGACTACGGTCGGGGCAAGCGCGAATACGATGAGATCGCGGGCGGCGACTTCGAGGTTGCCCTGGGCGATCTCGCCCGGCCGATCTCGCGTTTCGGCAGGGTGACGCTTTTCGGCGAAGCCGGCCGGAACCTATCGGGCTGGCTGGCAGAGGAGCATCCCAAAGGGTGGAAGCTTGAGATGCGAGACTTCGGCTACGGGCCGCTCACTATGATCGGATCGCTCTATGACTACGACGACAACTTCTATACGCAGGGCCTCGCCAGGGGCGACATCTGGGACGATAACGATTATCACGGCCACTACGTGCAGTTGGACTGCAGATTGCCCCGGAAGGCGATAAATCTCAAGGGTTGGAGGTTCAGGAACAAACCCCACACCTTCACCAGCGCCCGCAAGCCTTTCGAGGAGACCGGCGGTGAGGTCTACGTCGAGTTCGTCCGTGGTTTCAAGGGCAGGGTGGAGTACAAGCGCCATATCAACAAGGACGGCACCTGGCCCAATCTGCTCTTTGAGGTCAGCGGCGAGAACCGTCTGGTGAGGATTCGCACCCAGTTCAGAATGAAGGATATGGGCACCGATTACCGGGTGCGCGTCTATGGTTTTGAGGCCAACGCCAACCTGACGGACACCTGGAAGCTCTATACCAGGCTTTTGACGGTGGACGAGAAGACCGAAGCCCGTGAGACGGTCTTCGCACAGCTGCAATACAAAGGTTGGAACAGCGCTGAGTTCTTTGTGGAATTCGGTGATGGAGGCCAGAGCAACGACCTGGCCAACACCGAAGGCTTCATAAGCCATGACAGTAGCGACATCACACGACGCGTATTCAAGGCTTTTCTGAGGCTGAATTACTGATGGAGGAAATGAGAATGAAGAGCCGAGTGGCATTGCTTGCATTGGCGCTCTTGACTGCTGCCGCAACGTCCTACGGGGGTACTGCGAAAGCACCCGGCGGTATGGAGTTCACCTACTACGATCCTTCGGCCTATTCGGTATCGCTTGCCGGCTCCTTCAACAACTGGGATGCCCAGAAGACCCCGATGACTAAGGATAAGGAAGGCGCCTGGAGGGTTGTGGTCCCACTCGCCTCCGGAAAGTACGAGTACAAGTTTGTGGTAAACGGCAGCGCCTGGATGGCCGATCCGGACAATCCCAGGACCGTCGGCGACTACGGCAACTCCGCGCTTGAGATCGACACGGACGGCAAGCCGGTGGTAACCGGAGTTGCCAGCGCGATCTCCAACACCGCCGCCAATGCCCGGGTGATGCTGAACGGCTGGTTCCGCGGCACCTACACCACCAGGAAGAACGCACGGCCGGTCTACGGCACGGGCACGGCTGCCTTGGGCGACGCAAGATGGAGGCTCTCACGACCGGCGCACGAGATGTATGTGAGCATCAATCCCACGATCGGCTCGGATGTCAAGGGATCGGTCACCTTGCGGATCGATAGCGGCATCGGTGACATCAGGGAGATAAGGACCGACCTCTATGCCGGCAGGCTCGCCTTCCAGAAGAGCACCTTCGACGTCGTTGCCTATCACAATGAAGAAGCTTTAAGCCTCGACGATCCCATGCACATTCTGGGCGGCCAGGACCTTGCGGGCAGCCTCAGGGACGATCGAATCGCTTTCGGCAGAGGCACCCAGGGCATGATCGGCAACCTCCGCCTCGCCGGTGCGGAGCTCCAGGCTCTGTATTCCAACACCTATGACTACGACATATACAATAGCCCGATCCGCTGGAGATGGAACACTTCGGTCGAACCGGCGCGCTTCGACAGCACGCCGAGATACGACAATGTGGGCACCGATATGCTCGCGCTGCGCGGCAAGAGGACCTTGGCCGGAGTGACTCTGGGCACCACCTATCTCTCTAAGCGCAACGGCTGGTGGACCCCCTTCGAGGGCCGAAACTCCAGCCCCGCGATCGACCGCTATCGCGCCGAGACTAAAGATAGCGCGAGCTTCTGGTTTGAGCTTGGGACTACGGAATGGCTGTGGTCGGGTGACGCGAGTTTTAGCCCCGTCGAGCCGGTCAGGGTCTTCGGTGAGATTGGCAGGACCTCCTATGATGCCAGGTGGGACGGCGGCAATCGGGTGCGCAAACAGGGTGACCAGTTTGTGGACGGCAAGATCGATGTCCCGATCGCGGACTTCAAGGGGAGCCGCAGCAAGGCCGGCCTGGAGGCAGCGCAGGGCAACCATTCGGTCATCGTTACCTACGAGAGAATCCACAATGATGGAATGAAACCCGACCAGGGATTTATCACCGTGGACGCTTTGCCGTTTGAGGATCCCGACAACGATCTCGTCTCTTACTACGGGCTGCCGATTCTCGGTGTGACCGAGTACCGCAATACCTACATCGGAGTCCAGAATCTGGACCGGTTCATCCTCTACGAGCAGCGGCCGCTTCCCGAGCGGACCTTGTCCACCACTGAAGTCGACGCGTCAACCAGACTCAAGGGCGTGGATGTCGGCTTGAGAGTGGACGTTGCCAAGCGCAGATGGGATTACCCTGAGGGCGACCTCGCCGATTATGACGTCACGTGGGTTAGGTTCCTGCCCTCCATGGCCGGCAGTCTGCTCGGGGAGAGATTCACCTACAGTCTGGCATACGACCGCACCACCGACAACCTGAGCGGCAGGATGCCCCGAGAGTTCGATAGGGGTGAGTTCATCTTGAAGGGCGGCCTTAAGATCAAGGGCAACTGGAGCCTGTACTACAATTTCCGCCGCGTCAGCTACGATTGGCCGCAGGTATTCTATCCTGCAGGAATGCGGAATCAGGAGGCCGAGTCCGCGTCGTCGGCTCTTCAAGAGCCGTCTGGGAGCGACAAGAGCTTCTTGAACCCGCACGTCGCTCTGGTGTGGTCGCCGATACCCAAGGTCGAGATCAGATTGGGCTACGGCTTGAGTCCGCTGTATTACCGGGACACCCCGGTCGAGGGCCGGGAGATCGGTCGAGAGAGGTGGCTCTCCAGCTATCTCTGGCTCGATCCCGAGGCCAATCTGATTGAGGCCGAGAGAGCGCTTGAGGATCTTAAGATAATCTCGCTGATGGGCGTGATCGCTTTCTAGGAGGATTACTCTGAGTCGGGAGGTTTTGGGGATGAGGAACCAAGGCTTAATCCTAACCATCGCCGCTTGCTTCGTGGCGAGCCTTCTTGTGGCCGGCTGTGCAACGATCTCGGGAAGCATCAGAAACAGACTCCCAGCGCCCCATGAGGTCCAGGGCGGGATCCTCTTTGCGTACGAGGCTCCGGCGGCCCGGATGGTGACCCTGGGGGGAAGTTTCAACAACTGGGCGGGCACCAAGGGAGGCGGCCGCTATGATTCCTCAATCGACCCCATGAGCGATGAGGACGGCGACGGCGTATGGACCATCGTTAAGCCTCTGCCTCCCGGCAGGTATCAATACAAGTTCGTGATCGACAACGGCGTGCGCTGGGAGACCGATCCCAGCAATCCCAATACCGGAAGCGAGTCAGGCATCACCAACTCCCTGGTGATAGTGCCCGAGGACGTCAAGTACGCCCATGAGGTCGTCACGGGTACGGTTGTTTCGGGGGAGAAGCCGATCCTCGAGCAGGCGCCCGCAAGCGGCAAGGAGCAGGAGGTCAAGCTGGAGCTGGATCTCCCTGCGGCGAGCCAGGTCTTCGCTGTGGGCCAGTTCAACGACTGGTCGCCGACCAAGACCAGAATGCAGAAGGATGAAGACGGCATCTGGCGGGTGACGCTTAAGCTCAAGCCGGGCAGATATGAGTACAAGTTCTACGCGGACGGCCAGTGGCTCGAAGATCCAAAGAACCCCGACAAGGCGCCCGACCCTTACGGTGGCAATAACTCCGTGCTTACCGTCCAGTAGGTGTGCCAATGAAGCGGGCCGCCTTGCGAGAGAATGCCTCGGCTCTTGTCTTTCTTTCACCCTTCGTTGCGATCTTCCTGGTGTTTCTGGCATACCCCTTATTCTATTCCTTCTATCTGAGCCTGAACAAGGTTACCACTCCCGTCGACGTCTTTCGGCATCTTCGCTTCGTGGGGCTAGAGAACTTCGTTGCGCTCGCCAAGGACGGTCTCTTTCGATGGTCGCTCCTGATGACTCTCTACTATGCCGCCCTGATCGTGCCGCTGGGGATCGCCGCCTCGCTGGTGCTGGCGGTGCTGCTCCACAACAAGCTCAGGTTTCACGGCCTCTTCAGGACGGCGTTCTTCCTGCCCTACGTGCTCGATCTCTTCGTCGTGGGGATTGTCTGGACCTTCATCTATAGTCCTCACTACGGCGTCCTCAACCGGATTCTCGAATCTGTCGGGATTCACTACTTCTCGGAACAGGGCTTTCTGGGAAGGGCCGGCACAGCGATGCCGGCGGTGGTTCTTGTCAACGTGCTGAAGGGCGCAGGCTTCGGGATGATTCTGTATCTCGCCGCGCTTCAGAACATACCGGAGTCGGTTTACGAAGCGGCCGAGGTCGACGGGGCAACGTGGTGGCAGAAACTTCGCCTGATCACGATTCCGCTCCTGAATCCGATCACGCTGTTCATGGTCATAGTGGGGGCGGTGGCGGCCCTCAACGCTTTTGTCGAGGTATATGCGATGACCGCAGGCGGCCCCAGCGTCGACGTCGCCGGTAAAGCCTATGGCTCCACGTGGGTCACCGGCTACTATCTCTTCGATACTTTCTACGTGAAGTTCAAGCTGGGCTATGCTGCGGCAATGTCCTGCGTCCTGTTTGCGATCGCGGTGGTTGTGTCCCTCGTGAATATCCGTGTGCTGAAACCCAAGGCCGAATACTGAGGACTATGAAGGAGCGGAGATTGGATAGTGCAGTGTGGCGGCCGCGCCGCGTGAAGCTCCTGAAGACCCTTGGCCTGTATGCAGTTCTGGTGTTTGCCGCCCTGGTGGTGCTCTTCCCCTTAGTATGGATGCTCCTGACCGCGTTTAAGCAGCCCGGCCACGAATTCGATCCCGAGATCATACCGCGCAGTCCCACGCTCCAGAACTTCAGGCGGGTGTTTGCCGAGTTTGGTTTCTTGAGGTACTTCGGGAACAGCACGATTGTTGCGGTTGCGGCCGGCGTCCTCGCCACACTGATCGCAACCCTGGCCGCCTATGCCTTCTCTTTCAAGAGTTTTGTCCTCAAGAACAAGATCTTTGCCGTCCTGGTGGCATCGATGATGGTCCCCGGCCTGATGTACGTGGTACCTCAGTTTGCGATCGTCCAGAAGCTGGGCTGGATGAACACCTACCGGGCGATGATTGTGCCGCACCTCGCCAACGTTTTCGGTCTCTTTCTGCTGAAGCAATACATGGACACGGTCCCGAGAAGCCTCGTGGATGCGGCCAAGATTGACGGCGCCAACGATTTCCAGATCTACGGTCGGATCATTGTGCCGCTCGCGCTGCCCGTGATTGCCACGCTCTTCCTCTTGACCTTCCAGTTTCACTGGAGCAACTTCCTGTGGCAGCTTATCGTGACCAATAAGGAGAGCCTTTATACCGTGCCCGTAGGCCTGGCCATGTTCAAGCAGGCCCACGAGGAGCTCTATACTCTCAAGATGGCGGCGTCCGCAGTATCAATCGTGCCGATCTCGGTTATCTTTGTGCTTGCCCAGCGCTACTTCATCGAAGGCATGACCAGGGGTGCGGTCAAGGAATAGCGCCTCGGAAGCCGGATCACCGGGGACCGAACCGGCGGCGGGCGTTTGAGCGAGGGCAGAATCACAGGGGCCATATAGCCTGAGGAGGATCTGAGATGAAGAAACTCGTCGTGCTTCTTTGTGCGGTGTCACTGTTGGCCTGTGGCGGATGCGCCAGGGAGAAGGCTAAGCAAGGCGTGGTCCTCACCGTCTGGGAGACCTATAACACCGAGGAGAGAGCTCTTTTCCTTTCGCTGGTTCAGGAATTCCAGCAGGCTAACCCCGGCATCGCGGTCGAAGCGGTCAGCATTCCCTTCGACGGCCTCGAGCCCAAGATTCTTACCGCCCTTGCCACCAACACCGCGCCCGACATAGGGCGGGTTGACGTGGGCTTCCTTCCCAAGGTCGCGATCAGGGGCGCCCTCATGGCTCTTGACCAGTATGGCGTCGAAGCTGCAAAACCCAACCTGAGGCCGGTCGCCCTGAGCTCGTGCATGATCGAAGGCAGAACATATGGGCTTCCCGACCAGGTCAACGGGCTTTGTCTCTTCTACAACAAGGAGATGTTCGCGAAGGCGGGACTCGACCCCGCCAAGCCCCCTGCTACCTGGGAGGAGTTCGTCGCTTGTGCGAGGAAACTAACCGACAAGCAAGCCGGCGTCTACGGTTTCGGCATGCGTAATTCACTGTGGTGGTCGTTGCCCTTCATATATTCCTTCGGCGGCGATATCTTGACCCGAGACAAGAAGTGCGCGCTTGCCGACGACGGCTCCGTCGCAGGGTTCCAGTTCAAGGCGGACCTCTACTCCAAGTACGGGATCGAGGGCGGTGCATGGCGCGCGGGTGGAGTTCGTGACGACATGGGTTTTCAGAGCCGGAAGTATGCGATGGTCTTTAACGGGCCCTGGGCGGTCAAGGGGCTTGAGCAGGGCGGCATAGATTTCGGCGTAGCGCTCGTGCCCAGCGGCCCGGCCGGCTATGCCACCAACGTCGGAGGCAACAATCTTGTGGTCTTCAGCACCTGCAAGCATCCGGCGGAGGCCTCGAGATTCCTGATGTTCCTCACCTCGAAGGAGGCACAGGCAAGGTGGGCCAACGAACTCGGTCAGATTCCGGTCAATATGCTTGCCGAGGATCTGATCGATTTCACCAAGCATCCCTATCTCAAGACGTTCATGCAGCAGATGAAATACGCCAAGCCCCGGCCGCAGACCGGCAGTTACCCGGAGATTGAGAATGCGCTCAATCCCGAGATGCAGGCGGCACTTGACGGCAAGAAGTCGGTTAAAGAAGCTATGGAATCCGGGTGTAAACTGGTCACCGAAATTCTCGGTGAGGAGAAAGATCTCGAAGCCAGTCTCAAGCGGTAGGTGACGGCCGGGACAGGCACGAGATGAGGACTTAGCCAGATGGAGCTTCCCCGAAGGTTCACGCGTGAGTATCTTCAGGTATGATTGAGATGGAACCCAGAGGCATTCTCGCGCTTGTGTTGGCCCTCCTTGGCGCCACGCTTGTGGCATTTGTGCTGTATCGCAGAACAAGTCCGACTTTGCCGCCGAGACAGCGCGTGCTTCTCGGGATTCTGCGGTGGCTTGCGACCTTTCTGGTTCTTGTTCTTGTGATGGATCCGGGGCTGCGCCTCGCGCGGACCAAGTCAGCCCCGCCGGTGGTCTGCGTGCTTGTGGATGATTCCAGGAGCATGGTGTATCCCGATCCGGCGAGCAAACTGGACCGGGCGAGATCGGTCCTATCAGATGCCTTCCTCGAGAGCTTGAGCCGCAAAGCCGAGGTCAGGTTTTTCACCTTCTCGGATACCTCCGGACAAGCCACCCCCGAGCAGATCAGGAATCTGGCGGCCCGGGGCTCACGGACCGATCTCGTACACGGCATCACAACAGCACTGGGTGCCCTCGATGCCAAACCTTCTGCCTTGGTCTTGCTCAGCGATGGGGGAGAGAATTTCGGCGAGGACGCCCTGCACTTCTCATCGGCGCTCAAGATCCCCGTATACGCGATATCGGCCGCGCGATCCGAGCCTACCCCCGACATATCGATCGACCGGGTTGAAACCGGTGAGACGGTTTACGCCGGAAGCGAGATGGGGCTGGCGATCTATGTCAGCGGACGCCACCCAAGTCCTGTGGAGACCAGACTCGCTATAAGGGATTCGACAGGGGAGGTCTTCTCCACACGCGTTACGATCGCGGGCGGCGGAGCGCGCCAACGGATCGCTGCGACGCTGCCCGCCGGCGACGTTGGGATTCATGGGTTCGAAGCGGTGCTCGCACCGTTCGGCGGCGAGAAGGTCCTATCCAACAACTCGATGGACTTCTCGGTCAAGGTGATCAAGGGGAAGATCCGAGTCACGCTGGTCGCGCCTCATCCATCGTGGGATTTCGCATTCGCAAGAAGGAATCTCGAGGCTGACTCCAATGTCGATCTTTCCGTGGTATTCAGGCCGGGCAGCGCAATGGCGATCAAGTCGCCGATCGTCACCAACGATCTCAAACGAGCGATTGCCGACCGCGATGTGGTCGTTGTCCTGAGGGGTGCGGTCCTTGGCCCGGAAGCGCGTGATCTGGAGCAGTTCGTCTGGAAGGGTGGGGCGGTGCTCGTGACTTCACCCGACAGGTCGGGGGACATTGTTGAAGCCGTGAACCCATTTGTGATATCGCCACAGCCCCTGTCTCGCCAGGGCCCACCGCGGCTTTATGGCCCGGTCGTTGCGGAGGCGGGGGTGGACCATGAGATCATGGATATCGAGGCAGCTCGTGGCGGGCGGCTGTGGGCGAGCCTTCCTCCGATCCCGGTTGACGGCTCGATCTTGGGAGTCAAGAAGGAAGCGAGCCTTCTACTTTCCGGTCGACCGGGGTCGCGGGAGGGGGAGAGCGCGGGTGGAGACGTTCCGCTGGTGGCCGTGATGAGATATGGAATGGGACGGGTGGTCGGCATTGCCGGGTACGACCTGTGGCGCTGGGATCTTGTGCCTAAGGGGTTCGGAGTCGACGTGTCGGTGTTCTCAGAGTTGACCACCAGCTGCATACGATGGCTGGCCCAGAGCGAGGAGACCAAGCGGCTTGCGCTCGCCACCAGTAAGAATGACTACCTGTGGGGAGAGCCGATAGCGCTGCTTGGCCGAGTTACCGACGAGAACTTAAGGGCTCTTGCGCACGCAACGGTTGAAACGCATATCTACGACCGATCCTCGGGCAAGATGATCTTGGCATCATCGATGGCCGAGAAGAGCGCGGGGAATCACTCTCAGGTACTCGATCTGCTTCCGCCGGCAGCCTATATGGTGAAGGGCACAGCTAGACTTGACGGACAGGTCTACGCGGACGCCACGATCTACTTCACGGTGAACCGGCGTGGCCTCGAAGACTCCGGCTTCGACGGTGATGCGGCACTGCTGGATGAAATCGCGCGCGCTACGGGCGGGCGAGCCTATTCAATCGAAGAGGCCGGGAGCCTTCCCGGCGATCTCAGTCTGGGCAGGGTGATCGTCAAGAGCTACAAGGATGTAAGATTCCGCCTGACCCTGGTATCCTTCATTGTACTGGTAGGCCTCCTTGCGGCCGAGTGGTTCCTGCGCCGTCGGAAAATGCTGGCTTAGCTGAGTATCCTTGCTCAAGCGCTCGAAAACCTACGTTTTTGCTTGACACGCTTAAGGCATCTGGGATAGAGTGCGCTGTTGTGACGGCAAGCGGAGCAAGGGGGGATTGTGACCAAAGCGGACATCGTCGAGGAGATTGCCTCCAAGACGGGACTGACGAGGAAAGAGACTGCGGAGATCGTCGAGCATTTCATAGCTGCGGTCAAGGGCGCTCTAAAGGAAGGTAACCATATTGAAATGAGGGGTTTCGGGACTTTCAAGGTAGCGGTGCGCAAGCAGCGAGCGGCCAGAAATCCGCGTACCGGAGAGGTCGTCCCACTTCCTGAGCGCAAAGTACCTGTCTTCAAGGTGTCAAGGGAGCTGAAGGAGAGAGTAGCAGGCCTATAGACGCATGCCTGCTCTCTGGCCCCGAAACAGGTCTGCACGACTTCTTGCACGCCTTAAGAAGGGGCACGGCTGGCACGCAAGGAGGAAGCTATGCCAAGCAAGGTGGAGTTAGGTAAAAGGGTGAGGGAAGAACGCCTCAAGCAGACCCTGACCCTGAAAGCTGTTGAAAACCTATCGGGGGTTTCAGCCACACACATCTCCCAGATTGAGCGCGGGATCACCTGGCCGACGGTCAATGCCCTCGATAAGGTCGCAAGGGGATTGAAAAGGACCACAAGCTTCTTTCTCGAGGATGTCGAGCTTCCGGATATCTGCAAGCTTTCCGGCGGCGCAAACGGGATGATCATCAGCGAAAGCCCCAGGGTTGTGCTCAAACCTCTCTCGATCGGCATCCCTGGCGGAAAGCTCAAATTCTATATGCTGGTCGCTCACCCGGCAGGCAAAGACCGGGGCGAGATCGTCACTCATTGCCACGAGGGTGACGAGGCCGGCTTCGTCGTCAGCGGCAGGATTGAAGTCAAAGTGGGTGATGAGGTTGTAGCTCTGAAGTCGGGAGAGAGCGTCCACTTCAATGGAACCAAGCAGCACGGAATCCGGAACGTCGGCAGCGGGGTAAGCGAGTCTGTGTGGGCGGCCTGGAGCCTTGGTGTATAGGCATCGGCAGAATTTGCGGATCCGCCAGAAAAGTGTAGAAAACTGTTGACAAGTTTGGGGACCGGTGATAGGGTTTCCACAACGCTGAAACTTAAAGCGAGGAAAGCGAGGTGAGTGTATGAACAAGGCAGAACTCGTTGAGTATGTTGCTAAGACAGCAGAGCTCACTAAGAAGAGCGCAGAGGAAGCTGTCGATGCCATTCTCGACGGAATCAAGAAGGGTGTTAAGAAGGGTGGCGTTCAGTTGGTCGGTTTTGGCAGCTTCACGGTAGCGACCAGGAAGGCAAGACTGGGAAGGAACCCGAAGACTGGCGAGCAGATCAAGATCAAGGCCAGCAAGACGGTGAAATTCCGCCCGGGCAAGGAGTTCAAGACCAGTCTCTAATTTGTGCTTGGAGCTTGATAGCAGAATATGGCTGCCCGCCGTATTCTGCTTTTTATTTGGGTGAATCAAATTGGTGTACTCTCGTCGAGTGGAAGTCGCAACAACCGCAGCCAAGCAGGCCCTTGACATTACCTCGAAGGTTGCAAAGGTGGTCTCCGATTCGAGCGTCCGGAGCGGGCTGGCTCTGATTTTCACGATGCACACGACCACCGGGCTCTTTGTCAACGAGCGCGAGAGCGGGCTACAGGCGGATGTGGAAAGTGCCCTCTCGAAACTGGTGCCGGCCAATTCAGGGTACCTCCACGATCGTGTCGACGACAATGCGGCAAGTCACATACAATCGGTTCTCTTGGGGCCCTCGCTGGTCGTCCCTGTGACTGACGGCCGGCTCGACCTGGGGACTTGGCAGAGCCTGTTCCTGGCAGAGCGCGACGGGCCGCGGCAACGGACGCTTGTGATCAAGGTGATCGGGGAGAACCGATGACGGAGAAGGCTGGGCAACTTGCCGATCTGGCTCGAGGCCTTGAAGGCTGCGAGAGGTGCAGCCTCGCTGAGACCAGGATCAACATAGTTGTCGGGTCGGGCTCTCCCGACGCCGAGATCATGTTTGTAGGTGAAGCACCCGGCTATCATGAGGACCTTCAGGGGCAGCCCTTCGTCGGGGCTGCGGGGAAACTCTTGGATGAGCTCTTGAAGGAAATACTCTGCATTCGCCGGGACGACGTATATATCGCCAACGTCCTGAAGTGCAGGCCTCCTGAGAATCGGGACCCGACCGCGATCGAAGTGGAGACCTGCAAGCCATTCCTCATGCGCCAGGTAGAGATCATCGCACCCAGGATCGTCTGCACCCTTGGGAATTTCGCCACACGAACCCTGACCGATAGGCGTGAAGGCATAACCAAGCTGAGAAGGATGGTGATCCGGGCGGGCAAGAGGTGCGTCTTCCCCATGTTTCATCCAGCCGCTGCCCTTCACCGGGGGAATCTCTACGATGACGTGAGACTCGACTTCAGCGCTTTGAAGGAGTACCTATCGTCGCCGCAGCCGAGCGATGATGGAAGCGATGCCGAAACGTCCCAGATGGAGCTCTTCTGAACCATGCCTAGAATCCTCTTGGGCCTTCTGGTCCTGGCAATCGGGTGCGCGGTCGGCAGCTTCTTGAATGTGGTGCGGTACCGGCTCCCCCGGAAGATCACTATGGTCTCCGGCAGATCGAAGTGTCCCAATTGCGGCCGGACGATTGCCTGGTATGACAACATCCCCGTGGCAAGCCTCCCGGCCTTGAGGGGCAAGTGCCGATCGTGCGGATGGCGGATTCCCCGGATCTATCTCGTAGTCGAGCTGGCAACCGGGCTTGCCTTCCTCCTCGTCTGGCTGACCTTCCCCGTCAAGGAAGTGCCTGCTTATCTGGTGCTCGCCTCGCTCCTCGTCGTGACCGCCGGCATCGACTATGACCTGCGCATAATCCCCGACAGGCTGACGTTGCCCGGCATAATGCTGGGCGTGGTCTTCTCTCTCACGTTGCTCAGGCGGACCTCTTTGGGCGGCGCGCTGGTTCACTCGGGCCTGGGAATGCTTGTCGGAGGCGGGTCGCTGCTGGTGATTGCCCGTGGCTACAAATACTTCCGCAAGATTGAGGGAATGGGGGATGGGGACATCAAACTGATGGCGATGGTCGGCGCCTTCCTGGGGTGGCAGCTGTCACTGGTGACGATTTTCCTGGCCTCGCTTGTGGGAGCGATAGTAGGGATCTTTGTTGGAAGCCGGTCCGGGCAGGGCCTCAAAGCGAGCGTTCCCTACGGCGTGTTTCTGTCCCCCGCGGCGGTGGTGTCCATGCTCTGGGGGCCCGCGCTGGTCCACGTGTATCTCGGCCTGGTGAGATAAAACAGATTCCCTGGGGTGGGTTCTGGTTTGCGGTTTCGCTTTGCCCTCGCCGATCTCCCGGCAACCTTAACCGAATTTGCCAGAGTTTTGATTTCGCCCCACCACCAGGGAATCCCTCGAAAGGAGGACCCTGTCTCTGGGCCTGCCCTGGAAAGTAGCAATGCGTGTGCCACACGCGCAGAAGAACTTCGGCCACCGCTGTGGCTTGCGATAGAATAAGATAGCGGAGGCAGCGGTGTCCGCTGGCCCGAGATGCCCTTGAGGAAGGTTGCAGTTTGGATTCGGCGGGTGCAATGTGCAATCCCGCGGGCCCGGTTGCGCCGGCGCGAGCCCCTGCAAATGCGGCTCGGGCCCGAGCGGTCCGATTCGCAGTTGCGGATTTTGGCGGAATCGATTACAATCTGACTGGTTCTCTGGCCAGTCCTGAGGATGGTGTGGAGACCCTGGAGTTCAATCGTGGTCGCAATCAGCCTGAGAGAGGTTTATCCGGAAGGTACCGAGTAGGATGGAGGAGGTTCTGTTCCGTGACCTGAGCCGCTTTTTTAAGAAACTCAGTTGACAAGTTGCGGAACAGGCATATAATTACACGTTTGGGTGAATCTATTGCAGGAGCCCTTTGAAAGGAGGGATGCGGGGGGTCGTGTTCTGATGTCTCTCATCTGATATATTTGGCGACTCTAAGAGATAAGGTGCTGTGAAGGAGGGATTGCAATGCCTGTTAAGAAGTCCAAGATACAGCCTCTCGGTGACAGGGTGGTTGTGAGGCGACTTGAAGAGGAGCAGAAGACCAAGGGCGGGATCATAGTCCCGGATACCGCAAAGGAGAAACCTCAGCAGGCCGAGGTTGTGGCCGTCGGCCCGGGCAGAGTCAGCGACGACGGCAAGCGCATACCGCCTGAGGTCAAGAAGGGCGACAAGGTACTCTTCGGCAAGTACTCAGGGTCGGAAATCACGATGGGCGATGAAGAGTATTTGATACTTCGTGAAGATGACATTCTCGCGATCATCGCGTAACCGGAAGATGATCAGTTCCTGATGGAAGGATGGAGGTGTTGTGCATGGCTGCTAAGCAACTGCTTTTCGACGAAAGGGCGAGGCGCTCTCTCGAGAGAGGCGTCGATGTCCTCGCAAACGCCGTCCGCGTGACGCTTGGTCCGAGGGGCCGTACAGTGGTCCTGGAGAAGAAGTGGGGATCCCCCACGGTCACTACCGACGGCGTCACGATCGCCAAAGAAATCGAGCTTGAGGACCCATTTGAGAACATGGGTGCCCAGATGGTTAAGGAAGTGGCCACCAAGACCAGCGATGTCGCCGGCGACGGAACCACAACGGCGACAATACTGGCGCAGCTGATGCTGCGAGAGGGACTGAAGACCATAGCGGCGGGCGCCAATCCTATGGAAGTCAAGCGCGGCATTGAGAAGGCCGTGGAAGTCGTCCTTAACGAGATCAAGAAGATCTCAAAGCCGGTCAAGGGAAGGAAAGAGATTGCTCAGGTCGGCACCATATCCGCGCACGGTGACAAAGCGGTGGGCGATCTGATCGCCGATGCGATGGATAAGGTGGGGCGTGAAGGCGTGATCACGGTGGAAGAAGCCAAGGGGATGGAGACCACCCTGGACGTTGTCGAGGGCATGCAGTTCGACCGAGGATATCTGTCGCCGTACTTCATCACCGAGGCCGAGAACATGACCGTGGAGCTGGAGGAGCCTTACATCCTGATCCACGAGAAGAAGATCAGCATCATGAAAGACCTCCTGCCGCTCCTGGAGAAGATATCGCACGCGGGCAAGTCACTCCTGATTATTGCCGAGGACGTCGAGGGGGAAGCCCTTGCGACGCTGGTGGTCAACAAGCTACGAGGGGTCCTGAAGGTTGCCGCCGTCAAGGCGCCCGGCTACGGTGACCGCCGCAAGGCGATGCTCGAGGATATAGCAGTCCTCACGGCCGGTAGAATGATTGCCGAAGAGGTCGGAATCAAGTTGGAGAACGTGGGTCCTGAGGACCTGGGCAAGGCCAAGCGTGTGACGATCGACAAGGAGAACACCACGATCGTTGGCGGCAGGGGCCTTAAGAAGGACATCGACGGCCGGATAGCTCAGATCAAGAAATCGATCGAGGAGACCACTTCCGACTACGACAAGGAGAAGCTCCAGGAAAGGCTTGCAAAGCTGGCGGGTGGGGTCGCGGTGATCAAGGTCGGCGCTGCTACCGAAGTCGAGATGAAGGAGCGGAAATCCCGTGTGGAAGATGCTCTTCATGCGACCAGGGCGGCTGTCGAGGAAGGGATCGTCCCCGGGGGTGGGGTTGCTCTGATAAGAGCTATCCCGGCGCTGGATAAGATGAAGCTGCAAGGCGATGAAGCAATAGGTGTCAGGATCGTCAAGCGTGCTATCGAGGAGCCCGCCAGGCAGATAGTTGAAAATGCTGGACTCGAAGGCTCGGTGATTGTAGACGAGATGAAGAAGCGGACGACCTATGAAGGCTTCGATGCCGCCAAGGAGGAGTTCTCCAACATGATGGAGGCCGGCATCATAGACCCGACCAAGGTCACCCGATCAGCGCTCCTGAACGCGGCCTCCGTGGCAGCACTGATGATAACGACCGAGGCCCTTATCACCGAGCTCCCTGAAAAGAAGAAGCCGACGCCCCCGGCTCCCGGCGGAGGTTATGGCGAGGATATGTACTAAACCTCTGAACCTTTCGCCGAGGAAGGGTGCGTTTCTTTACGGTCTGATAGCCTGATACATGGAGGTGAGACCTGATGGCGAAGAAGCCAGCAAAGAAGGCTACGAAGAAGATCGCGAATAAGAAAACTACGAAGAAGGGATGCTGCAAGTAGTTGACTTTTTCGTGGAGCTAAGTGCTCCGTGGTTTTGTATTAGGCCGGGGGCCTCGAGGCCCCCGGTGAACCGATTCGGCGCTCACCGTGGCTTTTGCCGCCTGTGTGTACCTTGTGGTAGCAGTGAGTCAGCGAAAGATGTTCGGCCAGGCGGAGTGTATGTGCGGGCAGGTCGGCGGCGGACCGTCGCCGTAACGAGAAGAGCGGTCCTCTCGGGGGATGCTGGGCTGGGGAGTAAGCGCAAGCGATCGGTATCCGCAGATCGGACTGAGCAGCATGAGTGAGATGGAATGTCCGGGTAAGAGAAACTTCTTGGGGCTTTCCGACCAATATAGCTCTATCGACAAGAGCCTCTTCGACATAATCCCCGTCCCCTACGATGCCACATCGACTTATCTGCCCGGCTCCCGGAGGGGTCCCAGGGCCATAATCGACGCGTCTGCCAACCTGGAGCTCTACGACCACCAGCTGGATATGGAGCCGGTGAGGGCCGGTTTTGCCACGCTGGAGGACGTGCCTTTGTGCCTCGGCGACCCTGCGATGATGGTCAAGGCGGTCGAAGACGTCGTGGCCGGTGTTGTGGCGAGGGACCGGTTTCCCATTGTGCTGGGTGGTGAGCATACGGTCAGCCTCGGGGCCGTAAGCGCCCTGGCGCGCAAAGAGAGATTCTGTGTGGTCAGCCTGGATGCCCACGCGGACTTGAGGGACACCTACCAGGGAACGAGGTTCAGTCATGCCTGTTTCCTGCGGCGCGCGTCGGAACTTGCCGATTGGTGCGTCCTTGGAGTTCGGAGCATTTCCAGGGAAGAGGTCGACTTTGCGGCGAGCGCCGGGCCAAGGATATTCTATGCCGACTCCCTGGTAAAGGGTGGCGTTGGTGCGGTTGATCTTGACTTTATTCCCGGGACTGTTTACTTGAGTATTGACGTGGACGTGCTTGATCCGTCGATTATGCCGGCTACGGGTACGCCTGAGCCGGGCGGACTCGAGTGGTACGACTTGCTGGAGCTCTTGAAGCGTATCGTCAGCGGCAGAAGAGTTCTCGGCTTTGATGTGGTTGAGCTTTGCCCGCTCGCGGGAAATCCCGCTCCGGATTTCACTGCGGCCAAGCTCATATACAGACTGGTAGGCACGATCATGAAGTTTTCGTCAAACCGGGAGGACGACAGGACTCGCCATGGCTAAGAGAAAATCCAAGAAGAAGCAGCCGGCAAAAGAAGCGCCTAAACCGCAGCAGCGCACCATAGCTCTCAATCCCGACCTCGACGTCGAAGATCAGATTCCGCTCAATGAACTACCCACGATTTTCCCCAATTCTTATGAGGCGGTGGTAGCGGCAGCGCGCAGAGCCAGGCAGCTAAATCTTGGATTGAAGCCTCTGGTCAAGACCAAAATGCTGAGGCCCGTTGATGTGGCCCTCGCAGAGCTTGCAGCCAAAAAGATCGAGTATGCTATAGACAGTGACGAATCGCTGCGAGAAGATCCGACTGTCAAGCGCAAATCTCGGTCCAAGAAGTCCTGATTTCGGTTTTTCGATCGGTGCCGCAGCCGGGCACCCGGGTGAAGTCAGCCGTGTTCTATAAGACCATCGAGCACACCGCGGATATCGGCATCGAAGTTGACGCACCCGACGCGGCCGGAGTCTTCACCAATGGCGCGTTGGCGATGTTTGATCTGATGTACGGCCTTCGGTCGATCCGAACCAAAGAGAAGCGGCGGATCACTGTCACGGGCGAGAATCTGAGCGAGCTTCTGGTCGCGTGGCTCAACGAGGTTCTGTACGTTTATGCCGTGGAGAAGCTGCTGCTGGCTGGTTTCAGTGAGGCGACTCTTTCGGGGGATTGCTTCTCGGCCTGGGGCGTCGGTGAGAAGCTGGATCCTGGCGTTCACAGGTGCGACATGGAGATCAAGGCTGCGACCTATCATAACCTCTCCTTCAAGCAAACCGGCGACAGATGGACGGCGCGGATAATCCTCGACGTCTGATGCCGCCCGGCATTCGATGCGATCGGCAGCCGAGGTGATCTGTGAGCGGGGCCGTGAAACTCGAGAAGATCGATGATTACCACTGGCGCATAGCCAAGACCGGTGGAATGCGTGTGCCCGGCATGATTTACGCCGACGAGCGCCTGCTCCAGGATATCAACATGGATGAGAGCCCCAAGCAGGTGATGAACGTTGCCTGCCTGCCAGGCATCATCAAATACTCTCTCGCGATGCCCGACATGCACTGGGGTTATGGATTTCCCATAGGCGGGGTGGCTGCCACCGACCTTGAGAGCGGAGTCATATCGCCGGGCGGCGTCGGCTACGACATAAATTGCGGCTGCCGCCTCCTCCGGAGCGATCTCACCATCGATGATGTCAAAAGCAAGTTGGGTAGACTTGTAAGGGATCTCTTCAATAATATTCCCAGCGGTGTGGGTTCAACCGGAGTGATCAAGCTCTCGGCGGGCGAAGAGCGCCGCGTGCTGACCCGGGGCGCGGAGTGGGCCGTGAAGAACGGCTACGGAGACAGCGATGATCTTGAACGGACCGAAGATCGCGGGGCGATGGAGGGAGCCGATCCCGATGCAGTCAGTGACCGTGCGATCACGCGGGGCAAAGAACAACTCGGCACCTTAGGGTCGGGCAATCACTTCCTGGAGGTGGACCTGGTCGACGAGATTTACGACCACCAGGTAGCGACTTCCTTCGGCCTTGCCCCAGGGATGATTGCGGTCTTGATCCATTCCGGCTCAAGGGGCCTGGGCTACCAGGTCTGCGACGACTACCTTCGTGAGATGGGCAAGGCAGTCCAGAAATACAAGATAGATCTGCCGGACAGGCAACTGGCGAGCGCCCCCATCACATCCCCGGAAGGAGAGGCTTACTTCGCCGCTATGGCCTGTGCGGCAAACTATGCCTGGGCCAACAGGCAATGCCTGATGCACTGGACCAGGGAGACCTTTCAAAAGACCCTGGGGATCTCGCCCGCGGCTCTCAACATGAGACTGGTCTATGACGTGTGCCACAATATTGCAAAGAAAGAGACTCATACCGTGGACGGCGAGAAGAAACGGGTCTGCGTTCATCGGAAGGGCGCCACCCGGGCCTTTCCTCGAGGGCATCCCGAGGTGCCCGCCTGCTATAGAGAGTCTGGCCAACCGGTCCTGATACCCGGCGACATGGGTACCAACTCCTACGTGCTCGTAGGGACCGACTCTGCAATGGAGGAAACCTTCGGCAGCACTTGCCATGGGGCCGGCCGAGTCCGCAGTCGCACACAATCCAGGCGGTTGACGGATGGCGCGCAGCTCTTGAGGGAACTGGAGGAGAAGGGTATTCTGGTGATGGCGAGAGGGAAAAAAACGATTGCCGAGGAGGCTCCGGAGGCATATAAAGATATTGATCGGGTTGTCGACGTAGTCCACAAGGCCGGGATATCGCGGAAGGTCGCAAAGCTGAGACCGCTTTGCGTGATCAAAGGATAGGGGTGCGGCATTGCCGAAAATCGCCAAGATCGCGAGCAAGGGCAAGAAGAAAAAGCTCAACAAGAAGAAGTCCCAAGAAGAACCCGAGCAGCCGAAGATCCCCTCCGAGCTCGGCATAATCCCTTTGCGGGACACGGTGATCTTTCCTTACATGATTGCACCTCTGGTGATTGGCAGGACCAGATCACTTCGCCTGGTGGATGAAGCATCGAATTCCGATCGCATGGTCGGTCTTGCAACCCAGACCAGGCCTGATACTGAGAATCCTGCGCCGTGCGATCTCCATACGATCGGTATCGCGGCGACCATCCTGAAAATGCTCAAGTTTCCGGACGGGAGCACGCGGATTCTGGTTCAGGGGGTGTCCCGGGTCAAGATCAAGGCCTATGCCCAGGAAGAGCCTTATCTCAAGGCCAGGGTTGAACCCGTGCCGGAGACTCAGGAGAGCACCGTCGAGATACAGGCGCTTCTCCGGACTATCTCCGAGATTTTCGGCAAGATCGTGTCGCTTTCACCGCACCTGCCCGACGAGCTGCAGGTAGCCGTAATGAACATCGACAACCCAAGCCGTGCGGCCGATCTGATCGCCTCCAACATCAACCTGTCAACCCAGGAGAAACAGGAGATCCTGGAGATCTTCGATACCAAAGAGCGTCTGGCCAAGCTGGTGAATTATCTCAATCGCGAGCATCAGGTTCTCGAGCTGGGCAGCAAGATACAATCGCAGGTAAAGACCGAGCTGGATAAGACTCAGCGGGAGTATTACCTCAGGGAACAGCTCAAGGCCATAAAGCGCGAACTGGGCGAGGTCGACGAACGGACGGTTGAAATCGAAGAGCTCAAGCAGAAGATCGATGCCGCAAGTATGCCCCAGGAGGCCAAGCAGGTGGCCGAGAAGGAGCTCGATAGGCTCTCCAAGATGCCGCCTCAGGCCGCCGAGTATACGGTGTCGCGCACCTATATCGACTGGTTGATCACCTTGCCCTGGTCGGTGGCCACCGAGGATGTGGTCGATGTCCGGGCCGCGAAGCAAATCCTCGATGAGGACCATTATGACTTGGACAAGGTCAAGGAAAGGATTCTCGAATTCCTTGCTGTGAGGAAGCTAAGGAAGGAAGCCAAGGGACCGATTCTATGCTTCGTGGGGCCCCCGGGTGTCGGCAAGACCTCTCTGGGACGCTCCATCGCCAGGGCCCTGGGCAGGAAGTTCACGAGGATTTCCCTGGGCGGCATAAGGGATGAGGCCGAGATCCGCGGTCACCGGAGAACCTATGTGGGCGCGCTGCCCGGCCGGATCATACAGGGGGTGAGGAAGGCCGGCTCCAATAATCCCCTGTTCATGCTCGATGAGATCGACAAGATCGGCGCCGATTTCAGAGGAGATCCCGCCGCCGCTCTTCTGGAGGTGCTTGATCACGAGCAGAACCTTTACTTTTCGGATCACTATCTGGAGGTCGCCTTCGATCTGTCCAGAGTGATGTTCATAACCACGGCCAACGTGCTCCACACGATACCCGCGGCGCTGCTCGACCGGATGGAGGTGATCGAGCTGCCCGGCTACACCGATGAAGAGAAGGTCTTGATCGCTAACTCCTATCTTATCGCGCGCCAGATGCAGGCCCATGGCCTTACGGCGGACAACGTTGTGTTCCAGGATGACGCCCTGCGGCTGTTGGTCTCTTCATACACTCGGGAAGCTGGCTTACGGAATCTCGAGCGGGAGATCGCCAACATCGCCCGCAAGGTCGCAAGGCGGGTTGCCGAAGGCGAGACCGCGAAGACCGTTGTTACGCCCGATAGCGTCGCCGAGTTTCTCGGGCCCCCCAAGTATTACCGCGATATCGCCGAGCGCACCATGCTGCCCGGGGTTGCGACGGGGCTCGCCTGGACCGAAGCCGGTGGGGACATAATCTTTGTCGAGACCAGCCTTATGAAGGGGGGCAAATCGCTGACCCTTACCGGGCGGCTTGGAGAGGTGATGAGGGAATCCGCCCAGGCCGGGCTGACCTATATAAGATCCAAGGCCAAGGAGCTGGGTATCGATGAGTCCTTCTATGAGAACAACGACCTTCACGTTCACGTCCCGCATGGCGGCGTACCCAAGGATGGTCCCTCCGCCGGTGTCACGATAGCTTCCAGCATGGTCTCGCTCCTCACGGACAGGCCCGTCAGGGCGGATATCGCGATGACCGGCGAGATCACGCTCAAGGGCAAGGTTCTACCGGTCGGCGGCATCAAAGAAAAGATCCTTGCGGCGCGGCGCGCCGGCATCAAGAAAGTCATACTGCCCAAGGACAACGAAAAGGATTTGAGCGAGGTTCCGGAAGTCGTGAAGAACGGGATGGAATTCGTTTTTGTCAGCAACCTTCGCGACGTCTTCCTGAACGCCCTCAGCTAGACTCTCTTAAGGGGAGGGACTTGCTTAAGGGGAGGGACTTGCTTTGCATGATTCTCCGAACGTTGCCCCCATTCGATGTTGGGAGTGGCTTGGTTGCAGTCGGAGCGAATGCGAAGCCTATAGGTCGGAAGATCTAAACTGCTGGCTGATTCCCCGCGCTTGCTGCTCGAATGGTTCCGCCGAAGTCTCCGAGAGACTGGTCTCAAGATGCGTCTCCTGTCCTGTCTACGCTGCCAATCGGGATCGGGCGGCGGGCAAGCGGTATGCGGACCGCGTTATTCTGGAGACCGTTGAGGTCCTGGTCGGCGAGTCGCGCGGGAAATCTCTGAGGCTGGAAAGAACAGAGGTGGAATCCCGGGGCAAGTCCGCCCAGGTAACTCTCTTGAGCGAGGTCGGTCGGGCGCTTCAGCGCACCATGGAAATCGATCGGATCCTGCTTGTGATTCTGACCGCGGTGACCGCCGGCGACGGCCTGGGCTTCAACAGAGCTTTTCTGCTGCTTGTCGATGAAGACGGTCGAGCCGTGAGGGGACGGATGGCGGTCGGACCTTCCCACCCCGACGAGGCCGAGCTGATATGGAAAGCGATGCAACATGAGGGAAGAAGCCTCGGAGAGATACTGGCGCAGCTCTCGGACAGAGAGGGAACCAGAAACGACGGCATAATGACGCTCGCCTCGAAACTGGTGGTCCCGCTTGGCGGCAGCGACAACGTGGTATCAAGATGCCTTGAAGAAGGGGCATCCTGCGTGATAGAGCGAGCCTATGACGTTCCCGAAGCCCGGGATATTGCCGACGTTCTGTCCAACCAGCATTTCCTGGTGGTGCCTCTGGTAGCGGAGGAGCGGAAGCTCGGCGCCATCATAGCGGACAATTTCGTGACCGGTCGCAAGATACGCAATGAGGATGTGCGGCTCCTGGAGAGCTTCGCGAGCCAGGCGGCGCTGGCGATACTCAATGCTTCACTGCACAGGAAGCTCCAGGAGCGGGTGAAAGAACTGGAACAGGCTCACGAGGAACTGACCTACAACCAGATTCAGCTCTTGCGGGCCGAGGGCCTGGTTGCGGCAGGAGGGCTTGCTGCGACCCTGATCCACGACCTGAAGGCGCCGCTGGTATCCATAGGCTTGATGGCCAGGGCTGCATCTTCCGATCTTGCAGGCATCGGTCCCACAAAGGAGATTCTTGATAAGATCAGCGCGGAGATCGTAAGGATCGAGCAGTATCTGAAGAACTTCGCCAGATCGGCCGGCCGCGGCACCAAGACTGAGATTGTGGACATCTCGCGCCTCATCCTGGATTGTCTTGCGGTCGTGCGAGGTGTCGCGGCAAAGGGTGGCATCGAGTGCTCGGTCGACCTCAACCACGGCGATGCCAGGGTCAGAGGCAGCAGGGTCGGACTCCGTCAGGTGATCGTGAACCTGCTCTATAACTCAATCGAGGCGATGCCCGAGGGCGGGAAACTCGCGGTCGCGACCGTGAGCGAGCAGGGTGTGCTCAAGGTCTCAGTTGAAGATACCGGCACAGGTATCCCGGAGGAGCTCAGGACGAGGGTCTTCTCTCCGTTCTTCACCACCAAACTGGAAGGCTCGGGACTGGGCCTGGTCATTGCGAAGCGAATTGTGACGGGTTATGGCGGCAGAATCGCTCTGGAGCTGAAGGAGGGTGCCGGGACCCGCTTTTCGATCTATCTTCCGGTTGTGAAGTAATTGATGATAATAATAGTGTTTGAGATCCTGCTGATAAGTTTGCTGCTTGCCTTGTCCTCCTGTTTCTCAGGCTCGGAGATGGCCCTCTTTTCCTTGAGGGCCCACGAAGTGCGGAGGCTCGAGCGGGAACCGTCGCCCAAGTCGATCAGGGTGGTCACACTGCTCAAGGATCCTCACCGCTTCCTTGTTGCCATACTTGTCGGCAACACGCTGGTAAATGTAGCGGCCTCGGGCTTGGGCACCAACCTGGTAAGCCGCTTTTTTCACCAGGATGAGATAGCCATAAGCGTGGCCGCAATGAGCGTGCTGGTTCTGGTCTTCGGAGAGGTCAGCCCCAAGACCTACGCGCTCAACAATCCCTTGCGGGTGTCCCTCGCTCTGTCCCGGTTCGTGTCGATTGCGGTCAGAGTCTTTGGGCCTCTCAAGGGGGCCCTGGAGTTCTTCCTCAGACTGACGATCAAACCCGGACTCTCGGCGATTCCAGGGAAGATGGCCTCAACCGGGGAACATGCCAGTGAGGCGATCGCGCTGGGGCATTCCCAGGGTGTGGTGGACAGGTTTGAGGAAGAGGTCCTACGAGGGCTCTTTAAAGTGACGCATCTTTCGGTCCAGAACGTGATGACTCCCCGAACCGAGGTTTTCATGCTGGGCGCCGACCTTTCTCTGGGCGAGGCCACCAGCCTTGTTAAGTCTTCAGGTTTTTCGCGGATTCCGATCTTTGCGAGCGAGAACCGCGACAGCATCGTCGGGGTGCTTTACGTCAAAGACGTGCTCTATAAGAGATGCGGACGGGAGGCGAAGCTCGGCGAGGCAGCCAGGAGGCCTGTCTTTGTACCCGAATCCAAATCGGTGGTGGACCTGATGCGGGAGTTCATCGGCGGCGAAGCCCATTTCGCGGTTGTGATAGATGAATACGGCATGTTCACAGGCATCGTGACCATTGACGACATTCTTGCCGAGATAACGGGAAGGGAAGCGGGCAAGCACGCTGAGAAATATAGCTACCGGAAGCGGTCCAGATCCAGCTGGGAAGTGTCGGGACGGATGGATATCGATTACTTCAACGCCCTTGTGGGGTCCGCGGTGCCGGCCGAGGGCGCCGAGACGATCGCGGGTTTTGTTACCGCGAGGATGGGCAAGATTCCGGTCCGGGGAGAGGAACTCACCGCCGGCAATCTTAAGCTCCGGGTGCTGGATGCGGACAGGTTGCGGATCAGGCGAATCCTGGTTGAAAGGCTAAAGAGGTAGAATCGGTCGTGGCCCACTACGTTGCTTATGTCGTTGCGATCGCGGCCTCGGTGCTGGGAGTGGCGTTCTTCTCGGGCAGCGAGACGGCCTTCGTATCCTCAAACCGTTTCAGGATTCGGGGGATGGTCCGGCGGGGCTCGCGAGGGGCGGCGGCTGCGGCCTGGTTCCTGGAAAGACCGAACATGTTCGTCAGCGTCGCAGTCGTGGGTACCAATGTCTGCGTGGTGCTCGCGTCTTCGCTGGCGACCTATCTGCTGGCCGAGCCCCTCGGCAGGTATGCGATCGTCGTGTCGACCGTGATAATGACATCGGTGATACTCTTCCTTGGAGAGATAGTCCCTAAAGCCGTTGGCCGGGCCAACCCGGAGGTTTTCATGCTGATCGCATCTCCGGCCCTGGCGGTTTTCTATTACGTTCTCTATGCCCCGGCCTGGGCGCTATCCGCGATCGCTCGCGTAGTGACGCGCGCATCGACGGCAACCCAAGCGTCCACCTTTGTCACCAGGGACGAGATAAGAACACTGGTCAAGGAAGCCGCTCAGACCGGCTTCGGACTTACGCCGAACGGTTACATCCACCGGGCGCTTGATCTCTCCAGAACCAAGGTGGCAAGTGCGATGAAGCCGATGGACGATGTCTGCTGTGTGGATGCGGAGGCCACCGTGGAGGAAGCCCTTCATATTGCCTCGAGGAGCGGGCACTCGCGATATCCGGTCTACAGGAGAGTGCCGGAAGATCTGGTCGGCGTGCTTCACATCAAAGATCTCCTTGGAGCCCCAGGGGACGCCAAGGTCAAGGTTTTCGCGCGAAGTGGCTACTTCGTTCCCGAGACCCAGACCATAAAGCATGCGATTCTGGAGATGCGCGATGAACTGAAACATCTCGCGGTGGTGACCGATGAATACGGCCGGGCGATAGGGATACTGACCTTCGAGGACCTGATCGAAGAGATATTGGGCGAGATCAGCGATGAGTATGACCTACCGCGGGAGGCACAGGTGGAGCTTGGCGCGACCATAAGCGGCAGTATACCGGTGGCCGCTCTGAATGACAATCTGGACGCCGGCATCCCTGAGGGGGCCTACAGCACCGTCGCCGGTTTCATTCTGTCGAGGACAGGTTCGATTCCTAAGGCGGGGGATCAGGTTCGGCATAAGGATTTGCTCTTTGACATCGTGGAAGTGAAGGGCAGACGAATACGAACCGTGCGCATCACCAGACAGGAAAAGGAGACATGAGACGCGGACACGTCGTATGCATGGATCTCGGCGGTACCAATGTCAGGCTGGGTATCGTCAATGCCAGGGGTGTGGTATTGAGGAGGAGGAGGCTCAGGATGGAAGCCTTCCGGCGCAAGGAGGATCTCCTCAAGTCGCTCGGGGAGAGCCTCGCGGCCTTCGTGGCTTCCAGCAAAGACCTGGGCAGACCCAGGGCCGCCGCGCTGAGCTTTGCCGGACCGACCAAATCAGGTGCCGGGCTGGTCTACTATGCTCCCAACGTCGGGTGCTTCTCCAACATTGAAGTGGCTTCGTACCTGAAGCGGGTGCTCGCGCTGCCTGTTGTGGTAGAGAACGATGCAAACTGCGCTGCCTTGGGTGAGTTCTGGCATGGGGCCGGCCGGGGTGCCGGAAGCCTCTTTGTCTT
The DNA here is from genome assembly GCA_043808325.1 of Candidatus Eiseniibacteriota bacterium. Classification (GTDB taxonomy): domain Bacteria; phylum Arandabacterota; class Arandabacteria; order Arandabacterales; family Arandabacteraceae; genus JAZDEY01. The sequence continues at coordinate 60,260 of JAZDEY010000028.1, forward strand.
TACGGTCGGCACGGGAATAGGCGGCAGCTTCATAGTTGGCGGCGATGTGTGGCGGGGAGAGGACGGCATAGCCGGCGAGGTGGGGCACACCGTTGTGGCGATGGGGGGCCCGAGGTGCAGTTGTGGCACCAGAGGCTGCCTCGAGGCGCTGGTCTCGGCCACCGCGATCGTGAGAGGCTACTGCGGGCCGGGAAGGCGCGGGGCGTGCAAGGCGGGGACTGGTCTTACCGCCAAGATGGTCTTCGATCGCGCGCGGCAAGGCGACCGGCGGGCACAGAGGGTGGTCACCGCAAGCGGCCGGGCGCTGGGCGTCGGGATCGCCAACGTCTTCCATCTGTTGAATCCCGAACTGATCCTGATTGGAGGCGGCGTCAGCCGCGCAGGATCGATGCTGCTTGACCCCGCGATCGACGAGGCCCGCTCGATGATCTTTCCTCCACTGAGGGCACGGCTCAAGGTGAAGCGGACCGCCCTCGGCGACGACGCTGGGCTTCTCGGGGCGGCCTATCTCGGCTTCAAGCTGCCCTGACGAACATATCCCGTTTGACAGATCGACGGGGTTGTGTTAGGTAATGGCGCATAAACGGTGCTGCGACAGGGACTGGCGCCGAAGTGAGGTCGGGCGAAGTGGAACTCTTCCGGAGACTCAAAGAGGGCAGTCACGAGCAGGTGATATTCTTCAGGGATCAGCACGCCGGGCTCCGGGCGATCATTGCGATCCACAATACCACGCTGGGACCCGCAATAGGCGGGGTCAGGATGGGTGAGTATACCGGCGAGGATGCCGCGATAGACGATGCCCTCAAGCTTTCACGGGCCCTGACTTACAAGGCGGCCTGCGCACGGGTCAATTTCGGTGGCGGTCACACCGTGGTGGTGGGCGATCCCAAGTGCCACAAAAGCGAGGCTCTCTTCAGGGCGCTCGGACGCTTTATCGACAGTCTGAACGGCCGCTACGTCGCCGCCGAAGGCGTCGGCACGACGGTCGAGGACATGGATTACATCCGTATGGAAACCAAGTATGTGGTCGGCATCCCTAGCTCCAAGGGGGGGAGCGGTGATCCCTCTCCGGTTTGCGCCTTCGGAGTGTTCCGAGGGCTCGAGGCCTGTCGGATGTTCCTCTCTGGCAGTGACGACGTTAAGGGACTTAGGGTTGCGGTACAGGGCGTCGGGCGTGTCGGGAGCCGTTTAGTTGATATGCTCGCCGCAAGAGGGGCGGTCGTAACCGTGGCCGATCCGGACCCCGAAGCCATAGCTCGCGTTACGTCGAAGCACGCGGTCAGCGTGGTTTCTCCCGAGGAGATCTACGGGGTCGACTGCGATTTCCTGAGCCCTTGCGCCATGGGGGGCGTTATCAATGACGATACCGTAGGTAGGCTCAAGTGCAGGGTGGTCGCAGGTTCCGCCAACAACCAGCTTGCGGAGGAGCGCCACGGTGCGGAACTTCATAAGCGTGGGATCCTCTACGCTCCGGACTATATCATCAACGGCGGCGGCCTGATCAATGTCGCTGAAGAGATCCCGGGCTATGACAGGGAACGCGCGATGCGGAAGACGGCCAGCATAAGGGACGTACTCCTAAAGGTACTGGATTCCGCTCGCGAGAACGCCATCCCCACATACGAAGCTGCCGACAGATTTGCAGAAGCGCGCATCGAGAAGGTCGGCAGAGTGCGGAGGTCCTACCTGGCGCCTTAGGTCCTGCCCGGCCTGTCCGGCGCTTGGATCTGGGGGGCTCGAGCCGGCTAGCTCTCAGCCGTCACCGGATTTGAGAGCGTGCCGATCCCGTCGATCGTGATCTCGACCACATCACCTTTTTTCAAGTAGACCGGCGGCTTTCTGAATGTCCCGACACCGCTGGGTGTGCCCGTCGAAATCACGTCTCCGGGTTCGAGCGTAATATATCTGGTTATAAATGTAAGTATGTCCACGGGCGCGAAGATAAGGTTCGCGGTCGAACCCGATTGCATCACTTGGCCGTTGAGTCTGGTCACCAGATTGAGACCCAGAGGATCGCGGATCTCGTCGCGGGTCACTATCCAAGGCCCGAACGGCGCGAAGGTATCGATGCTCTTGCTCCGGAAGTACACCCGCTCCCGCTGAATCGCTCTCTCGGTTACGTCATTTAGAATCGAGTAGCCGAAAATTGCCTGCTCTGCCTCCATCGGCTGTGCTCGCTTGAGCCTCCGGCCTATCACCAATGCCAGTTCACCCTCGTAATCCACTTGCTCGCAGCCATTGGGTAACACAACGGGTTGTCCGGGCGCTGCGACCGCGGTCGGTGCCTTAGCGAATATCAGCGGTACCTCAGGCAGCTTTGCTCCCTGTTCTTCGGCATGGTCCCTGTAGTTGAGACCGAGACAAATGATTTTGGGGGGCCTTGGGATCGGCGCCAGGATACGGATTTCTCCAAGTCCGGCCCAGCATCTCAAGGGCAGCTCGGTCCTCGCCAGCCTCGCGTCCGCGATCTTCGCCTGGAGGGCCCCCAGGACCGCGGTCTTGCCCGACTGGAGCACGCTCAGGACCGAGGGTGGCAGAACATCGACCCCGAAGAACGACGAGCAGGTCTCTAGATCATACACGGTATCATCGACAAGGATGCCTGCGCGTTCTTCCTCACCGCGGGCGTAGGTCAAGAGTCTCAACTGGGCACCTCCTATTTTGGCAATTGAATCGGGATAGGTTCTCGAGTACAATATCGGCTACCCAAAACAGTTTCAAGTGCAAACTCGGGGAAGCAGGTATGGAACTCGTCGACGAGGGCATGTGCTTCATCTGCGGCAAGCGTAATCCGATCGGGCTCAAGGTGGAATTCGACGTAGACAAGCCCGCGCTCAGGATCGCGGGCGTATTTGTCCCGAAGCGAGAGCACGAGGGGTACAAGGGCATAATGCACGGGGGCCTTGTCGGTGCGCTCTTGGACGAGGCGATGGTCAAGCTCCTGTGGGAAGCCGGAATTCCTGCGGTCAGCGCCTCGCTCGAGATAAGGTTGGCAAAGCCCGCCAAGGTCGGCGAGCCTTTGTACATAAAGGGCTGGGTGGATTCTCAGAAAGGTCGAATCGTTTTCACGGCCGCGAAGATCGAAAACGCGCGAGGCGAGGTGCTGGCAGAGGCAAAGGCAAAGTGCGTGAAGGTGCAATCCAAGGAGGAAGAGAGTGCTTAGGGTACGTTTCCAGGACATTATGGTTCAGGCCAAGAAAGCGGCCCGAGGAAAGAAGCCCCGCATCGCGGTGGCCGGAGCCACTGACGCCATAGTGCTTGAAGTGGTCTGCGATGCCGCGGCACAGGGTCTTGCGGTACCGCTCCTTTTTGGGGATGAGGCGGGAATCCATGAGATCGCCAAGAGGGGCCGCCTGGCGCTCCGGGGATGCGAGATCATTGATACAAGTACCGCTACGGCCGCAGCGCGGCGAGCGGCGCAGGCCGCAAGTTCCGGCGATGCCGACGTGCTGATGAAAGGCAACGTCCTCACGGTCACGCTGATGAAGGCTGCGCTGGATGACCAGATTGGAATTAAAACCGACCGGCTCCTTACGCACGTTGCTCTTCTCGAGGTCGACGGCTACGACCGCATGATGTTCATGTCGGACGGCGGCATCGTGGTCGAGCCCGACCTCGCCCAGAAGGTAGAGATCGTGAGGAACGCGATCGGGGTCGCGCACGTCTTCGGTGTGAAACTGCCGAAGGTCGCCCTGCTTTCCTCGGTCGAGATCGTCAATCTCAAGATGAAATCGGCGATTGACGCGGCGATCATATCCAAGATGGCGGATCGCGGTCAGATCCGCGGGGCCGTCGTGGACGGCCCCCTGGCCTTTGACAATGCGGTCTCCGCGGAGGCAGCACGCCAGAAAGGCATCAAGAGCCCGGTCGCGGGAGCGGCCGACATTCTTATAGTGGGCCACGCCGACGTCGGCAACGTGATGTACAAGACCCTGACCTGCTTCTGCGGCAAGCGTTGTCGGACCGCGGGTGTGATCGTGGGCGGCAAGGTACCGATGGTCGTGGTGTCGCGGGCGGACAGCTATGATGCGCGGCTCAATTCAATCGCCGTGGCCTGCGTGCTCGCGACCAGGGGGCATCGGTAGGTCCTCGGGTTTCGGGCTTGACCTCGGGGCCGGTTCCGCTTAGGATCAGGCTGAATTGGGCGTCCAGTCAAGTGATTTCAAGCAGGAGACCGGTGTGGGAAAATTCCTGATCGTGGCGGTCGCAAGCATCGTTCTTTGGGCCGCTCTATTCAGCCGAGATGTGGTCTGCGAGGACGTCTCGCCGGGGGGGCCGCCCACCGGCTCCCAGGTGGCAACCAGTCTTGAGTCCGGCACGCTGGAGGGTACAGTCGATGCCGACCAGTACATCCTCGGCCCGGGCGATGTCCTCCAGATCGGCTTCTGGGGGGATGTGAATCGCAGTGATACAGTAGTGGTCAATCCGGATGGTGATGCGCTTATTGCTCCGGTCGGCCCCTTGAAGGTCACGGGCATGACGCTTGCCGAGGCCCGCAACGTAATCAAGGAGAAGCTTGCCGCTTACTACCGGCCCAGCATCCTCTCGGTTTCACTGGTCTCGATCAGGAGCTTCCAGGTCCATGTGGTCGGGATGGTGGAGAGACCGGGGGCATTCGAAGTCAATGCGGTCACCCGGGTCTCCCAAGCCGTTGTGCGGGCAGGCGGCCTCGCCCCCACTGCCTCACAGCGCAACATCCGGGTCACGCGGGCCGGAGGGGAGCTCCGTGCCGACCTGACAAGGTACCTGCTCCTCGGCGACAACCAGATGAATCCTTTTCTCAACGATGGCGATGTGGTGTACGTGCCTCCATGTTCGGAGCAGGTCCACGTCTATGGCAGTGTTTATCGAGCTGGAGCCTACGAGTTTATCGGGGGCGAGACCCTCGATGCCCTGATTGATATTGCAGGCGGTTTCAAGCCGGAAGCCTGCCTGGACTCGATCGAAATCGAAAGGTTCCCGGATGAAGATCCGGTCGTCTCGAGAGCTCTCTTTCTCTCGGCGGAGCCGGAGAAGCTGAAGGGGTTCAAGGTCGCGCCCGGTGACAGGATCTTCGTAAGGTCGATCCCGGATTGGCATCGAGATGCGAAGGTGACCGTCAACGGAGAGGTCGAGCGCCCGGGTGTTTATGTGATCCAGGAAGGCGTTGAGACGCTTTCCCATCTGGTGGCAAGAGCCGGCGGGCTGACGGACAAGGCCTCGCTTGCCGAGTCGCGGCTGGTAAGAGGCGCGTACGCCTCGACCACGTTTCCCATCGAATCCGAAATCGAGGCCGTCAAGGATATGGAGAGCGTTCTTAGCGAGAAGGACAAGCAGCTGGTGAAGACCCTGAGCCGCGAGCCCAAGGGGGCCCTCTCCCTGAGATTCGAGCAGATCTTTGCGGCGAAGAAGGGCAAACGGGTTGATCCTCCGCTCTATGACGGGGACGTGATCGAGATACCGCGGGCATCTTCATCGGTGCGGGTTTCGGGCCAGGTCAAGAATCCAGGACTTGTTGCCTTCAAGCCCGGCGAGAAATCCGGTTATTACATAAGACAGGCCGGGGGATTCGCGCCGGGAGCTGACGTTGGCGGTACGCGCCTGGTGACCGCGCTCAATGGGCAGATGATGAGTCCAAGTGGGACTGAGGTCTGTGCCGGTGACATCATCTGGGTCCCCGGAAAGAAGGAATTCAGCCTGTGGGGCGCGGTCAAGGACATTGTTCAGGTAGTTGCTGGGATTGCCACGGTCTACGTTGTGATAGACCAGGCCACAAAGTGAGCTCCCAATGGACGAGAAAGTAAGGCTCGGCGAGTTGGCGCGGATGCTTCTCAGGAATGCAAGAATGATCGTGCTCTGCACGGCGGGCGCGTTTGCCATCTCGGCCGGCATATCGCTGATACTTCCACAATGGTACAAGGCACGGGCAACCATACTGCCGCCGGAGAGCGCCATAAACGAGCCTGACGTGGTCGGCATGATGAGATATGCGGGAGTCAAACCCGCCCAGCTCCCGTCGGTCACCACACCGTCGGACATATACTCGGTGATACTTAGAAGCAACACGATAACCGAGGCAGTGATAGACTCGCTCGATCTTGTGAAGGCCTACAGATCGAAGAGCCTGAAGGATGCCAGGGCCAGGGTTTTTGAGAGCACGCGGATAACTATCATGCCCGAGGGTTTGATTGAGATCACCTATGAGGATAGGGACAGGGTTCGGGCCGCGGACGTCGCCAACACCTTTGTCAGGGCGCTCGACAGGTTCAATCGCGAAAGCCGAGTGACCACGGCCAGGAGGGTCAGGGGGCTAGTGGAGGAACGTCTTGCCGAGACCAGGGCGGAGCTGGAGAGAGCCCAGGAAGAGCTCCAGACCTTTAAGGAGTCCAGCGGCGCCATATTCATTTCCGAGCAGGCCGGCGCATCGATCAAGACGGCGGCGGACCTTTACGGCAAGATTGCCGAGCTTGAGGTCAGCCTGGAGAGACTCAGGCAGTTCGCCACCGATAAGAGCCCTGAGGTGCTGGACATCAAGTCCCAGATACGAGCTCTCGAGCGCAAGTTGGCCGAGATGGGATACATCGGTTCGGAGCCGGATCAGCCCAATACGACCAAGCTCTTCACAAGATTCGATGCCGTCCCTCGTCTCGAGAAACGGCTTGGGGATCTCGCGATGCAGGTGGAGATCAAGCGATCGGTCTATAAGGTACTCAGCGAGCAATACGAAGATGCCAGAATCCAGGAAATGCGAGATACGCCGACCATCCAGATTCTCGACCGGGCTCAGCCACCGTCGGTCCGCTCCAAGCCGAAGCGAAAAGTGATGGTATCCGTCAGCACTGCCGCCGCATTCCTGTTGTCTTCAGCCATAGTGCTCTACCGCGAGAGACGAAGAGAGGCCCGCGGCCGGGGGTAGGGCCCGAGCAGTGGGGTGCTGAAGTGAACGCATGAACGCCAAAGAAGGTATCTCCATCTTTTCCCCAGGTTTGCGTCTCGGGAAGCTCGACATTCTCAGCTTTGTCGGCGTTCTACTTGCTTCGACCGCTCTTGGAACCGCCTTCGGACTTGGGCTGAAGACCTTCCTCGCTGCGCTGGCGTGTGGCTCCTTATTTGTGGCCTTGGTGTGGGACATCAGGATCGTTGTGCCCGCGCTGATTTTCCTCTGTCCGCTGGGGCCGCGGTTTGCCATGGGCTTTGGTAACCTCTACCTGTCTACTGCCGTTCTGATGGTCACCTACGCGGCGTGGGCATGGAGGAACTCACTTCTTGCCCAGCCGTATACCCTGTATCTCAACCGGGTGGTGATTGCGATTGCGGTGTTCCTGGGAGTCCTGGTGGTCTCCGCAATGCAGAATTTCGGGGTTCTGCTTGCTAACAAACCTAACCTTCTCAGGTTCGTCCAGCTCTTCCTCTATGCCGGTTTCTTCGCCTTGATTCTTCCGATGTCTTTCTCGCGGCGTGAGATCAAGATCATGCTCTTGCTGTTTCTGATGGTGGGGCTCGTGGAGTGCATCTTGGGGCTGGCCCGGTGGCGCATGAGTTTCGCGTTCTATGTCAACGGTACCTTTGAGGGCGGGCACAGCGATTTCGCCATCTATGCGATCATGGTCGCGATGCTGACTCTGGGGGTGCTGCTCGAGTCGAGTAGCACCGCGGTCGCCGCCGCCGGCATCGTGGCCTTCGGTATAATGCTCTGTGCCATAGTCTTCACTTTTAGCCGGGGAGGTTACCTTGCGCTTACGATGGGCTTCCTTTGCCTGCTCGCGATGCCATTCAGAAAACGCAGGAAGTTCGGGGTAGCGGCCGTGTTTGTGACGGTGATGACGCTTTTCCTAGTTCTGGGCCCGTCGCACATTTTTTATAGCCTCAAGGTTCTTGTGTCGGCCCTTGCCCTAAAGAGTTTTCCAATTTCATTTGTGTCCAGGCTCGGGATGTGGAAGGGAGTATTGATAGATTTCGCAGAGAACCCCATTCTGGGAAAGGGCACATGGAGCTATAGCCTGAGAGACAATTTCTACATGAAGGTTCTTGGTGAGGCGGGCATCGCGGGGCTGGCGGCGTTTGTTTGGCTGCTCGCCACAATCCTCAGGGAGGAATGGCGAGCGATTCGCGCCCGGGCCGACGATGACTTCGTGAGGGGTATCGCTATGGGGCTCTTGCCCGCCACGGTCGGCTGCCTGGTGGTATTCGAGCTCTCGGGAGACTTCTTCCTGCTGCACCGCTTCATGGGAAGTTTCTGGATCGTGCTTGCGCTCACGCTCAAATACTGTCTGGGCATTGGAGTCAGGGGAGGCAAATTCGACAATGGCGCCGCTAAGAATTCTATACATTGATACCGGCCTGGGGCTCGCAGGAGGTCAGGTAAGTCTGGTCGAGTTGCTTAAGCACCTCGCGGGCCACCGCTTCCAGCCGTTCGTGTGCTCGCCCGAGGATAGCGCGCTCGAAAAGAAATGCAGCGAGCTGGGGGTAGTGTGGCTGCCGCTTCCGACCAAGTCCGTTCACCTGTCGACCAGACAGGGCGGTGCGGTAGCCGGCGTGGTCAGGGATCTTTTCGATTCGCTATATGGGGTCGGCCTTCTTGCGGCGAGAATTCGCGCAAACCGAATAGACATAGTCCACGCGAATACCTTTAAGGGTGCTTTGGTCGGGGGCCTCGCGTGTCTCTTCGTGCGGCGGCCGATGATCTTCCACGATCGCACCCATATTGATCACGGCGTTCTGGGGCGGCTGGTCGCCTCCATGGCCTCCCGCATCATCGTCGTGTCTCACGCGGTAGGCGCCAAACACAAGGGCCGTGCGGGCCGAAAAGCACGCCTGGTCTATAATGGAATTGACACCGACCGTTTTGCGCCCACGGGGGCAGAGCCTTTGCAGAAGGCGGTCTGCTTTCTGGGACGAATAAGCGAGGAAAAAGATGTGCTGAGTCTGGTCGAGTGTGCGAGCCTTGTCCTGGCAAGCGTACCGGCAGCACGCTTCCTGGTTGCGGGTGAACCGTTTACGCCCAATGATGCCAAGTATCTTGAGAGCGTGAGAGCACGCATCCGTGACCTACGCCTGGATCACGCCTTTGAGTTCCTCGGCCACGTCGATGACGTAAGGCCGGTCCTCAATAGATCCACCGTACTGGCTCTGCCCTCTAAGAATGAGCCGCTCGGGCGGGTGGTGCTCGAGGCCATGGCCCTCAGGCGGCCGGTGATCGCCTTCGACATTGGGGGACCGCGCGAGATAATAACGAGCGAAGTTGACGGTATTCTGGTCCCGCCCGGCGATCTGGCAGGGTTTGCGCGGGCCATTGTAAGGATGTTGACTGACAGGGAGCTGGCACATCGCTTCGGTGAGATGGGAAGGCAGACCGTGACCTCAAGATTCTCAAGCACGCTGACGGCCGGGCACATCGAAGAGGTCTATCGTGAGATCTGTCCCGGGGCCGGGGAGGGCTGAGCGTGTGGCCTCTCCTCAGGTGGTGATATGTGTTCTCAACAGGAATAACCGCGCCAGCGTGATCGCCTGCCTCGAGAGCGTCTTCGCCGACTCCTATCCGGATTTCCGGGTGATCCTGGTGGACAACGCCTCCACCGATGGCTCCATAGAAGCGGTCAAGAGGTGGGCTTGCGACGGGGCGGATGACCGCTCGGCCGGATGGGGCGAGCACTCGGGGCATAGGCCTCTCGGCTGGCAGGAGTTCAGGGCTGACTCGCGGGGCACGTTCACTGCGGTCGGCTCATCCGCGCCCGGCAATCAGCGGGGCGAAGCTTCCCTGGTGATCGTCTCGGCCGGTGAGAACCTCGGTTTTGCCGGCGGCCACAACCTCGGCATCAAGATGGCGCTCCAGGGCAGCGCTCCTTACCTCATGTTGCTCAATTCGGATATTGTGGTGAGTTCGGATTTCTTGGCGCCCCTGGTCGAGGCGATCGAGCCACAAGGCATAGGTGCGGCAGGACCCTTGGTGCTATGTTACGACCGCAAGACCATAATCTGGCAGGCGGGCGGATCAGTTGATTCCGTGACCGGTGGTGCGTGGAGGGATCGGGCCGGTGAGAGCCTCAGCGACCTTGGCAGTGCCGTCCGCCCGACCTTCTATCTCTCTGGGTGCGCGATGCTCCTCAAGGCTCAGGCGCTCAGGGAGGTGGGGAATCTCGACAGCGGCTACTTCCTCTATTATGAAGATACCGATTGGTTCGCGCGGGCTCGAAAACGCGGCTGGAAGACGGTGCTGGTGCCGGGCTCACGAGTGTGGCACCGGGAGACACTGCTGGGCGTCGAGGCCAAGTCGGTCTACTCGTCCTACTATTTCGCGAGGAATCGTCTGGAGTTCGTGAAGAGGAATTTCCCCCGCTCCCTGCCGGTTGCGCTTGGCTGGTCCTTGAGGTACGGCATACTCAACAACCTGGCCAGAAGGCGGTGGCTCGAGCTTGGCATGTCGCTCCTGGGGATTTGGGACTTCTGCCGCCGTAAGCGCGGCAGATCGGACCGGGCTACGCCTCCTGACGGGCCACTGCCCAACTTCCTTGTGTTTAGCGCCGACTATAAGCCGCAACCCGGGGGAATCGCCGAACACTCGCATAGGGTCGCCCTGGGACTACGGCAAGCCGGTGCCGAGGTCACGGTGCTCGCCCCGCGCTTCAAAGGCTGGAGGGATTTTGACCGGGGCCAGCAATTGCCGACCTACAGAGTTCCCGGCATCAGGCATCTTGACCTGGTATTCTATTTCTTCGTAGGCCTCTATGTGATCTTCAAACGCCGGATCGGCGTGGTATACGTTGCGACCTCCAATCCCGGTGCTCCGCTCTTCTTCCTTTTGCGGCAGCTTGTCTCATTCAGATACGCGGTCACGATTCATGCCCACGAGGTCCTCTATGGGCAACGGACACTCAGACAGAAGCTCAAGTCCGCGGTCAAGACTCTGCAGATAGCGATGATCGGCCGTGCCGACAGGATCTTTGCCGTAAGCGAGTTCACCAAGCAGCTCGTGGTAGCCGCCGGCATCCGAAGCAGCAAGATCTTCAAGGTCTTCAACGGCGTCGATTTTGAGGAACTTGAAGCCGCGGTCGACACCAAGCCTCTTCTCGACAGGCTGGGCCTTACCGGCAAGCGAGTGATCCTCACGGTTGCGCGGCTGGATATTCATAAGGGCCAGGACACGGTGTTACAAGCTCTTCCCTCGATCCTCGCCAAAGCGCCGGACGCGGTCTACGTGATAGCTGGAGAGGGGAAGATGCGTCCCCGTCTTGTCGCGTTGAGTGAGACTCTGGGAGTCCACGGTCATGTGGTCCTGACCGGGGGACTGGCGAGGCATGATGTGATCGCGCTTTTCAAGGCGTGCGACGTGTTTGCCATGATAAGCCGGATTGAAGCCGGAAGCGTGGAAGGCTTCGGGATAGCTTTCCTGGAGGCCGGCGCGCTCGGCAAACCGGTGGTCGGTGGCCGATCGGGTGGTATCCCCGATGCCGTGGAAGATGGAGTGACCGGTCTCTTGGTCGATCCTTATCGTCCGGAGGAAGTTGCGGAGGCGATAACGCGCATTCTACTCGATCACCAGCTTGCCGCGAGCCTGGGCGCTGAGGGCCTGAGGCGGGCAAGATCGGTTTTTACGTGGCAGAAGACAACCGAAAGGATCATCGGAGGTCTTAACGAACCCCTTTCCCCTTGACCCCTTGGGGCGAGCCCGCTAATATTCAGATAAACGCAGTCCCAATAGAGCCGCGCGAGAGTGGCGGAATTGGCAGACGCGCTGGACTTAGGATCCAGTGAGGCGACTCATGGGGGTTCAAGTCCCCCCTCTCGCACCAAGTAAGGAGTCGGATATTTCATGGCTGGTGAAACCGGACAGTATCTCAAAGGGATCCAGAGTCCTACTGAGCTGAAACGCATTCTGGAATTCGAAGTGCCGCGCGAGCGCGTGGAAACGGCAATCGAGGAGATCATTCAGGGCATCAGAAAGGAAATCGCCCTTCCTGGGTTCAGGAAAGGCAAGGCTCCGGCCGATGTGCTCAGAGCCAGATTCGGCGAGACCGCCCGCAAGGAAGCGATCGAGAGGCTTATTCCCGAAGCCTACCAGGATACGCTCAGCAAGGAATCCCTGAGACCGGTCCTGCCGGCTGAGATAAGTAATCTCACTTACGAGGATACGGGTCCGCTCTCGTTCCATATCGCCATCGAGCTCCGCCCAACGGTAGAGCTCAAGCCCTACAGGGCGATCAAGGTCAAGAAGGAAACCAAACCGGTCGAAGACGGCGACGTTGAACGGGAAATCCAAGGGCTGCGGGAGCGCTTCGCCCGCTTCGACAAGGTCGAAGGCGAGGCCCAGCCCGGGCACTTCGTCATAATCGACTACTGGCGGATCGGCGCCGACGACAAACCCGTCAAGGGGAGCCGGATCTCCGGCTATCCGGTGGAGCTGGGCTCCGGAAAACTGGTGGGAGAGTTTGATCAGGGGCTCCGCGGAACCAGGATCGGAGACATCAAGACCATCGATGTCACGTACCCCGCCGATTCTTCGGATGCCGGACTGAGGGGCAAGCAAGTCAAATTCGGAGTTGAGGTCAAGGAGATCACCCGTAAAGTATCTCCCGAGGTCGATGATGCGTTCGCTAAGACATTCAAAGTCGATTCGGTGGAGGCGCTGAAGGCCAGGGTGCGGGAGGGCCTTGGGCGAGCCTATGAAGAGGACGCCACGTCGAAGGTCAGGCAGGAGCTCTTGAAGACGATTGTTGGGGACAACACCTTTGAGGTCCCCGGAGGCCTGGTCACGATGGCGCTGGACTCCTTGCTCAAGTCCTATCGTGAAGAGTTCGAAGCCGGGGCGGAGGCCGGATGGGAAGAGAAGCTGAAGGAAATAGGCGAGAAGCTTAAGCCCCTGGCCGTCAATCTTGTCAAGGAGCAGTTCATTGTTGACGAAATAGCAAAGAGAGAAGGCATTGTGGCTAAGGATGAGGAGATTGAGGAAATCCTTGGATCGATCGCAGCGCGCTCAGGAATCTCGATTGAGGAGGCCCGCACGCGGGCTGAGAAATCCGATGAGACCATCCGCTGGCGCAGGGACATCATCCGAAACAAGGTACTTGATTTTGTCTATCAAAATGCTGATGTTGAAACGTAACCCCGGTTGTTAGGAGGAGACTCATGGGACTTGTTCCTATCGTAGTTGAACAGACGGGACGAGGCGAGCGAGCCTACGACATATTCTCACGGCTCCTGAAGGACAGGATCGTCTTCATTGGGAATCCGATAGATGAGAACGTAGTGAACCTGACGATTGCTCAGCTGCTTTTCCTAGAGGCCGAGGATCCGGACAAGGACATCTTTCTTTACATAAACTCCCCGGGCGGCGTGCTGCCGGCGGGCCTGGCAATCTACGATACCATGCAGTACATAAAGCCTGATGTTGCCACGATTTGCATGGGGCAGGCAGCAAGTCTTGCCGCACTTCTTCTGTCGGCAGGCACAAAGGGCAAGCGTTCGGCGCTTCCCCACGCGCGGGTGATGATTCACCAACCGTTGGGCGGAAGCCAGGGGCAGGCGACCGACATCGAAATCTACACCAAGGAGATCGTTACTCTGCGGGACAGGCTTAATGAGATCCTCGCAAACCATACCGGCCAACCCATTGAGAGGATAATCAGAGATACAGATAGGAATTTCTTCATGTCGGCCGAAGAGGCCAAGGAATACGGCATAATCGACGAAGTGATCTACAAGAAACAGTAGCAAGGACGGAGATCGTGAAACGGAAAGTCGGCGTACGTGGGGAGATAGCCTGTTCGTTCTGCGGCAGAGGCAAGGAAGAAGTCTCAAGGCTGGTCTCGGGCCAGAACGTCTATATTTGTGGCGACTGCATCAAACTCTGCGGCACCATCATAGAGGACGATGTCAAAACTCAGGAACTTGCTCCCCCACGTAATCTCCCGAGGCCCGCCGATATCAAAGGGTTTCTGGATGAATACGTAATAGGGCAGGACCGAGCCAAGAAGATCCTCTCGGTCGCCGTCTATAATCACTACAAGCGTGTGATGTCTCCCCCGGTGAAGGACGGAGTCGAGATCCAGAAGAGCAACATCCTGCTGGTGGGGCCGACTGGCACTGGTAAGACGCTGCTTGCAGAGACCCTCGCCAGATTCTTGAAGGTGCCTTTTGCGATCGTCGACGCCACGGCTTTTACCGAGGCGGGTTACGTCGGTGAGGACGTAGAGAATATCCTCACGCGGCTTCTCCAGAACGCCGACTACAATCTTCCTGCGGCAGAGAAGGGCATCGTCTATATCGACGAGCTGGATAAGACATCTCGGAAGCAGGACAGTCCGTCGATAACCCGGGATGTCTCCGGCGAAGGCGTGCAGCAGGCACTCCTGAAGATCCTCGAAGGCACACTTGCGAATGTGCCGCCGCAGGGTGGTCGAAAGCACCCCCAGCAGAGATTCATCGAGGTCAACACCAAGGATATTCTTTTTATTTGCGGCGGGTCCTTCGATGGCATTGATAAGGTGATCGAGCGGCGGATTAGATCGAGCTCGATTGGTTTCGGCGCCGAAGTGAAGCGAAGGAAGGACAGGAAGTTGGGCGAGATACTTCGCTTGATCGAACCCGACGACCTTCTCAAATACGGCCTGATCCCCGAGCTTGTGGGAAGACTCCCCGTGGTCTGCAGCCTGGAGGAGCTGGATGAGGCAGCCCTGGTCTCAATCCTCACCAGGCCCAAGAACGCCTTGAGCAAACAGTATCAGAGGATGTTCGAGCTCGAGGGCATAACCCTGAATTTCGACGGGGAGGCCTTGGAGGCCATCGCCTCCCGGGCGTTCAAGCTCAATACGGGCGCTCGAGGATTGAGGTCGGTGATCGAGGAGAAGATGCTCGATCTGATGTTTGACCTGCCGTCCAGCAAAGATGTCAAGGAATGCGTCATAACCAGGGACTTTGTGGTTGCCGCCGGCGCCCAGCCGGTCCTCAGCCGCGTGGTGGGGAAGAAGAAGCGCTAAGATTTCGGCGCCGCGATCACTGCCCCGTTCCCCTCGGTAGGCCGGCCGCGAGTCGAAGTCACTCGAAGTTGATTCCCGCCGCAATCCTTTTGGCTTAAACCAAAGATTCATATCGTGTATAATGCCCCGTGGAAGCTAGGCGGTCGCGCCGCATCTAAGTGGTTTGAGACAGCAGGGGGCAGGTGAGAAGGCCGTGGCAAAATCCTTCGACTTGTTTACACCCGGGCCTGTGAACCTCTCCCGTGAGGCCCGGGAGGGGCTGGGAGAGCCGGTCCTCTACCACAGGTCCGAGGCTTTCCAACGGATATGGGCCGACCTTGCCTCGGATCTCAAGACCGCCTTTGCCACCCAGGACCAAGTTATGGTTCTGACCGCCTCGGGGACAGGCGCCATGGAAGCAGTGGTGGCCAACCTTTTCTCTCCCGGGGATCAGGTGCTGGTTCCCACCAACGGGAAGTTCAGCATGAGATGGGCCGAGATCTGCGAGGCTTACGGCGTCCGGGCAGTTCGTATGGATCTTCGGCCGGGTGAGTCTCCGGCGCCTGATTGTGTTGGCGATGCCCTGGCGCGGGTCGGGCCCACCAAGGGGGTGTTCCTGACCCAGTGCGAGACCTCCACGGGGAGCCTTACCGACCTGCGGTCTGTTAGCCGCGCCATCCACGATTTCGAATCTCGCCGAGGGCATTCCATCATAGTGTGCAGTGACTCGACCACGAGCTTCTGCGTAGACGAGTTGAGAAAGGATGCCTGGGGAGTCGACGTTGTGGTCGCGGCATCCCAGAAGGGGATGCTCTGTCCGCCGGGCCTCTCCTTTGTCTCACTGAGCGACAGGGCCCGCAAGCTTGCCGAGGAAGCGAAGGCGTCACGATACTATTTCGATTTCAGAAAGTATCTCGATTCGGGGCGCCCTCCGTTTACACCCGCGGTGTCGCTGGTCTCGGCAGCCGGCAAGTCGCTCAAGAGAATCCTCACCCTGGGCCTCGAGGATGTCTGGAAAGCCAACAGGGCTGCTTCGCGGGCGCTTCGGTTGATCGTTGAGACCGCGGGCCTCCGTCCGGTCGCTCAGAACCAGTCTGCCGCCGTCGTGGCCTTCTGGGTCGGCGACCTATCGGCAGAGGAGATCGTCCGCATCCTCAGGGAAGATCACGGGATCGTGATAGCGCACGGTCAGGGCGAGCTCAGGGGCAAGATCCTCAGGGTCTCGGGGATCGGGAAGCCGCCGAGTGAGATTCGGCTTTTCGCCGGGGCGTTTGAGACGACTCTGGCCGGACTCGGGCGCAGATGTGATATCAAGGGTATAGCGGATCCACTCAAGATGATCATGGAGGATGCACGCCTATGGGAGTGACGGCGGTCATAGGGCTTCAGTGGGGCGACGAGGGCAAGGGCAAGGTGGTGGACGTGCTGTGCGAGCGCGCCGACGTTGTGGTGCGGTGCCAGGGTGGTTCCAATGCCGGGCATACGGTGGTTGTGGATCGGCGTGCCTTTGTTCTCCACCTTGTACCTTCCGGCATTCTCAGGCAGGGGACCACCTGCTTCATCGGAAACGGCGTTGCGGTCGATCTTGAGTTGCTCGACAAGGAAATCCGAGAGCTTGAGGCAGCAGGTATCAATACCGCCGGCAGGCTGGTCCTGTCGAAGAGAGCTCATGTGGTCCTCCCCTTTCACAAACAGATTGACCGGGCAGACGAGGAATCAAGGGGCGGTCACAGAATCGGCACGACGATGCGCGGAATCGGCCCCTGCTACAGCGACAAGTATGCGCGGTTGGGCGTTCGCGTCGGGGACATCCTGAATCCTTCGACCCTCGGTGCGAGGCTCGAGGCCGCTTCCGGCGTATATTCGGCCAGAGCCGGAGAAGGGCCGCGGTTCGACGTGGAGGAGAGCCGCGAGCACTGCCGTACCTATCTCCCGATGGTCAAGGAGATCTCGGGTGACGTGACTCCGATCCTTGAGGAGGCGCATGCCGGGGGCAAGAGGATCTTGCTCGAGGGCGCTCAAGGCTTTCTCCTGGATATCGATCACGGCACCTATCCCTATGTTACCTCGAGCAACACCGGCGTACACGGACTCGCCCTGGGCGCCGGGCTTCCGCCGTCGAGCATTGACCGGGTGGTCGGCGTCCTCAAAGCCTACGTGACCCGAGTGGGCGAGGGACCGATGCCGACCGAGATGGAAGAACCGTATCAGACACGGATCAGAGAAAAGGGCAGGGAGTTCGGCGCCACCACCGGCCGTCCGCGCAGGTGTGGTTGGCCCGACCTTGTTGCGCTCAGGTATTCCTGTTCGGTGAACGGCGTGACCTCGATCGCCGCGACCAAGATGGATACGCTCTCCGGCCTGGACACCTTGAAGCTCTGTGTCGCATATGAATACTCCGGAAGCGCCCTGCCGTCCTTCCCGTCGGAGACCGACTTGCTCGCCGCCTGCGTTCCGCGCTACCTGCCCGGTGAGACCTGGAATGATCTCCGGGAGTTGAAGAGCGTCGGCGATCTTCCCCCCGGCGCAAGGAGATACCTCGACAGGATAACAGGAGTCGGCGGGTGCCGGCTCGAGATGGTATCTGTGGGGCCGGGAAGGGATGATGTGATCGAGGTTCAAGATTGACTTGGGCCAGCGTATCCTATACATTGTCCGTGGTCGGGCGTGTAGCTCAGGCGGTAGAGCACCTGCCTTTTAAGCAGGAAGCCCTGGGTTCGAGTCCCAGCACGCTCACCAGCCCTTCTGGAAAACGATGAACTACACAATCAAGCGAAGGATCGGCAGCGGCAGTTATGGGACGGTCTACGAGGCCTACGATGATGCCGGGACACGGTATGCCGCCAAGGTTGTGAAGGCCGATGATCCTGTCGCCTTAGGACTTCTCAAGAGTCAATTCGAATTCCTCTCTGCCCTCAACCACCGACGCATCGTTGAAGCGGTGGATTTTGATGCGACCTCCCCACTGGGCCCGATGATGGTAACGGAGTTTGTAGACGGCGTCGATCTCAAGACCTTTGCCGAGGCCGGAGGAAGGGAGCATCTCTTTGAGGTGAGCCTCAAGATACTCGATGCCCTTCGCTATCTCCACGGCCTCGGAAGGCTTCACGGCGACCTCAAGCCCGATGGCGTCCTGGTCTTCGAGGTACCCGGCGGAGTGGAGGTCAAGCTGGTCGATGCAGGCTTCGATTTTGAGAGGGGCACCGGCCTGCCCACCATAGCGGGCACCTTGCCCTATCTTGCGCCCGAGATCATACGCAACCTTCCCGCCGACGGCCGGAGCGACCTCTATTCACTGGGGGTCGCTCTGTACGAAGCTTTGACCGGTGTCTGTCCCTTTGAGGGCGGCACCTCTGAGGAGATCCTCAAGAAACACCTTGAGCACGACCCTGCTGAGCCGAGTAGGATCAGACCTTCAGTCTCAACTTCCTGGGATGACTTCGTTCGAGGTCTTATCAAGAAGGAGCCTCTGCTGAGATACCGGGATGCTACTGAGGCAGGCCTGGAGCTCGGGAGGTTGTTTGGTCGCCCCGGGGCTTTTGTGGAATGTCTGGCCCCGGCGGTCGATGTCCCACTGTTTGGTCTGGAGACTGCGATTGAGAGAATCCAGGGTCTGGTCGGCCCGCGAGGAAGAATTGAAATCAAGAAAGGCGTGATGATTTACGGCGAGCGCGGTTGCGGAGTGGACCGTCTCTTGAGGCTGGCGGAGATAGCGGCCAAGACCGGTGGGTGCAAGGTTTCGAGAGTAGCGCTTAAGCCCGATATGCCTGCGTTTGCCCAAATAGTCGAGGCGGTGAGTGGAGGGTCTGTCGGATTTGAGAGCTCACGGATTCAAATGGATTCGGCCGGAGGGGACCCCTCGGGCTCTCTTGGGGAGGTCCTGGCCGCACTCGAGATCGGCTTCTCGGGGGATCGGTCGGAGCTCCTGGTTGTCGACGGGGGTGAAGCCATGGATACCGGGGAGCTGGGAGTCCTGGCCAGAGTTGCCCAGAGGCTGCCCGGGCGTCTGAGCATTGTCGTAGGCTATGAGACCGATGAGCTCAAGCCGGACGATCGTGCCCGAAACAACGATTTCGAAATCATCCGCTGCGATGGGTTCGGCCCTCAAGATCTTGAGGGTGCCCTAAAGCTGCACTTCGGGGTTGGCACGCTTCCCGTTGGCCTGGCGGAGGAGACATATCGGACTACCCGGGGCAATCGGCGCTTTCTTGAAATCGTGCTTCGCCACCTGTGGGAGATAGGCGGGCTCAGGTACCAGGTCGGTGGGGGCTTGCTCGAACTTGCATGGGATAGATCGAGTCGGGTTCCGGCAAGTCTCGAGGACATAATGCGTGAGAGATTGGGCGCCCTTAGTCCCTCTGCCCTCGAGACGCTAGGTTTGGTTTGCGTCAGCGGCGGAAGGCTTGCCCTTGAAAACGTCCGTGATTTCTTTCTGCCGGCCGACTGTACGCTCTGGATCGATGAGATCCTCAATGAGGGCTTTGTAGACCGGATCGACGGCAAGCCATCCTTGAGACTGAGATGGGACGGCCTGGCCGACGTGGTCCTCGGGCTCTTGCCCCATGACCGCACCGAGGCGGCAAGCGGGCGTCTGGCGGCGATCATGGAACGCAAGGTCAGGGGCCCCAGCGAGCACTACGGCCTGGGACTGCTCTATCTTCAAGCCGGGAACTGCGCGGCTGCCTTCAAATCCCTCACGGAAGCGGGGGACCATTTCGCCGGATTCTCTCCCAGTGATGCGATCCTGGCCTACGGCAAGGCGGTGGAATGCGATGTTGCTCCGTCCCTACGGGACGAGGTTACGGAGAAGATAGGAGATGTCAGGCTAGCCCGGGGTGATCTTAAGGGTGCGCTGGCGTGTTTCCAACAAACCTCGGTTGTGCGACCATCTGCGATGAGGAAGCTGGGCTGGGTTCAGGGCCTTCGCGGCAATACCGAAGTGTCCGTCACGCTGCTCCTGGAGTGTGAGAAGCGAGCTGCCACAGCCGGCGACCTGCTTGAACGGGCAAGAGTGCTCTCCGACCTCGGCTACAACTATTCAAGGCAATCCAAACGGGACATTGCTATCAGTGCCCTCAGCGAGGCCTGCCGGTTTTTCGAGGAACGCCGGATGCCGTTTGAGGCAGGCGTCGCTTCCAACCGGATGGGTATCCTTGAGATGAGGTCGGGCAATGTCAAGCATGCTGCCCGAGCCTGGGAAAAAGCCAAAGCGTCCTTTGAACAATCCGGATCGAAGCGACATGTCGGCATGTGCCTGATGGCGCTCGGCCTATGTTACTGGAAGCAAATGGACTTCGGCAGTGCCACTCAATTCTTCACCAACGCGCTGGCGATCTTCGAAGCTACGAAATCGCTGGCGGAAAAAGCCGCGTGCTGTCAAAACTACGGAGTGGTGCTGGTCGATGTGGGTGACCTCGCTGGCGCCCGCAGCGTTGCCCAGGAAGCGCTCGGCCTGCACACGCTGCTCGGATACAACCCGGGAATTGTTTCCACGCGCCTCCTGCTGGCCTCGATAGAACTCGAGGCAGGAAACCTTGGGGAGGTCCGCCAGAACCTGGATCAACTGGCTTTGGGGTCATGTGGTCTCACGGTCTACGAGCAGTCGCTCCTGAAGCACTACCTCGCCGCGGCCAGTGCGATCGCCGGCGATCTCGCCCGCGCCCTTGACCTCCTTGATGAAAGCTATAGGCTAGCCTGTGAGGCCGGTGACGCTGACGGCCAGCGGCAGGCGATGCTAAGGAGAAGTGAGATACTGCTCAGGTTCGGCCGACCGCAGGAAGCCCTCGAGATAGCGAACAAGGCGGTTACTGCTTTCGGTCTGGCTTCATCGGCGCTCCTGGCAACGATAGCCGAACGCGCCGCCGGTGAAGCTTTGTGCCTCTCTGGAAGGATCGAAGAGGGCACGGCCCGATTGCTGGAGGCAAAAGCAAGCCTGGAATCAATAGGTGAGTCGCTGCATATGGCGAGGACCCTGCGTGGGCTCGCATTGGCACATTACCTGAGCCGGGATTACGGCTCGTTTGAACGGTACTTCAGGCTTGCGGCTGGGATCTTCCGCAGGCGAGCGGCGCGCTATGATTATGCCCTTGTGCTGCTGCTTGCAGGCCAGGCGGCGGGTAGCCAGGCAAGCTTCATTAAGGCGAGACGATATCTCGCGGAGGCGGGGCGCATCTTCAAAGATCTTGGAGTAAGTGACCTTCACAGTCAGGTGGTGGATCAGATGGAAAGATTCGGACCCGATGATACAGAAATCAAGGCGGTAGCGTCTTTGAGCAAGATCTCCCAGACTCTCAATTCGAGCCATGATCTCACTACGGTTCTGAACCTCGCGATGGATCTCGCCATGGAGTACCTGGGCGCCGAACGCGGCGTACTGATGCTTGAGGCCGAGGCACCTGGGGGGCCGACTGCGATCGTCGAGAGGAAAATGGATAAGGAGTCTGTAAAGGAGGCTATCAGCATAAGCAGGTCAATTGTCGAGTCGGTGCGGTCCACGCGGGAGTCGGTGATCGCAAGCGATGCCACGATCGACCCTCGTTTCAAGAACAGCAAGAGCGTCAAGATTCATAATGTGATGTCGGTGATGTGTGTTCCGCTTATGAGGGAGGATGCCCTGGTAGGAATCATCTATTTGGACAACCGCGACGTACCTTCAGACTTTTCCCGGCTGGAACGGGCCTTTGTGGACGCGTTCGCCAACCAGGTGGTGCTCGCGATCGAGAATGCCCGGAACGTCGGCAAACTGTATGACGATGTTGCCGACCTTAAGGCAAGGGCCGGCGAGAGGTACAGCTTTGCAAACATCATAGGGCCCGGCAAAGAGATGCAAGAAGTGTTCAGGCAGGTCGAGAAAGCCGCGAAGAGCTCGATCACCGTGCTCGTTACGGGTGAGAGCGGAACCGGCAAGGAGCTGATCGCCGGGCTTCTTCACCAGCTCAGCCCCAGAAGGGACAAGCCTCTGGTAAAGGTCAACTGCGCAGCGATCCACCGTGATCTCCTTGAGACCGAGCTCTTCGGCATTGAGAAGCACGTCGCGACCGGAATCGCGCCGAGATCGGGCTTCTTCGAGAGAGCGGACGGAGGAACAGTCCTCCTGGATGAGGTCGGCGACATGCCGCTTACCACGCAGACCAAAGTCCTCCGGGTGCTCGCTGAAAAGGAGTTCGAGCGGGTCGGCGGGTCGAAGGTCTTGAAGATTGACGTTCGCGTGATCAGCGCCACTAATCAGGATCTGAAGGATCTGATCAAGAGAGACCGATTCCGGAGGGATCTCTATTATAGGCTCAACGCGATGCACATCCATCTGCCTCCCTTGAGGGAGCGCATCAGCGATCTCCCTATCCTGGTGGATCGCTTCGTAAAGAAATACGCTGCCGAGAATTCAAAGGGTACGATGCAGATATCGAGGGCGACCCTGGATGTCTTGATGAGATATCCTTGGCCGGGTAATGTGCGGGAATTGGAGAAGTTTGTGGAGCATGCGGTCGTGGTGGCCGACGGTTCAGAGATCCGTGTCGAGCATTTTCCCAGGGAAGTGCTTGCCACCGTTACAGGCCTCGGGGGCGAGATCGCGGCCTTTGCCTCGGCGGGGCCCCTTCCGGAGGTGGTAAGGCAAGTGGAGCGAGACCTGATCCGAAGAGCTCTCGATGACGCCGGAGGCGTGAAGACGGTCGCCGCAAATCGCCTGGGGATCCATGAGAGTACTCTCCGAAAGAAGATGAAGGCCCTCGGCATCCGGGAAGCTGTGGAATAAACCCCAATATCTGGGTCAAATCCATCGTACGCAAGTCCGAATCGTATGAACATACGATCGGCCGATAGATGAGATGGCATTTCGGCTTCCATCTGGCCAACCTTAGCTATTCGATGTTTTATCAATGTGTTAGATGGACTACCTCCCCGCGGATTATTTAAGTACCGCCGGACGAGCTGGTGTATGTAGCATCCCACCCGTTTCTGTCGTACGCTTATACGATTAATGGCCTTTTCCCCAGGGGCCACGGGTTTTCGTGTTCAGTTAATCTGTTCAGTTTCATTCTGTTACACCCATCATCATTGCGACTACGCCGAGCATCCTGGTATGCAGCTTGCACTTACATTCAAGCGGAGTGCGATCCGGGAGGGGCGGAAAGGGGGAAACCGTGGTAAAGGAATTAGGTTTCGGAAGATTGGCAGTACTGGTTCTGTGCATTATTGCAGTACTTAGCGTGACGGTGTGCCTTGCGGATGGCGAGTCGACTGCTCCAGGGGAGCCGACAACGCTTCCGCCAGGCTGTAAGACCCTAGAGCCGACGCCCAGCATCCTCAGTGAATTTGTAACGGTGCTGGTGACTGTGGTGACTCTTAGCTTGTTTTGAGGCCATTAGGCGCCAGTGTACCCAGGGGCGAGGATGCTGGCGTCGGCAAAATCGGGGGCGGTCATGATCGGGATAAGCGAAGATCCGACCATGTGGGTTGTTGAGAGGTTAGCCTTGAAAGCGGCGGCATGCAGGGCCAACATCCTGCTGGAAGGAGAGAGTGGTGTCGGCAAGGCCTTCATAGCCAGGCAGATTCATCAGGCCTCGTCCGTGATTCGAAAAAATTTCTTTACCCTTTTCTGTCTCCCCGGCAGCGACTCCAGGGCCGACGCTTACTCCTTGGCTGACGATCTAAAGAATCGCCATGACAAGTATGGAACCATCTATCTGAGAGGCGTCGACCTCTTGAGCGGCATCAGCCAGCGTGAACTTCTGGGCTACCTGGACGAAAGGGAGCGCGAGTTTGAGGCGTACCCGCTAACCCGTGCGCGGTATGCACGCCTAATCTTCTCGAGTCAGAAGAATCTCAGGCTTGAAGTCGAGAAAGGATACTTCCTGAGGCAGCTGTATCTCAGGGTATCGGTGGTTACGATTGAGGTTCCGCCCCTCAGGCAAAGGGAAACGGACATAGTTAGTCTTGCCAACCATTTCCTGAATCTCTATGCCCACAGGGAATGCAAAACCATCAGGGGAATGAGTGCCGACGCTCAACACCTCCTGAGACATCTCTCATGGGAAGGCAACATCCATGAACTCAAGAACACCATGAATCACGCAGTCGTCATGGCCGACGACGGCGTGGTTTTGAGCGCCGGGATATTGAGAGGTGTTCTCGCGCAGGCATACGGCTAACTATGTCCCAAGAATGTGTTTGGAGCGCCGGGCAATTGAGGCGGCCCTTGCCGCACAGCTAGGACTGGATCGGTCGGTCCGAAGCGGCGCTTGTCAAGATACCGGACTGAGCCCGAAATCTTCGGGGAGGCGACCCCGGTCCTTCGACCTGGATTAGAGGCCTGTCGGCCGCAAATGGAGTAAGACACGAGCCTGAGAGATCATGTAGAGGAGTCCATGCACTTTCTCATGATTAACGTGCTTGTTGACTCTCTCGAGAAGGAAGGCTTCACCGTAGCCGCCGATCACATTGGGCACTTAAGGCGGAGACCTGCCCCCATCGGTGACTACATTCCGGATATTGAGGCGACGCGAGGAGATGATCTGTATTTGATAGAGGTGGAGACCCAGTCGACCCTGAGCGCCCCCGGGGCGCAGCAGCAGCTGGTCGCACTTGCCTCTCAGGCACCGGCCAAATGTTATGTCGCCGTCCCCTTCGACTGCATCGAGCGGGCACGAGGCATCAGAGAATGCCTTGAGCTCAAAGTCGGCATCCTGCCCTGCTATCCCTTTGTGAGATACGTCGGCGTGCCTAAGTAGGTTGCCGAGTTCCCGCAGGTACCCAATATGACAGTATGCTGCCAAGACTGCCATATGGGCATGATCGCGCCGGTCCACGCAGGCTCCTCCAAGAGCATTCCCAGAACTGGCAGAGATTTTAACTCATGTAAATTCATTGAGATGGGACCGGCTGCGACGATAGGCAGACCCCGCGCGGTGCGCAGGCACGGCTGTTGCAATGCTCTTACTCGTCCCGGGTGTCCGCTGTGGGTTCCGGGAGTGAAGGACGATCAATTGGAAATCAAGCATTTCAAGGAGGCGAGAGCAATATGGCGAAAATAATCGGCATTGACTTAGGAACAACCAACTCCTGTGTAGCAGTGATGGAGGGTGGAGAACCCGTCGTGATCGCCAATCAGGAAGGCGGACGGACCACTCCATCTGTGGTCGCGTTCACCAAGGGTGGTGAACGCCTGGTTGGGCTCACTGCCAAACGGCAGGCCATCACCAATCCCAAGAACACGGTCTACTCCATCAAACGATTCATGGGCCGCAAGTTCGGCGAGGTCCAGCGCGAAATCACCGAGGTGCCTTACCAGGTGGTCCAGGGACCTAACGGTGACGCCAGGGTCAACGCCGGGGGCAAGGAGTATTCACCTCCGGAGATTTCGGCGCTCATCTTGCAGAAGATGAAGCAGACGGCCGAGGACTATCTTGGCGAGAAAGTGACCGATGCAGTAGTGACCGTCCCCGCCTACTTCAATGACAGCCAGCGGCAAGCGACCAAGGACGCGGGCCGTATCGCGGGGCTAAACGTGCGCAGAATCATAAACGAGCCTACAGCAGCGTCACTCGCGTACGGCTTGGATAAGAAGAAGAACGAGAAAATAGCGGTGTTTGACCTCGGCGGCGGCACGTTCGACATCTCGATTCTTGAGATCGGCGATGGCGTATTTGAGGTCAAGTCCACCAACGGCGATACCCACCTGGGCGGCGATGATTTCGACCAGCGCGTGATCGATTGGCTCGCGGATGAATTCAAGAAGGAATACGGCATCGATCTGAGGAACGACGCGATGGCACTTCAGCGCCTCAAGGAAGCTGCCGAGCGAGCCAAGTGCGAGCTGTCGACCGCGCTTGAGACCGCGATCAATCTGCCCTTTATCACCGCCGATGCCAGCGGGCCCAAGCATCTTACGATGACCTTGACCCGTGCAAAGCTTGAACAGCTAGTCGACGACCTTGTCGGTCGAACGGTCGGGCCGTGTGAGCAGGCCTTGAAGGATTCCAAGTTTAGCGCTGCCGAGATCGACGAGGTAATACTCGTCGGCGGTCAGACCCGGATGCCCAAAGTGCAGGAGGTAGTCAAACAGATCTTCGGCAAGGATCCTCACAAGGGAGTCAACCCGGATGAGGTGGTCGCCGTCGGAGCGGCGATTCAGGGAGGGGTCCTGGGTGGTGAAGTGAGAGATGTTCTGCTGTTGGATGTGACCCCGCTTCGGCTGGGCATCGAGACCAAGGGCGGGATCTTCACCAAACTGATCGACCGGAACACTACTATCCCCACCAGAAAGTCCGAGATCTTCACGACAGCCGATGACGGCCAGTCCGCGGTCGAGATTCACGTGCTTCAGGGCGAGCGCGAGATGGCGGTGGACAACAAGACCATAGGCAGGTTCCATCTGACGGGAATTCCACCTGCGCCCCGAGGGATTCCCCAGATTGAGGTGGCGTTCGACATCGATGCCAACGGCATCGTCAATGTATCGGCAAAGGATCTGGCGACCGGCAAGGCGCAGTCAATCCGGATTGAAGCCTCCAGCGGGCTGAACGAGCAGGAAATCCAGAAGATGGTCAAAGACGGCGAATCTCATCGGGCCGACGACCATCGCCGGAGGGAGGAGGCCGAAGCCAGGAACAAGGCTGACAATCTGGTCTACGAGACCGAGAAGAACCTCAAGGATGTGGGCGAGAAGATTCCGCCGGACGAGAAGGCCAAGATCGAGGCCGCGATCGGCCGTGTGAAGGAAGCCCTCAAAGGTTCCGACATCGGTGAGATCAAGTCCTCGACCGACGCCCTGGTGAGCGTATGGAGCAATGTGGCCAAGGTGCTGTATGAGCAGGCTTCTTCCGCCCGGGGTGGAGGGGCCGGCGGTCCCGGAGGGACAGGCCCCGGCGGCCCGACGGGAGAGCAGGGCGGAGGCCAGGGTAAGAAGGAACGCCCGGGCGGAGACAAAGACGAAGCCGTAGATGCGGATTACGAGGTGGTTGAATGAGGTGCGCTCGAGCGCACCTCATGCCGCTCGATCGTGGAGGGGTGGTATGAACGAATGTCCGACTTGCGGGAGAAGGATCAGGGGCAGTATGTGTCCTTATTGCGACGAGATTGTTGGGGAGGAATCATCTGAGGCATTAGGCGTGTCGGGTGAGGAGCTTACGGAAGTCTATCATTGCAGGACTCAAACGCAGGCGGATTACATCACGAGCCTGCTCGAGTCCGAGGGCATACCGAGCTTCCAGTTGCCCCTGGAGGTGCCTGGGGGTGGTGAGCGCCGGTCGGGCAAGAGTCGGGGGATTTCCATACAGGTCGAAAACGAGGATGCCGAAAGGGCCTCTGACATCATAGAGGCGGCCAAGGACGACCTGGAGGCCGAGGAGGAGTAGTGCGCCTCGCGGAAGCGGGCTTCGCTGAGGCTTGCGGTACCTGCGATCACTTGGTGATATGAATCGGCGGTTCCGGGGGCTGCCGAGTATCCTGGGTCCCGACCGCACCGGGAGCCATGGGATCGGGTAGCTCTTCTTCGACCGAAGTGCGCGAGAATGTGCGCCCAAGCCTGAAGACAAAGGGCATAACCACAGTTGCCTTGACAGGCTGACCCGCCAGGGTCGCCGGAGCAAACACACTTTGCCGGACTGCATCTATCGCTTTTCCGGTCAAGATCGGATGGGGTGATTCAAGAACCTGAACCGCGCCAACCTTGCCGTCCTCGAGCACAAGCACCTTGAGCAGCACTTTGCCCTCGGCGCCCATGTCTCTGGCGAAATCAGGATACTCAGGCTTTGGCGCCGAAACCATTGTGGGAGGCGAGTCATAATTGAGAATATCCCCGACGTCACGGACCAGATCGGCGCTTCCATCCTTGTTGACAGCATGGCCGCAACCCAGGCAAACCGCCAGAACAACCAGAAGACCAATCCTTGAGGCCAATCCGCATCACCCCCTCTTCATCACTCTAAGGGGATCAAGGCCCTTACGAGTAGGATCGCAAGATGTCGCAGCACAAAGCCTACTGCGGTCACCTCAACTCGTCAAGTGAATAAGAGCTCCGTCCGGGCGCCGATTTTGTATTGCCCTCGACCGATCACTCTGGCAAGATACCGATGCGATGCTACATAGAGACTTCTACAGCATAGCCGCGGAGGAGGCGATAAGCCTTCTTCGCAGCAGCTCCAAGACCGGCCTCAGCGGTACGGACGTGAGGGAGCGCCTGTCCGAGGTCGGCCCGAACCAGCTCCGTGAAAGGCAAGGCCCCAGGCCGCTGGGCATCTTCCTCTCGCAATTCCGGAATTTCATCATCTGGGTCCTGGTGGGCGCGGCTCTGGTCTCCGGCTTCCTCCAGGAATGGGTCGATGCGCTGGCGATCCTCGCGATCGTAATACTGAACTCCATCCTGGGTTTCATTCAAGAGTACCGCGCGGAGAAGTCGCTCGTGGCGCTGAAGAAGCTCTCCAGCCCCACCTCAAAGGTGATCCGTGACGGGGAACACAAGGTGATCCCATCGTCGGAATTGGTTCCAGGTGACCTAGTGGAACTCGAGGCCGGCGACAGCGTCTCTGCGGACGGCCGTCTGATCTGGATCACCGCAAACTTCAGCGTGATGGAAGCCAGCCTCACCGGCGAGTCTACGCCGGTCGCGAAAACCGTCCACGCCCTCCACGAGAAGGAGGTGCCGCTGGCGGATCGCGCCAACATGGTCTACGCGGGGACCTCGGTCGCATCGGGCAAGGCAAAGGCCCTGGTAGTTGATACCGGAATGCAGACCGAGCTGGGCAAAATAGCGGGTATGGTGCAGGAGATCAGCCGCGAGACCACTCCGCTCCAGAAGCGACTGGAGAGGTTCGGCAGGTGGATCGTCTATTTGTGTTTTGTGCTTGTCGGCATGGTTTTCCTTCTGGAATGGCTGAGAGGCGGAAAAATCGTCGATGTATTCCTGACCTCGGTAAGTCTGGCCGTGGCGGCAATACCGGAAGGATTGCCGGCGGTGGTCACCATCGCGCTGGCCTTGGGCGTTCACCGCATGGTCAAACGGCATGCGCTGATCAGGAAGCTGCCCTCGGTCGAGACTCTGGGGTGCACAACCGTGATTTGTTCGGACAAGACCGGGACTCTGACCAAGAACGAGATGACGGTGCAGAGGGTCTTTGCGGGTGGCAGGCTCTTCGGCGTCACCGGAGTCGGTTATGCGCCCAAGGGTGAGTTCCTGCTCGCCGAGAGTTCGGTAAGCCCCGCCGATTACGCTGACTTGCAGAGTCTCTTGCGCTGCGCCGTGCTTTGCAACGGGGCGCAATTGGTCGCGGACGCCGGTGTCTATCGGATCGTGGGCGATCCTACCGAGGGATCTCTGCTTGCCGTTGCCGGCAAAGCCGGCCTCCTGAAGGAGCAACTGGAACAGGACTACCCCTTCCTCGATGAAATCCCCTTTGATTCCGAGCGCAAGAAGATGACGATCATTAGAGGGCACGCCGGAGGGACCATTGCATTTGTCAAAGGCGCGCCGGACATACTCCTGGGCGATTGCTCCACCCTCGAACGGAACGGCGTTGCCGCAGGCCTCGCCGACGAGGACCGAGCTGCGTTCCAGGCGGTCAACAACGATCTGGCCTCCCAGGCGATGCGGGTGCTGGCTTTGGCGTGCCGGACGCTGGACGAAGGCTACGAGAAACGGGACCTGGAAGAGCTTGAAAGGGATCTCACGTTTCTGGGCCTCGTGGCGATGATCGACCCACCTCGCGAGGAAGTCAGGACGGCGATTCAGGAATGCAATTCGGCCGGCATAAGAACCGTGATGATAACCGGCGACCACAAGAACACGGCGGTTGCCATAGCCCGGGAGCTGGGGTTCTACGGCGACGGCTCTCAAGCCTTGAGCGGCGAGGATCTTGATCGCTTGAGCGATCACGAGCTCGGGGAGGCGGTCAGGAAGACCTCGGTCTATGCGAGAGTCTCCCCGGAGCATAAGCTGCGGGTGGTCCGGGCCTGGCGCGGGCAAGGCGAGATCGTTGCCATGACCGGAGACGGCGTCAATGATGCCCCCGCGGTCAAAGAGGCCGACATCGGTGTTGCGATGGGTATCACTGGCACCGATGTCACCAAAGAAGTGTCGGACATGGTCGTCACGGACGACAACTTCGCTTCGATAGTCTCCGCGGTTGAGGAAGGACGCGGCATCTACGATAACATAAAGAAATTCATACACTACTTGCTTTCCTGTAACGCCGGGGAGGTCTTGGTGATGTTCGTCTCTTCGCTTATGGGGTTGCCGGTGCCGCTCTTGCCGATACATATCCTGTGGGTCAATCTGGTGACCGACGGCCTGCCGGCACTCGCCCTGGGCGTGGACCCGGTTGACCCCAAGATCATGAAGCGGCCTCCCCGTAGTCCCAAGGAAGCGGTGGTCACGAGGCAGAGCGCGCTGCTAATCCTGGCCCAGGGTTCCTTCATTGCCTTCTGTTGCTTGCTTGCCTTTGTTCTTGTCCTGTTTGTGGAGCGTGGAGGGCTGGAACGCGCGAGGACGGCGGCGTTCATAGTGCTTTCCACCAGCCAGCTGGTTCATTCCTTCAATTGCCGGAGCATGACCGACTCTCTCTTCAAGATAGGTGTGTTCTCAAATGGGAAGCTTGTTCTTGCGGTCTTTGTCTCATTCCTCTTGCAGATCGCGGCAGTGTATGTTCCGTTTCTGCGGACCGTATTCAGGACCCAGACTCTGGGGCTCCTGGACTGGGTGGTCGTCATCGGGATTTCATCGCTTCCCTTGTGGGCGATGGAACTCTGGAAGCTGACCGTGCGCATGAGGCAGCGCAGAAGTGTTTGACGATCGAGTCTGGTGCCGAAGAGGGGAGTCGAACCCCTACGAGGATACCCTCACTGCGCCCTGAACGCAGCGCGTCTGCCAGTTCCGCCACTTCGGCAACCCGGCATTCATTTCTGTTGCTAATCCTATTTCAAACTGGCATCATTGTCAACCACCAAAGACGCCGGGGAGTATTACGAGTACCTGTCTCGGCGGCGCCGGTATTGCGTAAGCACGCATGTCGAGAGTGCCATTGGAGGTAGCATTTGAGATGGTGGACTTCCATGCCCACTGTGAGTATTCGATCGATGCCCGGGGTACGATCGACCAGTACGCAGCATCGGCCCTGAGGTCGGGGCTCTCCCATATCTGCTTCACGACTCACTGCGATCTTGATCCGGCCAGGCTGGAACACGACGGCAAAATCAACCTGAAGGGGACGATTGTTGACGTAACGGGCGACTGGCTGGAGTCATATATGGAGGAGGTCGCCGCCGCAGCCGCCGCTTGTGAGGCTCGAGGCCTCAAGGTGCTCTGCGGTCTTGAAATAGGCTATGCGCCGGGAATCGAATCTTTGATAGAGAAACTGATCAAGGCTCATCGGTTTGATTACATTCTAGGCGGGATCCACGTCCTTGATGGGATAGACATCGTCTCTCCGCGCGAAAGCGGCAGGTATTTTGGGGCCAGGACTCCGGCCGAGGTGTGCGAGGAGTACTTCGGGTGCCTGGCCGGCGCGGTAGCGTCGGGGCTCTTCGACGCGATTGCCCACATCGATATCTATAAGCGTTGCGGGCTGGAGTTACTCGGAGACGGCCTGAATCAGGCCCACATTGGCCTGATTGAACCGGTGCTCGAGGAGATGGCGCGCCGCGGTCTATGCCTGGAGGTCAATAGCGGTGGTCTCAGGAAGGGTCTGGAGTATCCATACCCGAGCCCGGATATTCTCCGCGCGGCCAGAGAGGCGGGGGTCAGAAGTCTCACGGTGGGGTCGGATTGTCATCGCCCCGAGGATGTCGGCCAGGGTCTCGACAGGTGCCTGGCGCTCGCCCTCGAGGCGGGCTTTGACCGAATCACCGTTTTTGAAGCGAGAAGGCGCCAGACGATCCCGATCGGGGAGATTTGAGAAATGTTGCGGGCGGTAAGCGGTGTGCGAGCCAGTTTCAGGGAGAGCTACTATGCCCGGTCCTAAGAAGCCCGAAAGCCCTGAGAAGAATGTGTGTATCAACCGCAGGGCCCGGTACGACTATTTCATTATGACGAGCTTTGAAGCGGGCATCGCGCTGGCCGGGTGCGAAGTCAAATCGGTGCGACAAGGCAAGGTCAATCTTCAGGATGCCTATGCGGCGATCGAAGACGGCCAGGCGTATGTCCACAATGTCCACATCACGCCCTACGATAAGAGCTCGCACTTTGTACCCGATCCCAAGCGGACCCGGAAGCTCCTGCTCCACAAGTCTGAGATCAAGCGCCTGATGGGCAGGGTCTCCGAAAAAGGACTCACGCTTATTCCCTTAAGGGTGTATTTTGTTAGAGGCAGAGTCAAGCTGGAGATCGCGCTGGCCCGTGGCAAGGTGAAGTGGGACAAGCGCGAGGAAATCGCTCGGCGCGATGCCGAGATGGAAATGAGACGGGAGTCATCCGGGAAGCAATGACGCCGGAGGCGGTCGACACTCATCGCCGGCCGGCCCGGTGACGATCTATTATCGGGGGATTGACCGTACATATGAAACCTCTGTTTGCGCTTCTGAACTTGATTCTGGCCTCAAGCCTCGTGGTGTCGATCACACCACGCATGTGTCGCGCTCAGACGGTTGTCGTATATTCGGACGGCAGGCCCTCGGAGGGAATATCGATTGTCGAACGGGACGGCAAGCCGTACATCACGGCCTCTCAAGTGGCCCGCCTGCTTAGTCTGGAGAGGTCGGTCGATCTTGCGAACGACAAGGTGACGCTCAAGTCCAAGGATCACTATGTTGAGATCATCATAGGCGGTACGGTCTGGGTCAGTGATGGGGCAACCGTCAAGGTCGGTGAGCCCGCCTTCAAGGAGGGCGACGAAGTATATGTGAACCTGGTCGTGGCCGACGCGATTCTGGCCGGGACTTTCGGAAAGAGCCTCAAGTGGGACGCCACCCGCAAGCGTCTGCTGGTGGGCCTACCGGCGCCCAACATAATTGACATAGAGGTCCATAGCGAGCCCCAGCAGGTCACCGCCACAATTAAGACGATTGGTGCCTTGAGGTACGAGCTCCTGCCGGTCGCCGAGAACAAGCTGGAACTCTTGGTAAAGGGTGGAGTCTTCTCAAAACGCCTGGGTTTCGTGGCCGAGGGGGGACTGGTTGAGCGGATCGAGGCCGGCCAGGAAGCCGAGGGAGCAAGGATCGTCGTCACTTTGGCAGGCACCAATCCTTCATACAGGGTCTTTCCTCAGTGGGGCCCCGACGGCATTATCGTAAAGGTGTGGACCCCCGTTTTGACTGAGATCCCAGAACCGGAATTCAGACCTCCGAAGAGGCTTGCCTGGCAGGAACGCTTCTCGGCTGAGAGGGCCGGACTGAATCTGGTGGTTCTTGATCCGGGGCATGGGGGTGAGAATCGGGGAAGCCTTGGCGCGACCGGCTATCTCGAGAAGCAGTTCAACCTGGAACTGGCGCGAAAGCTGAGGCAATCTCTCGAGAGTAAAGGGATTCAAGTGATCATGACCCGCAACGATGATATATCGGTGCCGCTTGAGACCAGAACCGAGGTCGCGAATTCGGTGGGCGCCGACCTCTTCATAAGCATTCACGCCAACGGCTTCGCCTCGAGCGCCGCAAAGGGCTTCGAGGTCTACTTCCTCTCGCCGGCCTTAGATGACGATGCGAGATTTGTTGCCGCAACCGAAAACTCGGGCATTGAGCCGGCCTCGATTCTTTCGGATGGCGGCGATGAGGTGGCCTTCATACTCTGGGATACCGCTCAGGCCGAATTCGTCGCTGAGAGCTCTTACCTTGCCCAGCTTGTGGACGAAGAGATTGCCAAGGTGGTTACGATTCCCAACAGAGGCGTGAAGCAGGCAAGCTTCTTCGTCTTGAAGGGGGCGTATCTGCCGGGAATAATGGTTGAGACGGCCTTCATCACCAACCCCCAGGAGGAAGTCCTGCTCAGGGACGGCGCGTTTCAGGACAAGATTGTGGGGGCCATCATGGCTGCGATCTCCAGATTCAAAGAGGACTACAATCGATGAGAAAAATCATATTCGTCTGCGTAGTTATTGCTCTGGTGGCGGTTGTGATCTGGCTCGTGCGCGGGGAGCTCAAGAAGCCCTTGGGAGGCGGGGAGGCCGCCAAACCCGAGAACCTGAAAACCGTGACTCTCTACTTCGCTTCCAAAGACGCTGCATCTCTGGTGCCCGAGTACCGGGACGTCAAGGCATCGGACACGGTGCTGGATGACCTGCGCCGGACGGTCGAAACCTTGATAAGCGGGCCGACCGGAGATATGGTCGGGCTCTTTCCTCCGGGGGTTACGGTGCGCGGGGTCTTTATCGACGATAAGACAGCCTACATAGACTTCTCCAGACAGCTGACGGATGACTTCTCGGGCGGAAGCGCCGGCGAGTACCTGCTTGTTGCGTCTATTGTACAGACGGTATGTGCCAATTTTCCCGAGATCAGCGCGGTCGGCATACTGGTCAATGGGGAGGAAGTGGACACCATCGGAGGCCATATGGATATTTCGCGGCCGCTTCATCCCAAGGACTGGAGGTAACGATGCTCAGTGAGAAACGGCCGATCGGGATGTTCGATTCCGGCATAGGAGGGTTGACGGTCCTCAAGGCAATAATGGACCGAATGCCGAACGAGAACATGGTGTATTTCGGTGACACTGCCAGGCTTCCCTACGGCAGCAAGTCCAGCGAGACCATCACCAGGTTCTCCGAGGAAATCACCAATTTCCTGCTGACCAAGAATCCCAAGATGATCGTGGTGGCATGCAATACCGCGAGCGCTTATTCGCTGCCCAGGATCGAGAGCATGGTCAAGATACCCGTGGTCGGTGTGATCGAGCCGGGCGCCAATGCTGCGATCCGCGTCACGCGTAACAGGAAGATCGGCGTAATTGGAACCAGAGCGACCGTGCAGAGCGGCGCATACCTCGATGCGATTCAGTCCAAGGATTCGAGCGTCAAGGTTTTTCAGAAGGCCTGCCCGCTCCTTGTTCCGCTCGTGGAGGAAGGCTGGATCGATCATGAGGTCACCCACATGGTTGCCAAGGAATACCTGGAGCACATCGTGGACTGCGGTGTGGACACGGTGATCTTAGGATGCACCCACTATCCCTTGATCAAAGGGGTTCTGGCGGACGTCGTGGGCCACAGGGTGATCCTGGTGGATTCGGCCGAGGAGACCGCCAGCGCGGTCGAAGAAGTGCTTGCTGCCAACGGTATCGCGGCGTCTTCCCCGGTCGGGGCCCGCTGCGAGCTCTATGTGAGCGATATGCACCTTAACCTGCGGCTGCAGATCGAGCGATTCCTGGGGTTCGAGGTTCCCAGGATCCGGGTGGTCAACTCCGAATTTCAGGAGGTCGAGCTGCAGGGCATCTGAGAACGGAGAGATTCAACGCATGGCCGCCGGGGCCGTGGCGCGGGGGATGTCGAGTGTACGTGAGAGGCGACGGCAGGAAACGCGACCGCCTCCGCGTTGTGCTCGCGACCCAAAACCCGGGCAAGGTCAGGGAAATAGGATCGATCCTGGGTTCGCTTGCCATAGCAGTGTTGACTCTCAAGGACTTCCCCGCCACGGGCGCTGCGAACGAGGACGGTACGACCTTCGAAGAGAATGCGGTGAAGAAAGCCTTGCACGTATGGCGGGCGACCGGGCTGGTCTCGATTGCCGATGATTCAGGCCTCGAGGTCCAGGCGCTCGAGGGAAGGCCGGGCATATACTCTGCAAGGTTTGCCGGTGAGCACGCTTCCTACGAAGAGAACAACCGGAAACTGCTTGGACTCCTCCGCGACCTTCCGTTTGAGAGGCGAAGGGCGAGATTCGTGTGCGTGGCGGCGCTCGTCGGACCGGATGGCCGTGTGGCTCTCAGGGCCGGAGAGGTGGCAGGCTTCATTACGGACAGGCCTGCGGGCACCGGAGGCTTCGGCTACGATCCCATCTTCTATCTGCCGGACTATGGCAAGACGATGGCCGAGCTGAGTGATGACGTAAAGAACACTATAAGCCATCGGGCGCAAGCCTTTTCAGGCATCAGGCAGGTCCTTGAGACGATGCTCGGTAGTTCGCCCACGCCTTGACATTCCATGGACGCATACCGTAAATTCAGTTGATACATCGGGCAAAGGAGTTTACTCTGATTTTGGAACGGGGCGTGGCGCAGCCCGGATAGCGCACCTGCCTTGGGCGCAGGGGGTCGGAGGTTCAAATCCTCTCGCCCCGACCAGGAATTGTTGTCATCATTGGATTTTCGGGCGCCTGTAGCTCAGTTGGACAGAGCAACTGCCTTCTAAGCAGTGGGTCGCGTGTTCGAGTCACGCCAGGCGCGCCAGTAAAACAGAGTCAATTGGCGGTGGGTGTAGTTCAATGGTAGAGCCCTGGACTGTGGATCCAGTTGTTGGGGGTTCGAATCCCCTCACCCACCCCATTGCCTGTAACGGCGTACCCTGTTGCCTCAAGTAAAAAAGTATCTGAACGGGTATTCGTTGCCTCACAAATAAATGTATTTGAAATGATTCCGATCGGGGCGGGTTAGGAGACAGCCGCATGAGCCACATCCTCCAGGGTTTCTTGGGTCGTCAGGGGCGGCCTCTTGGAGGCCACCAGTTTGTGGAGTCTCTGCTGAAGTGTCAGTATCTCGCGTCGCAGCGCCGCCGGGTTGAGCGAGTTGTATTGTCCGGTCAGGTCGGC